>JALCQM010000040.1 GCA_022651245.1 Lactobacillus sp.
TTTTGAAGCTAACTCTCGCTTTGCTCGAGTGGATCTTCAAAACCGCGCTTGTTGTAGGCGGTAAACCGCCAACAACAATTTCACCCCTGAGCCATTCATCGCCTCCACCAGCCGCACTCCCGGGCCCTGGGCCAATTGACCTGCGAACTCCAGTAGTGGTGACAGCTTGTCGTCAACCGGTTTAGGCGGAGAAGCAACGCTTCGCAGCCGGCGCCATGGCATCGCCAGCCCCGACCCGCGGAGCCTAACTGCCGGCAGTACCGTTACAAGACAACGAGAAAGAAGGAAATCATATGAGTCAACCGATCACGATGCAAGCGGGACACCTGCAAACGCCAGATGAGCCACAGATCCCGTATATCCAAGGCGATGGCATCGGCCCGGAGATCTGGGCCGCCGCCCGGCTGGTTTTTGATGCTGCCGTGAAGAAGGCTTATGCCGGCAAGCGCCAAGTAGATTGGTTGCCGCTGCAAGCGGGCGAAGCGGCGTTTGCGGATACTGGTAGTTGGTTGCCAGAAGAAACGGTCGCAACCCTCAAAAGTCATTTGGTTGCAATCAAGGGACCTTTCACAACACCGGTTGGCGAAGGCCATCGTTCGATCAATGTGACTTTGCGCCAGATGTTAGATTTGTATGCGTGCTATCGGCCAGTGCAATATTTTACCGGGACACCGGCGCCGGTCGTGCATCCCGAACGTGTGAATATTGACGTTTTTCGGGAAAATACTGAGGATATCTACGCGGGTATTGAAGCGGCTGCTGGCACGCCTGAAGCCAATGCTTGGTTAGCGCTGTTAGCAAATCAAAATCAGCTCTCTAAAGTGCGTTTTCCGAATACGGCGGCCTTTTCAATTAAGCCAGTTTCTTCTGAGGGGAGCCGGCGACTAGTCCATGCAGCGATTGCACAAGCGATTCAGCGTAGGCGGCATCATGTAACGTTGGTCCATAAGGGCAACATCATGAAACAAACGGAAGGTGGCTTTAAACGTTGGGGCTACCAGGAAGCGCAAGAAAACTTTGCTGAGCAGACGTTTACTATGGCAGAATATGCGACTATCCAAAAAGAATCAGGGCAGGCTGAAGCGGAGCAGGCATTGACAGCAGCTAAGCAGGCAAACAAAGTGATCATTGATGACATTATTTGCGATAACTTCTTTCAACAAGCGCTATTACACCCAGAGAACTTTGAGGTGGTCGCAACCATGAATCTCAATGGGGATTATCTTTCCGATGCGTTAGCGGCACAAGTTGGTGGTATTGGCATCGCTCCAGGGGCTAATATCAATTACGACACCGGTCGGGCGATTTTTGAAGCCACCCATGGCACGGCGCCGCAATTCGCTGGACAAGACAAAATGAATCCAACTAGTTTGATTCTTAGTGGGGCGATGTTATTCGATTATATTGGTTGGCCTGAAGTCGCTAATCTGATCCGTTTGGGCGTTGGAAAAGCTATCGAGAGTCGACACGTGACCATTGATTTTGCGACGGATGATGATGTCACGATTTTAGGGACCCATGGGTTCGGCGAATATGTCGCCAACAATCTGTAAAAGTGGGTATAGAAAAAGTGTGAGTGATCACGCATTAGGCGGGTGTCTAAGACAGCTTGACGCGGTGTGGCGTCGGCCGCACGGTGGCGCAAGTGCCTAGACGCTCGCCGTGGACTTAGGCACGCACATGACGGGTGACGGTTAAGACGACTTGGTGACTGTAAAGGTCAGCGGGATGGCTTAGCCGGCACCTGTTTTATTGTTTAAAAGAATACCGTTTCACAATGTTTGTAAAAACGCTCAGAGAACATCTGAAAATATGAGGTTACCATTATGATAACGATAAATATGTCACCGTTCTTTTGGACGTTCTATATCATTACTAATGTACTTGCCACAAATTATAAAAAGCGCTGATTACCTGTTAAATCGTCTGCTTTGAACTCAAAAAAGCTTTAATGAGATGATTTGAAAAAGATACGACAAACGTAATGTTACCTGAAATAAAGCGTTTAAAAAGAGCTGTTTTACTGTTTCTAATTATTTTAAATTCTGTATTCATCTCAGGAAATTGATTACTGAATTATAAATTTGCGTTGATAAAGAAAAACAATCTAAAAACATAGACCCCCCTATTCAAATACTGCTTGTGATAATCTGATCGTGTCGAAATGATTGACAAATTTTATGTGAGATAAGACAGGCGCCAAATCGTGGTAATGCGGTTGAAAGTCGCCTGGGGAGGTATTATATGAGCGTTGTACAAACGAACGATATGGGACAGTTCTGGTCTATTGAAGCTGCGGCGTCTGCCGATAATATTCAGATTCAAACGTTGCCATACAGCATTCGCATCTTACTTGAAAACGCCTTGCGTAAGAATGACGGTGATGTGAATGCGACTGACGTTCAACATTTGCTTAACTGGCAGAAAAATGTTGGAACGCCTGTTAATTTTTATCCCGCCCGTATCATTTTGCAGGACTATACCGGAGTGCCGTGTGTCGTTGATCTCGCATCAATGCGGGAAGCTGCTGTTAAGATGGGGAAGCCAGCCGAAAGCATCAATCCAGCGATACCAGTTGACCTGGTCGTTGATCATTCGGTGCAAATCGATAAGGCGGGTAATCCAGCCGCGATGGCATTCAATATTAAGCGAGAATATGAGCGCAACGCCGAACGTTACAAGCTTTTGAAGTGGGCGCAAAAGTCGTTTACCAATTTTCAGGCGATCCCACCTGATACAGGCATCATTCACCAGATTAACATCGAACATTTGTCACCAGTCGTGCAATTCGATAGGAAGACGAACGCCTTATATCCAGACTCAGTGTTCGGAACCGATTCGCATACAACGATGATTAACGGTCTAGGGGTCCTAGGTTGGGGCGTCGGTGGGATTGAAGCTGAGGCCTGCATGTTGGGAGAACCCTCGATTTTCTCCATTCCTGAGGTAATAGGCGTGCATTTGACTGGCAAATTACCTTCTGGCGTCGTCGCTACAGATCTGGCTTTGAGCATGACCCAAGTTCTACGTGAAAATCAGGTAGTGGGTAAGTTTGTGGAGTACTTTGGTTCTGGGTATCAACAGTTAGGGGTGGCGGATCGTGCAACGTTGGCAAATATGGCCCCGGAGTATGGATCAACTTGCGGTTATTGCCCATTTGACGAAAGTTCCATCGCTTATTTGAAACTGACGGGGCGAGACAATGAATTGATTGCACGAACAACTGAATACATGCGTGGCAACGCCTTGTTTTATCAAAACCGTAATGACGCACAAGTACAGTATTCTAAGATTGTAGAGTTTGATTTGTCCACGGTAACGACCAGTATTGCTGGACCTAAGCGTCCTCAAGACCGGATTGCGTTGGGACAAGCTGCAGATGACTTTAAGCAGGTCGTGGCCGCACCACTGGGTAACCACGGCTTTGGGATGGCCCGTGAAAACTTACAAGATTCTGTTTTGCTTGACCTTGATGGCAATCAAGAGACCTTACGGGCAGGAGATGTGCTGATTGCAGCTTTGACGAGTTGTACAAATACGTCGAATCCGACGGTATTGATTGGTGCCGGATTGTTGGCCAAAAAAGCAGTTGAAAAAGGGTTGACTGTTTCACCTAAAGTCAAAACCTCTTTTGCGCCAGGATCCCAGGCTGTGACGCGCTATCTGACAGCAACGGGCTTAATGCCGTATTTGGAACAGTTGGGTTTTAACATCGTTGCCTATGGGTGCACGACTTGCATTGGGAACGCTGGGCCGCTTCATGCTGCAATTGAAGAAGCACTCAAACAGACGGATATGGCCTGCACAGCAGTTTTGAGTGGTAACCGCAACTTTGAAAGCCGAATTCATCCATTGATCAAAGGCAATTACTTGGCTTCGCCAATCCTAGTCGTGGCCTATGCTTTAGCTGGCAATATGTTGATCAATCTTCAAGAAGAACCGATTGGTAAGGGCAAGGATGGGCAAGCTGTCTATCTGAAAGAAATTTGGCCGACGACTGAAGAAATTACCGAGTACGCAAATCAGTACATTAACTCTGATACCTATAAAGAAGCGTATAAAGATATCTTCGATGGTCGTAGTGAATGGAATCAATTAGATGTCCCAGAATCTAAAACCTTTGCTTGGGAAGACGAATCGACCTATATTGCTAATCCGCCATACTTCGATGATCAAATCGCTAATAGACCAGTCACGCCAAGAATCAAGGCGCTGAAGACGATAGCTGTTCTAGGCGATTCTGTAACAACAGATCATATTTCGCCAGCCGGCGTCATCCCGTTAGACACGCCAGCCGGTGAATATCTCACGGCTCACCACATCAAGGGCCGAGATTTTAACTCTTACGGTTCTCGGCGTGGTAATCATCATGTCATGGTTCGCGGGACTTTGGCTAATACGCGTCTGAATAATGCCTTAGGGCAAGGCAAACAAGGTGGCTTTACGACCTATTGGCCAACCAAAGAAGTCATGCCAATTTTTGATGCTTGTCAAAAATATCAAAAAGATGGCACGGGCCTGATTATCCTGGCAGGTCAAGATTACGGAATGGGCTCCTCTAGAGACTGGGCAGCAAAAGGGGTCAAGTTGCTGGGAGTCAGTGTTGTGATTGCCGAGTCTTTTGAGCGGATTCATCGCTCTAACTTGGCTATGATGGGGTTATTACCGCTGCAATACGCAACCGGTGAAACTGCAAAGTCACTAGGCCTGGACGGTTCAGAGACATTCAGTGTTGAACTACCAGCGAAGCTCCTACCCAAACAAGCAATATTAGTGACAGCCCAAAGAGTAGACGGCACCGTTATTGACTTTAAGGCAACGCTGCGTTTGGATTCTGCGGCCGAAATTAATTATTTTCGGATGGGTGGCATCCTGAACCAGGTTTTAGCGGAAGAAAAATAAACGCGTAGTAATCAATAACTCAATGTAAACAAAGGGGTGAATTAAATGACTAATGCTATTCTGATAATTCTAGCGATTGCGCTGTCTATCTATTTGGGAGAAGCCTTTAATATCAATACGGGATTAGTTGCACTGGCTTTCGCATATCTAATCGGTTGTTTTGTCATCAATATGTCCATAGATGATTTGCTAGCCACGTTCCCGACGCAGTTATTTCTAGTTATTTTTGCAGTTTCTCTATTCTTTAATTTTGCAGTTGTGAACGGTACCTTGAATAAGGTTGCCAGTTGGTTACTCTATAAATTCAGGAGATTTAATTTCTTTTTACCACTGCTGGTGTATTTTATTACGGCGTTAGTTTCAGGATTGGGTGCAGGTTTCTTTACCTCGGTAGCAATTATGGGTGCAATGGCAATGGTTTTGTGTCGCTCCTCGGATATGAACCGGATGCATGCGTCCTTCGCGGTTGGTTTGGGGTCACTTTCTGGGGCTAACTTTATGCCTAGCGCGCATGGCGTTTTATTTAAATCGCTGTTCTTGCAGACTAAATTAGCAGGTCAAGCCGATTCGTTAGTCACTAACATCTTTGTTGTTTCGTTTGTTTATCCAATTATTGTTCTGCTGATCATGCTTTTCACCTCGAAACATGCTGGTAAAAAGGGTACTGTAGAAATGGATAAACCGGAACCGTTTTCGTCCAAGCAAAAAGTAAATCTATGGTTGATCATTCTTTTAATGGTTCTCGTATTGTTTACGCCAGCTTTTGCGAATTTTTTACCAAATGTACATTGGCTGACCAAAGTAGCACCACACATCGACATTAGCTTTTTAGCCATTGTGTTCTCCATTCTTGCGTATTTGCTCAAACTTGCAGATAAACCTGATGAAGTGCTCAAGCGTGTCCCATGGGATACGATTTGGTTGGTCAGTGGTGTCGGTATGCTGATTGGTGTGGCGGTCAAGGCAGGTACGATTGATATGCTGGCATCGTTGATTGCGCATTTCCCTTCAATTTTGGTACCGGTACTGTGTTGCATTATTGCGGGCGTAATGTCAATTTTCAGCAGTACATTAGGTGTCGTTGCGCCGTTAATGTTTCCAATGATTTATGGGATTGCGCAAAGCTCGGGATGGAGTCCAAGCTTGCTCGCTGTTGCCATTATTATCGGTGCGCAATCGACAACGCTAGCACCGTTTTCGACAGGCGGAAGTTTGATCTTGGGTGAAAGCGGAATTGAGGATCCAGCAGAACAGCGACGTTTCTATAATGACTTATTGTACAAGGCGACACCGTTGGGAATGGGCTATGCTGTTTTAGCAACAATTGTACTAATGTTTATTTATCGGTAATAACTCGGACTTGTGGAGGACGTATGCAAAAAATATTTGATGCGCATTTTCATATCATCGACCCTGAATTCCCTCTGAAAGAGAATAATGGATTCTTACCTGATCCATACACTATTGAACAATATCATGAGGAGTGTCAGAGTTTTCCGTTGGAGTTTGTTGGTGGGGCTGTTGTATCGGGTTCTTTTCAAGGCTATGATCAGTCATATTTTGATACGGCTTTGTCAGGCTTGGGGAGTGGGTATGTTGGCATCACTCAGCTGCCTGTGTCGGCCACAGATACCGAAATTTTAGAACTCAACAAAATCGGTATTAAGGGAATTCGATTTAATCTCTATCGTGGGCTGAACACCTCTCTTGAGGATATTAAGTTGTTGGCAAACAGGGTGTATGAGTTGGCCGGATGGGGGACTGAATTTTATTTGAACCTAAAGGAAGCCGATTCCGACCTGAAAAACCTAATTTTCAGGTTGCCAAAAACGTCCATTGATCATATGGGCATGACCATTGTACCAGTCAGCGAGCTTTGTCGCTTCTTAGCCCAAGACGTCCGTATTCGGGTCTCAGGATTTGGCAGAATTGGTTATGACCGATTCCAAGTTGAAAAGTTACTTCCGACGCTTTATCAAGAAAACCCTCATGGCTTAATGTTTGGGACAGATCTACCGGCGACCCGGGCCAAGTATCGTTTTTCGATGGCTGATATTCAATTGATCCAAGAAGCACTGTCAAATGATTCAGATGCAATTGATAACGTTCTGTATCGGAACGCTCAAGATTGGTATTTATAGATGACTTGAGGTGTTAAGCATGGCTAAAGGTAATATTCATAAGATTGCTTTTGAAGTTTTAAAGTACCTAGACCAAAATATGTCATTACCCTTATGTGATAGGACGTATTTAGCGCTACGGAAGGCAATTATCCTGGGCAATATCTGTGGCGGTGAACAATTTTTTGAGTATAGTTTGGCGGCGGCGTTAAATATGTCCCGAACACCTTTACGCTATGCGATTGATAGATTAATCGATGAACAGTTAGTGATTCGACAGCGCGGCGTGGGTGTCACCGTTATCGGTTTGGATACAGAGGCAGCTAGCGAGATCTTTTCGATCCGGTTTGAGTTGGATGCGTTGGCGACCCGAAATGCGATGCAACGAATGTCGAAAGGCGACTATCATTGCTTGAGTGACCTGCTTTTGGAAACGGAAGACATGAATAAACACGACAGGGTACTAGAAGTCGTTGACTCGTTGTCCATGTTTAATCGCATGATTTACTCATTCTCTGAAATGCCCCACCTCAAAGCAATCGTTACTGATATTTCGACGTATTTGATTTATTTTAGAGATGCTAACATCACGATTCGAAATCGACGAAAGCGGGCATTAGAAGAACATTGGGAAATCTATGATGCGATGGTGAGTCGAGATTCACAGCGTGTGACGCGAGCGGTCGTGCAACATCTAGATCACTCACAGCAAACCATTATTCAAGAAATGAGCAGGCGAAGCTTACTTCCGGATGAAGTCATCCAACGACGCCTGAATTCACCATGGATCTATGATTAATCTGTAAGGGGGTTAATGTATGGGAACGTATCGATTAGGCGTCTTGGATGGTGATGCAGTCGGACCGGAAATTGTCGGCGCTGCGGTATCTGTGCTACAAGCGGCAACCACGATCTACGGTCAAGGGACAGATTTTGACTACCTTCCATTACCAATTGGCTATGAAGCCTTCGCTTCTGACCACGAGCCGGTACCGGAGCGGACCAAAGCTGGTTTGCGGCAAGTTGATGGGTGGCTGATGGGGCCACACGATAATGCCGCTTATCCAGCAGAAATGCAACGAACGCGAAACCCTTCTGGCGAATTACGACACACCTTCGATCTATACGCCAATATTCGCCCTAGCCGCACTTTACCTGGCTGTCATAGTTTAGTTGGGGATGCTGACTTGATTATTGTGCGGGAAAATTCGGAAGGCTTCTTATCCGATCGTAATATGTATCAAGGTACTGGCGAAGCAATGGTGACGCCTGATGTCGCATTAACATCGGGTGCTTTTACTCGCAAAGCAATTACTCGTATTGCGCACACTGCCTTTGACCTCGCAAAGAAACGTCGTCAGAAGGTGACGATTGTACATAAGGCTAATGTGCTTAAGTATAGTTTTGGCCTTTTCCGTGATGTCTGCTATGAAGTCGCTAAGGAATATTCAGAAGTTACAGTTAATGACATGCATATTGACGCGTTTACTGCTCACTTGGTACGTAACGCTCAGCAATTTGACGTCGTGGTGACTGAGAATCTATTTGGCGACATCGTTTCAGATCTCGCCGGAGAATTAGTTGGTAGCCTTGGAATGTCAGCGTCAATTAATACTAATGGCACGCAAGCTATGGCCCAAGCCGCTCATGGCGCGGCACCAGATATTGCGGGACAGAACATCGCTAATCCAACGTCAATGATTTTAAGTACCGCAATGCTACTGGATTGGCTTGGGACTAAGCGGCAAGACCCGACCCTGAACGCGTTGGGCCAAATCATCACGACTGCGGTAGACCAGACCTTAGTACAGGGAATACATACGCGGGATCTTGGGGGCACCGCCAGCACTACCGACTTCGTGGCAGCAGTGATTATGAACTTAGCGCCACAGGACTAAATTAATGTCAAAGCAGACCTTAGCGTTGCCTTTAAGACATGGTTTTAAAAGCGCTACCGTGACGATGTGAACTACCTTCTAGGTAAGCGGTATTTCCCAAAGCTGCGCCACAGTACGACTAAGGTGCTGGTCATCACCGTGGGGCTGCTGGGGCCGGCACAGCAGAATATTCTTCGGGTGAAGAAGGTCCCATGACCGCTTTTGCGAACTTCGGTATAATAGAAGAAAAGGCAAAGGGTGATGGCGATGACAAAACAACTGCACGAGGACGGATTAGAATTAATGCTCCCAGATGATCAAGGCACGATTCAGATCGCGCTCGGCGCGCAACCTGCAACCAAGGCGGCGACCAGCCTTTATTACCAAGACACTGAGCTCGTGGGGATCGACCAGGTGCCTGCCCAAGCGACCATTACGCGTACCGTGGCACTCACGCCAAGCACTCAGACGGAACCGGCGTATGTGACGGGCGCGTTGCTCGCTTTAGCGGCTGGGGCGGGGCTGACCGTCGCCGCACCAGACATCACGGTTCCTAGCCACCACCAAAAAGCAGCCCAGGCGTATGTGGCCGCATTGCAACCGACGCTGGCACTACTGGGGGTGGTGTTGACGCCGAAGCCGAAAAAAAAGCCGGCTAAGGCCCAACACCGCTGGCGCAAAGCGCTCGCAGACATTGCCTTTACCACCGGTTTTGCCGGGACGCAGGCCACGGTCTACTGGCAAAAGCGCAATGAAATGCGGTTAGTCGCCGGTGCCCACATGAAGCCGGAACCAGCGTTGAATGCGGATGGGAGCTTGGGATTTTCTGCCCGGTTTGCCCAGCAGTTGCGTCAAGAACACCAAGAAGCGTTCGGCGCAGACTTCGTGACGACCGCTGACATCGTGCTCAAAAGCACGAATGAAGTCGGATTGTTCTTATATTTTGGCACCACCAATAGTTGGCTACAGTTCAAAGACGCGGATGGTAAAACCTTGGATGACTGGAGCGTGGTGAAATGACGATGAGGCGTGACCGGTGGGTGACGCCTTTTTTGGCCTAGACCACTAGCCGCATCCGTGCTACACTGAGAGTGTTGAAAACAGCAATGTCTAATGAAGGAGATCATTTCATGAGCTACTACATCCATGCGGACAAATTTTTCCTGAAGAACACCACTGAAAACGGCGGCTGGCTAGAGGTCACCGACGAGCATAAGTTCGGCGATTACATCCCGGCTTATGGTGAAAAGCCGGCAGGCGAGATCAAAGATTATGGCAATCAATGGATCGCCCCTGGGTTGGTCGACACGCATATCCACGGCTCTTTGGGACATGACGTGATGGACAACGACTGGCAAGCGTTGAACGAGATGTCAGAAGGCCTGCTAAAAACAGGGGTGACAAGCTGGTTACCGACCACGTTGACCGCCGATTTTGAACACCTGAACGACGTCTGCAAGACCATTGGCGACCACGCCGGTGAAGAAACCGGGGCGAAGATCCAAGGGATTTACTTCGAAGGCCCATTCTTCACTGAAGAGCACAAGGGCGCCCAAAACCCGAAGTACTTCCGTGATCCATCGATCGCAGAATATGACGAATGGCAAAAGTCGGCCAAAGGCATGTTACAAAAAATGGCCTTGGCCCCCGAACGTGACGGTGCGGTCGCATTCGTCAAGCACATGGCCCAAGACGGCAAGGCCGTGGCGTTAGGCCACAGTTCTGCGACCTTCGAACAGGCAAAGGCCTGCATCGAAGCTGGTGCCGGGGTGTTCTGCCACACCTTCAACGGGATGTCTGGCTTGACCCACCGCGAACCTGGGATGGTCGGCGCCGCGATGTTCATGAACTTGGTCGATGACGAATTGATCTGCGATGGGCATCACGTGCGTCCAGAAGTTGCGGCTTCTTTGATCCGTGAAAAGACCCCAGAACACATCGCCTTGATCACCGATTGCATGTCGGCGGGCTTGATGCCAGAAGGCGACTACATGTTGGGTGAATTCCCTGTGATCGTCAAAGATGGCACCGCGCGTCTCAAAGACGGCGGCAACTTGGCCGGCTCGATCTTGAAGCTCAACGATGCGATCAAGAACGTGGTCGACTGGAACAATAACACCCCGCAAGAAGCTGTGATGATGGCTTCTTACGTCCCAGCTAAGTCGTCGAAGATCGATGACAAGTGTGGGAGCATCTTACCAGGCCGCGATGCAGACTTCTTGGTCTTGAACAAGGATATGAGTTTGGCCGAAACCTACCTGGATGGGGTTTCGCGCTACCAAGCCTAAAAAAAAACACCCATAACGCCGGCGCCCTCGGGCCACGATTCAATTGACGAATCGTGGCCCGAGGGCGTTTGTGTTTCTAGAGTCACGACCCACTTATCCCGCCTATACATGTTGGGGAATCACCCCTGATTTGCCGTTGAAAGCCAGTCAGTGACTCTCGACTAAGCCGCGCAAACATGCCAGTCGCCGCGGCTGGGTACGGCTGGCTCGCTGCGGCTAAAGCCCATGAAGACAACGTTTCGAACCAAAAAGCATTTTTTTGACACCTGAAAAGTGGTGATTTAACGGGAAAGGTGGGATGATATGGGGGTCAATCCATTTGCAAAGAGAAATCTTTATAAAACCTGCACGCCGCGACCCCACATTATGCCTTATATTTATAAAAGACTATTGGTCAGTCGGCCTTTTGGGGGAGGGCATTATTTTTGTGAGGAGTGATTAAGATGACCAAACGAATTGATATGAGTGGGCAACGATATGGACGCCTGATTGTGAAAGAATATGCTGGACGTGATCAACATAATGGTAACGCGCTGTGGCGTTGTCAGTGTGATTGCGGCAACGTCGTGGTCACCGATGGGTATCGGTTGCGCCACGGCACGACCACCAGTTGTGGTTGTTGGCGCCGGGAAGTCAGCATCAACAACGCACATTCCAATCCGGCGTTTTTGCGTAATGTGGGTTCGCATAACGGGTTTGGCATTACCAACGGGGTGAACCTGCAGGCCTCGTTGATTCCGCGGCGGAATAACCGTTCCGGGGTGCCAGGCGTCTCGTTTGACAAGACAGCCGGGCGTTGGGTATCTCGGCTGATGTTGCGGGGCCACTACGTCTTGAATCAGATGTACGTCGATTATGCAGACGCCGTGGCGGCACGGCGGGCGGCCGAAGAGCAGTACTTGTCGCCGGAAGTGCAGCGGCAGCTAGACGAAGCTCCGGATTCGGCGAGTTTGAAGCGGGTGTTGAAGGCAGTTGCGGACAGAGTGAGATAAGGATCTCCGGGCACTGGGGGAAAAATGATGAAACGCATGCAGCAGTGGCGGCATCCTGCCCAGAGCACACCAGCAAGCGTTTTGAGGAGGTTGGCGCGCGCGACCCACAGCCTCATCGTGCATGTGGGCGCAAATGACGCCTTGCAGCCGTTTTATTGGCAACTGCGCCAAGACGGGTATGAACGCGAAGTCGCGGTGCGCACGCTGGCGTTGTCGCAGCGGGCCCGCCAATTGCCACTAGCGGTGGACCAGGTGGCGGCGTTTTGGCAGACGCAAACCACCCGCGGCTTAACGCCGGTGTACCTGCTGAAAGTGGCCCGTCGCGACCTCGCCTCTGGGGTGTTGACCTATGTCAATGCAGGGGCGCCTGCGGTCACCGAAGATGCGCTTGATTTGGTATTACCTGCGCAAGTGATGTATGATTTTGTTGCCAACGCCACTGGGCAGGGGCAGTCTTTGGTGCCGAGCGTTGGCGAGTTGCTGGATGGCTGGCCGATGCGCGCGACCCAGACGATCGCTGCGTATGCCTTGGCGCCACGGCAACGCGGGACGACCGCGACGGTAGTACCGGTGCCGACCGGCGTGCAGACATACCCGCAATGGGCACAAGCAGAGCAGAAAGTGGGGCAGTGGTTTGATGCGCCATTGCGCCGCGTGGTGGCCAGCGAAACCGCTGCGACGTTCGTATTCACAGACATTGACTAAGGGGGCGGAAGATGGACTACACGGGCATCTTTTTGGAACGTGCCGATCAGTTGAAGTACCAGTTGTATTCACTTATGGCGCGACCTTATGTCAAGAATATGACGATCACGGACCTGGCGGCGCTCATGCACACGAAGTATCAGCCAACGTATAACGTGTTTCAAGAACTGCTAGGCGATCTGGTCGGGATCACAGGCGAACGGCGGAATGTGGTGCGCAAGCAAATGCTGACGGCCTCGCCTTTGCCGTTGAGTCTGGATGCGTACCGCTCGTATTTGGTTCGCCAAAGCATCGTCTACCGCTTGATCGACTATGCGATCACCGCGCCGGCGCCTAGTCCGGGCCAATTTTGTGATCGTGAGTTCGTTAGCCGTTCGACAATTTCGCGCAAGTTGAAGCCGCTCAATGACTTGATGGCGCGCTTCGGCGTCAAAATGAAGCTGGCGAAGCTGACGTTTACCGGCAACGAAATGAACATTCGGTATTTCCTTTACACGGTGTACTGGTGGGCACACCGTGGCAGTTATTGGCCGTTTGAAAACGTCACGCGCGCCTCGTTGCACGAGGAGTGTGGGCAGATTGGGATCATGAATGAACGTCCTGTGACCCAATGGCAAATGCAGTACTTCTTGGCAATCAGCCACCTGCGGGTGGGGAAAAACCAGCGCATCGCCCCGAATCCGTTTTTGGCGGAGCTAGATACCAGGGTCAATAGGATGCATTTGCGCGCTGGCACCCCGCGCGCCCCGTTTTCCCGGATGGATACCGCGTTTTATAATTTCTTCCAGATCAGCCAACCGCGCTTTGATGTGCATTCACGCCCGCCAGAAGCGCCGCTGCAAGAGATGACTTTGCTGACGAACGGGAGCTCGAGTCAGGTGATCGATGCCGTCTGCCAGGCGGTTTATCAACCGTCGTCTGGTGATATTGACGTCGATTTGTACTTAAACATGATGCGCGTGATTTTTGGGTACCTGCTCTTCAATGGAGATTTCCCCCAAGCGCAAGATGTGGTCGGCGGCGGGCGCACCGAACGTGACCCAGCGGTCGTTGCCAAGCTGGCCGCTGTGGTTGATGGGCTCCCGAGTGCACCGCCGTTTGCCGGATTCCACCAAGATGCGGCGGCGTTTACAGATGAGCTCGCTTGCTTGGTCACGCCGTATATCCGCCGGTGCATTCGCAACCAGCAGGTGCGCATCAAGCTAGACGTCGACCCGGCGATCGAAGGGTACCGTGACTTGTATCATTTTCTCGATTGCACGCCGTGGATCGCCCAGGTGACAGAGGACCATGCCGACATGATCGTCGGCGCCGATGAGTCCCCCGCGGCGAGCCTGCCGGCGGACTTCACTTGGTACGCCAACGCCTTAGATTTGCCGGTATACCGGGAAAGTTTGATCCATGCGTTGAGCGCCGTTCGCAAAGAAAAACAAGCCGTGTTGGCTCCAGAAGTCTAATCCCTGTTTGCCGCCTTTTTGAGGCGGTTTTTTATTTCTTGTCTTTAAAATAACGAGTATGATAAAAGTATCTATTAAGTTCGAGAGGCGGTTACTGAATGCCTGAACACGCGAAAGTCTTATTGGATCGTTCTGCTCAGTTAAAATACCAACTATATACCGTGCTGGCACGGCACTCAGGCCAAAATTTGACGATCACGGACCTCGCCGAGTTGAATCACACCAATTACCAACCCACCTACGCCGTCTTTCAAGAAATCATCCTCGATGTGATGGCGATGGTGAACGAACCGCGGGCGATGGTGCGCAAAGCGTTGCTGCAGGCGACCCGATTGCCGGTCAGCCTAGATGAATACCGGTCTTACTTAGTGCAAAAGAGTCTGGCTTACCGGCTGGTCAACTATGTCGTTGTCGGCAATGCCACTAGCCTCAACGCCTTTTGTGAGCAGGAGTTCGTCAGCCGCTCAACGATCACGCGTAAATTGCGGCCGTTGAACCAGCTGATGGCGGAGTTTGGCATTAAGTTGCGCCTGGCTTCGTTGAAGTTTACGGGCTCGGAAGCGAACATTCGCTACTTACTGTACGCGATGTATTGGTGGGCCCACCGCGGAATCTATTGGCCTTTCACGAGTGTGGACCAAGACAACATTGCCGCCGAATGTCATGCGATCGGCATCATGGATGAGCGCGAACTGGCGCAGCGGCAACAACAGTATTTTCTGGCAATCTGCCGCCTGCGGGCCGGCAAAGGGGCCGTGTTAGCGCCGAACCACGTCTTGGCGACTTTGACCCAAAAAGTGGCGGCAAGTGGCTTACGCCGTGGGCAGGCCCACCCACCGTTGACCAGTAACGATTCGGCGTATTTCAACTTCTATCAAATCAGCCAGCCGCGCTTTGATTCGCGCGAACGCACGGCGATCGCGCCGGCGCAAGAAGTGCACCTGTTGACGACTGACGAGACGCAACCAGTGATCGACGCCTTGACCCAACGCCTGTACCGACCGCAATTGGGTGATTTGGGGATGGACTTGTACTTGAACCTGTTGCGACTGGTTTTTGGGTATTGTGCCTGTGACGGAGACTTCCCACAGGCCCAAGACATCGTCGGCCGGATCACCGTGGCAGTCGATCAAGATTTGGTGACCGCGGTGACCGCAGTGGTGGCGCAATTGCCTGTTAATCCGCTATACGCTGGGATCCAGCGCGACCAAGACCGGTTCGTCCAAGAAGTGGTGCGGCTGGTGAGTCCGTACTATTATCGCGGTGAACACCATTTGCCTGTGCGGGTCCAGCTTGCCGTTCCTGATGGCAGCGAAGGCTATCGCCAACTGCGGGCGTTCGTCAATGCGGTGCCGTGGATCGCGAAGGTCGTCACCACCGAACCGGACGTCGTGATCGGCAGCGAACAGTCGGCGGCACCTAAGCCTTATGATTACATCTGGTATCCTGGTGCCTTGGCGGTGCAGGCCTACCGCGAGCAACTGATGCAACACCTGCTGACTGCACAAGCACAGAAAAATTCGCCGGACAATAAATCTAAATAATTCCTCTAATAGAAGAAAGGCGGTCAAGCACCGCCTTTTTTGGTGGAAAAATGGCGGCATAATGGCAACCTAAGGAGAGACGTGCTGTTCACGGTTATCACTCGATAACCAATCGATGAGAGTTGCGGCCAATTTGTCCCCATAATCAAATAAATAGACTATACTTTCCAAATTTGACAAAGCTTTTTATTTAAAGATGAGTTATTTTTGAATTTTTTGTCGATATAATAAGACCATAGTTAAGATATACATCCGCCGAAACAGGGTTGGATGGCACAAAAAAGACATAACTCACTGGAGGAATGAATGATGAAGATGAACATGAAGCTTTCTGCAATGGCCTTGCTTTCCGCCTTAGTTTTGGGCGGCACGACCACCGCAACCGCCGTATTTGCGGCTGAAGGGGACACACCAACCGAGACAACCGGCACTGGCGATGGCACGGATACCACGACTACACCAGCAGCAACGAAGAATGGCGCAACGGATGGCACACCAGCCAAGGAAACAGGTAACGCCTACGTGACCTTTACCAAGTCCACCAAGCCAACCGGCCCGATCGACCCTAAGGATCCGGACAAGCCGGATGATAACAACCCAGGTACCGGCGAAGTTGGTGATCTGACCTTGGATGCGATCCCGAACAACTTGAACTTCGGGACCCAAGAAGCCACCGCCGCAGCCCAAACCATCGAATTGTTGGCGAAGGAAGACGCAACGACTGATCGTCCGAACTCTCAAGGCGATGACAAGGCGACAACCGACACCAACCATGAAATCTACACCCAAGTCACCGATATGGCCGCAGCCAAGCCGACTTGGAAATTAAGCGCGACGCTGAACGGGTTTAACGGTTCCTTGAAGGATGCTTCCATTACGTTAGCTAACGCGCGTAGCCAAGTGTTAACGGGTGGCAACGGGACCGCTTTGGCATGGGATACCACGAACGCAGACCTGCCGGTTGTTGGCAAATCGATCACATTGACTTCTGGCACACCAGCAGACATTGTCGCTTCTTCCAAGATGGCTGGGACGACTCAGCAAGTTTGGAGCACGAAGGAAGTGCACTTGAACGTGCCGGCCGGGGCTTCTGCTGAAGGCGACTACAACGCAACGATCGACTGGACCTTAGCCATCGTACCAGGCGCCTAAGCCAAAATGACGAGCCATGTTCAGGCGGTGTATGCTAAACTGAGCATGGCTCGTTTTTTTAGGAGTAAATTAAACAAAAAAGGGTGTAGTAGTTATGCGTAAATTGCGTTTGGGGTGGCTCGGACTGGGGCTGTTGGCACTGGGGACATTGTTGGTGACCGGGCGACCGGTACAAGCGGCTGACGTCAAGACGGTGCCGTTATCGGTGGTGCCGATCACGAATGAGTATCAGGTCAACAAGGCGACGATGTTTTACGACTTGGAAATGAAGCCAGGCCAAAGCACCGAGCTGAAGATGAAGCTGATCAACAACGGCAAGTCGGCGCTGACCGTTCGCGTTCGCGACGCCGCGGCGACAACCACGGACAACGGGTCGGTCGATTATACCAACCTGTCGACGACCTATGACCCGACGTTGGCGTATCCTTTGCCGACTTTGATCCGCATCCCCAAGCAATATCAGCAGATCCAGTTGCCTGCCTTGTCAACGGCGACGTATCACTTGCCGCTGACGATGCCCAAAAAAGCGTTCGCCGGTATCATTTTAGGCGGGATCCGGGTGACCCCAGTCATCCAGCAAACCACCAAGAAGGCGATTCAAAATACGTATGGCTATACCGTGGCGGTGCGGTTATCGAACGGCACCGACCAGCTACCGAGTCTGCGGATGCGCAGCGTCAAAACCGCTTCGTCGCAAAATGGCGCCACGGTCAATGCAAACTTCCAAAACCCCAAAGCCGGCTTGTTGAGCAATGGGAAACTGGATGCGCGCGTGACCAAGCAAGGGCAAAACCGCACGTTGAAGTCGTTGACGCTCAATCAGTCATCGGTCGCCCCGAACTCGAACTTCACGGCGAAAATCCCGTGGAATGGGTCGGTGGCGCCAGGGGACTATACGCTGCACGCGACGTATACCTCGACGGATCCCAAATTTGACAACACGAAAGTATGGCATTTTAGCCAGAACTTCCATGTCTCGGCGGCACAAGCGGTCCGCTACACCTTGACTGCAATGCATATTCCATGGTGGGCCTACGCCATCATGGTGCTGATTTTACTCCTCTTGATCATTATCATCTGGCTACTCGTCAAACGACGGAAGGGGGCAGACCCAAGTGCAAACAAGTAAATGGCTACGCATCTTGATCGTTGCATTGTTCGCGACGGCCGGCCTGTGGACGCATCAAATTGTCACTGCCGCAGAAGAATCAGGCGCGATGGTGTCGTTCACGACGCGCGCGCTGAATCCCGCCGACCCGCGGCTGCCATTAGCAGATACCAGTGGTGGGCAAACCACCACCACGACGAATAAGACACCCAGTCAAGTGGTGGTGAATACCACTCCGGAAAAGACTAAGGTCGCAACGACGACGGCGCCGGCAGCCAAAACGCCTGCCACCAGTCAGCGGACCCGCCTTCCCCAAACGGGGAGCGTGGCTTTACCGGTCTTGTTAGTGGCGCTCATGAGCGTTAGTGGGCTAGGGCTGAGCTTGATGTTATTGGTCAAGCGACGCACGCTAGCTGAATGAAAGATGAAACAAGCGCTAAGCGCCGGGTAACCGGTGTGGGCGCTTGTTTTTGAATCTCGGAATAAGGGGGCGGTTTTGTGCAAAAATGGCGGCGAATCAACTTAGGGTTGGCGGTGTTAGTCCTGCTCTTAAGTGTCTTGGCGCTCGGTAAATTAGGGCTGGGCTTATGGCAGACCCATGCCGTGCAACCGGAAAAGAAAGTTGTCGGCGCGCCCGACCCCTACGCACAAGGTACGGGAGAACAGTTGCAGATCGACGACTTGACTTACCAAACCACGACGGATTTTTTGCAGCGGCCGACGTTGGTGGTGCGCTATCGCTTGCAAAACCACGGCACCACCGCCGCACTGCCGCAGTACGTATTCGACAGTAATGTGACCTTCGCCCAGCAAACGGCTAGTGGGACGACTAGTGTGCTGGCAACGACGACGGTGCCTAAGCGCAAGCTCAGTTTCTTAGACCAGAATTACCAGGAAAACGGCACGATCTTGTTGAAGGCCGGGGAGCACGTCACCGTGGTCAGCGTGTACCGTTTAGAAAGTGCGAAGCGCCCAGTGACGTTAGCCGTGCGCGGCGCCAAGCGCACGCAGATCAAGCCTTGGCAGTTGAAGGAGGTGCCAGCCCATGATTAAAGCCCGCGTCAAGCAAGCCGTGCTCACGATTTTTCTAGTCCTGATCGCCGGTTTTTTAGCGTTGTATTTAGGGCAAGACCAACTGTCCTCCTTGTTGGTGCGTCACCACCAAGTCACGCTGTCACCAAAAACGGTCCGGCACAACCAGGCCAAAACCAAGCAGGCGAGTTACCAATTTGACCAGGTCCAGCCCTTATCGTTGGCTAACCTGAGCCAAGCCGCCTTAGCGCAGCACCAAATTGCCGCCGTCGGTAAATTGGTCATCCCCGAAGTCGGCGTGAACCTGCCCATCGCGCTAGGGGTGGGCAACGACGTGCTGGCGTTTGCCGCCGGGACCTTGAATCCGGTGCAAGCCATGGGCAAGAGCAACTATGCCTTAGCTGGTCATCATATGGCGCAAGACGAAACCGTTTTGTTCGGCCCGCTGGTCAAGACCTCACTGGGGATGGTTGCCTACGTGACGGACATGACGACCGTTTACGCCTATCAGATCTATGCGCGCCGGTATGTTAGTGCGACCTCTGTTGAAGTGCTAGAAGCGACGACCCAGCCGGAATTAACGCTCGTCACCTGTGACGATGATGGTACCGGGCGCTTGATCATCCAAGCACGCTTGGTCCAGAAGATGCGAGTGACCAAAGCCCCGAACGCGCTGCAAAAACTGATTGCAAAAGAATGATCATGAGCCAACCAAAAAGGACACACTGCCGAGTGCTCGGCGTGTGTCCTTTTTGATTGGGTGCAGGATGCTTGGTTAGCGGCGGCGCCAGAGATAATAGCTGCCACCGGCTAAAACGAGCGCGAGGCCGCCCAAACCGATGCCGGCCCACAAGGGGAACGATGGTGCGACGGCAGGCGTCGTTGGCTTGGCGTCTTTGAGCATGGCACTGCTGATGCGTACCGACTTAGTGAAGTGCCAGGTGGTGTGATCGGCGGCGACCGCAGTGACGGCGATCCGGTAATTGCCAGCGGCTAGTCGTTTAGGGGCGACGTTCACCGGCAGTGTGAAGTGGCTATTCGGCGCTAGCGTCACAGCGGCCATTTTCTTAGTCAAGACTGCGCGCTTGTGCCCAGACCGGAAAAGGCGCGCGGTGATCGCCGTTTGAGCCTGGATCGCCGGTTGCGGGTTTTCAAATTTCGCGTAGACCTGGACCCCAGTTTCAGCCGCTTGGGCGTAGGCGTTGTTGAGTTGTAGTCGTGGGGCAATGGCCGGTAAGGTTGGTGTGGCTTGCGCCTTGATCGCCGTGACATACGCTACTTTGGCGGTGCTGATGTCGTCGCGGTCCGTAACCTCAATGCCGCCGAGTAGGATGCCAGGAAAAGCGGTGCTGGGGGCTTTGAGCGTTAAGGTGACCGTTTTGGCGCTTTGCGGGGCCACTGTGACCGTCTGCGGCTTAGGCGCGAGTTTTTCGATGTCGATACTCAGCGATTCAGGCTTGGCTGGGGCGTGCTGGCTGTAGCTCAAGATGCCGCTAGCGCTGGTGGTGGCCCGGTTGACAGCCACCCGATAATGCCGGGTCCCACGCGTTAAGTTGAGGATGCGGAATTTGAGTTTTTGGCTTTGGCCGTTGGCGAGCAAGACGTGATAGTAGTTGGCTTGCGGCGAGAGTTGCGTCGTGGCGATCTCTGGTTGCACTTTAAAGTTTGGACTAGCGGCGGCGACCGGGAGCGCCGGCCACAACCAACTACAGATTAAGCCGAACCAGATGAGCTGACGCTTTTGTTGTCGCATTTGCGGGGTTACCTCCAAGGATTGAGCCATGATTTAGGCTTAGTCTACCAGCTTTTAGACACTTGCGGTAGCGGGTGGTAACGAAAAAACATAAAATCTGTTGTGCTTTTCCAATTCGGGTAAAATATTTTATTAAAATAAGGCGTATTTTTCTTCCTATATTCGTTACAATGAAATTAAGGAAAATCGTGACGAACTAACGGGGGAAAACGTATGTGGAAACAACAGCCGACAATGAAACGTGGTTTACAGGTGGTTTATGCCCTTGCGGTTTTATTGATGGTACTCAGCAGCGTTGCGGCAGTCGTGCCAGCAATGGTGCGCGCGATCGCCACGCAAGAAACCATCAGTGTCCAAGAAACGGCCAAGGCTGGTGAGCAGGTGGTGGCCACCATCGCCGGCGTCAAGCCTAGCGCTGACAATCAGGTGACGATCAAGCTGACTGGCCAAGGGCTGACCTTCAACGAAGCCGCGACGGAACAACATAATGGGCTGGTCGCGGGGCAATATCAGCTCAAAGATAGTGGCAAGACGCTGGTGTTGACCGCGGCAGGGACCACGGACCCGTGGCCGGCAAAGCTGTATTTTGCCGCCGAAAACACTACCGCGGCGGCAACCACAGCTAAGCTGACCGTGCAATCGGGGGCTGATGCCACTGCTGGTGTCGCGCCGGCCACTGCGAGTGTGCAAGTCAGCCCCCAAGCTAGCGGCAGTGAAACCACGACCCAAGCAACGAAGGCAGTGCGCACCATGCGCGCCGCAGCCGCGCCTGCTGCTGTGACCTTCCCGGCTAGCAACTACAGCATCTACCCACGAGCGGCTTCAGATACCCGAGACCCGGATAAGACGAGTGGAACCGTTGTCTATGGGATGGCGGGGATGAAGCTGTTTTATATCAAGAAAACTAATAGCGCCGGCCAGACAATGTACGCGATTAGCAAGAATAATAATGGGCACACTGACACTAATAAGATTCTGGCAGCCCTTTATAATCAGACAGCTGGGGATACAGGCGATTGGGGCAATAGCTCTGGTGTCAGCGGTGATGCGATCCCGAAGTTTATGGACTTTACCCAAACCAATGCGACCGGCGCGATGGTCGGCAGTACCGAACCCTTTACTGCAGGGGAAACGTACCAGCTGATCGCCTACAACCCGATTACTGGGACGACCGCGAGCTTTAAGCGACTAAGTAAAGACAACCTCAGTTATTACTACTACATGCCAAATACCGCGGCCCTACCGTCCTTCCAAATCGGTACCGACGGCAAGATCAGCCTGAACCCGGTAGCGGAAGGTAAAGGGATTCCCGGACAGTACAGTGTGTCTGCGGATGGTAAGGAAATCGACATCAAGACCTACAAGATGAAGCTGGTCCGGGTGGTCGATGCGGATACTGGCGCCGTGATTCCAAACGCCAAAGTCACCTTCAGTGACATGCAGGCAACCACAGATGCAGCCGGGGCGCCAGCGGTGATCACGCCTAATGGCTATAATGCCGCTGCTAACGATGCCAGCGCCGCCTTTTATTGGGGCAAGGGCACCGGTGATGGGACGCAAACAGTCCAAAACATTAGCTTTAGTGGCTCGGATCAATATGACCAGCCGCAAGTTAGTTTGGCGCTCAGTGCGCAAGACGTGCTGTCTCCCACCGGCGCGAATGCCAGTGACGTTGCGGTTACAACAGAGGCGGTGGCTGCGCAAGGCGGCAAGCATTTTCAAGTCGCCACTATTAAGATGCACAAGAAAGCAGCTAAAACGCTAACGATCCGCAAGTCTGCGGCTGGCACGCCGAATGTTGGGGTCGGGGCGGCGACCTTTACGGTGACCCGCTTGAATGCCGATGGCACGCCGTCTGCGGATGTCTATTCTAATGTGACCACCGATGCCAAAACGGGCTTGGCGACGATCACCTTAGCTGATGACACGCCAGCCACGGCTAACTTTAAGATTCAAGAAACTAAAGCCCCGGCTAACTACGCTTTGGATACTACCCCGTATTACTTTAGCTGGAATAGCACTGCCGGGGTCCAACAAGTCGGTAAAAGTGCGACTGGCATCAATTTAGCGCAGATCGATAACACGAATAACGATAACCGCGGCACCCAGCTGACGCCGACGAGTGGCGTTTTGTCATTCGGGGATGCGCAGACGCAGGCGATCGCGTTGAAGCAGTCTGTTTTCGGAACGGCCGCGCAAGGCGTCCTCGGCGGGAATTACCGGCTGGGTGAATTTAGCGATGCCAAGACGCAAACCACGGATTACGGTGAGATCACCTTCACTAATCCCAATAGCTTGGCCAAAGCAAATGCGTTATACGGGATGACGAGTATTCCGGTCGCGACTGCAAATCCCGATACGGTCCGGACGTTTGCGTTTTACGCCACTAAGGCGCCAACTGGGTACGCGAACAATCCTGCCGCTTATTGGTTTACTTGGTCGGCGGCCAAAGGTGTGATCGCAGTCGGCGATTCCTACGCAGCGGTACAAGCACAAACCGCCGCAACGACCACTGCCGATGGGTTGTTACGGGTGAGCGCTGGCGTCTCCGGGCAAACCGGTGCGTATGCGAAGCCTAGCTTGAATATTAGCGTCGCCGCCCAGTACCAGGTGCGGGCGCTGACGCGGATGCCAGTGGTTGCCGATAGTAATTTGCCGGTGACAGGCGTCCAAGTGACGGTGTCTGATCCTGCCGGCGGGGGCCAACCTGTGACGCTCACGACGGCGGCCAATGGGTTGGTGCCGATTTCGGCCGTGCAACTCGCGACGATTTTAGGTATCGCACCGGCTAAGGTCGTGGCCGGCAATTACGATCTGCGGGTGCAAAGCAACGCGCAAACGGCGATGGCAGGGACGAGCAAGGTCGGCTTTACGGCGCCGCTCACCCGACTCGTTCGGTTCGTCTTGACAACAGACCCTGATCCGACCCAAGGTGGGTTTAAGGTGTACAACGAAACTCGCCAGACAACCGCCGGCTCGGTAGTCGTTGACCAGACGATGCAGTCAACTGACCCGCTCAAGGGGTACGATGGTATGATCATCGACGGTAAAGGGGACTTCGAAGGCATTCAAGCAGGGGATCTTGGCTTTTTGATGAGTCGGGATGTCTTGCGGGTTCAAGACATGGTGAATAAAGCCACCGGCTTAGGCGGTACCTTCACGTTGACCTATATGGATGGCGCCACGACGCTGGGGACAGCGACCGTGACTGTGCCGGCAGGGCAAGGAAGCTACCTTTTGGCTAATCCGGATGCCTTGCTCGGACAAACCAAGCTGATCGCGGGGCAAAGTTATACGGTACAGATCACGCAAACCGCGGCTAGCACGGGCTATGATCCTGAAACTGCGACGCAAGAACTGACGTATAGCAGCGGGACAGGCTATTCATCATTGCAGAATTTCTCGGTCAGTGCGACCACCGATTATGTGACAACGCCGCCACAAGGCTTGGCGATCAGCGATGCGAGTCAGTACGGCGCCTTGTCTTGGAATAATGGTGGGGCGATCTCTGGGACCAAGTTTTCACATGGGGGTAGTCAGATCGTTTATGACCTCACGCAAGGGTCCGCCTTGACGCTGGATGACTATCCGACCGAGATGAACTTCGGTCAAGCAGAGGTGCGTTCGGCGGGGCAAAGCCTCCCGCTACAAACCCCTGAAGCCCTGTCTCAAGTTGGGGTCATGACGCCGGCAACGACGATCGCGTCGGGCACAACGGCTCAAGTGGGCGTGCAAGTCACCCAAGTGGGGCAGCGCGGCGATTGGTCGATCGATCTTTCGGCGAGTGTGCTGGGCGCAGAAGACGACAGTATTTCAGGTGCCACGATCGCTTTTGCCCAAGGCGTGACGACCGTCGACGGCACGACTCAAGACAGTGCGGTCAACCGCTCGTTAGCGTTAGGCACCCAAGGCACCCAAGCGACAGCCGCGATCAGTATGCTGCATGGGGATGGTCAAACCCCGGGAATCTATCGCAGCCTGTGGCCGGTCGGGCAGGTACACTTGAATTTGCCGGCCGGCAGCGGGCGAGCTGGGGAAGCCTACCAGACGCAGATGACTTGGACGAAGGTCGAAGGGCCAGCGTCATAAGCTTCAAGTGCAATTGAACGAAACAATATTTAGTCTCATGCAGGGGGCTGTGACAAAACCCCGATAAAAAATGGATCAAGACTCGGAAATCACGAAGATTTCCAGTCTTGATCCATTTGTTTTTCTTTGAAGGCGACGAAACACCCAATTGCTTCGCTACCT
>JALCQM010000041.1 GCA_022651245.1 Lactobacillus sp.
TCGTGCCCCTTGCCGCTTGCTTGGCGGCTTGTGTTGCGACTCATTTGGGAGCCGCGTGATTGCCAACTTGAATAAGCCTAAGGGTCGTCCCCTTCGTGCTTAGGTGGTGCTTTTTGCCTTCGACCGAAATCGAAGTTTCCGATTAACGCCCTGATGTCCCCAGCAAACGTACCTAGGGAGAAGTAAAGCATGTCGACCTTCTGGGTGGACTAATCACAGTGTCAAAAGACACCGATCGGAATTGTTCGTCGGCTGGACAGGAGCTCACCGCAACGGCGCCGTTAACGGACCTTCCAGCCATGGCTTGCCGATGACTGTAGCCTACCACGAAAATTTTTAAAATGCAAGCGTTTTCTGTTGTTTATTTTTGATTTAGCTTAGCGAATATTCGCTGATCGCGTTATTTAACCAAGGCAACAAAAAACCTCCCAATTTACGGGAGGTCGTGAACCCTATTGACCAGAGGCTGAAACCGTTACGGTTTGCTGCTCGCTGGTTTGGATATTGGTGACGGTGAAGGTGTAGACACCGTTGGCTTCGCCATTGGCAGTGATCGTATATTGATCGCTAGGGTAGCGCTGGGCGATCGCCGCTTGGGCTTGCTCCGGCGTCAATGCGGCGCTACTGCTAGAAGAAGCGGCGTCCGCGTCACTGCTGTCACTACTCTGGCTGCTGGCGCTGCTTTCAACGCTTTGGCTACTGCTAGACGCTTCGGGGATGCTAGCAGTCGTGTCTTGGCTTTCAGAGTAAGCCGGCGTCGTGTCTGTCGTGGTTTCGGTACTGGTGTCTTGCGCTTCGACCGTGGCCGTCACGCTGTCGACGGTATCGGTAGACGTGTGCAACTTGAGCCATTGCCCGTCGTTTTCGTAGCTGGTCGGTTGCCCGGACTTGAGCCGCAGCCGGTTGTTCAACGTGTCGCTGAGCGATTGCGGGTAGTCGTCATGCTCGCCGCCGTAACGCGTCATCTTGGTCGGCGTCGCGTCGTCATATGCGCTAGTCGTGGCGTAGGTACAGCGCACAGCGCTCGTGCTCGATAAGGTCAGTTGCTTGGCTTTTTTCGTGTAGGTGCCGCTGTCGACGAGTAAGACGACGTCGTTGCCTGTCGTGACGATCTGGCGGGCAAAACGGTGCTTGGCTTTGAGTTGCACCAAGATCTTGACCGTTTCGCCAGCAGTAGTGGTCGTGCTGGTGCGGTACGCGCCGGTTGTGGTTTTAGGCGTGGTGTCGATGACACTGGTGCTAGCGGTTTTCTTGATGTCGTTAGGACCTTGCACCTTGGCCCCGCGGTGGATCAAATAAAAGCCGCCGCCGATGATGACGATGACAAGGATTAATAAGGCGGGTAGTCCCCAATTTTTCTTTCGGCGCTGGCGTCGCATAAGTACCCTCCGGTAATTGATAGTTATGCCTACTATAACGCGTCTTGCCCTGACTAGGAAAGTTTCTAAGCAGATTTTAAGAAAATGCTGGCAATCCTTGCGAACTGACTACTCGAACCGATCCGAAGTGGCATCCCGCCGTGCATTGTTAATTCGGAGATAGGCGCGGATGCCCATGAAAGCCCCGAAGAAAAGGCCGGAGATCAGGCTGGTATAGAGTTCGTGAGGGGAAAACAGCGTGGTGAAAAACGGGGTGTCATCGAGCAGGTTGAGGACGGCTTTCAGGAGGTGGAAGTTGACCAGGAAAAAGAGGCTTTGTCTGATCGTGGTGCGAATCGTCTGCCGTCGGTAAGCGGGAAAGGTGGTGCGGTCCAAGTCCAATGCGCGCAGGTGTTCCCGGCGGAGCGGCCACTCGAAGGCCAATAAGATCCCCATGATCACCACCACGTTAGCGATCGCCAAACCCGTTAAAATCGTTACGGCCGGCACGCCATAGTCCCAAAAAAGAAAGGCCAAGGGTGCGCCAAACATTAAGTAGATCATGATCACGAACAGGCACTTTAAGGCCATGGCGCCTAAAACCTGCTGTGCGTGCTCATCGATCACGCCTTCGATCCCGAACCACCAGCGTAACCAAGGATGGTTTTTAGTTGTTTTCATTTTGCTGCCTCCAAAATAGCGTGTTGAGATCCGTATGCAAGGCCCAAGCCAGTTTGAGGCATAAGTCGAGCGACGGGTTGTACTTATCATTTTCGATCAAGTTAATGGTTTGGCGGGCAACGCCGATGGTTTCTGCCAAGGCCAGCTGCGATAATTTCGCAGCGCGGCGGAACTCGCGGACATGGTTCATTTGCGCTCCTCCTGTCATGTATATTTGATACCTATAAGATACGGCCACCGAGAACTTTTGTCAACTATAAATGACATTTTGACCGAAAAAAAGAGAGTCAGCCGGCACTGGCTAACTCTCAAAAGGGGGTTATTGGTCACTGTTGGTCAACTTCAAGGGATCGACCCACTCGGCATATTGCGCGGCGGTTACCTGGCCGGAAGCCAAGGCGGCCTCCTGCAGTGAACTGCCGGTGCGCTGAGCGGTTTGGGCGATCTTGGCGCTGGCTTCGTACCCGATGTGTGGGGACAGCGCCGTGACCAGCATCAGGCTGTTGTCGACCAGCTGGCGCATGCGGGTGTCGTTGGCGGTCAGGCCTTGGACGAGCAGGCGGTCGAATTGGGCGATCCCCCCGGCCAGCAACTCGGCGGATTCGAGAAACGTCGCAATGATCACCGGCTTGTAGACGTTCATTTCGAAGTTGCCTTGGGAGTTGGCGACGGTGAGGGTGACGTCATTGCCCAGCACCCGCGTGGCGATCATGGTCAAGGCTTCGGCTTGGGTCGGGTTGACCTTACCGGGCATGATCGAGCTGCCAGGCTCGTTGGCGGGGATCGTCAATTCGCCGTAGCCGCCGCGGGGGCCAGAGGCTAAAAAGCGGATATCGTTGGCGATTTTCAACAAGTCCGAGGCCAGGGTCTTGAGCGCGGCGTGGTTGTTGGTCAACTCGCTATGGGCGGCGAGGCCGTGGAACTTATTCGGCATTTCGGTGAACGGCAAAGCCGTCAAGTCCGCGATCGTGGCGATCATCGCGTGCGTCGCTTCCGGGGTGGTGTTGAGGCCGGTGCCGACGGCGGTGCCGCCGAGCGGTAAAGCCAAGAGTTGTGGCGCTAGGCTGCTTAAGGTCGCGGCGTCTTGGCGCAAGGTGGCCACCCAGCCCGAGACTTCTTGGCCGAACGTCAAGGGGGTCGCGTCTTGCAGGTGCGTGCGGCCAAGCTTGACTGTGTGCCAATATTGTTGCTGCTTGGCTTCGAGGTGGGCGCTCAAGGTCGTGACCGCCGCCAAGACGGCTTGGATTGCCGGGTATGCGGCCATGTGCATCGCCGTGGGGAAGGTGTCGTTGGAGCTTTGGCCGCAATTAACGTGGTCGTTGGGGCGCACAGGTTGGCCGAGTTGCTGGCTGGCGCGGTGGGCCAAAACTTCATTGACGTTCATATTCGTTTGCGTACCGCTGCCGGTTTGGTAGACACGCAAGGGAAAATGCTGCGCTAAAGCCGCGTCGGGTTGGGCGCGCAATTCGCCGGCAGCCTGGTTGATCGCCGCTGCCACCGTTTGGGGCACGGCGCCGGTTTGGCCGTTGACGGTGGCGGCAGCTTGTTTGATCGTGATCAGCGCCCGGATCATTGCCAGCGGCATTTGTGGGCCGGTGGCGAAGTTGTGGCGGGAGCGTTCGGTTTGCGGACCCCACCAGACGTGATCTGGGAGTTCGACGGGACCAAGAGAATCATTTTCGATGCGCATGAAAGGCCTCCTAATTCAAAATGTGCAGTAATTGTTGCATGGCGGGGCTGAAAACTTGCCCGCGGCGGGTGACGACTGAGATCAAAAATTGTGGCTGCCCAACGTTAGTGAGTGGCACGGTCGCCAGGTGGTCGCTAGCGGTGACCGCCATTTTGGTGAGCAGGCCGATGCCGACGCGGGCGTGGATCATTTGCTTGAGTAAGGTGACGTCTGGGGTGCGGTAGACGATGCTGGGTTGAATGCCAGCCGCCGCGGTGAACCACGCCAACGCCTTGGTGTGAACGAAGCCTTCTGAAAGGCTGACGAAGGGTTCCGTCGCCAGTTCGGCAAAATCTACGGCCTCGCGGTGGGCAAGGGGATGGTCTTGCGGCATCACCAAGGTGAACGGGGAGCTGGTCACCTCGTGTACCTCAAGGTCAGGCGCGTTCAAGTGCCCGCTAGCCCCCAGCAAGGCGACATCGAGGTGGCCGGCGCGCAAAGCCGCCAATAAGTTGGTGCTGCCGTCTTCTTGGGTCTCGAGTTGGGTCATCAAGCCCGCCGTCACCAGCCGCGGCGCCAGCGTTGGGAAGTAAAAGCTGCCGATGATCGGCGGTAAGCCGAAGCGGATCTTCGGGTGTCGCGCCGCCGCCAGTTCTTTTTGGGCCAAGGCGAGTTGGGCGTTGATTACCTGCACGCGGGCGAAGAGTTGCTCGCCAGCCGCGGTGATGGTCAGTTGGCCGTGGCTTTGGTCGCGGTCGATCAGCTGAATGCCAAATTGGCTTTCCAGGCGCTTCAAGGCCATGGTGATCGTCGGCTGGGTGACGCCAAATTCTTGGGCCACTTGCGAAAAATTTTTTATTTTAACGAGTGCTTCGAAGTATTCGAGGTCTCGTGTGTTCATCCGACCGCCTCCTTGCGCGTCATATAAACGGATTCTATCACAACTGGCGGGTTTGACTATAGTTTTTCTCGGCGGGTATGCTGGGCCTTGTCAATGAATCGGGAGGGAAAAATAATGAAATATACACCACAACAATTATTGCATGATCCGTTTTTGAACAAGGGCACAGCGTTCAGCCAAGCCGAACGCGATGCATATGGCCTCAACGGCTTGTTGCCAAGCGCGATCCAAACCTTGGACCAACAAGTGCGCCAGGCGTATGCCCAGTACCAAAGCAAGGCGAACATGTTAGAACAGCGCCTGTTTTTAATGCAGCTCTTCAACACCAACCACGTCTTATACTATAAGCTATTTTCGGAACACATCGCCGAATTCATGCCGGTAGTTTACGACCCGACGATCGCCGACACGATCGAAAACTACTCCGCGTTGTTCGTGGAACCACAAAACGCGACTTACTTGTCGATCGACGCGCAAGACGATATCGAGGCCGCTTTGAAGCATTCTGCCAACGGGCGCGATATCCGCTTGATCGTGGTGTCGGATGCGGAAGGTATCTTGGGTATCGGCGATTGGGGCACCCAAGGCGTGGATATCGCCGTCGGCAAGTTGATGGTCTACACCGCCGCGGCCGGCATCGACCCGTCGCAAGTGTTGCCGGTGGTATTAGACGCCGGGACCAATAACCAGCAATTGTTAGATGATGACTTGTACTTGGGCAACCGGCATAAGCGCGTCTACGGCGACGAGTACCATGCGTTCGTCGACAAGTTCGTGGCCACTGCCGAGAAGCTGTTCCCGAAATTGTACCTACATTTTGAAGACTTCGGCCGCGCCAACGCTGCGGACATCCTCGATCAGTATAAGGATCAAATCACCACGTTCAACGATGACATCCAAGGCACCGGCATCATCGTGTTGGCTGGGATGCTCGGCGCGTTGAACATTTCCAAGCAGAAAATGACCGACCAAGTGTACCTGTCTTATGGGGCCGGGACGGCCGGGGCCGGGATCGCCGCGCGGGTCTATGAAGAATTCCTGCAGCAAGGAATGGCACCAGAAGAGGCGAAGAAGCACTTCTATTTGGTCGATAAGCAAGGCTTATTGTTTGCCGATGATCCGACCTTGACGCCGGCGCAACGGCGGTTTGCCCGCGAGCGCAGCGAATTTGCCAATGCTGACGAGCTAACCACTTTAGAAGCCGCAGTCAAGGCGATCCACCCGACCGTTTTAGTCGGCACCTCGACGCAACCCGGGACCTTCACCGAAAGCATCGTTAAGGAAATGGCCGCGCATACCGACCGGCCGATCATTTTCCCATTGTCCAACCCGACCAAGTTGGCCGAAGCGACGGCGGCGGATCTGATCACCTGGACCCAGGGCAAAGCCTTGGTCGCCACCGGGATTCCAGCGGCGCCGGTTGCCTACAACGGGGTCACCTATGAAATCGGCCAAGCTAACAACGCCTTGGTTTACCCAGGCTTGGGGCTGGGCACCATCGCCGCAGCCAGCAAGCTGTTGACCGATGATATGATCTCCGCGGCGGCGCATTCACTAGGCGGGATCGTTGATCCAAAGCAAGCAGGGGCGGCTGTCTTGCCGCCTGTGACCAAGCTCGACGCCTTCTCGAAGACCGTCGCTGTGGCCGTGGCCAAGCAAGCCGTTGCCGACGGGCTCAACCAAGAACCGATCGCGGATGTGGCCCAAGCCGTGGCGAACGCGCAGTGGCATCCAGAATATCACGACTTGACGGTAGACGTTGAGAAGTGAGCGCGCGTTAGGTAAAAAGGGGGAAGATTCATGACGGCTTTATACACGTCCGTCCAAAGTATTTTAACGATTGTTTTGATCATTGCGTTAGGCTATGTGCTCCAACGCAAAGGGTGGTTTGACGAGGCCTTCGGCGGCACGATCTCCACATTATTGATGAAAGTCGCTTTACCCGCGTCGATCTTTATTTCCGTTTTGGAACGGTTGACGCTGAAAAAATTGGTCAGCTTGAGTTCTGGCTTGGTGTACGGTTTTGGGGCGGTAATCTTAGGTTACGTGATCGCCTTTATCCTAGTCAAACTGTTGAAAGTGCGCCCAGGGCGGCGCGGGACGTTCATCAACATGTTCGTCAACGCCAACACGATCTTCATTGGCTTACCACTCAACCTCGCCTTGTTTGGCGACAAAGCGACGCCGTACTTCTTGATGTATTATGTGGTCAACACAGTTTCCACATGGACGCTTGGTGCCTTTTTGATGAGTTGGGACGACCCAACGAAGCAGGCTAACACCGGGGAGAAGAAGACCTTCAACTGGAAGAAGTTGTTGCCGGCCCCACTTTTAGGCTTCTTAGTGGCTTTGGTCTTCTTGCTGCTGAACATTCCGTTTGTGGAAGTCGGCTGGCTGGGCTTTGCCGTGAAGACGTTAGACTATGTTGGCAGCCTGGTGACCCCGTTATCCTTGATCTATATCGGGATCATCTTAGCCAAGGCTGGGTTCAAGACCATCAAGTTCGATCGCGACACGATCGTGGCCTTGTTAGGGCGCTTCGTGTTAGCCCCGGCGTTGATCGCAATGATCATTTCGGTGGGGTTGCACCTCGGCTTCGGGGTACCGACTGCTGAAGCGCAGACGCTGATCGTTCAAGCGTCCGCCCCAGGGTTAGCCGTCTTGCCGATTTTGGCGAACCAAGGGCATGGCGATGTTGCCTACGCGACCAATGTGGTCACGTTATCCACCGTCTTGTTCGCCATCGTGGTGCCTGTCATCATGATGTTGATCCAAGGCTTCTAAACCGTAAAAAGACCTTCGCGCCACGAGTTGAATCGTGGGACGAAGGTCTTTTTTGCGGTTAATGGGCCTTCAAAAAGGCTAAGGCGTCGGCGTAGTTAGGCTCGGTGGTTTGTTCGAGGATCAATTCGCGGTAGGCGATCGTCCCGTCTGGTGCGATGATCCAAACGCTGCGGGCGTTGGTGTTGTTTTCCGCGACGTACAGCCCCATGGCGCGGCCAAAGTCGCCATCGGGGTCCGCCAAGAGTTGGATGTGGTCGACGCCTTCGGCCGCACACCAGTTTTGTTGTTGGTCGGTCGTATTCGTCGAGATCGTGTAAAACCCGACGCCGTCGAAGCCGTCCATCGATTGGTTGAATTGCTTGGTGGAGATGCTGCAGACGCGGGTATTGATATCGGGCACGACACTGATCAAGTTATAGCGCCCGGCCAATGTTTGCGGGTCAAACGCGTGGTTGTCGGCAGTGAGCACGATGAAGTGAGGTAATGGGGCGCCAATCGCCGGCGGATTACCGTTGGTTTGTTGCGGGGTACCATGACGTGTGATTTCCATAAGCTAATCTCCCTTCCTAGATGCCTATAGTGTAGCACAGGCAGATAAGTTGAGTCGCGTGCAATCGAATAGGTACAATAAAAGGGTAAGGAGGGCACAGTGATGGCTAAAATCGTGGTGGTGTATACCTCGCAAACCGGCTTCACCCAACAATATGCATTATGGATCGCAAAAGCGTTGCACTGCGAGTTGCTCGACAGCAAATTTGTGACCACCCAAGACCTGGCCAAAAGCAACTTGGTAATCTATGGGGGGCACGTGATCGGGCACCGCATCAGTGGTTTTCGGCAATTTTACCGCCGCTATCAAGAGGCGCTACCGGCCAATTTGTTCGTGTTCGGCACAGGGTTAAGCCAAATGGACGGCACTAGTCAGCAGCATGTGCGGGCGCATAACTTTCATCGGTGTAGTGCCCCGCCACAATTTTTCTATTTTCAAGGCCACCTCGCCCCGGCCGATATTCCGTTGCGCTTTCGGGTGGGGATGAAGGTCCGCGGGATCGAACCAGGCAAGGCCCGCTGCGACGTGGGCACCCAAGCGGTCCGGCCACTACTGGACGCGGTGGTCCAACAAGAGCCTAGTACCGGCTGGTGATCAGTTCAAGACCAGACCGGCGGGTTGTTCTTGAAAGCCGAAAAGAGGGCGGATATCGTCTGCTTCTTGCACGTAGACGTAATGTTGGCGCCAGTCGTGTTGATCGATCAAGACCATGACTTCCCAGCATTTCAAGGGTTTACCGCCGGTCCGCGGCTGGAAGATCAATTGCGGCTGTTCCCGCCATACCCGCCGTTCAAACGTCCCGATATTCACGACCTGATCCCCGACGCGTAAGCGCACCGGGGTATTTTTGTTGTAATCATGCAATAATTGCAAGAGATCTAAGACGCGCATGACGAGCCCCCCTTTGTCCCGATTGTAACGGAGCCACCGGTCGTTGTGAAGCCTCGATTGTAACCGTCATATTGACACACGGGTTACTGGTGCGTATACTGACCTTGTTTTCAACCGAAAGGGGTAAGCTGATGGGGAAAGATCACGCACTCAAAGAACTACTGCAAGCGGCGATGATCTGTGCGCTGCTGATTATTTTAGGCCTATTTCCAGGGATTCCGCTGGGCATCATCCCGGTGGCGATCGTTTTGCAAAACTTGGGCGTGATGCTGGCAGGGGAATTATTACCGCCGCGGTACGCAACGTTAGCCGTGGTCGTCTTCTTGTTGCTGGTGGCATTGGGTTTGCCGCTACTGTCCGGTGGCCGCGGTGGGGCAGCGAGTTTCGTCGGCCCAACCGGCGGGTATTTGCTCGGTTGGCTGCTGGCACCAGCGCTCAACGGCTGGTTATTGGGCGTCACCCAGGCGCCCCAGCGCGCCTGGTGGGTGGAGTTTTTGGTGGCCGCAACCACGATGGTAGTGATCGTTGATATTATCGGGGCGCTGTTTTTGGCGATGCAGGCGCACATGCCGCTAGTCGCCGCGCTGTTGTCGAATCTGGCCTTCATCCCGGGGGACTTGCTGAAGGTGGCTTTGGCCGTCACGATCGCGCGCCGCTTGCGCCGAGTGGTGCATTGAAGGGAGAAAAAAATGCCAACAACCAAACAACGCGTTTTGCGCGCCTTATTGGCGCAGCAGGCGCAATGGCAATCAGGGGATGCGCTCGCTCAAGAGTTAGGGCTGTCACGGGAATCGGTTTGGAAAGCGATCAATGCGTTGCGCAAAGCGGGGCACACGATCGATGCCCGTAAGAGTCAAGGGTATCAATACTTAGGCTGTGCGCAACTCGACGCGGATGTGATCAGCTACTACGCCGCCGTGGCGGCCCCGATTGTCGCGACCGCCAGCGTTGAGTCGACGCAAGGCCAAGCCAAGGCATGGCTGTCGCAACAGACGGTCGTGGGGACTGCCGCGTTTTTTGCTGGGGAGCAGACGGCAGGCTATGGTCGGCGCGGGCGGGCGTATTATTCGCCGGCAGAAACGGGCTTGTATTTTAGCGTCGTCTTACCGAACACCTTGCATGATCTGACCAAGGTGGGCCTGGTGACGACCGGCGTCGCAACGGCGTGTTTAGGCGTCTTGCAGCGCTGGTTCCCCGAGGTTGAATTTGGGCTCAAGTGGGTCAATGACATCATGATCGGCACGAAAAAAGTCGGCGGGATCATCACCGAAGCGGTCTTAGAAGTCGAATCTGCGACCAGCTCGGCGTTTGTCGTCGGGATCGGGCTGAACCTGACTACCACGGATTTCCCGAAAGCCTTGGCAGCGATTGCCGGGCGGATCACGGCGTCTGCGGTAGACCGCAACCGGCTGGCCGCGGACTTGTTAGCCGCGATCTTGACCATGACCCAAACAGTCGCTAGCGGGGACTTTTTGCCAGCGTACCGCGCCGCCTCGACGATCTTGGGCCACCGTGTGACGCTTGGGTTAGGTGATCGGCGGGTGACCGGGGTCGCAGAAGAAATCGCGGCCAACGGCGGCTTGGTGCTACAAACGGCGACCGGCTTGCTGACTTATACCAGTGGTGAGGTGATCAAAGTTGACCTTGATCCGCGGGATTGATTGCGATGCGGCCGGCCGTTGTCGCCATTACCACCAGGATAACGATATTGCGGCCTTGCGGTGTGCCCAGTGCGGGGACTTTTTTGCCTGCTATCAGTGTCACGATGCCTTGTGCGACCATCTGTTTGTGCCTAGTCCGAAAGCATCTCGGGCGGTGTTGTGCGGCAATTGTGGGGTTGAGCTGACATTTGCCGAATACACCCAAGGGTCGTGTCCGCAGTGCCAGCATGCGTTCAACCCGAATTGTCGCGTGCATTATAACCGGTATTTCCAGGCATGAAGGAATGGGTAACACTAGCGTGGGCTTTCAATCAATGAAAATGCCGTGCCACCGAGATTTTGGGTCGGTGGTACGGCATTTTTGGTTGTTGGTATGAAGTCAGAGATTTGGAGCGGTGGCGTGTAAGTCGTCCCGGTCACGCCGCGTGCCGCGCCGCACCCAGGCCGCCTTACCACATTGCTAAATGCGGCTTGCTTCGCTCTGGAGCGTTTCTAGCTTTTTCTCCGTTTTGTCCAAGAAATCTACCATGTTGTGTAAGGCGTCGGTGTTGGTGATGTCGACGCCGGCGGTTTTGGCCGCGGCTAGTGGGGGTTGGGTGTCGCCTAGGGCTAAGAAGCGGTGCCAGTCGCTGAGGGCGGTGGCGTCACCGTTTTGCCAGCGGAGGTACGCGCCCGTCGATACCACCATGCTGGCGGAGTAGGTGAAGGAGTAAAGCCCCATGTAGTAGTGGCTCTGCCGCATCCAGGTCAGCTCAGGCGCGCCGAAGTCAAGGTCGACGGCGTCTCCCCAAAAGCGCGCCAAAACGTCGTGCTTGAGGGTGTTGAGCTTAGCCGCGTCGAAGCTTTCACCGCGGTCGATCAAGGTATAGACTTCGCGTTGGAAAGCCGCTTCGAGTAAGTGGGTGACGCAGTTGTGGAAGTAAGTGTCTGCTAGTAACCGGCTCAAGGCGAAGCGCTGTAGGCGGGCATCAGCACTTTGCGTCAGCAGGCTATGGGTCAATAAGAGTTCGTGGAAAGTGGACGGTGCTTCGACGATGTAGAGGCTCGGTTCGTTCGCCAAGATACTGTGATGCGCGTCTGCTAAGGTCATTTGCCCGCAGTGGCCCAGCTCGTGGATCAAGGTGTACAAGGCCGGCAAGCCGTCACGCCAAGTCATCAAGACGTACGGGTGCAGGCCGTAAGGTGCCGTGGCGAAGGCGCCAGACTCTTTGCCCACATTCGCGGCGCGATCGACCCACCGTTGGGAAAAGGCCTGGGCGATTTGTTGTGCATAATCGTCACCTAGTGGGGCTAATGCGCGTTGGATATAGCCAGGCGCATCGGCCCAAGTGACGCGCGGCGCGTAATCGGGGTCGAGGTCGGCTTGCAGATCAGTGTAGGTGATCCGGTCCAGGCCCAGTTGCGCTTTAAGGTGCGTGACGTAGCGACGCATCACCGGGGCCAAGTCGTTCATCAAGACGTCGATTTGGCGGTCAAACAGGGCGCGGCTGATTTCTTGGTCCCGCAAAAGATAGTCGATCACCGAATCGTAGCCGCGCATCGTCGCCAGCGTTTTCTCCTTAGCCACTTGGGCGTAGTAGCCGGCCGCCATGGTATTTTGATACTCGGCTAACACGGCGCTGAACTTGAGGTAAGCGGCGCGGCGCACGGCCACGTCGGGGTGTTTTTGGTAGTCTTCTTCATATAAAACGAAGGATAACGGGTACTCGCGCCCATTGGCCGTGAAGGTGCCGAAGTCCATGTCGGCAAAAACGGTTTGGCTCCGGATCGCGTTGGGGGCGTCAAGGGCAGGGGCGAGCTCGGCCAATGCCTTTTCCGTCGCCGGTGGGAGCGCATCTTGTTGGGCTTGTTGGATGTGGCGGATGAAGGCGGCGTGGTCGGCGTCGATCGCGGCGACTTGCGCGAGGGTGGCCGCAGGTTGGGCTTGTAACTCGGCTTCCACGAAGGTCAGCTGGCCGTTCGCCTGCGCCAAAGCTGCGGCGGTCCGGTTGGCCCGATCGGCCGCCTGGGCGTCTGTGGTGTCGGCGGACTGCGGTAAGAAAGCGTAGTGGTCGAGATGATCCATGATCGTCAAAATATTGGCGTAGTCGTCTAAGCAATCGGTGATCACGGCTAATTGCGTGAGGCGCCCGGCGTAGATGCGGGTAAAATCTTGCACTAATTCTGCCAGGCGGCGTAAATCCGCATTGAAGGCATTTTCTGTCGGATAAAGCGGTGTGAGGTCCCAAGTTTCCTCAGTGGCCACCGCGCTGCGAGTAGGTAAAGCCATACAGACACTTCCTTTTCAGCTTTTGAGGCTAGTATAGCACGTCGATTGAGCGTGAAAAAAATAGTGCCTGGAGGGGATCGGCTCCAGGCACTAAGCATCTTTATTGGGTGACGTCGCCGCCGAAGAACTGTTTGGAAAGCTTGGTCAGCGTCCCGTTAGCGCGTAAGGTTTTGAGCGCCTTATCCGCTTTGGTTTGCAAAACGGTATCCTTTTTACGAAGCAGGCCACGAGCCGGCGTGGCGGTGATCGCTTTGCCGACAGACAACAGCTTGATGTTCGCTTTTGGGTTTTGCTTCAAGTAGGCATAAAAAGAAGCCGAGTCGTTAACGGTACCGGCGACACGTCCTTGTTCGATCAGCTGGATCGACTGGGAGAAGCCGTCGACTGGCACGATTTCGCCACCTAAGGCCTTGACGTTGGCAGCATTGTTAGAGGTCACGCTTTGCGCCATTTTTTGGCCTTTAATGTCTTGAATCGTTTTGATCGTGGGGTTGTTTTTCTTAACGGCCAGCTGGGACTTGCCAGAGGTGTACGCACTGGTGAAGGCGTACTTCTTGGCCCGTTCAGGAGTTTTCGCCACGTTGTTCAAGATCAGGTCGTACTTGTTGACGTCTAAGCCAGCAATCAAAGAGTCCCACTTGGATTCGACGAACTTCGGCTTTAGGCCCATTTGCTTGGCGATCGCTTTGCCCAATTCGACTTCGTAGCCGGTGAGCTTGCCATCTTTGTGGTAGCTGTACGGCTGGTAGGTGCCTTCTAAACCGATGGTCAAGGTGCCTTTGGTGACCAGTTCGGAATCGAGACTAGGCTTGGCAGTCGTGGTGGTTTTGCCGCACGCGGCCAAGACCAGCACCAAAGCCAATCCTAAGAGCACACGTAATGATTTTTTGAACACAATATAATCCTGCTATATAAAATGTGGAAGAATGTCCATTGACACTAGTAAAGGATTATATATTTCCTTTCTTAGTTTTACATTCTGATTTTATTTGATTCCGTCAACACCAGTATTCTTACCGCGGGATATCCCTTGGCAACAGTGACTAGCTCTTGAATCATTAGGACATAGCCTGCCCCTGTGCATACTGAATTAAATTCAATACGGCGTTTTGGTCCCGGTCTAGCCGGATACCGCAGCCGTAACAATGAAACTCGTGATGTTTCGTGTGATGATATTGGTTACCTGCCAAGGTCAATTTATCTAGGCCAGTCTTGACCACGCCACAATGGCTGCATTGTTGCGTACTAGGAAAGAAGCGGTCAACTAACACCAAAGTACGACCGTACCAAGTCGCTTTGTCTTGCATCAACACCTTGAAGCGCCCGAACAACGAGCGGTGAAGGTTCTTCGCCAACCGTTTGTTCATCTTCATGTGCTTCGCGTCCAAATCTTCGATAGCAATAGTACCGTTGTTGACCACCAGCTGTTTTGTCAGCTTCTGTAAGAGGTCGTTTTGGATCCGTGACACTTTCTGATAGGCCCGCTTCAACTTGGTTTTCGTTGCGCGATAATGTTTAGACAGAAAGTGTCCTGGATTTGCTCGCCGCTTGCGGGCAAGTTGGCGCTGATACAGAGAGATACGGTCGTACAGGTTGATGAGTTTGCCAGTCAACACTGGCAGGCTAGCCATGGTGTCGCCGTCATTGTAAACATATTTGCCGATATTGGCGTCAACGCCACAGACCCGTTCGGAGGCTGGTAAAGCTTCCGGCTGTTCGACCTCAATGCTTAAGCTCACATAATAACCGTCGGCTTCTTCAACAATGGTTGCCAGCCGAATAGTACCTTCCCAGCGTGGAGTTTCCGCTAATCGGATACCATACCAAGGACCTTGATAATTCAACGGCTTATCAAGCCGCAGTTTACCCGCCATGATCGTCGCACGGTCGGTCTTAAAGACCTGGCGGCTCCGTTTTCGAGACTTAAATCGCGGCTTAGCATGGTCGGGCATCTTCGGGTTGAAGAAATTCTTCCACGCTTGGGCGACGTCATGTACGGCCAGCTGTAGGATGCGGGCTGAACGACCAAACTGCCAATCAGCCTTGTTGGCGACCAATTCATCACGCACTTTGCGCTCGTTTGGGCGTAGGCCCTTGTCTGCCAGGATGACTGATTCATCGTACATATCATTCCAGGTAGACAGCGCTTGGTTATAACAATAGCGGCGATAATCACACCCCTGCTTAAGGGCTAGTTGCATCGTGGCATTCGGGTAGCAGCGCACTTTGTGAGTTCTTAGCATCTCTTCACCTCCTTCATCTATAAAGTACGCGAAGAAGGTGAGGTTATCCTGTCAGGACAGAGAAACTTTTACCACCAGAAGATCACTAGTTTGCGATGATTTTCTCACGAGTTCGTTATTTCATAAAGTTTTGCGACGTCGCCTTCCACTTAATTACTACAGCGTCACAAAACGGGATGAAATTCTGGGTGTTTTCATGTTTTTAATTGCAGTTAACAACCTCCTCAAGATAGCATCGGTATCCAGTGTACCGGGCTTACTTTTTGTGTGCAAGTTTGCCATGAATTTCTCATTCTGTATATACAAAAAAGAATATAGAAAGGGTACACTATGAGTAAGGTACTTGAGCACGATTTTCTAGGAGGGGTCCATGATGATGGAAATTGATAACAACCAGTTGGTCACACGGTATTATGACTTACAGGCCAAAAACTCGACGGCGCTGGATGCCGTGCGCGACTATGTCAACCAGAAGGTCGCTAAGCTGTACGCCGAGTTGACCACGACCTTTGCGGACACGATCGTTTTTTCGATCGAAGATGCGATGGCGGCAGCCGAAGGGGCAGGGATGGCGTTAGATCCTGCTGAAGAAGAGATCGCCGTTACGAACTATATGTTGAAAATGATCGACGGCTTAGGCTTATGGATCCAGCCACTTGAAGAAAGCGATCCAAATACGATCATCGCCAAGCTCAACTTACACAACCACAGCCGCTACTATTAAGCACCGCACGCAAAAGCACCCGTACCCCGAATCGCAGGGCACAGGTGCTTATTTTGTTGCGGTTAGGCTTGCCGTCGTAGCCAAGCTTTGCGGATTTCTTCAATCAAGAAGACAGGGATCGGAATGATCGCAAGGAACACCCAATCTTGCCATGCCAAGGCGGTGGTGTTGAAGAGGCCTTGTAAGAACGGCACCAGAGTCAAGATCGCCAACAAGAGTACTTCGAAGATGATGCCGTACCAGATCCGCCGGTTAGAAAACAGGCCCGTCTTGAGGACCGAGGCGCTTTGCGTCCGGCAGTTTAAGGCGTTGGCGATTTGGAAGAAGACGATCGCGCCTAGGACCATCGTGGTGGCGCGGGCGTAGCCATCCCCCGAAGCAAACAGCGCGACGTCTGGCCAGCCATTTTGCCAGTTGACGAAGAAGTAGGCGAATGTCGAAATCGCACTGGCCAATAAGCCATACCAGGCGAAGGCCTTCCACACGACTTGATGATTCAAGAGGTGGGCGTCGCGTGCGCGTGGCGGCTGGTGCATGATACCAGCTTCGGCTTGCTCCGAGCCTAAGCCTAATGCGGGTAACATGTCCGTGCCGAGATCGACGGTCAAGATCTGCATGACGGTCATCGGCAAGGGGATCAATCCCCGCGAGAACAGGAACAAGACGCTTGGAATCGCTTCAGGCACATTCGATGTCAGGATGTAGGTCAAGAACTTCTGCAAGTTGGCGTACACGGTGCGGCCTTCTTCGATGGCGCTGACGATCGAGGCAAAATTGTCATCGGTCAAGATCATGTCCGCGGCGTCTTTGGCCACGTCGGTACCGGTGACCCCCATGGCCACCCCGATGTCGGCTTTCTTCAAGGCCGGGGCATCGTTGACCCCGTCACCGGTCGACGCGACGATTTCGCCGTTCTTTTGTAAGGTCGAGACGATCTTATACTTCTGTTCCGGCGCGACCCGGGCGAAAATGATCTCCCCGCGCAGCGCTTCTTGCAAGTCGGCTTCGCTCATGGCGTCCAGTTCGGTGCCGGTGACGACCCGCGCTTGGTCAGAGGTCAAGCCGATCTTCACGGCGATCGATTTGGCCGTCAACGTGGAGTCGCCGGTGACCATGATGATCTTGATGTTAGCGTCGTGGCATTTTTGGACGGCGTCATAGATCTCTGGACGGGGCGGATCGGCCATGACGGTCAAGCCTAGGAAGGTCAAGTGGGTTTCGGTGTTGGCGATGGTCAACGTATCGAGGTCGGTGTCCCCTGGCAGCTGCCGGTAGGCCACCGCCAGACTACGCAAGCCTTGCGCGGCAAAATCGCGGTTGGCCGCGTTGATCTTGTCGATATCCGCTTGCGTTAACCGGCGACTGACGCCGGCGACTTGGATCGTGTCACATTGTGGCAGAAGGTCGGAGAGGCTTCCTTTAACGCAGGCAGACAGGGTCTGGGGGTCGTGTTGGTGAATGGTGCACATGCGCTTGCGTTCAGAGTCGAACGGGAACTCTTTGAGCCGCGGGGTGGCTTTTTCGGCCTCGGTGAGGTCAAAGCCTGCCTTTTCGGCCAAGATGATCAAGGCCGCTTCCGTCGGGGTGCCCAAGAGCTTAGGTTTGTGAGTATCTGGATCTTGTTGGACGCGGGTATCGTTGTTCAGCGCCGCGACGCGCAAGAGCCGATCGAGGTCAGGGTCGTCGTGGAAGTCCACGGGTTGTCCATCCAGTTCGATGTGGCCATTGTTGACGTACCCTTGACCGGTGACTTCATAGGTATGGGTCAATAACCAGATGTGGTTGACCGTCATTTGGTTTTGCGTCAAGGTACCGGTTTTATCCGAGCAGATGACCGTGGTTTCCCCCAACGTTTCGACCGAGTTGAGGTCTTTGACCAAGGCGTGGCGCTTGGCCATCCGTTGCACCCCATGGGCCAGGGATAAGGTCACAGTGGGCAAAAGGCCTTCAGGAATGAAGGCGACGATCATCCCCAACGCGAAGATGAAGGACTTGGCGATCGGGTAATGCACGAAGAAGATCGCCGCGATGAAAAAGGCAATGCCAATGCCGATCGCGATCAGCGAGATCTGCTTGGTCAGCCGGTTCAATTCGCGGGTCAATGGGCTTTCGACCTTCGTTTGTTGCTGGGTCAAGGTGGCGATCTGGCCGAACTCGGTGTTCATCCCGCTGGCAAAACACACCGCCAGACCTGTGCCAGCGCCGACGGTGGTCCCGGCGTAGATCAAGTTAGACTCTGCGAATTCGCCTTCGCCTGGATCGTACTTGATCGTTTTGGATTCCGGGACCGACTCCCCAGTCAGCGCACTTTGGTCGACTTGCATCGACGTCGCTTCTAGCAGCCGGGCGTCAACAGGCACGGCATTGCCGGCTTGCAAGGTGAAAATATCGCCAGGCACCAACTGCGTGGCGTCAATTTGTTGCACTTTGCCGTCCCGGTAGACTTGCGTGTAGGTGGGCAGCATCGCCATCAGCGAATCGGTGGCTTTTTTGGCTTGGTGCTCTTGCCAGAAGCTGAAACAGCCATTGATGATGTTGACCAGCCAAATCGCGATCCCCAGTTCCAAGGTGCCAGAAAGGATCGCGATGGCACCAGAGACCCAAAGCAAGATCGCCATCAGGCTAGCAAAATTTTTCAAGAAGACTTTGAGTTGCGAGCCTTCTTCAGTTTTGGTGATCGTGTTGGGGCCATATTGGCTGAGACGTTGGCCCGCTTCTGTTTGGGTCAAACCGGTCGTCGTGGTTTTCAATTGGGCGAGGACTTGAGACTGGGTCGCCTGTGCAAACTGGACGCGTTTTTCTTCTGTCGCATTCATACACTCACGTTCCTTTCCACAACCTGTGATAACCATATTCTAACGCTTTGGAAGCGCATCAACCACACCATTCATCGGATTTAGCGAATATTAGCGATTAGTTGATCGCCCCGCGCCAGGCAAGGGTAAGGCGGACCTTGACTAGGCCGCTAGCGGAATATTAATCCGTTAATATTTACGGGTGGACCTAAGAAGGCGCCACGAGCAGTACGGGGTAAAACCGGGTTTTGCAATCGTGGTATAATGACAAATAAACATATAATGGGAGGCGTGACATGCAGACATTTTTGGCCAACCTGTTGACTTGGTCAACGGTGGCAAACGTGATCGACGTGGCGGTGGTCTGGTATGTGATCTACCGCTTGATTATGTTGATTCGCGGGACCAAAGCCGTGCAGCTGCTCAAAGGCGTCTTCGTGATCGCGATCATCAAGATCGTCTCATGGTACTTGCAGCTAAAAACGGTCGGCTACATTGCCGACATGGTCATCACCTGGTCCGTCCCGGCATTGGTGATCATTTTTCAACCTGAGATCCGGCGGGGCCTGGAACACTTAGGGCGCGGCTCGGTTTTGCCGTGGACCAAATCGAATCAACACGAAGCCGAGACGCGCTTAGTCGCAGAGCTCGATAAGGCGATTCAATACATGAGTAAGCGGCGCATCGGGGCGTTGATCACCATTCAACAAAATACCGGCTTAGAAGACTACATCGAAACTGGGATCCCCATCGACGCCGACGTGTCTGGGGAATTGCTGATCAACATTTTTATCCCTAACACGCCACTGCACGATGGCGCTGTGATCATCCGGGATAACCGGGTGGCCGTGGCCGCGGCGTACTTACCGCTATCCGAGTCGAACCTGATTCCTAAGGCGTTAGGGACGCGGCACCGCGCGGCTGTGGGGATCAGTGAAGTCACCGACGCGTTGACGATTGTGATTTCTGAAGAAACTGGCGGTGTCACCGTGACCAATAACAACCACTTGATCCGCGACTTGACGCGTGAAGACTACTTGAAGTTGTTGACCGCGCAACTCGTGCCAGCCGAAGAAGAGAAACAGCAAAATCCGGTCCTGGCCTGGTTGAGTGACAAGTGGCAAAAGGGGGCGAAGCGATGAACTTCAAGAACTTTTGGGAAAGCAAGTGGGCTTACCGCTTGCTGGCACTGTTATTGGCGGTGGGACTGTTCGCCTATGTGCGCGCCGAAAACATCAACAACACGCGCCAAAATCCGCATACGGATAACGCCATCACGGCGACGACCAAGCGGACGCTCAAGGTGCCGCTACAGTTGAATGCAGATTCCGACAAGTACTTCATCACCGGTTATCCGGAAAAAGTCTCGGTGACGATCGAAGGGGCCGCGTCGTTAGTGACGGTCACAGCGAACACCCAGAATTTCCGGATCATCGCGGACCTGACCAAATTAGGGGTCGGCAAGCACACGGTGAAGTTAAAGGAAAGTGGGCTGAACAAAGACTTGTCCTACCGGCTCAAACCCGCGACGATCACGGTCAATATCCAAGACCGCAAGACGCGGCGGATGCCGATCCAAGTCAAGTATAATCACGACAGTCTCGCCCCAGGGTATACCGTTGGCACTGAGAAGCTGAACACCGAAACCGCCGAGATCACCGGCGCAAAAGGGGAGATCAACCGGGTCTACCAAGTGGTCGCCAACGTGGTGATGAAGCGCAACACGAAAGAAAGCATCAGCCAAGAAGTGATCTTGCAGGCGCTTGACGAAGACGGTAACACTGTTAACGTCGTGGTCACGCCGGAAACGGTGCATGTGACCTTGCCGATCAGCTTGCCGTCTAAGCGGGTGCCGATCACCTTGAAGGCGACGGGCACCGCCGCGGCTGGAAAAACGGTCAGCTTGTCGTCAGACACAGACACGGTCACCATTTACGGGCCGCAAGCCGTTTTAGATGATATCGACCGGCTGACGGTCCCCGTCGCCATCGATGGGCTGTCGGCATCGACCACCAAATCCGTGGCGACCACGGCTGGCAACGCCAAGCTGACAGATGCCAGCCCGGCGACGATCAAAGTTGAGCTGAAAGTGGGCGACAACGATCAAGACGCGGCCAGCAGTAGCACCGCGTCGTCGACGGCCACCAGCCGCGCCAGTACCACCAGCAGTAGTAGCGCCAGTAGTCGCAGTGACAGCGAAAGTGCCAGCGAAAGTACGTCTAGTGCCAGCAGCAGTGACAGCGAAAGCGCCAATAACGATTAACTTGAGAAATGAGGAATTACAAGATGACGAAGTATTTTGGAACTGATGGTGTCCGCGGGGTCGCCAATGTGGAATTGACCCCGGAACTGGCGTTTCGCTTAGGGCGCTGCGGTGGTTATGTGCTGACCCAACACAACTTGGACCATGACCACCGGCCGAAGGTTTTAGTGGCCAGAGACACGCGCGCCAGTGGGGAAATGTTGGCGTCTGCGCTGACGGCGGGTTTATTGTCCGTCGGGATCGAAGTGTTATCGCTCGGGGTGATCACCACCCCGGCAGTCGCTTATCTGATCAAGGTGCAAGAAGCCGCCGCCGGGATCCAGATCTCGGCATCGCATAATCCGGCTGCCGATAACGGCATCAAGTTCTTCGGCCCAGATGGCTTCAAACTTTCAGACGAAACCGAAGAAGAAATCGAAGCCTTGCTCGACGCCGCAGAAGACACCTTACCGCGCCCAGCGGCTGAAGGCTTAGGGAGCGTTACCGAATACCCAGAAGGGGCCTTGAAGTACACCCAGTTCTTGGAACAGACCTTATCCGAGGACCTGACGGGGATCCACGTGGCCTTAGACGCCGCGAATGGGGCGACGAGTGGTTTAGTTTCCCGGTTGTTTGCGGATCTGGATACCGAATTCGACACGATGGCCACCAGTCCAGACGGCATCAACATCAACAAAGGTGTCGGCTCGACGCATCCCGAAGCGCTGGCCCAGTTCGTCGTTGACAAAGGCGCCCAAGTCGGTTTGGCCTTTGACGGCGATGGCGACCGGTGCATCGCGGTGGATGAACAAGGTCACGTCGTCGATGGCGATAAGATCATGTTCATTTTAGGGCACTACATGCAGTCCCAAGGTCGACTGAAAAAAGATACCGTGGTCACGACGGTCATGAGTAACCTGGGGATGTATAAAGCACTGGAAGCCGCCGGCATGAAGTCGGTCCAAACTGCGGTCGGTGATCGCCACGTGTCTGAGGAAATGCGGGCCAACGGGTACAACATCGGTGGCGAACAAAGCGGTCACGTGATCTTATCCGATTACCACAACACGGGGGATGGCATGCTCACTGGGATCCACCTGTTGAACGTGATGAAGCAAACTGGCAAGCCGCTGTCCGAACTAGCGGCGCCGGTGACGACTTATCCGCAAAAGCTGGTCAACGTGAAGGTCAAGGATAAAGACAACTGGCAACAAAGCGCGGCGATCAAAGAAGCCATTGATGCTGTCGAAGCGCAAATGGCCGGTGACGGTCGCGTCTTGGTCCGGCCAAGCGGGACCGAACCTTTGTTGCGGGTGATGGCAGAAGCCAGGACCCAAGATTTAGTCGATCAGTACGTCGACTCGATCGTGGCGGTCGTGCAAGAAGAAATGGGCGCCTAAGCGCCAACCGCAACCACGCCTCTGCGTCGCGATTCCACTGTGAATCGCGACGCAGAGGCGTGGTTTTTTTGTGGCCGCGGACTGCCAGGTGGATGTGGTAAAATGGGCGTCAGATCGGAGTTGACCCATGTGTTGCAAACAGAAAAATTGGTGCACCAGCTAGTGGCGGATCGGGTGGTGCCTGGCGTCAGCATGGCGCTGATGGCCCAAGAGCGCGTGACCACCCGCGTTTTTGGCGCCAGTCAGTGGCTGCCGACGGTGGCACCGTTGCGTCCGGGGATGGCCTATGATCTCGCCTCGCTGACGAAGGTGCTCGGGACCACGACCGTATTTTTACAGGCGTTGGCGGCCCACCGGGTGCAGGTGGACCAGCCGTTGCGCGAGTGGCTGCCGGAGTTTGCCCCGGCGACGACGTTTCGCGAGGCGCTGACGCATACCAGCGGCTTGCAGAGTTACATCCCGCACCGCGACGAGCTCACCGCGCCAGCGTTGCGGCAAGCCTTGCTCCAGACGCTGACCCCCACTGGCGGCCACCAAGTCTTATACCGTGACTTCAACTTATTACTTGTCGGGTGGGCGTTAGAAAAAGTTTACGGCGCTGCGATTCAGGACTTGATCACGACGTGCGTGCTCCAGCCGCTGGGGTTGACCGGGGCGACGTTTGCGCCTGTGCCGGCCAACTGTGTCCCGACGATATATGCCAACGGCCAGCTTTTGCGCGGCGTGGTGCACGACCCGAAGGCGCGGATCTTAGGGGTACACGCCGGTTCGGCTGGATTGTTTGCGACGCTGGCCGATTTGGTCAGCTTCACGCAGTACGCGTTCGGCCAGCGGGTGTCACCGGCTTGGCCGGCGACCACCTTTGGCCAGTTGCTGCAAGACTATGCCGGCGGGCGCAGCCTGGGCTGGGACCTACGCCACGATCCCGCGGGTGGCGTGTGGTTGTACCATACCGGCTACACAGGCGGCTTTTGGCTTTTGGCCCCCCAACGACAGCGCGCCTTGATCGTGTTGAGCAATCGCGTCCACCCGCAGGTGAATCGCGATTTTCTCGCGCGGCGAGATGAAATCGTCTCCCAGTACTTAGCCGATGTGGTAAAATGAAAGCGCAATGAAAATAGGAGGATACTTATGACGGAACCGTTATTCTTAGCACCGGTATTTCATCAGAAGATCTGGGGCGGCCGCAAGTTGGCCACTGAGTTCGGTTATCACATTCCAGACGGCAAGATTGGCGAATTATGGGCGATCTCAGCGCATCCCAATGGGCCTAACAAGATCGAAAATGGCCCCTTAGCCGGCAAGACGTTGGACCAAGCCTGGGCAGAAGACCAAGCCTATTTTGGGCAGCAAAAAGGGAAAGTCTTCCCGTTATTGACCAAGATCTTGGACGCCAATGATTCCCTCTCCGTTCAGGTCCACCCAGACGACGCTTATGCCGCGGCGCATGAGCGACCAGGCGAGTTAGGCAAGACGGAATGTTGGTACGTGATTTCTGCAGAGCCTGGTTCGTATTTGATCTATGGGCACCACGCGAAGACGCGCCAAGAACTAGCCGACATGATCCACCAAGGCGACTGGGACCATTTGTTACGCAAAGTACCAGTCAAAACTGGGGACTTCGTGTATGTGCCGAGTGGGACGATTCATGCGTTGAACAAGGGCATCATGGTTTTGGAGACGCAACAAAGCTCCGATACCACTTACCGGCTGTACGACTATGACCGGACGGACGCCAACGGCAATAAGCGGGAACTGCACTTGCAGCAAAGTATCGACACGACCAATGTGCCTAACGTCGATCCCAAGCTCGACATTCAAACCGCAAAAGTGGCGGATGCGACGATCACGACTTACGTGCAACCGCCAATTTCGCCTTATTTTGCGGTGCAACGCATCGTCTTGAACGGCCAGTTGCCCCAACAGGCGCAAGCACCGTACACCTTAGTCTCGGTTTTGGCGGGTGAAGGTCAAGTGACGGCGGACGGGCAAAGCTTCCCAATTCAAAAAGGCACGCATTTCTTGATCCCGAACCAGATCAAGGCGTGGACGTTCACCGGAGACCTGGAAATGATCACCTCCGAACCAGGTCCTGAAGCTTAAACATGCCACCACTGCACCACGAGTAAGCGCTCGTGGTGCATTTTTTTGCGTGAGGTGTTAGGAATCGTCACAACATCGCTAGACAGACTGCTGGTATTGGCGTAGAGTAACGACAACCATTAGTAATATGTTATTTAAACTGACATTCACGTGGATGATGAAATGGTGCAAGAAGACGGTCGAAAATTGGTTTGGGTATGAATGGTGAAATGATTCACACCTCTATTTGTCGTGCCATGAATACAGTCTATAATGGATACTGTAGCGGTTATAAAGGGATTGATAGCGGATACAAATTAAATAGTAACAGTTTAACCAAGGGTTGAAACAGTTTTAATTTGTGTGAAATTTCGCCAATGGTTGCACGATAAATCGTGCAATAAGTTCATCTTGTTTCACCTTTGGCCGCGACCAATAATAAAGGTGTGCAAGAGGCAAGGGAGTGATGAGATGGCAGAACTCTCCACCAGACAAAAACAAGTCGTCAAGATTTTAGTGAATGCGGAAGTCCCAGTGACCGCCAAAGAATTAGCCAATAGTCATAACGTGTCGGTGCGCACGATGCGCTACGACTTGAACACGATCCGGGATTGGCTGGTCGAACATTCGGCCAGCCTCGCCAGCCAGCCCCATAAAGGGTTGTGGTTGG
>JALCQM010000042.1 GCA_022651245.1 Lactobacillus sp.
TGCCGCGCCTTGCGCGTGACCAAAGAGCATCCCGATACGCACGATACCGGCTAGCGTCAATGCACACGCCCCTATAAAGCCTCTATGCTAATGTCGCAGTCCGGACCAGTTGCCCTCGGTCCCTCTTCGCTCACGGCTTGGCCCGGCCACTGTCCGTCGTCCCCGTGCCTGTGGGCACCACCCGCGACGATTTGGCGCCGCGGTACTTACAACTGAAGCGCCAAAGGCTCACAGCGTTCAGGCGCTGGGGGTCTTTGGCATACACTGAAACACGACTGGAACAAGGACGATCCCGTTGTCCTTGCAAGCTCGACGCTAACCCCCCCGCGTCCTGAAACAGGAGCGGGGGGGGCTGCGCGGTGATCGTTGTCGCGACTTGAAGCCGCTATTGAAACGCTGTTGCCAAGGCAACGGGCCAGGTATCAATGTGGCAACCGGTGTCTAAAACAGGAACCATTCGGGGAGCGGATTTTGCGCTTAAAGGCGAGCATTCGGTGGCCCAGTGATAGTCGGAACACGTGCGTTAATTCTTAAGCACGACAAAAAAGCCAGAACTCAGGCGGTGTAGCCGTCAGTTCTGGCTTTTTTGGTTGCTACCCCTTAGTCAGTGTTTGCGTTGGCGGCGCCACAGGATAATGAGTGTCAAGGCGAGTAGGATCCCGGCTGTAAGCAGGAGTAGCGGGATGATTGCCGGTGCCGTTGCTTTTTTGGGGTGCGTGGTCGTGGTTTTGACTTGGGTCTTGGCGATCGTGAACGTTTTCGTGAAGTGCCACGTCGAGCGGCCTTGATCGACGGTAAGCGCCAGTTGGTAGTGGCCGGGGCTCAGCGCATGTTGCGCGACGCCGGGGTCAAACTTTAGCACGGCGTTTGGGGCCATGCGGATCCCTTTTTGGGTGTGCTGGCGGAGAAGCTTGGTCTGGCCAACGCGGTGGATTGTGGTTTTGACCTGTACCCCTGGTTGGATCGCCGCCGTGGTATTTTCCACTTTGGCGATGACTTGGGCATCGTTGCCGTTGCGGCCCATAGTCACCCCGGTGAGTTGGGGCATCAGCGGTTGAGTGGGAAGCGTTGCTGTCGTGCGCAGCTGAACGCCGATCGTATAGGCCGTGTCGGCGGTGATCCCGGCGTTCGTTTGCGTCGCCAGTTTTTTGACGCGGATTGCGCCGAGGACGATGCCGTCCCAGCTGTGGGTCGGGGTCTGCAGGTGCAACGTAATCTGGCGCGTCGTCCGCGGCGGCACTGTGTATGTTTTCGGCTTGGGCAATAGCGCTTCGATGTCGACGGTTAAGCTCTTGGCCTTGGTCGGGGCGTGTGTCGTGTAATCGATGTCGCCATCTTGCCCCGTCGTCGCCCGGTTGGGGGAAACTAAGAAGCGTTGGCTGTAAGCGGCGGTATTTTGAATTTGGATCGTCAAGTTTTGCGTCGTGTTCGGCGTGACCAGCAAATCGAAATAGTGATGCTTAGGCTCAACTTGGTTTGCTGGCAAGACAGGGGCCACATTGAAGTCCGGTGCAGCACTGACAAAATGGCGTGGGGCCAACCCCAAACTTAAGATGAACACGCATAAGAAGCCGACTTTTTTCAACATAGGCGTTTCTCCTTCAGCATTTAGTTTATCAAGAAACAGCCATGTAATTAGGGCAAATTTTGTAAATATTTATTAGCAGGAGTGGTTATTACGTGTGGACTTGCCGTGTGCCAGCCAACCGACGGCGGATCCTGTCCAGGCAGACGGTTGAGAGAAGCAATGACGTATCCAATTGCACAATTGGTCTAGTCGACCTTTTTCTAGGCCCGAATGACCGTGCAATTTTTTTGGTGAAATAACTTTTCATTCCTTCAAGAAACCGTTATCGTATAAGTGAAATGGAAAGAAGTGAGCGAGATGTCTGTTGAAGGAAATATTATGAGTGCGCGGGCTGAGTTGACTGGCGCCGAGGAGCAACTGGCCGCGTACGTCCTCGCCCATCCCGACCTGGTCTTGGGCATGAGTGTCAAGCAACTGGCCGCCGCAGCGGCGACCAGCCCCAGCACGGTCAGCCGGTTTGCGCGGCGGCTACATTTTCCCGGGTACAACGAGCTCAAGCTCCAGTTGGCGTTTGACCGCAATAACCCGAGCACCGCAGTGACCATCAACCCAGAGATCAAGGGCAACGAAACCCTCGCTAACATCTCGGCTAAGCTGCTGCAAAACGCGGAGCGCTCACTACACGAAACTGTTGACGCCGTCGAACCCGACGAGCTCGCGCGTTTGTTGCGGCTGTTGAAACACGCCACCCAGATCGTGTGTTTTGGGATGAGCGCGTCATACCTAGTCGCGCAAGACATCGTGCAAAAATGGTCGCGGCTGGGTATCAACTGTCTCGCGACGGATGATTTGAATCAGATCCTGCCGCTAGCGGCGGCTGGTGGTGGGGATAAGAAAGTCTTTTGGTTCGTGTCGAATTCTGGGGAGACCCCTGAAGTGCTGATCGGCAGCCGTCTGGTCCAAGACGCCGGTGGTAAGGTGGTGGCGTTGACGAAACTCGGGGCCAATTCACTCAGTAAACGCGCCGATATCGTGATGACCACTTCGGCGCCGTTGGAAGCTAACGTGCGCTTTGCCGCCACGCAGTCACTGCACGCTCAGCTGATGTTGGTCGATATCATTTACTACGCCTATGTCACGCGCAACTATGCACAGTCCAAAACCGCCATCATTGCCAGTCGGCGGATCGTAGATGAATATAAAGCGGTTTTCCGCGACGGTCTGCGGCGACAATAACTGCCATTAGCCCGCTTGTCCAGTGACGCCTGAGTTTTAGGTGCAACTCGGCAAGCGGGCTTTTTGCGGCTTAAAAAGCATCGCGATGATCAAAAATTTAGAAATGATGTTTCATTACCTAACATAAAAGCTTGAAACCATATTTCTACCATGCTAAACTATAGATATTGTTGAAAAGGGTTTCATATACTTTCTTGGCAAATTGGTCTATTTGATTGGAGGACATGATGGTCGGTTTTTCCGTTTATCTCAGTGCACCGCTCACCGCGAAGACCCATGCGTACCTGACGGCGATGCAAGCGGCGGGGTTTAGCGGCGTCTTCACCTCGCTGCATATTCCTGAAGATGACGCCAAGGTGTTGCGTCAGCGCGTAACGCAGTTGGCCGGTTGGTGTCGCGAGCTGGGACTGGAGTTGATCGCCGATATTTCCGATCGCGGCCTCGCTGCACTAGGGTGGGACTTGCAGCGGCCAGAAGAGATTCTGGCCACTGGGCTCACCGGCTTGCGGATCGATGATGGCATCGCGCTAGCGGCGGTGGCGGCCTTATCGCACGCCATGCCGGTGGCCCTTAACGCCAGCACGTTGACCGAAGCAGACGTGGCGACGTTGCGCGCCAACGCAGCTGATTTCGGTCACCTTGAGGCGTGGCACAACTACTACCCGCGGCCAGAAACCGGCTTGGCCCGGGACTGGTACTTAGCGAAGAATGCTTGGCTGCAAGGGCTCGGTTTCACCACGATGGCGTTTGTGCCTGGCGATGGTGAGCTGCGCGGGCCGTTGCAGCAGCAATTGCCAACACTAGAAGCTCACCGCGGCTGGTCGCCGTTAGCGGCGTTGGTGGATCTGGCGCAGTGCCACACGGACCGCATCTACATTGGCGATAATACCATTACCGCCGCGAGCCGGACGGCGATTGCGACTTATCTGCAGGAAGGGACCGTTACCTTACGGGTCGATACGGCCCCGAAAGCGGTGCTCGCACATACCTGGCACAACCGGCCGGATGTGGCGGCGCAAGTCGTACGGCTCATGGAAGGGCGCCAGCGCCAGCTACTGCCGACTGCGCCGACTGCTACCTTGCCACGGCCGTGCGGCTCGCTGACGTTGGACAATGATCACTATGGCCGCTACGCTGGCGAACTGCAGCTCACCAAGTGCGACTTACCGGCGAATTCGGCAGTCAATGTACTGGGGCGTGTGGCTGCCGCCGACCGCCCGTTGCTGGCTTTGATCGACGCCAACACCCCGATCCAATTTGTTACCCTTTAATGCCATTATTTTTCGGAGGTTTTTATGGATCTTTCTACCTTAACCACAGAAACACGCAATCCCAAAACGATGCATCTGGACACCTTGTCCGTTGCGGAGTTTGCCCAAGTGATGAATGCTGAGGACCAAACGGTGGCCGCAAGCGTCAACCAGGCCTTGCCTGCGATCACGGCGGCGATCACCGCGATTACGGCGCAGTTCAATAAAGACGGCCGCTTATTTTATACCGGTGCCGGGACCAGTGGCCGCTTAGGTGTGCTAGATGCCGCCGAATGTGTGCCGACGTTCGGTACTGACCCAGAAATGGTGCAAGGCCTGATCGCTGGGGGCATGTCTGCGATGACGGTGGCCGTCGAAGGCGCCGAAGATGACGCTGACCTCGGCGCCCAAGACCTGCGCGACCACCACTTGACCGCCAATGATACCGTTGTCGGCATCGCGGCTTCTGGGCGCACACCGTATGTCATCGGGGGGCTGGACTACGCCAGAAGCGTCGGTGCCGTGACCGTCAGCCTCGCTTGCAATGCTAATGCCGCGATTTCCCAGCATGCGGATATTCAAATCGAAGTTCCAGTTGGCCCTGAGGTCCTGACTGGCTCGACACGCTTGAAAGCTGGCACGGCGCAAAAACTGGTGTTGAACATGTTGAGTACAGGCGCGATGGTCGGCTTGGGCAAGGTGTACAAGAACTTGATGGTCGATGTCAAAGCCACCAACGAAAAGCTGGTCGAGCGCGCCAAGCGCATCATCCAGCAAGCAACCGACTGCGACGCCGCTACTGCTGCCAAGAATTTTGAGGCGGCGGCTCACGACGTTAAATTGGCTATCGTCATGACCCTGACCGGGGACACCGCAGTGATCGCCAAGCAGCGGTTAGACGATGCCAAGGGCTTCATTGCCAAAGCGATTCAATAGGAATTTTGATCCGACTCGTGGAGCGGATAACTTGAAGGGAGTAAGAGACAATGGCTGAAGATAAGTACAAAGCAATTGGCGACGGCATTTATGATCACGTCGGTGGTCCCCAAAACGTTGCCAAGTTGATCCATTGCATGACCCGCGTGCGGATGACCATCAAAGACGATGACCACGTCGACGTTGAGGGGCTGAAAAAGGTGCCAGGGGTGTTAGGCGTCGCGCAGGAGGATACCTTACAGGTCATCCTCGGCCCTGGCGTCGTCAACAAGGTCGCCCAAGAGATGGTCGATGAAGTGGGCGTTAACCTCGGTGAACCATTCCCAGCCGGGGCGACCACAGCCGCTGCGAGTGACTATCAAAGTGGTAAGTCCGCGGTGGAACAAAAAGCCGCTGAGGTCCATGCCGCGCACAAGGCGGCACAAAAGCAAACCTGGTGGCGGGCGGCGTTGAAACACATCAGCTCGATTTTCATTCCGCTGATTCCTGCCTTCGTCGGTGCCGGGTTGATTTCCGGGATCGCCGGGGTGCTGGGTAACCTGCAAACCGCTGGCGTTATCGGCGCTGGGTGGGGGACGGCGATCTTGACGATGAAAGTCATCAACGCCGGCTTGTTCACTTACTTGAATATCTACGTCGGGATCAATGCCGCCACCGAATTTCGGGCGACGCCAGGACTGGGCGGGATCATCGCCGGGTTGATTTACCTGCCAGGTGTGGTCGCACCGCTGTCACTCCCCAACATTTTCACCGGCAAGGACCTTGTCGCCGGGTCTGGTGGGATCATCGGGGTCCTGTTTGCCGTTTGGGTCATGAGTTACGTGGAAAAATGGTTCCATAAGCATATTCCAGATTCTGTTGACATCATTTTCTCGCCATTCTTCACGTTACTCATCATGGGTGTCTTCACGATCTTCCTGGTCATGCCAGCTGCAGGTTGGGTTTCCGCTTCCTTGGTCGGGGCCATCAACTGGGTGCTGAACGTCGGTGGCGCCTTCTCCGGCTTCGTGCTCGGGCTAGTGTTCCTGCCAATGGTGATGTTGGGGCTGCACCAGATCCTCACCCCGATTCATTTGGAAATGATCGACAAGTTAGGCATGACCCCATTACTGCCGATCCTGGCGATGGCCGGTGCCGGCCAAGTTGGCGCCGCAATCGCTTTGTGGATTCGCTGCCGCAAGAATAAGCAACTGACGAACATGATCAAAGGGGCCTTGCCAGTCGGCATCCTCGGCGTCGGCGAACCGTTGATCTACGGGGTTTCCCTCCCATTAGGCCGGCCGTTCTTGACCGCTTGTGTCGGCGGTGGTGTCGGTGGTGCCGTGATCGGTGCGATCGGTGGTATCGGCGCGACTTCCATTGGTCCGTCTGGTGTTGCCTTGATCCCGCTGATCCATGGTGGTTTTGGACACGCGCTGGGCTACATTTTCGGCTTGCTGGCGGCGTATGCTGGCGGGTTCGTCGCCACATACTTCTTCGGGGTACCGAAGGACGCAATGCTGGCCAAGGATGAATTAGGCAATGTCATCGACGGCACGGCAACGGTCGCTGCTGAAGAAGCGGCCCCTGCTGCTACCAGTCTCGACGACATCATGACGGCTGCACCGACTGCCGGTGCCACGACTGCTTTTGTTGCTACTGTTTCTGGGACATTGGAACAATTAAGCGCCGTCAAGGATGACGCCTTTTCCCAAAAAATGCTTGGGGATGGTTACGCTATCGAACCAAGCCTTGAAGCCATTGTGGCCCCAGCCACAGGGACGATCATTTCGATTTCCGAGACCAAACACGCCTTCACACTGAAAACCGACGCTGGGCTGGAAGTGTTGGTACACCTCGGGATCGATACCGTCGAACTAGGCGGCAAACCCTTCTCCTATGATGTGGCTACCGGTGCGCACGTCACCGCGGGCCAACAAATGGGCTTGATGGATCTTGACCAAATCGCCGTGGCCGGCAAGGCGCCGACCGTGATCACGGTGGTCACCAACATGGACGCCGTGGCAGACTTTGGCACCTTCGCAGACGGCCCTGTCGAACTCGGCGCGGATGTCTTGAAAGTCACCAATAAGTAGTTCGTCTAGAGAAATTGTAAATCCCCGACCAACCTGAAAGTTCAAGGTTGGTCGGGGATTTTTTTTGATGCGCGCAAAAAAAACGCACAGCTAGTAGACTATGCGGCGGATGACATTGAATACATTTGGTAGGCATAGCATAGCACGGTCAGTCAAAATAACAAAGAGGTGTGTGTACATGTCACGTCATGTATACTTAATTAGTCGCAACGCCTAGCGTGATACCGCGCCGCTGGGAGGTGTAACGATGAACAGTTTCGATAAAGCGGTAGTAGCGCCGTTACTTGTGGGTGTGATCCTACTTCTCGTAGCTCACTGGCTAGATCACCACAAGTAAGTAGGTCTGCGACACCCCTTAGTGGTATGGCATTAGAGGCACAACGTTCTTGCGGGCGTTGTGCTTTTTCGTTACACAAAAATACCGCACAGCTTGCGGACTATGCGGCAGGTAACGATGAATAGTTTCGATGTTTATATTATAGCACGTCTGCCCAAGGTGTCAAAACTCATGAGTTTTGACACCTTCTTTGTACGATTGTCATGCTCATAACTGTGCAGTCCTCTGAGATCACTTGATTTGAATGTGGACGCTATTCGTAGGTTCGGTATATTTCACAAAAGGCCTACGTCCGACTAAGCCTCAAAGTCATACCATATATTGATTTTTGGCACATTTGCGGATAAGAGAAAGGGTACGGGGTAAAACTTGATTGCAAGAAAATAGCCGCTCCCCCAATGGGAAACGGCTACTTCTAGCGCCCGCCTAGCACTTAATCGCACCTAGCAGGCATTGATTCCTATTAAACTGAAAATTACAGTTCTTGAGGAACCAACTTAACAGGCTTGGTGCCCATCCAGCCGCAGATTTCTTCGAAAGTATCTGTGATGGCTTGGGTGCCTGGTGCAAGGAGCTTACGAGGATCGTAACCCTTACCTTGCTTGTCCTTGCCGGCTTCGATGTATTCACGAGTAGCCTTGGCAAAGGCGAGTTGGCATTCGGTGTTGATGTTAAGCTTGGAGATACCCATGTGAATAGCCTTTTCGACTTGTTCTTGAGGGATACCGGAGCCACCGTGCAGAACTAATGGCAAGTCAACAGCGTCAGCGATTTCTTGCAAACGGTCGAAGTGCAGGCCCTTCCAGTTGTCAGGGTATTGGCCGTGGATGTTACCAATACCAGCAGCTAAGAAGTCGATACCGGTTGCAGCTAAGGTCTTAGCTTCTTCAACAGAGGCTAATTCACCTTCACCAACGACACCGTCTTCTTCACCACCGATAGAACCAACTTCGGCTTCGACAGAGATACCCTTGCTGTGAGCTAAGGCAACGATTTCCTTAGTCTTTTCAACGTTTTCTGCGAAAGGCAGATCATGGCCGTCGAACATAACGGAGTTGTAACCAGCAGCAATCGCTTCCTTGGCAGCTTCGTAATCACCATGGTCAAGGTGGATAACAACTGGAACGGTGATGGCCATGGACTTAACCGTAGCTTCGATCAGTTGCTTGCAAAGTTCATAGCCGCCCATGTACTTCGCAGCGCCCATGGAAGTTTGGATCAGAACTGGAACGTTCAGTTCTTGTGCGCCCTTGAGGATCGCGCGGGTCCATTCAAGGTTGTTGGTGTTGAACGCGCCGATAGCGTAGTGACCCTTACGAGCAGCTTGAAACAATTCAGTGCCGTGTACTAATGGCATGTATAGTTCCTCCTAAAGAATGAAAACTAAATTTTTTACCCTTTCATTCTAACATAGATTTTCAGAATGTGCGTAGGAGTTTTTGCGTCCAGCCCGCACGTTGATAACGATTGTCGCAACGGCAATGGTGACGCTTTCTGGACTGATTGGATGTGAAAAAAGGTCGGGAAATGAATGGAACAGGAAACCAGTTACCGAATAGACATGGTCGCCAATTCACCGATTGGTCCCCGACCTGATCAATCAAGATCATACTTGGTTTCAGCTCTAGCCAACGCAATGGTGCGAGGCTTCTGTCTCGCCAAGGGTGATTTCAAGCGGTATCATAGATGAAAAGTAGGGGGAATGACGATGATCACGTTATCCGATGTGGCCAAGAAGGCCAATGTCTCGAAGATGACGGTCTCGCGGGTGATCAATCATCCGGAACAAGTGACCGATGAATTGAAGCAGCTCGTGTTTTCAGCGATGAAAGAGCTGAACTATCGACCGAATGTCGCGGCCAAAGCCTTAGCCAATAACCGGACACAGGTGATCAAGTTTTTTATTCTCGAAGATATCGATACCACGGAGCCATATTATATGACGCTGTTGTTTGGGATCGCCAAAGGCTTGGATGAGAAGCAATACGCGATGCAACTGATCACCAACCGCAACTTTGACTTAGATTACGCTGATGGGTACATCATTACCGGGGCGCGCGGGAGTGATTATGAGTGGATCGATCGCCTGGAGAAGCCGGTGGTTTTGTTCGGGGAAAATCGCAACGGCTACGACTATGTTGATACGGACAATAAGTTAGGCACGCAAATGGCGACCGAAGCGGCGCTCGCCCAAGGCTATGCCAACATCGTCTTCATTGGCATCGACGTGAAGGAGCCTTTCGAGTATTCGCGGGAAGCGGGCTACCTCAACACGCTGCAAAAGGCCCAGTTTGAGCCGCAGATTTTCCGGATGGGCAATCACAGCCATGCCTCTGAACAATTCATTACGGCACATTGGGCCGAGTTCTCACCGAATACGGCCTTTATTTGTGCGTCGGACCGGTTGGCTTTAGGCGTGGTTCGGGCGATCCAGCATTGCGACGGGGCCTTGCCAGACGATTACGGGGTGGTCGGCTTTGATGGCGTGTTCTTGGATCAAGTGTCGAATCCCAAGCTCAGCACCGTAAAGCAACCGGTCACTCGATTAGGCCAATTGGTTGCCCAAATGCTGTTGCAAAAAATCCAGCAGTCTGGTGCGCCCCAAGGGGAGTTGCTGGTGACGCCGGAGTTAGTCATGCGCCACACGATGCGTGGCGGCGCAGACGCTCAAACCGAGTAGTTGCCCCGACAAGCGGTTTTAAGATGATAGCGGGGCCCGTGCTGAGCTGATCGACTCAGTACGGGCCCTTTGTGTGCTGCGCCAGCTGTTTAGCGCGCAATTGTGGTACCGCGATCTTGTTACCGATAACACGGGCGGAATACCTTGCTCACAACGCCGTAACCGCTTACTCTGAAATAAAGGAGGCGAGCGTGATGGCGTGGTATGAAGAGGCGATCATCTATCAGATCTATCCGAAATCATTCAACGATAGTAATGGCGATGGCATCGGGGATCTAGAGGGCATCCGGCAGAAGATCCCGTATTTGCAGGCGCTGGGGATCAACACGGTGTGGCTGAATCCCGTGTTCGTGTCGCCACAAGTGGATAACGGGTACGATGTCGCGAATTACTACGCCATCGACCCGACCATGGGCACGATGGCCGATATGGAGCGCTTGATCGCCGCGCTTCATGAAGCCGGCATCCGCGTGTTATTGGATTTCGTTTTGAACCATACTTCCGATCAGCACCCGTGGTTTCAAGATGCCTTGCGGTCGCGGGACAGCTTGTATCGTGACTACTATATTTTTGCCGGGGAAAATGGGCGGGCGCCGAACAATTGGGCCAGCTTTTTTGGCGGCTCGGCGTGGACGGCCGCGCCTGATGCCAGCGGGCAGTCGTATTTGCACTTGTTCGACGCCAAAATGCCAGACTTGAACTGGCGCAATCCGAACCTGCGCTACGCCATGGGGGATGTGGCCGCATTTTGGCTGGATAAAGGGATCGATGGCCTGCGTCTAGATGCGTTCATCCATATCGCCAAGGCGGACCTCGCCCAAGATTTTCCCAGCACGCAGGCGCCGGTACTAGCAGAGCCGTTCATTGCCAACCTCCCAGCAGTCAAGCAGTGGTTGCGCCCCTTGGTCAGCCGCATCAAATCCGATTATCCGGAGACTTTTTTGCTCGGTGAAGCGGCGAGTGCGGATGTGCCTCAGGCGGCGGCGTATACGGCGCGGGATGCGGGCTTACTTGATAGTGTGATCTCGTTTCGGATGTTTGCTGACGACCAAAAAGGCGACGACTTGCGCTTGCCGGCGTTGTACCAGCCGAAGCCGCTCGCGCCGTTGGCCTTTAAGCAGGCCCAGGTGCAGTGGCAGCAAGGTTTGGGCGACGCGTTGCCGGTACTGTATTGGAACAATCATGATATGGCCCGGGTGGCGACGCGGTACGGGCACCATGACCCCACCGCCAGCAAGAGTTTGGCGATGTTGATGTACTTGCAACGCGGGACACCGCTTTTGTATTACGGGGAAGAATTGGGCCTCGAAAACTTGGCGTTGCCGGCAACCGCCTACCAGACAGACCCGAGCGTGGCGTTATTTATCGAGCAGGCGCAAGCCGTGGGGTATTCGGCCCAGCAGGCCTTGGCGATGGTCAATCAGACGCATCACTTGGCGGCGCGGGGGCCGATGCCGTGGACGGCTGGCGTCAACAACGGCTTTAGCCCGCAGACGCCGTGGCTGAGTGACGGCCAGCAGGCGCAAGTAACAGTCAGTCAGGAAGAAGACGCTAATGACAGCGTCCTCGCGTTTTATCGCCGGCTTTTGCAGTTGAAGCAGACGGCCTTGTTTACACGGGGCAAGGAGCAGCTGTTGGCGACGCTCCCGAGCGTTTACGCTTACCGGCGGCAACTGGCGGGCCAGGCTGCGGTCGTAGCCGTGAACCTTGCGGCAACGCCGGCGACGCTCGCAGTCACGAGCACCCACACGGGATTGGCGGTCGGCGCCGTGTCGCGTGAAGCCCACCAGCTGACGCTAGGGGCCTATGCCGGGGCGGTCGTCACAGAAGAAGGGAAGAAATGATGTTAAAAGGGTTAATTTTTGATCTCGATGGGGTGTTAACGGATTCGGCCACCTATCACTTGCAGGCGTGGAATGAGTTGGCCAACCGTATCGGTATCACCTTGCCGCCTGAGGCTAATGATGCGCTGCGTGGTCGCTCACGCGAGGATTCACTGGCGGTGATCTTGGCTTACGGCGGGCAAGAATCGCGGTACACCGCAGAGGAAAAGGCGGCCATGGCGGCGGCTAAAAATGCCCGCTACCAAGAGCTGATCAAGCAAATGACGCCGGCGGATATTTTACCTGGGATCGTCGCGTTACTCGACGCAGCCCAAGCTGCCGGGTTAGGCTTAGCAATCGCCAGCGCCTCTAAGAATGCGCCGACGATCTTGACCCAGCTGGGGTTGATGGCGCGCTTTGACGGCATTGTGGACCCAGAAACGTTGCATCGCGGTAAGCCCGATCCTGAGATCTTTATCCAGGCGGCCAAGACCTTAGGGTTAGCGGCGAGTGAAGTGATGAGTTTTGAAGATGCCAGCGCGGGGGTCGCGGCGATCAAGGCGGCGCAGCAGTTTGCCGTCGGTATCGGCGATGCTCAGGTGTTGGCTGCGGCCGATGTCGTGGTCCCCACCACCGCAGACTTGGATTTTGCGCGGTTACAACAAGCCTTTACAGCAGAGTAAAGTAAAAAGCCTCCTGATCAAGGATTCAGACTTGATCAGGAGGCCTTTTTTAGCGGTGCGCTGGCCATAAGAACTGGTTCGTGCGCGCGGCGACTTGCGGATTGAGGCGCAGTTGACTGTGTTGGGCTTCGGGGCCGACAATTTTTTGCTCGGTATACTGGGTGGCCCGCCCCGCAACTAAAAAGCCTAAAGCGCGCGATGAGGCGTTCAAGATTCGACCATCAGAATGGGAGCCGTCGGCCAAGTCGCCATAGAGGTTGAGTACCGTGATCGCCGGGAACCGGTTTTTGAGCAGTAACGCTTGGCGAAAGTCGGGGGCCAGCAAGTGGGGGCGACCATTGGGGTCGAGGTGATTGCGTTGTGGCTGCATGTGCATCCCCGGAATGCCGTCGAAATTGCCGGCGATGCTGACCCACTTGGTGACCCGAGGGAGTTGGCGGTCTTGCCCCCAGCGCAAAAGGTAAAACAAGACGGCGGTGTTGCCGAGGGAGTGCGCAACGAAGTTGACCTTGCGGACGCCGTATTTTTGGCTGAGGCCGACCATGACATTGTGGACCCATAGGCGCAAGTGGTGGTAGTCCAGCATCTGATTATCGGTGAACAGGACTTGCACCAGCGGCCGTGGGGTTTGCGGCGACAGGTGGCCGCGGAAGGTGACCTGGCCGTCAGGCGCCACGGTCGCGACTAAGGCGGGGGTGGCTTCTGCTTGGCGCTGGGCCGCCGCCATTAACGGTGTCATGGAACGCTGGTTACCATGGTGGCCGTGTAAGTATAAGGTGACCGTTTGGGTGGCGGCAGTGATGGTGAGCGCCGGGGCAAAGCCGACGCAGCCGATGAAGAGGCAGATGAGGATCCAGACGCGGCGCATGGCGAACTCCTTTCGTGTGTTCAGTAAGGTTAGCATACGCGCTTATCCCTGCCCCGACTATGGTGCCGGTGAATTTTAACCACTTCTAGAGAAAAATATGCAAATTTAGTTGACATGTTATGCCGATGTCGTTATGATGAGTCCAAGATAAAAAAGCGATTAAAAGATGAGTAACGCGATTCGACCCCTTCTCAGAGAGTTGTCATTGGTGAGAGGCGACAAGGGGCATTGCGCGAAGATGGTCTTGGTTTCCGCTTGTTGGTTGAGCCTCGGTGAAACTAGCATGGGTACGCCCATTACAGCGTTACGGTCTTTTTTGGACCTATCGAGGCCCTTTGCGATAGCAAAAGGCAAACCAAGGTGGTACCACGGCTATGCCGTCCTTGACGCAATTGCGTTGAGGGCGGCTTTTTTCTTTTAATTCAGGAGGAGACTATTATGACGAAAACAATTATTGGCTACCCACGTATCGGTGAACATCGGGAATTGAAGTTTGCGACCCAGAAGTATTTCAAACACTTATTGACGGCGGAAGAACTGCAAGAAACCGCCAAGGCCTTACGGGCGAAGAATTGGCAGACGATCGCCGCTGCCGGGATTGATCAGATTCCTACCGGGGATTTCAGCTTCTTCGACACCACGCTGGATACGGCCAAGTTGCTGAACATCGTGCCCAAGCGCTACCGCGACTTGCAGTTAGACGACCTCGCCGAATATTTTGCCTTGGCCCGTGGCTATCAAGGCGCAACGGGTGACGTGAAGGCATTGCCAATGAAGAAGTGGTTCAACACGAATTACCACTACCTCACGCCTGAATTTGATGCGGATACGCAGATCAAGGTAGGCGACTGGCAGTTATTTGACCAGTTCCAAGAAGCTAAGGCCCAAGGCATCAACGCGCGGCCAGTCTTGGTGGGCCCGTACACCTTGTTGCGCCTGAGCCGTTTCCTCGATGGCTGTCAGCCGGCGGACTTCATTGACGCGTTGAGCCAAGCTTACAGTGAGATCTTGGCGAAGTTAGCGACGTTGGGGGCCGACTGGGTACAACTCGACGAGCCAGCCTTGGTTTACGACCAAACCGATGACGATCTGGCCTTGTTCAAGCAACTCTACACCCCGATTTTGGCGGCTAAGGGCGACTTGAAGGTCTTGGCCCAAACGTACTTCGGGGACGTGCGCGACAGCTTCACGACCTTGACGGCGCTGGACTTCGACGGCTTAGGCTTAGACTTCATCGAAGGCAAGGCAAACTTGAAGGTCTTGGCGGCGCACCCGTTCCCAGCCGACAAGACGTTGTTTGCCGGCGTGATCAACGGAAAGAATATTTGGCGCACCAATTACCAAGCGGCGCTGGACTTGATTGCCCAGTTGCCAGAAAGCGCCGTGTTGTCCACGTCGACCAGCTTGTTGCACGTGCCGTACACGACCCGCAACGAAACTAAGATCGCCGCCAACGAGTTGCAGTACCTGGCATTTGCAGAAGAAAAATTACAAGAACTCGCCGACCTGGATGCGATTCGCGCAACCGGTACCAGCAACGCGGCATACCAGGCGAACCAAGCCCTTTTTGCCACCCCACGCTATGAAGAAAATGCCGCTTTGAACGCGAAGATCGCGGCCTTGAAGCCAGCAGACTACACCCGCCAGCCGGATCGCCAGACCCGCTTGCGCTTACAAGCGGAGGCTTTGAACTTGCCAGATTTGCCGACCACGACGATCGGTTCCTTCCCGCAAACGGCGGCGGTCCGCAAGAACCGGGCCCAGTTGCGCAAAGGGGAAATCACCGAAGCGCAATATACCGAATTTAACCACACCGAGACCCGCCGCTGGTTGAAGATTCAAGAAGACCTCGGCTTGGATGTCTTGGTCCACGGGGAATTCGAGCGTAACGACATGGTCGAATACTTCGGCGAAAACCTTGAAGGCTTCCGCTTTACCGAAAACGGCTGGGTCCAATCCTACGGGACGCGCGGCGTGAAGCCACCAATCATCTGGGGTGATGTTTCCCGCAACCACCCGATCACGGTCGCCGAAACTGTCTACGCCCAAAGCCAAACCGATAAGTTGGTCAAGGGGATGCTGACTGGGCCGGTCACGATTTTGAACTGGTCGTTCCCACGGGCCGATGTCCCGGCCAAGTTGTCGACCGAACAGATCGCCTTAGCCTTGCAAGACGAAGTGCTCGACTTGGAAAAGAATGGCATCAAGATCATCCAGATTGACGAACCAGCCTTGCGTGAAAACTTGCCATTACGCAAGAAGGATTGGTACTCCGAATACTTGGATTGGGCCGTGCCGGCCTTCCGTTTGACCGCGGCAGCCGTGCAACCGACGACCCAGATCCACACCCATATGTGCTATTCCGAGTTTCAAGACATCATTAAAGCCATCGATGCCTTGGATGCCGATGTGATTTCCTTTGAAGCTGCCCGGGCGGACTTGACCTTACTGGATGTCTTGCACGATACCCATTTTGAAACGCATGTGGGCCCTGGGGTTTACGATATCCATTCCCCACGGGTGCCATCCGTTGATGAAATCGTCGCGATCATTCACAAGATCTTGGCGCGGATCCCACTGAAAAATGTCTGGATCAACCCGGATTGTGGCCTGAAAACCCGTGAAGAACCGGAAACAATCGCGAGTTTGAAGAACATGACCGCCGCAGTGCAAGAGGTGCGGGAGGAATTGCATGAAAGTCAACCAACTGTTTGATCAGCATCAGGTGATTTCGTTTGAGGTGTTTCCACCGCGGCAAAAATCACCATCGATCGACTTCACCCGGATCTACGGCACGATGGATGCGTTGAGTCAGCTTGATCCTGATTTTGTCTCGGTGACCTTCGGGGCTGGTGGCACCAAGCGCCAGGCCGGGACGCTTGAGATCGCCAGCTTGATCAAGAGTGAATACGGGATCGAACCCGTCGCCCACTTGCCCGCGTCTCAGTTGACTGGGCCGGCAGTCGACGAGTTGCTCGATCAGTTTGCCATGCACGGCATCGAGAACATCTTGGCGCTGCGCGGGGATATCCCCAAAGACGGGCGGGTCAGTAATGATTTTCCGCACGCCAATGATCTGGTCACACACATTTGCCAGTATGGCGACTTCAACGTGATCGGGGCGTGTTATCCCGAGTGTCATCCGGAATCTGTCGATACCGCAGACGATATCGCCCACTTGAAGCTAAAAGTTGATGCTGGAGCGACACAATTGATCTCCCAACTCTTTTTCGATAACCAGGTGTTTTACGATTTTGTCGCGAATTGTCGCCAAGCGGGGATCACTGTGCCGATCGAAGCCGGGATCATGCCAGTTTTGAACCAGCGGCAAATCGAACGCATGGCGAAAATGGGCGGCGTCAGCTTGCCAGATAAGTTCGTCTCGATGATGGCCCATTACGCCGACAATCCCATCGCGATGCGCGATGCCGGGATCGCCTACGCGATCGATCAAATTGTGGACCTCTTAGTGCATGGCGTCGATGGGATCCATATCTATACGATGGATAACCCGACGGTCGCCAAGCGGATCGTTGAAGCTACGCGCAGCTTAGTGCGAGCGTAACTCGACCACAATGCCCCTGTCGCAACCGGTGATTGGTTGTGACAGGGGCATTTGTGTGGCTTGGATCTACTTCAAGCCTAAGCTGTGTTCGATGAAGCCGGTCGTGTCGGCGAAAACGTCGTCGAGATAAGCTTCGCCGTGGCGGGTCCCCGCCAGCATCCGGGTGCTGTGCGGGATACCGGCAGCGCCAAGCGCGGCGGATAGTTGGGTGACGCCGCTAGTCGGGACGAATTCGTTCAACGAATTGGCGAGGTACAGCGGTCCGCTGGCGCTGGTGACGTGGTTGGCCGGGGTGGCCGCCGCATAATCGGCGGGATGCGGCAGGTAATTGGTGATGAACCACTTATAGAAGCTGTCATTAGCACCGGTTTGGTTGATCGTACTCGAAGCGGCGGTCGCAAAGTTCGACGTATCGCCTTGTTTGGCGACGACGTCTTGGTGCTGTGCGAGCCAGTTTTCGATATCCAAGATCCCAGAAAGACTGACGCCAGGGATGCCGTATTTCAGCGCCATTTCAACGGCGAGGTTGCCGCCGGCGCTGGCGCCAACGACTGCCAACTGGCGTCGGTTGAACGGCAAATCGCGCCGGTGGACCCAGTCCCAAAGCTTGGCCATGTCGTCTAGTGGCGCGGGGAAGTGGCCGCTGTCGTTTTCACGATAATTAGGGGCCAGGACGAAAAAACCACGTGCATTCAGGCGGTTCGCCCAGTCGGCTTCTTTGCGTTTGTCGCCGCGGAACCAGCCGCCGCCATGGATCACGATCACGCCAGCGCGGGCAGGACCGCGAGTCGGGTACAAGTCTAAGGCTAGTTCATGTGGATCATCATAATAGACATTGAGGATCGTTTTAGTTGCCATCAATAACCGCCTCCTATAAACAATACCAGCTACCACCTTCAGCATAGGCGCCTGGTGCAAAGATGGCAAATTTTAAGCCCGACAGTTACAATGGACGCACGAGGTGACCAAAATGGAACAAAAAATCGCGTTGCTCGCGGATATCCATGGCAACGTCGGGGCGCTGACGGCGGTGTTAGCTGATGCCAAGGCGCAGCAAGCGACGGCGTATTGGTTCTTAGGCGATTTGTTTTTACCCGGTCCCGGTGCGGGAGATTTGTATCAGCAATTGGCGGCCGTCAAACCGGCGGTGTGGTTGCGCGGGAACTGGGAAGACGCGGCCTTGGCGATGTTGCGAGGCGACTTTGAGTTAGACGATCCGGGCGCGATCTACTTAGCGATGTTGAGTGCGTACCTCCAAACGCATGCGCCTGCCGAGATGATGGCCGCCATTGCGGCGCACCCGATCGCGACGACCCGGACGGTCAACGGTGTCCACCTGCAAGCCACCCACAACTTGCCGGATCAAGATGAAGGCCGTAGCTTGTATCCAGCCCAACCGCAGATGAATTTTGACCAGTTGGTACCGCCGACAGTCGATATTGCGGTGTACGGGCACACGCACCAGCAGGTGATGCGGACGACAAGCCAGGGCCAGCTCGTGATCAACCCCGGGGCGGTCGGACAGCCCTATAGTTTGTGGTCCCGGTTTTTTGCGGATCAGCGGGCGCATTATGCGCTACTGACGATCGATGATGCCGGGCGCGTCGACGTCGCTTTTCGCAAGTGCGACTATGACCGGCAACAAGAAGTCGATCTGGCTAAGGCGCGCCACTTGCCGTACTTGGCGCAGTACGCGTTCTTGCGCGAAAGCGGCAATACCATTACGCACGACCGCGACTTGTTGCGGCAGGTCAATGCGGCCCACCATTACGTCCACCGCGTCGCCGCTTATTATCATAAAAAGGAGTTTTGAAAATGAAAATTGCGCGTTTGAATCAGCACCCGTTCGTGTTACGTAGCGACCATACCGGTCAAGTGATCACGAATTTTGATACGGTTTTAGCCGCCCAACAAGCCGGCAGTGCGGCTTGGCAGCTGGGGCCAGAACAACCGTTTACGCCAGCAGACTTGCAGGCCCCTATCCCGACCCCGGGGCAAATTTTTGCGATCGGGATGAACTTTACGGCCCATTCACAAGAGATTCACTTGGCCGTGCCGAAGACCCCCAGCATCTTCACCAAGTTCGCCAGTGCGATCACGGGCCCCGTGGCGACGGTGCAGGCGCACGGGCCGCGGACCGATTGGGAAACGGAGCTCGTCGTCGTGATTGGCAAAGCGGGCCGGGAGATTGCAGAAGCCGACGCGTGGGCCCACATTGCCGGGGTGATGGTCGGCGAGGACTTGTCGGATCGGGATGTCCAATTTGCCAACGACCCGGCGCAGTTTTCCTTAGGCAAATCGTTCGCCAATTTTGCCCCGATCGGGCCGTGGCTGACGACACTAGACGAGATCGCGGATTTAGGGGCGCTGACCATTACCACAACGGTCAATGACACCGTGATGCAGCACGCGCCGCTGGCCAATATGGTGTTTGATCCGGCAGCGTTGATCCATTACCTCTCTGGAATCGTGGCGTTGCAGCCGGGGGATCTGTTGTTCATGGGGACCCCGGTGGGCACCGGCGTCGGGCATGAACCGGCGATTTTTTTGCAGCCAGGCGATCGCCTCACCGGGGAAATCAGTGACTTGGGCCGCTTAGATATCGCGATTTCTGAATAATTTATGAAAAACCGTTGACAGTAAAATTAGAAGGCGTTAATATAACAGCATACTTAATTCCGCAGGAGGTTACGATTATGAAAAACAGTAATTGTGTCGCACATACCAATGTCATTATCGTAGCCTTGTTGTTGAGCACCCGCGTGTTGAAATAGTCGGTGCCCACTTTGCATGCTGGTCACCGACGTTCCAGAGGTGGCTAGCCAACAACTTTTGTTCGACTAGCTTTGGTCAACCCGACCGAGACTAGTCGAATTTTTTTGTTAAGAGAGAGGAGCAACACATGACACACCATATTGCAGTCTTAGCCGGCGATTACATCGGGCCCGAGATCATGGCCAGCGCCCTTGCCGTGATGGCGCACGCCGCAGCAAAATTTGCTTTTGATTATGAAACCACCACGTATCCCTTCGGTGGGGCGGCGATCGATGCTTGCGGTGAACCTTTGCCTGAAACGACGGTCGCCGGTGCGAAGGCCGCAGACGCCATTTTGCTCGCCGCGATTGGCGGTCCTAAGTGGGACGACGCGCCGCAGCGACCAGAAGACGGGTTGTTGGCGATTCGGCAGGCGTTGCAGTTATACGCCAACATTCGCCCGACCAAGATCAGCGACGCGCAAATCGCAGATTCGCCGCTCAAACCCGAAATCGTGCGCGGCACGGATTTCGTCATTGCCCGTGAATTGACTTCGGGCGCGTACTTCGGCAAGCCCCGTGAGCTAGCCGCAGACCATGCGATCGACACGATGTATTACAATCGTGAAGAAGTCGAGCGGATCATGGTGACGGGTTTCGAATTGGCGATGCAGCGCCAGCACCACGTCACGATCGTTGATAAATCGAATGTGTTGGCCACCTCGAAGTTCTGGCGGGCGACTGCTGAGCGCATTGCCAAGCGCTTCCCAGAAGTCAGCGTCGACTACCGGTACATCGATGCCACCACGATGGCGATCATGACCCACCCGACCGCGTTTGACGTGATCATTACCGCCAATTTATTCGGCGATATCCTCTCTGATGAAGCGGCCCAGATCACCGGCTCGATCGGGACGATCCCGTCGATGTCGGCAGGCGCTGACGGGCCGAACCTGTATGAACCGATTCACGGGTCGGCGCCCGACATCGCCGGGCGTGGCATCGCCAACCCGATCGCCATGATCAAGAGTGTCGCAATGATGGCGCAGTATTCATTCCAAGCCAACGCCATGGCCCAAGCGATCGAAGCGGCGTGCGACGCCGTGATCGAAGCGGGGATCACCACCCCGGACCTCGGCGGCACGGCGACGACCCAAGAGGTCACTGATACGATCAACGCACGGATCTAATTGAAAGAAGGCAATTTGTTATGACCACTATGTTTGACAAGCTTTGGCAAGACCATGTAATCGCTGGCGAACTAGGAGACCCACAACTTTTATTCATCGACTTACAACTGATCCATGAGGTCACTTCACCGCAAGCATTCGAAGGCTTACGGATGAACCACCGGCAGGTACGACGGCCAGACCTGACCTTCGGCACGATGGACCATGACGTGCCGACCGAGAACATTTTTAACATTCAAGATACGATCGCCAAGGCTCAAATCGAAACCTTGGAGAAGAATTGCCAGGAATTCGGTATCACCTTAGCCAAGATCGGGGATTCGCGCCAAGGCATCGTTCATGTGGTCGGTCCAGAACGCGGTTTGACGCAACCGGGTAAAACCATCGTTTGTGGGGATTCGCATACGTCGACTCACGGGGCGTTCGGGGCCTTGGCTTTTGGAATCGGGACTTCAGAAGTGGAACATGTGCTCGCCACCCAAACCATTTGGCAAACCAAGCCGAAAACGCTCGGCGTCAAAGTCACCGGGCAACTTCCGCATAACGTGTTTGCCAAAGACATCATCATGGGCCTGATCGGCAAGTACGGCGTGGCCTTTGGGCAAGGTTACGCGATGGAATTCTACGGGCCAACGATCGAAGCGATGTCGATGGAAGGGCGGATGACGATCTGCAACATGTGCATCGAAGGCGGCTCCAAAACCGGGATGGTCGCCCCAGACGCAACGACTTACGACTATGTCGCAGGCCGCGAATACGCGCCAAAAGACATGGCCAAGGCGATCGATTACTGGAAGAAATACAAAACAGATGATGAAGCCGATTTTGATAAGATCATCGAGTTCGATGTTTCTGAACTCGCACCGATGATCACCTGGGGCACGAATCCAGGAATGGCCACCTCCGTTCGCGGGAGCTTACCGGCGATCGCGGATGCGGATGACCAAAAGGCTTACGACTATATTGGCTTACATCCTGGCATGCGGGCCGAAGACATCCCTTTAGACTACATCTTCATCGGCTCTTGTACCAACGGCCGCTACGAAGACCTGAAAACGGCGGCGGCCTTCATGAAGGGCAAGCACATTGCGCCGAATATCACCGCTTGGGTCGTACCAGGTTCTCGTGCCGTTCGTAACCGGTGCATGGAAGAAGGCATCGCCCAGACGTTCATCGATGCCGGTTGTGAATGGCGCGAACCTGGCTGCTCGGCTTGCCTGGCGATGAATCCGGATAAGGTCCCTGCCGGCAAGCATTGCGCCTCCACGTCTAACCGCAACTTCGAAGGCCGTCAAGGCGCCGGGGCGCGCACTCACCTAGCCAGCCCGGCCATGGTGGCCGCCGCCGCGGTTGCTGGCCACTTCGTCGATATTTCCCAACAAGCGGTCAACGCCTAAGCGTATCGCGTCCCGATCTGATCGCCGGATCGGCCTTCAAACATAATGTTTCACCGACTCGCTAAGCGAGCACCCATAGTCCCACCGCCCTTTTTGGGGCATACATAGAAGGCCCCGTGCGATCTGCCTCAAGGAGGAATTACTTTATGGAAGCTTTTGTTAAAGAAACCAGTAAAGCCATCGTGATCCCCAATGATGACATCGATACCGATATCCTGATTCCCAAGCAGTTTTTGAAGAACATTTTACGCACTGGGTTTGGTATCAGCGCCTTTTACCCATGGCGGTACAACGAAGATGGCACTAAGAAGATGGACTTTCCGCTGAACCAAAAGGAACATGCCGGCGCGACGATCTTGATCACCGGCAATAACTTCGGTTGTGGCTCTAGTCGTGAACACGCGGTGTGGGCGCTGACCGATTACGGCTTCCGGGCCGTGATCGCCGGAGGCTTCTCAGATATCTTCTTCATGAATTCGACCAAAAATGGCCTGTTACCGATCATCTTACCTGAAGCAGACCGTGCCATCTTGCGCGAATGCCAGGCGGATGAAGACGTCACGATCGATCTTGAAGCGCAGACGGTCAGTTTCCGTGACCACGTTTTCCATTTTGAGATCAACCCGACTTGGAAAGAGAAGTTCTTGAAGGGGCAAGACGATATCAGCCTGACCGAGCAATACGAAGCGCAGATCGAAGCCTATGAGGCGAAACGCCCCGTGTTTAAATAGAAAGTTGGTAGGACACATGGAAGCAAATACGACCATTGAAACACAGATGAATTACGCCAAGGAGTCCCCACTGTTTTATAAGGTGTTCACCTTGGCCGGCATCGGCATCTTCTTGGATGCGGCAGATGTCTATATGGCCAGTGCGATCAACACCGCGATGATGGCGGATAAGTTTGCCACCGTGGCGCAAGGGTCAATGTTCTTGTCCGCAGGGTTCTTGGGATTGTTCGTCGGCTCCTTGTTGGCAGGGTATATCGGTGATTTTTACGGCCGGCGCCGGTCGTATCAATTTAATCTCTTATTGTTTGGCGTGTTTACTTTCATCTCGGCTTTCATGCCGAGTATCACGTGGATGATCGCCTGCCGCTTCTTCGCGGCTGTCGGGCTGGGCGCAGAAATCGTCACCGGTTACGCGGTGGTCAACGAGTTTGCCCCAGTCAACCGACGTGGTTTTTGGTCGGGGATGATTGCGATCGTTGCCAATGCAGGCGCGCCGATCACGCTATTGATCGCAACGTTCATGGTGCCTAACGTCGGCTGGCGCTCGATGTTCATCGTCATGGGGATCGCTGCAATCATCCTGTGGTTTGCCCGGCATAACTTTCCGGAATCCCCGCGGTGGCTGATCGCGCGCGGGCGGCAAGCAGAAGCCCAAGAAATCGTTGATCAGTTGAACGTGAACGGGATGTATGAGATCACCGAGAAGAATGAAGACGAGCGACGGGTCAAAGTTAGTTTTGGTCGAGGCGTCTTTGTCGCCAGCGTTGCCGTCGGGGCCGCACTACTATGCCAGTACACCTTCACCTCTTGGGTGCCAACGTTACTCGTGCGTCGCGGGATCAGCATTTTCTCCTCGATCGGGTTTTCGGCCGTGATGATGTTAGGCGCGCCGATCGGGGCAACAATCGGGACGGTTTTGGTCGAGCGGACCGGGCGTAAAAAACTGATCGTGACCACGTTTTGTGCCACGGCCATTTTAGGCATCGCTTATGCGTATGAAACGACTACGATCGGCACGATCATCAACGGGCTACTCTTGACGACGACGTTTTACATCCTCATGGCCTCGGTCATCTCGGTGTATACCAACGAGTTGTTTGAGACCAAGTACCGTTTCCGCGGCGCGGGGATCGCCAATGCGGTGGCCAAGTTACTGAACGTGCTGATGCCGACCGCGGTGGCCTTTTTGATCACGCAAGTTTCCCCAAGCGCGATCTTCTACGGCATTGCCGCGATGGCCGTGATCGCAGCAGCAGTCGTCGGGTTCTTCGGCCCAGAAACGACCGCCAAGGAAATCAAGTAAACGACTTTCCCAAAAACGAGGTGCTAGTGGACGCCTCGTTTTTATATGAAACCAAACTCTATTTAGTGCATACTAACCCCTTGGTGCGCAAATGCCGAAAAAAACTGCTATACTGTGGTTATACTAGCGCTAGTAGATTATGCCTTGGGAGTCAACGTATCTTCAG
>JALCQM010000043.1 GCA_022651245.1 Lactobacillus sp.
GCTCTTTGGTCACGCGCAAGGCGCGGCAATGGTGCAGGTGGGTCGCAACGATCTTGGCGCGCGACCTCAGCGGGGGTGCCTGTGGTGATGCGTCTAGCGAACGGCGCTAGCACATCGGGTAAACCAGGCCAAAGCGACGGACAACAGGGGCCTAACCGGCTGAGGCGATAAGACGATGAGTCGTACTATCGGCACAATGGCTAGGCGAAGGCGGCGTGGGCCCACGTCGCCTTCAGCGACCGCACGTGCCCCGCGCTGGTTTCTGTGGGGCAGAGAACCAGCGACTCACGTGGTCGCGATAAGGGACTGATCGGTGACCCTTATATATACAAAGAGGCAATTTAGGGTCAAAAAAGAGAGGCGTAAATGACCAAGAAATTAGGCTAATTCGCGTGAATCGTTTGGGAGACTAAGGATACAAGCCGAAAAATTTATTTTTTAAAATTAAACTTTAATTAGAATGAGGGGAATTTATGAGATTGTTGCCATTTTAAGAAGCGCCAACAGAGGTAAGTTGCAGCCAAAAATGTAAGCTACCAGAACATCATTTCATCTTTTTTGGGGGTAGTTGACCGAAATATTGCACCATTAAACGCGGGTGACTAGACCCAAACGGCCTCTGTGCATGATTCGCTTTTGAATCGTGTGCAGAGGCGCCTTTTTGCATGGTCGGAACTAGAAATGTTAGTGATCAATTGGGTCAGCCCAGCGTGATCGAAGAGAAGGCGTCACGTTAAAAAAGGTTTCATTAGGCAAACGTTTACCTATGATCGATCTGGTCATTAACTTTATTAGTAAATCCTTTTAAATCGGGGTTCAAAAATTCATGAGCATAAAACTTGCAATTATTTAGGCAAGCGTTTACCATGGGTTCTTGAAAGGGCTTACAAATTTTGATTGGAGGAGTTAACATGGCAGATCGGACGTTTATTGATTCCGCGAAGTTTGCACTAAGCTTTGCAGACAGCACAGCTGAGCCGGTGACCGATGAGGCGGCGGTCGTTCCTGAGGCAAAGAAATACCTGTTGCACTACCTCACGGCGTATTACCTCGTTGAAGATTTCAATGCAGTTGAGGCAAGTAACTTTAACAGCACGACTGAGACCCACTTCAAGGACCTCTCGTTCGGGGAACTGTTAAAGCGCGTTCAGACGTTGAATAAGTACTGATTGGTTGTTGCGTGACGCTGGCGCAACGGCAAGGCAGATAAGTCATCACGCCACGGCGCGGCTGGCGCCCCACCATGTCATGCTGCCTTATCTACTTGCCTAAGCCCGCACTGGTTCACACTCTCATAAACGTGTTCGCCGTCGCAACGGTGCCGCATGCAAGTCATCGCGCCACGATCCGGCTAACGCCGAACCGCGTCACGCCGCCTTGCATTCGCACCTAAATTCGCGCCGGTTCACACTCTCAAAAAAGGAGATTGATCTTATGACTTTAATTTTAAATACTTGGATTTTTGAAGCAGACGTTAAGGCGGGTGTCTCGCAGGCTGATTTAGTCGAGCGGGTGGCGAAGCTGGGGGCGGATGGTATCGAGGTGCGGCGCGAATATTTTACTGACCTCGACCAAGAGCCGCCCGAAGTCGCAAAGCGTGCGCAGGCGACCAATATGATCGTGAACCTCAGCGTGCCAGACGTTGTTTTTACCGATGATGGTCAGCTCAACCCGAAACTGGCGCAATATTTTGCAGAAGGGCAACAGTTAGGCGTGAAGAAGATCAAGTTCAACACCGGCCACTTCGACCGCTTTGACGGTGATTTGAAGCAAGCCTTCAGCCAGTTCCCGCTGGCGGAAATTGAAATGAACGTCGAAAACGACCAAACGGCGGTGTCCGGCACCATTGACGCGATCGAGAATTTTCTCACTGCCGCGCATGCCGCCGGGTTAACCAGCTTGGGCTATGTCTATGACTTGGGGAACTGGGCCTTCACGCACGGGGACGCCGAAGCCGCAGCGACACGCTTGGCGCCGTTTACGCATTATATTCACTTGAAGAATACAATTGATGATCACGGGACGTTGGTGACTTCTGATGATCTTGATACGGGGATCTACGACTGGCGTTCGCTCATCAAGCAGCTCCCGCAAGACCAGTATTATGCCTTGGAATACCCAATGGCGACCGATGCGCAAATCGCGGCTCAGATCAAACTCTTTCAAGATCGGTAGGTGATACGTATGAGCTCCACAATTATTGCGATCTTATTGTTAGTGACGTTCCTTGCTTTCATCGGTTACGTCCTTAAAGGTGGGAACCTGATGATCGGCTTCTTCATCATGGCGATCCTCTGGGCGGTGATCGGCATGGTCCCGTTCAACACCGCGGTTCAAAAAATCTTTGCGGAACCCGCCTTGAATTACGGCCCGACGATTATCTACATTGTGTTCGGGTCGTGGTTCGGACGCGTGTTGGTGGATTCGGGTATTGCCCCTGCAATCTCAGAAGCGACGAACAAGGTCGGGCGCAAGCATCCGCTCCTTGCGGCAGTGCTGGTCGTGCTCGTGACCGCCTTCATCTTTGTTTCTGCTTATGGGGTCGGGTCAGTGATTGCGATCGGGGTAATCTTATTGCCGATCCTGTTGTCCGTCGGCGTACCGCGCGATATTGCGGCTTCTGCCTTTTCCATGGCGATCGGCGCCCCCATGTACGTCAATGTCGTGTTGTATAACCAGATCAAAGTCTTCTTTCCAAAGACCGCTTATGACAGCGCTTACTTGCGATTTGGCCTGGTGGCGATGGTGGTGCAGTTGGTCGCGGTCATTCTCTTCTTGTTCGTGATGCGCAAGCGCATCGACCCAAGCCACGCGGAGGAGAACCTTAAGATCATTGGCGCTGTGCGCGATGACAAAGAAGTTAAGCGGGTACCGGTGGTGACCTATATCATTCCGGTCGTGCCTGTTTTGATGAATATGTTGTTTCACTGGGATGCCGTCCCAGCTTTGACGCTGGCCGTTATCCTGGCGATCCTCTTAACCGGTAATATGAAAAATTACCGCAGTTTCATCAAGTTTTTGAATGATACGGTGGCGCATGCGATTGCCGATATTGCCGGGTTGGTCATGTTCTTGATGGCGCTGGCGATGTTTACCGGTGCTGCTTCCTTGAACGCAGATCGGTTCAAGCCGGTTTTTGAAGCGATCCTGCCGAATAATCATCTGGTTTTAGTCTTGGCTGTAGGCGTCTTGGCACCATTGGCGTTGTTCCGTGGGCCGCTGCACGTGTGGGGGGCCGGTGCGGCCACCGCTGCCGTGTTGTCGGGGATGGGGCTGTTCAATGACGCGTTTTTACTCCCGTTACTGTATGTGCCAACCTTGATGGCGGTGTCCACGGATATCACCCAGTCTTGGAACGTTTGGTCTTTGGATTATATGAAAGTGCAGTCCAAAGATTTCCTGCGGTACGGGATCACGGTCATGTGGATCGTCTCGATCATTAACGAGTTCTTAGTGTATAAATTTTTTGGATAAGCGACACTTGAGCAACACACAACGCAAAGGAGCGGATTACAATGAGTGAAGTTATTACAATTGGGGAACCATTAGCTATTTTTGCCTCAACGCAACCAGACGTGGCCTTGGCCGACGTCGGCAACTGGAACACGATCATGGGCGGCGCCGAATTGAACGTCGCGATCGGCGTGAAGCGCCTGGGCCATGATGTCGAGTATATTTCGCGAGTCGGCCAAGATCCGTTCGGGGAATATATCATCAAGACTATTAACCAGCACCAAGTGGGGACGACCTATATTTCGACTGATGCGGACTACTTTACCGGGCACCAGCTGAAGGCGTTGGTCACCAAAGGCGACCCAACGACGTTCAACTTCCGGAAAAATTCTGCGGCGAGCCACCTCAGCCCGGACGTGATCGATCAAGTCAAGCTCGACGACGTGAAGTTTGCGCACATGTCCGGGATTTTTCCGGCGATTTCTGACACCGCTGAAGCAAGTTTTCGCAAGCTGTACCAGCGCCTGAACGACGCAGGGATCAAGACCACTTTTGACCCGAACTTGCGCCCACCGCTATGGAAGAGCCATGAGTATATGGTGAAGACCATCAATGAATTAGCGGGGCAAGCGGATATCGTGCTTCCTGGGGTCGAAGAAGGTAAAATTCTAATGGGGTCGGATGACCCACAGGCGATCGCCGACTTCTACCTCCAAGGCGAACGCACCACGACCGTCATCGTGAAGGTGGGCCCTGCAGGTGCTTATGTCAAAACCAAAGCCGGTGAGCAGTTTACGGTCAAAGGGTTCACCGTTAACCAAGTGGTCGATACCGTTGGCGCCGGGGATGGCTTCGCCTTAGGGGTGATCACCGCCTTGCTTGATGGTAAGTCGCTGCGGTCTGCTGTGTTGCGCGGCAACGCGGTCGGGGCCTTGCAGGTGCAAACGCCAGGGGATAATGACGGCTACCCGACTCCTGAAGGCTTGGCCGCATTTTATGCTCAGGAAGGTGTGCGTGAAGATTAGATGAAACTACAAGTTGCGATCGATCGCGTCTCTTTAGACGCGGCGACGGCACTAGCCAAAGCATTAGATCCAATTGTTGATATTATTGAGTTAGGGACGAGTTTGATCAAGGATTATGGGTTAGTGACCTTGCGTGAACAGCCGCTGCACTTGACCCATGCGCAGTTGTTGTTAGATCTTAAAACCAACGACGAAGGGGCATACGAGTTCAACCAAGGGTTCACGACGGAAGCGGACATTTTAACGGCGATGGCGTCCAGTTCGCACGCCACCTTAGAGCAGGTGTATGCCATTGCCCAAAAGGCAGAAAAGGACGTGTTGATCGATCTTCTCGAAGTGGACCAGGCGCGCATTAAGACCTTGATGGCATTTGACCAGGCGATCTTCGGGTTGCATCACGCCAAAGATGCGGCGAGTGCTTTTGATGCGATTGCGACCACCGCCCAATTCCATCAAGATTTTCCGCAGGTGCGCCGCATTGCGGTGGCCGGGGGCATCGATCTGGCGCAGGCCAAAGGATTGGCGAAACAAGGGATCGCAGAAATTCTCATCGTTGGCAGTAACATCACAGGGGCCAGCGATCCCGTCGCTACGGCACAGGCATTTATGGAGGCAATAAAATGACATTGATCGCAGACGTTGTCAGAGAAATTGATTCGGTGATGGGGATGGTCGATCCGGCGCAACTCACCGCCGCTGAACAGGTGGTTCAAAAAGACAAGCGCATCTTCGTCCTCGGCGCTGGCCGCTCGGGGTTGATGGCCAAAGGCTTCGCGATGCGCTTGATGCACATCGGCTACACGGTGTACGTGATCGGGGAAACCATCACGCCTTCCATCCAACCAGGAGATGTGTTGGTGGCGGTGTCGGGCTCTGGTAAAACCGGCAGCGTCTTGGAACCTGCCGAAAAGGCGAAGCAAAACGGCGTGGCTGTCGTGGCCATCACCAGTCAGGCAGCCTCGCCGCTCGGTGCAGTGGGGGATGTCACCATCGTCGTGCCTGGGGCGACTAAGGATGGCGGCGGCGTGCAGTCGATCCAGTTGTTGAGCACGTTGTTCGACCAAAGTGTGCACATTACCTTAGACGTCTTATGCTTGATGCTGTCTCGGCGCGACCACGTTTCTAACGCTGCCGCCAAGGCAGAACACAGCAATATGGAGTAAGCCCAACTAAGGGCCCCTGAAACCCGGAAAACCGGTCTCAGGGGCCTTTGCGGCTCGCGGTGCATTTCGTGGGCCGGTTTGGTAGAATTAAGCCAGCGCCAGCCGCTGGTTGCGCACCAAATGATGACTTAAGGACGATTAAGATGGAAAAGAAAGCTTCGGCAAACATCAAGGACGTGGCCGCTTTAGCGAACGTGTCGACGGCAACGGTATCGCGTTACCTCAACGGGAATTTGACGCGCATGTCGGCGGCCACCGCGGCGCGGGTGCGCGCTGCGATCGAGAAGTTAAACTATGTGCCGAATTCGGCGGCACGCCAAATGATCACCAAATCGAGCTATTTGATCGCGTTGATCGTGGCGAATTCTGACGATTATTTTTCGACGGAATTGTTCAAAGGAATCAGCTCGATTCTGGAAAGCAGCGGCTACGTGGCGACCATGTTTGATTCCGATTCTGATATCCACCGGGAGCAAAGCTTGTTGAAGACGGTCGATCAGCATACGTTTGATGCCGTGATCATGCAGCCGTTTAGTTCGGCTACCGAAATCGCTGAGTTGGTACACCGCGATATGCCGATCATTTTAGTCGATCGTGAGACCCCAGGGTCGCCTTGGCCGCAAGTGGTGACCAATAATTTCGAGGCGGCACGAGAGGCGGCAGCCTATTTTGTCGGTGAAGGGTATACGCACGTGATCGTCTTGACGTCTGAATTAGATTCGGTGCCCGTGCGGCGCGAGCGCTACCGCGGGATTCTAGCGGCAGCGAGCCACGTGGATGTGGTCGAGGTCTCGGAGTCGTCTTATAACCACAAAACGGTGCACCAACAGCTCACCGCTTTGTTGACGGCCAGTACCGAGCGGACCGTGATCTTCGCTTTAAAAGAGCGCTGGTTGCTCGAGTTTGTGCCTAACTTGGCGTTGCAAGGTTACTTAGACAACTTGCACGCTACGGCGACCGGCTTCGCCGACACGAGCACGGCGCGGCTGTTGGAGCCGCCGATGAAGTTGATTTCGCAAAATCCGTTTCTACTTGGCGCTAGCGCCGCCGAAATGCTGGTGAACGCCCTCACCGGCCACGCCGAACGCAACGCATTGCGCGTCGTGATCCCGGCGACGTTTGGCTAAGCAAGCAGACAAAAGACGGCCCCTGCAAAACCCACATTTGGGTTGCCCAGGGGCCGCCTCGTTGTTGCAAGGCAAAATAATAGCCGGTTACTTTTTGGCGAGTAAGTCGCGGATCTCGGTCAACAAGGCTTCTTCCTTGGTTGGCCCAGGGGTCGCGGCTTCTTTTTGTGGTAAAAAGCGGTTGGCCGACTTGACCATCAAGAAAACCACGAAAGCGACGATGAGGAAGTTGATCACGTCGTTGATGAAAGCGCCGTAAGTAAATTTTGCGCCAAGGAGGGTCACACTAAGCCCTTCCAAGTTGGTGCTTTGCGTGAATAAGGCCAGGATCGGATTGATCAAGTTCTTGGTCAAACTGGTGACCAGCCCGGTGAAGGCACTGCCGATGATGACCCCAACGGCGAGGTCTAAGACGTTGCCGCGCATGATGAATTGGCGAAATTCTTTGAACAAAATGCAAAACCCCCTTTACTAATGAGTATACCGAAATCGCTCAGGCGACGCGAGCCCTAAGCGGAAAACCACCGAATGCCCAAGACGCTGAGGCTGAAAAACAAGATCAACCCGAATGCGATCAGGTGGCGGCGTTTGTGTAAAACCACCAGCGCGAGGTATTCGCGAATTACGGCGTTGGGCAGGAAATAAAAGCTCGTTGCCGCGCCGACGCCATTGGCCTTCAAGCCCGCTTGCTTGGCGTACAGCCCGGCACGGAAAAGGTGGTAATTGTTGGTGAAGAAAGCGGCCTTGCCACCGCCGTTTGCCTGAATGATCTGGGCCGAAAAGCGCATGTTCTCAAGCGTGGTGGTAGACCGGTCTTCGATCAAGGTGTCGGCTTCTAAGACCCCGTGCGCCAAGGCGTATTGCTGCATCGCCACGCTTTCAGGCAGTTTCTCGTCGCCGCCTTGGCCACCAGAAAACAGTAACTTGGCCGGTTTCCCCTTGGCCTTTTGCTTCTGGTAAAAGCGGATGCCGGCATTGATGCGGGCCGCCAGCAAGGGGCTGACCCGGTCGCCGTTGAGTAAGCCGGCGCCAAGGACGATCAGGTAGTCTTTGTCGTGCCGGACCCAGCGCAAATTGTACAGCACCAAAACCGTCAGGAAGTTATACAGCGACACGAGGGCGTAGCCGATGGTCAAGGTGAAGAACACGGCTAACGCGTCATACAGCGGGTCGGGTAAGAATTGCCGGCCAAAACTGGCGCCGATTTCTAACAAAAGCAAGCCGGCTGCAATCAGTAACGTCAACATGTTGCCCAGCGAATGGGACTCGCGCCGCCAAACGACGATGGCGTTCCAGACGAGCCACAACAGGTGTAAGGCGAAGATGACCAGGACCAGTAGCACCGCGATGATGAATAGCGTCGCACTAACGGCGATCAGAAGCCGGTTTTGGGAGCTCAAGATCAAAAACGCCGCGGTGGTCAAGAAGGTCACCAGCCAGAAATTGAATAGCCAGCCGTTGAGCAGCCGGCGCGGTTCACTGAGAAAACTAGCCAGAAAGATTGCCGTCATGGCGGCTAGTGGTACCACGACGACTAAAATGTTGGTAGGCATTAACTCACTTCCTTATGGGAATTAGACTTTGGTGAGTGTATAATTAGGGAAAGCACTCGGAGGCGTAAAAATGGCACATGATCCAGTTTTTGGTACTAAAGATCCTAAGCTCGACTATCATAAACGTATTGGGGTTTATGGGGTGATCCCAGATCCTAGCGGCAAGCGGCTACTGCTTCTCGGCGCGCCTAACCACGCGTTGTTTTTACCTGGCGGCGAAGTCGAACCCGGCGAAAGCGACGACGAAACGCTCCACCGGGAGTTGCTGGAAGAATTCGGCGTCAGCGTCACAATCGGTGAAAAGCTCGGCGTCGCGTCGGAATATTTCTATTCCCATCATCGCCAAACCGCGTATTATCACCCGGCGACGTTTTACGCGTGCACCGATTTGAAGCAAGTTGCCCAGCCACTCGAAGACTTCAACACGTTGATGTTGATGCCGCTGGCAGAAGCGGCCGCCCAACTCAAGCGGCCAACGCACCGCTGGGGCGTCGCCCAGTGGCTAGAACGGCAATAGCGCTAAAGATGAGCCGTCATGGCTCATCTTTTTTAGTTGGTGGCGATGCCTGTTGGGGTAGGTGCGGCCGGCAGTTAGGCTCCGCGGGTCGGGGCTGGAACGCGGTGGCGCCGGTTGCGAAGCGTTGCTTCTCCACCTAATCAGCGAGCCATACGAGCCGCAAGCGGCTCCTGCATGTCTCGCTGATTGCGCGAACTGGCTATCGCCAGTTCATTCACGGCTGAGCCCCGACCCGCGGAGCCTAACTGCCGGCAGTAAGCGGATAGACCTTGCAGCGCTAGTCCGTAAACGCCCACTGGCGGAGGGCTTTGGCGACACCATCTTCGGTGTTGGTGGCCGTTTGGACTTGCGCGGCGGCTTTGACCGCGGGGATGGCGTTGCCCATGGCGACGCCTAAACCGGCCGCTTCGATCATCGGCAAGTCGTTGGCCTGATCGCCGATCGCCATCACGGCATCGCGGTCGTAGCCGAGGCGTTGGGCGAGATCCATGACCGCGTTGCCTTTGCTGGCGTTTTTGTTCAGCGCCTCGAGAAAATACGGCTCGGAATGGACGAAGTAATAGTCGTCGAAGAAATGCTGCGGAATCTTGGTTTGTGCGGCGCTCAGCACGGCGGGGTCGTCGATGAACATGACCTTGGCGAAGTGCTTATCGGCCGGAAACGTGTCAGGCAAGCGGTAAAATAGCGGCATGTCGACCAAGAAGGATTCCCGGACGCTATACTTTGAGATGTCTGCGTTGGCGGTGTACATATTCAACTCGTCTTCGGCGTGGGCGTGGACGCCGATATCGGCGGCGAGTTGCATCAGCTGGCGAAAGTCTTGGTAATCGAGGGAGTGTTGGAGCAAGATCGCGCCGGTGTCGGCGCGTTGCACCATCGCCCCGTTGTAGGTGATCGCATAGTCGCCGTCATCGACCAAGCCCAGCGGTGCAAAAAACTGGCGCAAACCGGTCAACGGCCGCCCGGAGCACAAGACGATCTTGATCCCGCGCTGCTTGGCCTCTTTGACTGCCGCGATCGTCGCGGGCGTCAAGGCGCTGTGTTCATTCAATAATGTGCCATCCATATCGATGGCGATCAGTCGGATGTTCATGAGTCGTCCTTTCTAGTTCGGCGCGATCAAGGCGCCGTTAAGCAGGTAGTGTTGGAATTGTTGGTACACCGGGGCAAACAAGTCGCTACTGGTGCTCAACATGATTTTAGGAAAATAGAAGCGCTTATCGCCGGTCATTTTCCCGCGCAACGCGTGCACGAGCTGGGACTGGGTCGACAGTTCTTCCAGTGACCCGTCGAGTTGCATGATCTCGATTTGGGTCTTGGGGTTGGCGCTTGAAGGGTCATAGGCGTCATACGGGAGGTCGAAGCTGTCGTTTTCGGCGGTGTAGTAGTGCGGGTCAAAGCCGGCCTCACTCACCAGCGCCCGCAGACGCGGCAGCAATCCGGCGGTTTGGTCGGTGAACGTGACCGATTTTAGCGGCCGGCGGCTCAAGAAGCGGTCGGCGAAGTCGCGTAAGATCGGGTCGGGGTAGTCCAGCCAGTACGTGAAGTAGGTGTTGAGCACCCCATCATCGAGGCGCAAGTAGTCTTGCAGATTGAATTCGTGTTCAAAAAACGGGATCAGCAGGCGCGGCGTGAACCCCGTGTCGAAGCGGCCGGCTTCATACAAGATTTTGGCCCGCTGCAACAGGTGGCCTAAGATCACTTCCATGCCGCGCGATACGGGGTGGAAGTAGATCTGTTGGTACATCTGGAAGCGGCTGACGATGTAGTCTTCGACCGCATGCATGCCATTGGCATCAAACGCGATCCCGTCGGGGTAAGGCCGCATCACCCGCAAGATACGTGTGAGGTCGAACAGCCCGTAATTCGTGCCGGTGTTGTAGGCATCGCGCAGGAGGTAATCCATGCGGTCCGCGTCGATTTGGCTTGAGATCATCTGCACGACCTGCGGATTCGGGTACGTGTGGTCGATGACGCTAGCGACTTTAGCCGGAAAATCTGGCGCGACATGGCGGAGAATTTGGTTGACCTGCGTGCTATCGTCTAACAAGATACGCCGGGTGATGGCTTCGTGATCGGTGCCGAAAATGTGCTCGAAAGTGTGTGAGTACGGGCCGTGGCCGATATCGTGTAGTAACGCGGCGCACAACGCGACCAACCGCTCGGAGTCGTCCCATTCTTGGGGGTAGTTCGCGGCAAAATTATCACAGATCTGCCGGGTAATTTCGTAAACGCCTAAGCTGTGGGTGAAGCGCGAATGTTCAGCACCTTGGAACACCAGGCTGGCCACGCCGAGTTGCTTGATCCGGCGTAGGCGCTGGAATTCTGGCGTGTTGATCAGATCCAAAAGCACGCGGTATTGGACGTGAATGTAATTGTGAACGGGATCGCGGAAAACTTTTTCGCGCGGTAGTAATTCTGGGGTCATAGTTCCTCCTTAACGGTGAAGTGTTGCCGCGCGTGCATGTCGCTGTTGGCGGCGGTGAACGCGGCTTGATAAGCCGGTTGGGTGATGGCAGTCGGCAACAGCAGTGGGTCGACGCGCATGCCTTGGGCTTCTAAGGCGTGCACCAGGCGGGATTGCATCAAACCGACGGTCAATGGCAGTTGGCTCAAGACATCCAGATCAGCCATCACGCTGGGATCGACATCGGGAAAATGAAAATGGGTCGCGGCGGCCGCATCACCGGCTTGGTAAAAGTGCTGCATCAAGCGCCCACGCGCCTGCTGGTCACCGGCGACGGAAATGTACGCCATCACCGCGATGCCTGCGCTGGTGCGGCGCTGAGCGAGGCCGGCAAATTTTCGCCCGCCGATGCTCAGATCAAAGCTGCCGGGGCAATATGAACGCACGACTTCGGCGGCAGTGATGGTGACTTCGGGTAGCGCCGCTTGGATGGTGGCGGCCATGATGCCGTAAGCCGTCGCAATCGTGAGGTCGGCGCGCTGCGGCAAAAACAACGAGAAGTTCAAGACTTGGGCGTCGCTGATCACCCCGAGGCCGCCAGAGTTGCGCACGAAGTAATGCCAGTCGCCTAAGGTCTGCAAGGCGCTGCCCAGGTTCGGGAGGCGCAGGTCTTGCATCCCGAGGATCACGGTGTGGTCTAGCGTCCAAAAATGAGCAAACACGTCGGGCAGTGGCACTGGCCGGCGGAGCAAAGCGTTCGTGTGGGCAAAGCTAGCCACCCCGTCTTCGGGAGTGAAGTGTTGGCTGAGCAAGCCGATCGGGGCTTGGGTGAGATCAGAGAGTTGCATGGCGCGCCACCTTTTTTAAGAATGTTACCTCTATTATATAAGAAAAGGCAGGTGTCGCCACCTGGATTTGTGCAATGCGTTATAATAGTTGAGAAACTAGAAAAAGGGGCGTAGGACAATGGACTTATCTCGTGGGATCCCTGTGACCATCCACTTGGAGACGTACGTCACGCAAGACGGTCAATCTGAAGAGCACGTTTTCGATGAGCCTGGCAGCCTCGTTGAACTCAACGATACGTTGTATATTCGGTATCGTGAGATCAACGAAGAAGAAGGCACCGATTATCCCGTGACGTTGAAGCTGCGCGGGGATGGCGACATCCAGTTGACCCGTGGCGGCAGTGAAGACGATATGCAGTTGAAGCTGCATTTTGCCAATGAGCGGCGGATCTTGACGCGCTACCGCACACCATATGGCATCATTCCCGTCGAGACGGTGACGCCGCGCTTGGATGTCCGCCTGACAGAAGCGCCTTTGGCAGGCGAGATCTATGTCGAATATCAGCTCTTCGCCAATGGCGATCATCTGGGAAATTATCGCATGCGATTGCAATTCAGCGCCTAGGGGCGTATGATTTGAAATAGACTGTGGAAAGGGCGTGTACCGGTTGAAACTAGACGAAGTATTTGCCGATGCGATTAAATCTGAACTGTCCATGATCGAGGTGGCGCACGCCATCCTCGAAGAAAAAGGTGAAACGATGGCCTTCGTGGACATCGCTAACGAGATCCAGACTTATCTGGGCAAGAGTGATGAAGAGATTCGTAATCGACTGCCGCAATTCTACACGGACCTCAATGAAGATGGCTCGTTCATCTCTTTGGGAGACAACGTTTGGGGCCTACGCGCTTGGTACCCATACGAATCCGTGGATGAAGAAGTGAACCATCCAGACGAAGAAGATGACGCACCGCGCCGCAAGAAGCGCAAGAAGGTCAACGCCTTCTTGGCCGATGTGGCTGACGATGACGACGTGATCGACTACAACGACGACGACCCTGAAGATGATGATTTTGCTGAAGACGATGACGACGAAGCCGCAGAAGCCGACTTTGACGACGACGCGGATGCAGATGATGATGGCGATGACGAAGAAGACGCCTTGCCAGATGGCATCGAAGGACAGCTCGCCGAATTCAGCGATGACGACGATGATGATGACGAGGATACCGATTTTGGCGTCGACACCGATGATGACGACGATGATGACAACTAAGGTAGCGAAGGAGACTGGCAGAGACCGGTCTTTTTTTGTAGGAGGCAGGCAGTAGATGGATCACGTCTTATTACTACGCGGGGTGAATGTCGGCGGGAAACACCGCGTGGTCATGGCCGAGTTGCGCGCTCACTTGAGTGCGGCAGGGGCAACACAGGTCGTGAGCTACATCAACAGCGGCAATGTGCTGTTTGCAGCCCCGGCGGCCACCGCGCAAGCCTTAGTGGCGACGGTGTTGCAGCGCCATTACGATTTTCCCATCGCCTTCACGCTGCTCCCTGCGCCGGCTTATTTGGCAGCCGTCGCCGCGGCCCCGACGTGGTGGGGCCAGGCTGAAGGTGAGCGGCATAATGCCTTGTTCACGCTACCCGGCTTTCAGCCCGAATATCGTGACTTGATCCGCCAAAAAGCGACCCCTTATGATCGTATCGCGTTCACTGAGCACGTGCTTTTTTGGAGCTCACCGGCTAAGCAGAACTTCTCGCAGGCCTTGTACGCCAAGATGTTGCCAGAACCGTATTATCCTCTCGTTAGCATTCGCAACCGCAACACCACGTTAAAACTCGCGAGTCTGTTGCAACAGCGCGCCGCCAGTACGTTGTGAGGGGTTGCCACTCGAGGGAATTGAGGTGCCCTCTTGACGGCCGTTATTTTTTTGGTTAATATACTTTTTGGGCGCTTTACTATTCGTAGTAAAGCATAACGGTTACAAGCTCCCTGTCGTACGATGGGGAGCTTGTTTTTGTTTTTTCCCGTCAAAAAAATCAAAGGAGTTTTTACATGACCAAGTATATTTTTGTTACCGGTGGGGTTGTGTCTTCGCTTGGCAAAGGGATCGTTGCAGCTAGCCTCGGCCGTCTGTTGAAGAACCGCGGCTTGAAGGTAACGATTCAAAAATTTGATCCGTATATCAACGTTGACCCAGGTACGATGAACCCGTATCAGCATGGGGAAGTCTTCGTCACTGACGATGGCGCTGAGACGGATCTGGATCTTGGCCACTATGAACGCTTTATCGACATCAACCTGAACAAGTTCAGCAATGTCACGACCGGGAAAATCTATTCGGAAGTCTTGGAAAAAGAACGCCGTGGGGAATACCTCGGTGCGACCGTGCAGGTGATCCCGCATGTGACGAACATGCTCAAGGAGAAGATCATGCGGGCGGCAACGACCACAGACTCCGATGTGATCATTACGGAAATTGGTGGGACTGTTGGGGATATCGAATCCCAGCCGTTCTTGGAAGCGATCCGGCAGATGAAAAATGATGTCGGCGCGGAAAACACCTACTACATTCACGCCACCTTGGTTCCGTACTTGCGGGCTGCTGGTGAAATGAAGACCAAGCCGACCCAGCATTCCGTCAAGGAGCTGCGCAACATCGGGATTCAGCCGAACATGTTGATCCTGCGGACGGAAAAGCCGGTCACCGAATCGATGAAGAAGAAGATCGCGTTGTTCACCGACGTCAAAGAAGACGCGATCATCGAATCGCGTGACGCGAAGTCCTTATACTCGATTCCGTTGGCGATGCAGGCCCAAGGAATGGATCAGCGCGTCGTTGACCACTTCGGCTTCGACTTGCCTGCCGCAGACATGACGGAATGGCAGAACCTTCTGGATAAGGTGCAAAACTTGCACCACACCGTGAAGATCGCCTTAGTCGGCAAGTATGTCGCCTTGAAAGACGCCTACATCTCTGTGGCAGAAGCTTTGCGTCATGCCGGCTATTACTGGGACGCCAACATCGATCTGGCGACGTTCCAAGCCGAAGATGTCAATGATGGCAACGTCCAAGAATTACTGGGCGATGCAGACGGCATCTTAGTGCCAGGGGGCTTCGGCGATCGCGGTTTAGAAGGCAAGATCGCGGCAATCAAGTATGCCCGAGAAAATGATGTGCCATTCTTGGGCATCTGCTTGGGGATGCAAATGGCTTCGGTCGAATTTGCCCGTGATGTGGTCGGCTACAAGGATGCCGGCTCGACGGAAACCAACCCAGAAGTGGGCACGCCGGTCATCGACCTGATGGCAGACCAAGTCGGGGTCGAAAAGCTAGGCGGAACCTTGCGTTTGGGCTTGTACCCATGCGTGCTGAAGCCAGGTACCGTGGCTGCGGCGGCGTATGACAACGTGCCAGAAGTGCAAAAGCGGCACCGTCACCGTTACGAATTCAACACCAAGTACCGCGCGGCGTTGGAAGCCAAGGGTCTGGTCTTCTCTGGGACGAGCCCGGATAACCGGTTGATGGAAATCATCGAATATCCTAAGAACAAGTTCTTCGTTGCCCCACAATACCACCCAGAATTCCAATCTCGGCCAACGAAGCCGGAAGGGTTGTTCAAGGCATTCATCAAGGCAGCCGGCGATTTCGCTTAATAAGCCGTGAAACGTGCAGGATCTTAAGGGGTCCTGCATGTTTTTTAATCAAATCGGGCAATGCCCGTGATTTCGCGCATTCAAGCTTGTTTTTTGTGGGTAACTTCATTAGAATTAAACGATGAATGTGTTTCTTATGATGGTTTCGCCATCTGCATACCAGTGAACGATGAACGGCGCAATCGGTGCCGAATGAAGCAATCGTGTGGTCAGCTTCAGCCAGCTTGAGTGATGTGAACGCGTAAGTGAGGAATAACAACATGAAGAAAATGCTGATTCGCGGAGGCAAGAAGCTCTCTGGCGAGGTCGTCATTGGCGGTGCAAAAAACAGTACAGTCGCTTTGATCCCAGCGGCTATTTTGTCACGCACACCGGTGACCTTAGATTCGGTCCCACAGATCCAAGATGTCTACAACCTGATGGACATTCTTGAAGCGATGAACGTGCATTCGACCTTCGAGGATTGCGTGTTGAAGATCGACCCGACGCATATCAAAGACGTGCCGTTACCTAACGGCAAGATCAAGAGCCTGCGGGCGTCGTATTATTTCATGGGGGCGTTATTAGGACGCTTCGGTAAGGCCATCGTGGCGTTGCCAGGCGGCGATGATATCGGCCCGCGCCCGATCGATCAACACATCAAAGGGTTTGAAGCGCTGGGCGCGACCGTCGCCAATGAACATGGGGCGATCGCGATCCGAGCGCCAAAAGAAGGGCTCCACGGGGCTCGGATATACTTAGACATGGTTTCGGTGGGGGCGACGATCAACATTATTTTGGCTGCAGTGACTGCTAAGGGCCAAACCGTCCTCGAAAACGCCGCCAAAGAGCCGGAGATCATCGACTTGGCGACGTACCTCAACAATATGGGCGCCACCGTCCGCGGGGCAGGGACTGATGTCATCCGGATCGAAGGGACGCCGGAGTTGCGGGCGCACAACGCCCACACGATCATCCCCGACCGGATCGAAGCAGGGACTTATTTGGCGATGGCAGCGGCGATCGGCGATGGCGTCAACGTGAAGAACATTATCTCCGAGCACTTGGATTCCTTCTTGGCGAAGCTTGAAGAAATGGGCGTCGTGATGGATGTCGGCGAAGACAGTATTTTCGTCTATCCGTCCGGGGACTTGCGCATGGTGCAGATTAAGACGATGCCATATCCCGGGTTTGCGACGGATCTACAGCAACCGATCACGCCGCTATTGCTGAAAGCCCAAGGCGAAGGCATCATCGTCGACACGATCTACCCGAAGCGCGTGCGCCACGTGCCGGAATTGATCCGGATGGGCGCGGACATCACGGTCGAAAATGATGTGATCATTTTGCATCATGCCGAGCAGTTGCAAGGCGCTGAGGTCACCGCTAACGAGATCCGTGGCGGCGCCTGCCTCATGATCGCCGGGTTGATGGCAGACGGTGAAACCACGATCACACAAGTCGAACATATCCTGCGTGGGTATGATCGCGTGGTCAAAAAGTTGCACGGTCTAGGCGCAGATGTCGAGATCGTCGAAGACGCGTCGGTTGCAAGTCTCGGCTGAGCATGATATAATTTTGCGGTTGATGACAAATATCTCTCTAGGTCAGGCAATGGCTTAGGGCAAAGGAGAAACGATTATGAAGCAAGGTATCCATCCAGATTATCACGAAGTCGTATTCATGGACTCCTCGACCGGGTTCAAGTTCTTGTCCCGCTCGACCAAGGGTTCTAACGAAACAGTTGATTGGGAAGACGGCAACACCTACCCATTGATCCGTGTTGAAATCACGTCTGACTCCCACCCGTTCTACACCGGGAAGCAGAAGTTCAACAAGGCTGATGGCCGTGTTGACCGCTTTAACAAAAAATACGGCTTATCCAGTAAATAAGTTTAAGCTAATTATCGTCAGTCTAACGGCTGGCGTTTTTTTTTGCGCTCAAATAGCTGTGAGTGCCACCTTTGGCTGACGGTTGGTGCAAAAGACGCGAATGCAGCCGTTGCGTATTCAAAAAAACGTCTTTAACACCGCAGACGGTAAAGTTTGCGGTGTAAAAGACGTTTCAAATGAAAGCAATTTAGTTAGCAACCATAGACGCAAGGCTATGCGTGTCGCGCCAGAAAAGGAATTGAGGAAGTCGTTCAAGAAGTAAAATAAAGAACTTCAGTTTTGACGTGTAAAATGTGTCCTAAATTATTTTTCAGACACGATTATGTCCGAAAGATATTTTAAGACATGACTGTGTCTTAAAGAGAGTTTAGGACATAAAATTGAGAATTCGTGCTTTGGATGCTATAGTATTAGTGAAGTCGAGGTCTAGTCGATGAAAGGAGTGTACTCATGCAGCCGACTCACGAAGTATTCGAGCATCTAAGACAACAACTTTCCACACTAATTAATAGCTCACTAACCGATGTGATGCCTTATGAAGAAACCATGTCAGGTTCTGTGCATGCCGCTGCGCGAGTGTATACCGCGTCTATTAACGGCGTACAGGTATTGTTATTATTTCCTTTCAACGAATCTAGAATACGACCAGCACATCTCGTACTTTGGCGAGAACGCTTAGCTGAAAACTCAGATCGCCAGTTCGTGGCGGTACTCGATAAGCCAGTCCATGACTTTCAAGCAGCTTTGATTAAAGGCAAAGTGCCTTTTATCACCATGTCTGAAAGTCTCTATTTGCCATTTTTGGCCTTACGAATATCACCAGATGAGCAGGCCGTAGCCATGCCAAAGACGATTAAGCGAACGCATTTTACTCACACGTCTTCTCGTTTCTTGACGGTTTTGATATATGCCAGTGCTTTTGCTGCAAGACCTAATCACAAAGATTCTGTTTTTGATGCAACCGGCTACACTTTTACTGGTGGGCAAAGCTTGCTAGATCGATTTGGAAAAGTGGCTGGAATTTCAACGGTGCGAACCATGAATCGAGCGCTAGTAGAGCTTGAAGCCGCTGGAATCGTGACGAGCACCGGGGAACGACGTGATCGGTTGTACACTTTAGCCGCAACTGGACTTGATTTGTTTTACGAGGCTTATGATCAAATGAGTTCACCTGTAGTCGAAATAATCCAAGGTGATCATCAAATGATTGAAGCCGCCATTTCACTGAAACATCTGGGAACCATCGATCCAGGAAAATTGAAAGGCGCAACAGCATCCGGGTTAACCGCACTATCCGAAATATCTGAGCTTGAACCTGATAGTGATCAAGATGTTTTTGCTTTTGCCAGTGCACTCTTTAAGCAGATATTCGATGATAATGCTAGGAAAACGTTAAGGAATATAACGATAGAACGATATTTGCATCCGCATGTCATTCGTATTGAACGTTGGGCAGACGATCCTATCCGTATTAGTCGTTGGTTAGCTGGGCAAGGGCAATGGGAACATCCTGAGTTTCCTGATCCCATTAGTCTTTATCTTGCTAACACTGAAAAAGATGATGGTCGGGTGACTGGGATTTTAGAAGACTTAATCGAACAATCAATGGAGGACTGAGCGATGGCGAACCATTACCCCAAATTTTTCGAGTATTTTAAGGATTATCAGAACGATTACGTGATTATTGGCGGTCAAGCTGCCTCAATTTTAATTGATGAGGCCGCACAGGTAGCCCGTCAGACTGTGGATTTAGACATTATTGTGATCTTTGAGAACGTCTCGCAGCCATTCTTAGATCGAATCAAGTCTTTCTTGCGTGAATATCATTATGAACTTGATGGCCGTAAGGACGATGATCAAAAACATTACTATCGGTTCAAGACGGCGAAAAATTCAGAGGTGCCAGAAATTATTGAGTTATTCTCAAAAACACCGGTTGAGTTAGAAGCCGAGTTGTTGAATCCCAGGGCAACTCAAATGCCACTACCAGATGACGAAGATTCACTTTCGGCAATTTCCCTTAATCGCGACTACTATGATTTGCTAAAGCAAGGGATTCAAATCTTGCCGTCAATCGGTGGACCAGTGCTGAAAGTGCCATATCTAATTTTGTTCAAGGCAAAGGCGCAGTTAGAAATTGCCCAGCGCCAAGAGAAAAATGTGACAATCAACCGTAAAGATAAAAGTAAGCACAAAACGGATATCTATCGGCTACTCAATATTATGGACGAAAACGATTATATTCCCGCAGATACAGTATCCGATCAAGTGAAGCAAGACTTAGCTGACTATATTACGTGGTTACAACAACAGCCTAATGTTGGACCAGAAATCGTTAGATTAAAGTTGAATAGATTCAATCGAGGTCCCAAAAATGCTTTGGCTAAGGTACTGGCAGCTTTGACTAATCTTATTCGCTAAGCAGTCAGTTTTTGAGCTATACGGCCTTATCCAGTAAATAAGCTTAAACTAATTATCGTCAGTCTAACGGCTGGCGTTTTTTTTGCGCTCAAATGGCTGTGAGCATCGCCTTTGACTGACGGTTGGTGCAAAAGACGCGAATGCAGCCGTTGCGTATTCAAAAAAACGTCTTTAACAGCGCAGACGGTAAAGCTTGCGGTGTAAAAGACGTTTCAAATGAAAGTAATTTAGTTAGCAACCATAGACGCAAGGTTATGCGCGTCGCGCCAGAAGCCGGCTGATGAGCAACGCTAGCGCGGCGAAAAGGGCACCGCCTAGCGCGGTCATGGTCAGTCCCCAATGGTTAAGGATGATGCCGCCAAGTGTGCTGCCAAGCACGATCCCGACGTTGAACGCCGAAATATTAAGGGCCGAAGCCAGCTGGGCGTCTTCGGGATGCTTAGTTTCAGCGATCTGCATGGTCAAAAGCTGCAATCCAGGAACGTTCATGAACGCGAACAGTCCCATCAAGAAGATCAGCAAGATACCACTCGCCGCGTGGCCGAGTGAAAGCGGCATGAGTAGCATAACGATGAGATCGGCAGCAAACATCCAGCTCAATGCCGTTAGCGGCCGGTGGTTTGCCCAGCGACCCCCTAACGTGTTACCGATGGCAACGGCAATCCCGTAGCCTAGTAACAGCCAGACGTGGATACTAGCGTCGAAACCAAGCTTCGTGAGTAAGGCAGAGATGTACGTGTACACAGGGAAGCTGGCGCCGTAGCCTAGTGCCGTAAGCGCGAGGCTAGCCAAGAGTCGCGGCTCTTTGAGCAGCCGCCAGAACCCGCCGCGAGCAGAGGCCGCGGGTTGCGGCAAGGTTGCTGGGACGAGTTGCCAGTTTGCGATCAGGGTCAAGACGCCGAGCACCGCGATGAACAAAAAGGCGATCCGCCACGTGGCGTGTTGGGCAATGAACGTCCCGATCGGCACCCCGGTCACGGTGGCCACCGTCAGGCCGGTGAACATGGTGGCGATGGCGCTAGCCCGTTTCATCGGCGAAACGACAGAGGCTGCGATGACAGTGGCCGTGGACATGAACAGGCCATGCGCGAAGGCGGCGATCACCCGCCCCATGAGCAAAATCGCGAAATTCGGGGCGATCGCCGTCAAGGCGTTACCGGCGATGAAAGTCACCATGACACTCAACAAGAGTTGCTTACGCTTTAAATTCGTGGTGACAGCCGTTAAAAGCGGAGCGCCAACCGTAATTCCGGCGGCGTACAGAGATACCGTTAGGCCAGCGGTACTCAATGAAATGCCAAAAGTTGTGACCAGCATCGGCATGACGCCGACAGCGATGAATTCAGTGATCCCGATGGCAAAAGCGGACAGTGCCAATGCGAATAGGGTCCACCGGGATGAATCGGTTTGGGTGGTAGTCGTTGTTCTCATAATTTCCTCCAGTTGTTTTGGTTATTAAAAATAAGTATAATGACTAGAGAGAAAAGGACAACTACGCACTATTTTGTGCGATACCCACTTTTAAGTGCCTATAGGAGGAAATTATGACCACTTATAATATCGGTGTTGAAGCGACCATGGCCGTGATCGGCGGCAAATGGAAGGCGATCATCTTATGTCACCTGCGGCATGAGACGATGCGGACCGGTGAGTTGCGGCGGGCGATCCCAGCGATCACGCAAAAGATGCTGACGCAACAACTGCGTGAGTTAGAGCGCGATGGCATCATTAACCGGCATGTGTATGATCAGGTGCCACCGCGCGTGGACTATTGCTTGACGGAACGCGGCGAGAGCCTAGGCGATATCTTGACGGCGATGTGCCAATGGGGTGAGCAAAACATCGATGAACGGCAAGCGGCCGGGGAGCCGATCACGCTGATCCATCGTGATGATGTGAATCTACAGCCTCAAGGCGCCTAAGGGCCAACATCACAAAAGAGCCTGAACCGCAAAAATCGGTTCAGGCTCTTTTGTGCACGTTCAGGCGGTTAAGTAAGCTTGCAACTGGGTGATCGCCGCTTCACCATCGTGCAATCCGGTTTGGTAAAGGGCTTCGAGCTTGGAAGCATCGCGCTCTAGTCGCTTGACCGTGACCGGTTGCTGCGGGGCTAAAACAAAAGCGCGCCCTTGGGCTTCTAAGGATTGCAACGTTTCGGCTTGGTGGTTATACATCTGGGGCCGGGCGATCGCTGCGTCGACGAAGGCGGGATAGTCACCGAAGGTCCGCTGATAGGCGCGGGCCAAAACTGGGCTCGTGGCATTTTTCCGGTAGTCTCGTGGTCGGGTGCGGATAACGACCAGCTTGTCGAACCCGTTAGCTTGGGCATAAGCATAAGGGATCGAGTCGGCGATCCCGCCGTCGAGGCAGAGCCCTAAGCCGGTGTAGACGGGCTTGGAGATGAATGGCATGGCGGAGCTGGCCTTGAGGTTAGCGACTAAATCGCGGCCTTGAGGATCGTGGAAGTAGACGGCGCGCCCTTTTTCTAAGGCGGTGGCGGCGACAACGAAGGTCATCGGGCTCGTGCGGTAGGTCAATTCGTCGAAAGGTTCCCAACCGTCCCCGTGCTCAGCGAAAAGGTAATCGAGGTTGATGATGTCTTGGCGGTGTAAGGCCCGCCGTAAAGAAATGTACGCCTTGTCGTGCCGATAGTGGGTATTGACTAAGTTGGTGCGGCCACGTTGCTGGGACATGTAATTGGTGCCGCATAGCGCGCCCGCCGAGACGCCGATCACGGTGTGGAAGAGCAAACCGTGGGCCAAAAAGGCGTCTAAAACGCCAGCGGTGTACTGCCCGCGCATGGCGCCGCCTTCCAAAACTAATGCTGCTCGATACATGCGGGGGCCTCCTTTTCCAGTTGTGGCTGTTCTGGCCGGACGGACTCGTCAGTCGGCCAGTTCGGCGTGATCTGCAACGCGGCGATGCGCCGATCGCCCCAAGTACACATGGCCTCGATAATCGGCATCAAGGAGTGTCCTAGTGGGGTGATCGCATAGGCGACTTGCGGCCGGCCATGACCGGATTCGTGTCGGGTGATCAGCTGGTCTTGCGCTAACTCGCGCAGTTGGTTGGTGAGGACTTTGTGGGTGATCGTTGGCAGCAAGCGCCGTAGCTCATTGAACCGATAAGCCCCGTGCGCATCGAGGTGGCACAAGAGCACGAGCTTCCATTTACCAGAAAACATGGCCAAGGTCAGTTCCTTAGCACAGCTAAAGTCGCCGTTTTGTAGTCGTGTCAACACGTCCTTACGGATCACATCTGTCATCGAAACGCCCTCCTTAAATAGGAGTTCAGTATAAATTAGATACTGCCGATTAACAAGGCGGAGGCGCTTTGCTCGCATTCAGTCAGCCGGCCTTGCTATACTGAAATTAACAGGTAGCCACGCATAATGAGGAGGAAAGTAGATGTACAAACGACTCTTAGTCCCCTTAGATGGGTCACACAACGCGTATGTTGCAATGTCGCAGGCGCAAGAATTAGCCAAGTTGACTGGTGCAGAGATCGTCTTACTCAACGTGGTCGATAGCGACCATTACGGTGCTTATGCCCGCGACGTCAATTATTATGATGTGTACCGTCAGCTAGCCGATGTGAGTGCTGGCATGTTAAAAAAAGCGGCGAATCAATTACACACAGCAGGCGTCGTCGCCCAGACGGTGGTGATGGAAGGCAATCCCAAATTTGTGATTGCCGAGGAAGCCCCGAACAAATATAATTGTGATTTAACGGTGATCGGTAAATCGGGGGTCAACGCGCTGGAGCGGTTACTAACGGGGTCAACAACCGCTTATGTGGTGCGGCATAGCGTCTGCAACGTCCTAGTGGTTAACGATACGGCAGAAGCCCCGGTCGGCGGCTATTAGCAAGTACCCGCCAGTTCATTTCTATTAAACGATTTTTATTAATATTGGTGAAAAAAAAGCTTTTGGCCGTATATAATATAGTCATATTAAGGCAACAGTAGTCAGCCTTATGCTTACACATTAACTTACACTCCCAAAAAAGTTCCCCCAAACTTTTCCGCCAGCAATGGCGGTTTTTTTATGCCGGAAAACGGTTATGCGGCCTTGTCGGGTGAACGGCGGCTGAGTAGACTGGTAACAAAGGAGGCCAGCAACTGTAAATGAAAATGTAGAACGATATAGAATTTCATCCTTCTTTGTGACGCTGTAGTAATTAAGTGGAAGGTAGCGACGCAAAACTGTATGAAATGACGAAATCGTGAGAGAATCATCGTAAGCTAGTGATCTTCTGGTGTTAAAAGTTTCTTTTTCCTGACAGGATAGCTTCACCTTCTTCGCGTAATTTATAAACAAAGGAGGTGATGAGATGCTAAGAACCCACAAAGTACGTTGCTACCCGAATGCCACGATGCAAAAGGCTCTAAAGCAAGCGTGTGATTATAGGCGCTATTGTTATAACCAAGCCTTGGCAACTTGGAACGATATGTACGATGAATCCGTTATCCTGGAAGACAAGCACCTACGTCCAAACGA
>JALCQM010000044.1 GCA_022651245.1 Lactobacillus sp.
CTGGTTCATCATGTCCACGTCGTCAAGATCACAGGCAAATCATACCGGTTGAAAGGTGTTGGTTGACCGCCCAAAACCTACATTTTTAAACCGCCATAAACCTGCATTTCAAAACCGCCCTTGACATCCGATTAATGAAGATTACTTTGGAGCCAGCTACAAAAACAGAAACACCTACGATCTCTGCTATTAGGATTTGCCACCACTCGGTATTCTCAGAGCCAATTAAAGATAGTGAGAAGAACGCGAACATACTGCCACTTAGCGATATCTGTAACGCCCCCAATACTCCTATTCCCCAAGACTTATTTCGACTCAGGTACAATCTCTCCTGGTCATGAATGAACCGAGGCTCAAGCCGCCAGTGAAATAAAACATAATGAGTGGCAATCACTGAAGTGAGCGCGGTGATACCTGATAAGAAAAAGGGCCCAAACATGGCTAATTCAAATTGTAGTGAGTGCGCCCCGTACTTATCTACCACAGGGCCTTCAATACCCAGTACACAAAGACCTGTTCCGTAAAGACAAACCGCAACGCAAAGGGTAAAAAACAGTATCCTAACTTTGTCGTTAACCCGCTGTTTTATGACGGCTAGCAAGAATAAAACATACGTAACTGCTTCAATCAACAACACCACCATCAATGCTATAAAGGGGTGCGAAGTATCCATAAATAAGTCAGCAAAGTACAGCCATAGTTGCATATAAACTCCTTTCAAAATGAATCCTGTGTGACATCACCCATCCCATTGGCTTTCCCGACAAGGCGGATAGTGGGCAGACCGCGGATAACGCGTCATCTTTAAGTTATCGACTGCTTTTTCTGCCTTACTGGTGGTTCTTTCCAGCGAAATACGATGCGAAAACTATTAATTGTAGGTGTGGTAAGAACGAAAATAGCGATGCTGATGATCGCTACAATTACATTTTGCCACCATTTATCGTGAGCAGAACCAATTAACAACAAGGAGTACAATGCGAGCATACCGAAACTAACCGTTATCTGTAATGAGCCTAGGATACCTAACGCCCAGGACTTGTTCTTGCTCAGATATCTCCGCTTCTTGTCCTGAATGAAGCGAGACTCAAGCCGCCAGTGAAACAAGACATAATTAACGGTAATGGCCGAAGTAAGTGCAGTGACACCTGACAAAAATATGCTACCAAAGCTCCCCATCGCGACTTGCAGTGAATCTTCTGGGTATTTGTCTAATAGTGTTCCTCCTACGGCCAACATGATAAGCATTGATCCAAAAAGACAAATAGCAAAGCTCACGATTAGTAGAATTACCCTGACAAACACATGAAATTTCTGTTTTATTGCTATCACAGCAAACCAAACGAACATAGCTGCCTCAATCAATAACATTATGACCACTGCGATAACAGGCTGTTGAGTATTAGTAAATAAACCAGCGATGAAAAACCAAAGCCCCATTGCGCACCCCTCCAAATTGAATAGCATTGCGACAAGTGACTACTCTTATTTGTGTGCGCCTAGTACTGCATTCACAAGTTTGCCAACTTCTTGCACACTCACCGTTCAATTCAAGTGATCTCTATCCGTAGTGGCATCAATGCAATTGCGCCCCGCTCAATATGAGAAACGAGGATCCAATTACCGCCACGATCAATTCTTACTTAGAAAGCGGCGATTATTGGGGTTTATCAGCTTGGGTTCAAGTCGCCAGTGATAGAACACATAGTTCGTACTAATCGCCGTACCCAGGGCAACAACTCCGGAGAAGACAAAGCTCAGGTAGCCCGATATTATTGGCTTAAGCGACAAGAAACCAGATTGTTCTTGTATCGGTAAACTAAAACTAAACACCTACACTTTACTCAGCGCCTCCTTAGTTATTATCTTTACTGCGATGTTTCTTCTTCCAAAGCGGCCCATACCAGATATCCTCCGATACGTCTAAACTCTGTCGCAATTCTTCCTGATGCGGGAGTACGCGCCATAAGTACACAAAGTCAGTCTTCAAAATATTAGCTAGCCATGTCAGCGACGCAGCCGAAATGAAGGGCATCACCATCATAACTAACTGTGCGTATGCCTTTTTCTGTCCTATGACGCTAATAAAGGTCTCAATTAGTATTCCAATCGATCCCAGGCCAGCAACCACGGCTTTAACTTTATTTGGAATTCTCCATACAACATTATGAGCGAACAGCGTGATGACAATTAAGACTGCATATATAATGAGCCAACTTTTAATCATTTCCTTTGGTACTAAGCAAAGTGACATGTAAGCAAACAAAATCACTGAATAGGCAAGTGCTATTTTCAACTCAATAAACTCCAGAAACACGCTTAAGCCTTTTGACCAAAACAGACACAAGATCTGTGCGCTACTTAATAGGGCACTCAAAATGATTACGGCATATAATACAGTCCAAACGCATGCCTCAATTGGGTGCATAGAATCTGCGAATCGAACGTGCCACAAAATATTTACGAGTTTCGTGCCTCCATACAATGCACCAAAAAAGATGCAATCTATCATCACAAAACAATAGACAATCTGCCAAAGACTCCCTGTCGTAGTGACAATCGTCTGTTGGAATGCCTGCTTATCTAATAACTCTTCAAAAGTCATTGTTGTCATCACCTCAGTATTAATATCCGGAAGGAGAAAATGGTGAATGGGTGCTTTGGTGACTTTGTCAGAGGAGTCGTGGCGAAGATGCACATTTCGGTGTGCTGGCCAAGCCACTTGGGTCTTGCTATTACTTTGCACTATCAGTCAATCTGTCCTCATCAAGATCCTTTTTGAAATATTTGAAGATCTTGCATGGTTCATACTTACTGAGATCATTTGTATCTATGGTGCATAAGCTTTGACTTTCTTGTTGCTGGGCGTCTTGCATTCTCTTCTTTTGGCATCCACAAAGTCGCAAGGTTGTTTAGCTTTGAGATTTTTAGCATGCCGAACGTGCCGATTACGATTGAGATAGCGATCATTGAAAACACAAAAATCGAAATATGAACTGGCCATCTTTCGCCATACGGTGGTTTTGGGACCGTTTGAACAGTTGTCACGGTAATTCCTAACACCACACCAAGAAAAAACAAGAATCCCGCAAATCTTAATAACAACCACGAAGGATTCCCTGTTGCAAAGTCTAATCGATCGGTAATTACAACAGACTGCATTGTTCTTGATTTACGCATCCGATAGTTATATAAGATGGTTATTGCAGTAAAGGCTAATGCAAGAAACACCAGTGTTATCGAACCAAAATCATCATTATGTTTGTTCATAAACTTCATTCCACCTGTAGCTAAGAAATCTACTACCCCTACAACTGAAAAAATGATGCTAATCATTATGCAGATCAACAATAAAATCATTCACACCACAGTTTGCTCTGAGTGCGTATACGCCCAATATAAATATATCAACGCAACACAGATAACTCCCAATAGCTGGAGTAGGTAGATAATCAAGCCCTCTCTAGTCACCGGAATCACTGAAAGTCTCTCATTCATCGTTAACGCAGCGAAGGTCAACAATACCACCCTTTAGTGACGACTAGGTCAATTCTTACTTGTCCATGCTTTTGGCCCGCCCGTTGGCAACACGGAAACAATAATCAACATCGTGCCACTGAAGCTGTTGAGTTTTGCTAGCCAGCTGCCACTGCCTGTAAGCCAATCTAACGCGCCAGCATTTGCCCCGAGCAAGATGACGATGACCAGCACTAGGCTGAAGGCCATTTGTACCGTTGCTATATACCCTGGTACGCCCGCATCGCGATAACGGCGTGTCGCTAGCGAAATCCAAGGCACCGACAGCGCCAATAATAATACGAGGCTGAGTATCGGTAGCAAAAGGAAAACGATAGCGATGACAAATCCAAACAGGTCTGAGAATAAGAACATCCACCAATACTCTGATCGTGATGAGCACCCTGTATAGTTGAACGCATTCTTGAACCACGCAACGATTGCCGTGGCACCGGTTGCGCCGTAGTATTTGTTTTTAGCTAGAGCTTGTTCTTCTGTTGTTGATTTAAGCATTCATTCTTCTCCTTCATTGGCACCTATCCGGCGCACAGCTATACCAACATAAACTTCGGTGTAACGGTGATCATTCAATTGATGTAAGCGCATGATTAGGGGTGTCGCTGGGTCATGATCTTGTTCAGCAAGATATTCCAATAGCGTCACGATTTGGTTTTGCAACTGGACTGTATCGGCATCAACCACACGCGATCCAACTAGATCGAGCAGCTGATAATACGACTGAAAACGATACCCCTGCGGTAACTTGATCGGTTTATCCTCAGCAATCGGTACCACCATCGACAGGGCCATCGATTCTGTTTGCCGAAAATCTGACTCAATGACATACATATAGTCATCAACAATCGTCTGGTACTCTGCAATCTCATCTAACAAGTGCTGGATATCTTCGCCTAAATGCTTGCCATCTGTATTCAAAATGCCTGTGATCACATTGCGATAATGGATGTCCAAGCCTTCAGCAATATTGTTCATATCAGGCTTCCTCCAACGGAATAAACATATCAGCCCAGTACTCGTCATAGACACGGGTTAAGGCAATATACAACCGATCATCATAGTTCCGGCCTTCAGATTGTAAGTGTTGCTTCATTGCTTGTAAGCCCGCCTCAACGCCCTCATCGAAAGGCAACCGTAGATGCAAGGCGCTCTCAAAGCCAATACACTCAACATACGACAGCTTGTCTGTTGATTCGGGTGCGCTGACCGGAATATAAATATCGTAATGTTGTTTTGCCTTCTCCATCTCCGTTGGCGTCAAGCCAAAAATCGTCGGGCCCGTTTTATAAAAGCCTTGTTCATAGACCAGCTCCTCGCTTTCCTGCAGTAACAACGTAAACTGATCCGTATCCGTCACAAGTTGACGGTGCAGTAATTGTGTCATCTCAAAAGATACTTCTTCGATATTATTCATGTTTACCCCTTATTTTTTGCGCCAACGGACTTGACGCTTGATACTGTTTTCGACTTGTTGTGTGCGTTCTTTATTCTCGTCTAGAGTAGGTTTAGCAATTATATTCTTCCTCTTATGCCAGTAATGTGTCACACGTGGCAGTTGAAGCAAATACAAACTGTATAACATTCCAATGAAAAAGCACATTCCATGCCACAGTATTTCAGGAAATTCATTTAGATAGTACCGACCAAACGCTAATGAGAAAATCATAATAACAGAAAATATGTTCACCATCACATTTACATATTTATCTCGAATAATTAGTTTATGCTTTTTCACAGCGATGAATACCAATATTGTGTGATATGTCAGCATAATCAGCAGTCCGATCAAAACGGTAAAACTACCACTTTTCAGAGCTTGGAGGGGATCATCGAGTGCCAAAGCAAAGACCGTTAAGAAAAATGCTGGTATTAAAACAAGATTCACCACATAAGCGACAATTGCCAGATAACGCTCATATCGTTCTATCCTGATTAACCATACACAAGGAAACTCTATAACCATAGTGATAACCAAGGTATTGCGAATTCCATTGGATAGTTTCCAGAATGTTCGATCCGAATTAATCTGACTATATTCGCTAGGCGACAACCATTGCAGTAGCAATACTGCAATGAGCAAACCTAAACAAAATAAAATTGCCATCGTGAAAGTTGCTTTAGTGGGCCTCCTTGAATAATTATCTTCATACCGTTTTGGTATGTACGCATGGGCCATTTCTTTTAGTGAAACCACTTTGATACCCCCTTCACAACACCGTTCCAACCTTTTGATACCCCTTTCACGGCGCCATTCCAACCTCGTTTCAGATCGGTGGTCACACCACTCTTGTCTATGAGGTATCCAGCAGCTGCACTTGCAGCACCGAACGCCAGAACAGGTACTAGTACTGGTGCTGAAAAGGTTGCCGCGACCGTAGCAGCAGCTGCTGCACCCACTGCCCCGACGACGGCAACTTTTCCAGCATCAACTCCTAAGCCACCGACAACGCTCGCACCAACTTCGTTACCTTTCAGATGATCCTTTTTAGCTAGTTTTAGGCTCTCATCTACACCACTACCCACGTCAATTGCATCAGTAGCGATGTTTAGAAATGGAATAGCTGCCGCACCGCCTTTAGCGAATTTGGCAACGCCTTTTACTTTCTTTACAGCACCAAAAGCATCTTTAAAATCAGAAAGAACATCACCCACTCCCCCAAAACTCTTTATACCGGACTTCAAGCCTGCCTTAGTAGCTTTGGCTATATTTTTTAACGTCTTGCCGTCACCCATCAATGTTTCGGGAGCGTATAATCCCATTGAAGAAAAAGTGGATTTTGGAGCATCCTTTAACCTTCTATACGAACCACTAGACGATAACCGAGTAAAATTTTTGTCTGGACGAGTTAAATGATCTATACCAATCACAATATCCAGGGTAGAGAGTCCCTTTTTTACCACTTTACTAATTGTTCCGTTACTCTTCGTAAACAATCTTGCAAACTTGCTTCCATCTGAAATAATCAGGCTCCCATCAGATAGTCGGGAAATTCGACTGGCCTTCAGCATCTTTATTGAAAAGCCACTGGTACTGCCGATTATTTTTGACCATTTCTCTAGTACCTCAATATTAAATGAACTTCCTGAAACAGTTGATACAACAGTAGGTGTTCCTACAGACCCCATCCCCGATACATTCGGATGTGCTTGCGCCCACGCCGCTTGCTCAGTCACTAAACCAGTACGCAGTTGCTTATTCATGGCATCACTCTTTGCCTGCATCCGGGCCTTTTCCGCCCCGAGGCTCGATTGCACATCAGCGTGCACGTCTTGCATCTGCTTATTGAAGTCAGAATTATTCACGACTGCTTGTAGCTGGAGATCGGTGTACATCATCTGCGCCACGCCGTTGGCTTTTGCCAAGGCGCTATTGATTTGTGACAAAATTTCATGTAAGCGATCGTCACTGCCAGCCTGATCCGCGTTAAAGTCATTGACCCAGTCTTTAGTATGCGTTAACACCTGTTTGGCATCGGTCACGTTCGACTTATAGGACTTGTGACTCGGCATCGATAAGCTGATGATATCTTCCACGTTGGTGTACGCGGTTTTGATGGCGGTATCGATCGGCGATTTTTGTTGATTCAGCGTCGTCAACTTAGTTTTCAACGTGTCTAGTGTCGATTCGGTGATCACTGCCGTACCACTAGTTTCTTTAACCTGCGATTGGAAGTTTTGCAGTGCAGCCGACTGGACGAGGCGCAACTCCTGAGCGGCGTCATTTAACCCTTGTAAGGCCGGTTCATGAATGTTACTGATATCGGCGTGAATGGCATCGGCCGTGACCCCGGCCAAGGCATCACTGGCGTTGATTTTGGTGAATGCGGTATGCGCCGCAGTCAATTGTTCCGTTCCCGTCGCCACAGCGGTTGAATAGGCATCAAATGCCGCGGTCACTTCTTTGAGATCAACTTTAAATCCCAATTTCAATCCCACCTTTCTTGTCCACATCTGCCAGCTCGGCAAAATAATGCTGACCTTGTTCTTTGGTCATATATGCCGTTGAGATGCGGGTATCCTTGATCTGATCAGTCTGCAAGATGCGTTCGCTAAATTCGTCTTCAAACTCCGATTCGTAGCCCAGCGAGACAACGGATTCGATCGTCTGAGTCGTGAGGACGATGGGCTGTACGTCTGGAATATAGCCAACCGGCCAGACCTCTGCCAAATAGTCCACAACAAAATGATCGTCGAACCCTGCAATCGTCACTTTTCTGCCGATGATGAGCATACGCAGTGGGTTATCAACATCAGCGACGACATCGTCTGGAAATAGCTCCTTGCGCGCGGTGATCACTGACCCTAATGGCAAAACCGTTGAATAAACGGCATCCACTTGCCCCATCAATTCAAACAACTGCTGCAGGTCGGTGGTCAGTAGCGCGATTTGCTCCTTAGCAAACTCCCCGCTAGAAACCACGACCGCGGCATCATCTGCTTGCCACTCCATCTGGACGATCCAGCGAACGTCATTCACGGTCATCAAGCACCGCGACCGGTGGCGTTTGATTTGCAAATATAAGCGGGTCAGCATCTCGGCGTGCGTGCCAAGCATCTCGCCAAAATCAAGCACCGCGTCTGTCACATCGATAGTGGCTAACTTACTGGTTGCAAGTTGCTCCGCTAGTAGTTCACGTTTCTTCTCAGGTTCCACGGTATCCTCCCTATTTCACCCCGAATTTTTTAGAAGCTGATTGATCTCGCTGATCAATGTTGTCTCCTGCCGCGCCCATCTTCATCGTGTCGACCGCGGCATAATTTTTAAAACTATTAACGGCTTGATCGATATTTGCTTCGTCATTCACCAAGCGGGTAAACGCCGATAAATTGGTTGTCGCCAGCGCATCCCCCTTTAGGGCCGCAATATCGTTACTATCCGTTGTTGCCGTCTTGACAAGTTTTTGCCAATTTGATTGATCAACGCTCACTTTTACCATAACGTCCTCCTACTTTGCGACTAAGATATTGGTCTGGATCGAACCCATCGTTGCCTTCATCAACGCGGCACTGGCCGACATTAAGGTCGCTTGCGCCTGTAGCAACTGAATTTGTTGGTCAATTTTGCTGATGTTGGTGTCATGTTTGGTTTTCTCGGTGCCTAATGCGGTCGTGATCTGACCGATATTCTTATTGAACTTGTCCCGTCGGTCACCTTTGAAGCTGGTTTTATTGGCGGTCTTCAAATCTTTGATCCCAGATTTCATCGTTTTAAAGGTGGCTAACTGTGTCTTGACCGTAGCCTTAGCAGCCTTTAGCTTGGCGATCTTAGCTTTGATATCTGCTACACCTTTTTGTGTCGCCGCCAACTGACTTGTCATACCCGTGAGTAATGCCGTTAACTGGCTCTTACTTGCCATGTTTGTCATCATCCTTTCCTCGTTGTGCTTCTTCGGCGAGCGCTTGTTTCGTTAATGTGCGAATATTATCGCCAAACTCTTCATCGGCGGCACGGCCTAATCGCGACAGACGTTGCTGCCGATCCGCAAGCTGGGATAATTCGGCCTGCACGCTTTGCGCCGCCGGCGAACCTGGCGGCAGTGCGCTTAATCGTTCTTCCACGATGGCTAACGTCTGGCGCCGCTGCTGTTCAATATTGGCTAAATCGTCGGCGAGCTGGTCCCGCATCTTCTGTTGTTGACGCTTCTCTGCTTCGTAATCAATCGCCATCATTAAGCTCCTCTCAAGCTGCCAGGTAGTTTGATTTGGTCAAAGCGCCGCCCTTGGCTAGTGACCAGATAGGCCTCGTTATTCGGTAACAGTGGGTCAACGCTCCTACCCGTTGCCTGAATCAAGCCGGTGTCGACAAGGCGAGCACTGACGATCGCGACCGTCATATTGTCGCGGAAGGCCTTGATCGTACTATCAAAACTAGCGCCGATAATCCGGTCTGGGCTTTGAACGATCAAATGCACATTGGTTTTCTTCAGATTGTTCAAGAGCTTACCCATCGCCAAGTTGGAGATACCAGCATCGCGGATAAAGCCAGTCAAATCAGTCACCACGATAACCGTGGTTTCTGGTTGCGATAACCCTTGACCGACATCATCGATCAGATCGAAGAATTCTTGCTCAGACTCATCATCATCGCCTAGAACTAGATCGAAACCATCGCGATCCGTGATGAACTCATCCATATCCACAAGCACAGTTCTGATCTGTTCTTGTTGCTGTAACCCTGCCAAGATGACCGCACGCTGAAGTGCCGCCTGGTCATCATCGGTATAGCTCAGTGTCAAGTACGGGATCGTCGTCAGCTCAACCGCGCTTAAGCTGGTATCTGCCATATTGATCCCGATTGGTAGTTGCTGGTCGGCAATGGCTGCTTGGACATCTTCGCGCGCCATGAATTCTTCCAACCCAAACTCATCCGGTACCATCGGAATCGCTTCCGGCCGCTTACCATCCCAGGCCTCATCCAAGGCGGTGATTTGCTCACGCAAGGCATTGAGCTGATCTAGCGAGTCTTCGCCAGCTGCTGGCAGGTAGGTTTGGAAGGCCAGGATCTGGTCGTCATACTTCAGCTGTCCGCGGCCCGGGATGTCTTGTTGGATCAGGCGGTCGCGGCCGAGGATGTTCATCGGTTCGGTTTCGTCGACCATGAACAAGACGGCTTTGGTTTCGACGTTGGCCATCATCGCGGTGCGCAGAGCGTTACTGCGGTTGGTGGTGATCACCATATAGACGCCGACCGCGGCGCCGTCACGCAAGACGGTGGTGAGCACGTGGTCGATGTCTTCGCGGCGTTTGTGGTCGATGACGGCGTCGTAACCGTCCAGGATGACCACTTGCACCGGTAGCGGGGCTTGGGCTTGTTCGTATTGCGCGAGGCTGGAGACGCCGGCTTTTTGGAACAAGCGGCGGCGGTCATCGATGAAGCCTTCTAGCCGTTGCAACATTTTGCCCAGTTTCTCGTCTTGGTCAAGCTGGACGATGTCAGCGGTGTGGGGCAACTGGTTCAGCGGCAACAAGGCGTTGGTGCCAAAGTCCAGCAGGTGGAATTGCACCTGCTCCGGGCTGTTGGCTTCCGCCAGCTGCATGACCAGCGTCTGCAAGAAGGTGCTCTTGCCGAAACCGGGGCTCGAGAAGATCACCGCGTGTTTCATCGTGGTGAAGTCAAACGTCAGCGGGCGCTGCGCTTGTTCTGTCGGGATGTCGAGCATCCCCACGGCGACGGCTAATTGGCGCGGCGTCGCCCAGTTGGCCTTAACATCCAGCGTTGGGGCCACCAGCTGGGTGCCCAGCGGCGGCAGCCACGGCTTGTCGGGTAAGGCGGCGTGGGTTTCGGCGGCGACTTCGTGCACGGCTTCGACGACCGCTTCGAGTTGCGTCGGGGCGTCGGCTTTTTGGGCTTGCACTTCCTCGTCGGCGGACAAGTCCGGCGAGATCAGCTCGTATTGGCCGAGGTCGTTGATCAAGAAAATGCGTTCGTCGACAGTTTCTTTTTGTTCCACGCCGGGCAGGTACTTGGCCCCAGACCAGGCGCTTTGGAACAGTTCGTAGATTTCGTTGTTGCCGACTTGCAAGTACGCCCGGCCGGGTTCGACGATGCTGGCGGCGTCTGGGGTCTTCAGAATTTCGTTGGAGTCGGCGACGTCTTGGACTTTCAACGCCAGCTTGAAGCGGGAGTTCGACCAGATCTGGTCGTTGACCACGCCGCTTGGTTTTTGCGTCGCTAAGATCAAATGCACCCCGAGCGACCGGCCGATGCGGGCGGTGGAAACCAGTTCGTCCATGAAGTCCGGTTCGTTGGCCTTGAGTTCGGCGAATTCATCGGAGATCAAGAACAAATGCGGCATCGGCTTGGTTGGATAGTGAGCTTTTTCTTGCGGGTCGGTGATCGCCTTGCCTTGCTTGTATAGCTTGGTGTAACCGTTGATGTGGTTGACGCCGAACTGGCCGAACAGGCGCTGGCGCTTCTGTAATTCGGCGCGGATGCTGGCTAAGGCACGCGCGGAGCTGGCGCCGTCTAAGTTGGTGATCGACCCCAGCAGGTGCGGCAAGTCTTGGAATAAGTTGGCCATCCCCCCACCTTTGAAGTCGATCGGCAAGAAGCCGACGTCTTCCGGCGCGAAGTTCACGGCCAGGCTCAACATGTAGCTTTGAATGGTTTCGGACTTCCCTGAACCGGTGGTCCCGGCGACCAAGCCGTGCGGGCCGTGGGCGCGTTCGTGCAGGTTCAAGTTGACCAAATCGTCTTTACCCCGCAACCCCAGCGGCACCGCCAAGGACTTGCTGGTGTCGGCTTGGCGCCAGCGGTTGGCGATGTCCAGGTCGTTGACATCATCGGCATGGTACATGTCCATGAAGGTGACGGTTTCTGGAATGGCGTTCTTCTCGACTTCGACGTGGTGCAAGTTCGCCAGCCGGTGGATCGCCAGGCTGATGGTCGCCGGTGTTGGCAACGCCAGTGGTTCGAAGCGCTGGTTGACCAAGTGCTGGTCTTCGTTGATCAAGACGGCATCGGCGTTGCTGGTGAAGCGGGCCATGGTGGTCACCGACTCCGGCAGCATCGCCGGGGCTTCTTTGGTCCACACCACGGACACGCCGTACGCGTCCATGTCTTCGGCCAAGTATTCGTTCAAGCCGTGGCCGGACAGCCAAGTGTCTTCTTGGATCAACAAAACGTAGTGCGGTGAGAACTGTAATTTTTCCCGGCCGGCTTCGCGCACCGCTTGGCGACGCTTGCCGAGCAGGCGGTAGAAGCTGTTTAACACCATGTCGCGGGACTTGTTGTCGTGGATCAAGCCGCGCAAGTTCAACTCGCGCAGCTGAAAATGCGGCAGCCACTGCCAATCGCGCCAAGTCTGGTCGTAATCGGCTTCTGGCACTAGCGCCACGAAGTTCACGTCGCGGTACGACTGAAACGCCGCCAGCTGCAACAGCACCGACTGCGCCGCGTTAGTCACGAGGCGGTGGGCGCCGGCTAAGCCGAGCACCTGATGGTTCAAGGTCACCTTCACCGGCGCCTTATCCAGCTTGCTGTATTGCGCCACCAAGTGTTGCGCGTCTTCGCTCAACGGGTCTTGGGTGCTGCGGTCGCCTTGGTAGTTAGCCTTGAAGCTGGGGAAAATATCCCCGGAGCCCAGGCGCACGTCTAAGAAATCATGGTTGACGAAGGTCTTCTCATAGATCCGCGACGAGTAGCTGCTCATCATCTGAGTCAACGTGTCCAGGTCCGGGTAATGGTAGTCCAAGCTGGCGCGCTGTTTAGCGGCCAACTGTTCCAGAGTCGCCGCTTGGCTGAGCAAATACGCCTGGTAGCGGTGCTTGCGGCTGGCGGTGTCGATGCGCAGCTGCTTCTTGTTCGTGAAGTGCGCCGACACCGACAGCCCAGCGGTCAACAGGCTCGCGCCGCCCATCCCGATGGTCATGACCGGGTTACCATGGGCCAACATGGTGGTGGCAAAACTCGCGGCCACCATCCCCAAAGGCGGCAAGATCGTGCGCACCAAGTCGCTGCGGCCGCCATTAGGCGCAGATTCCGGTTGGCGCAACTCGAGCTTGTCATCTGGCAGCGGCATCAAGATCCGCGGGCTCCGGCGGTAATCCGGGAACTCCGCCGGCACGATCGGCCGCAAGTGTTCGGCTTGCACCACCGCCACGTCAAATTGCGGTGGCACGTGCGTGATCAGCTTCAACTGCGTCGGCTGCAGGCTCAAGGTCAAGTGGCCCAGGCGCAAGGTGTCGCCCAGCGTCAAGGTCACCGCCGGCGTGGTTTGCGGCTGGCCGTTATGGTAGACGACGTGTGGGCTGTCCACAACCACCTGGTAGCCTTCTGCCGTGGGGGTCAAGACGGCAGGCAGACTCTCTGGCACCACGATCGCCGCGTCTTGCGGGCCGATGGTGAACGGACGTTGCGGGCGGTTGGTCATCGTGATCACCAAGTCCGCGCGGCGCATGATCACCAAGCAGCCCCCGGCGGCGTTGATGTGGCGCTCATAAGTCACCGGCTGGTCATCGAGGAAGACTTCCCCGCCTTTTTGACGGATGGTGACGCCGTTGATCGACATGCGCTTTTCGGCGTAGCGCAGCCCGCGCTTACCATGGGCATCCGTGTAGTCGACCACGAAGCCACTCAAGGGTTCTTCACTGATGCGGTCATCAAGGTTGGCGATCGCCGGGTACAACTCATTGTTCGATGCCATTCGTCTTGCCCCCTAACTTCTTCACGTACTCGTTGATTTGCTTTTGATACTTGGCCAAGGCGTCTTGCTTCTTGGCCCCTGGCATCTGGGTGTCGGCTTGTGTCGCGGCATACAACTTGGTGTACGCGTACAAGATCAACTGGTCGTCGCCGACGTTTTTAGCTAAGCTCAAGGCGTCTTGCAAGTCGCCGCGGCCGATGCCGATCCAGTAGCGCAACACGTTGTCGTCAGACTTAGGCGATAAGTTGTTCAAGATCGCCTGCTTCTGCTTGGGCGTCAGCGAATCCACGTGCACATAGCTGGCCGCCAGCACGTATTGGGCGTTGGTCGGCAGGCTCTTGGCGCTGTCGTCGGCCAAGGCCTTGGTCACGCCGTCGTAGTCCTTGCCGATGAAGTCGCCTTGGGCGGTGATCACCCGGCTTTGCAGCGGCACGGTATGGGTGTTGAGGAACACCAACCAGCCGATCAAGGCCAACACCGCCACGCCTAAGGCCACGCTGGCCCAGGTGAACAGCTTGTAAAAACCGGTGCGCACCAGTTGGCGGCCTTGCATCAGTTCTTGATAGCGCGCCGCCAAAAGGGTCTGCACCGCAATCGGGGTGTCGCATTCGAACAGCTTCTTGGTGAAACCAGCCGAAATCGCGGCTTGGCCATCGACCAAGCGCTCATAATCTAAGCGCGGGTTCAACACCGTCGCCACTAAGGCTTGGTATTGCCGCAACAAGCGCTCAGGCGTCACCGCTTCTGGCATCATGAAGGCGTGCAAGCCGCGGTGGGCGACTTTGATCTGGGTGCCTAACACCACCAAGTTGTCGGGGTGCATGAAGGGGTGGACGTTCATGGTTTGCGTATCGACCAACGGCGATAGCGCCAAGGCCAAGGCGATGCGTTGGGCTTCGCCGCGCTTAGCCGCCGCGGCGGTCAGACTTTGCGCGCCTTTAGGCAGAGCATAGGTCAGCACCAATTCATCGACCGAGGCGGTTTGCACCTGCCCGGCCAGCATCAAGCTCGATCCGGCCAAGGCCGGGTTGACCCCGGCGGTATCCACATTGAACTGCCCTGGCAGCAGGTGCGCCACCAGTTGCTTCTTGCTGGTTTCGATCGTCAACTTATTTTCGCCATCAAATATCTGCATTCGCTTGCTCCTCGATCACTTCAAACTGGTCACCATCACCTATCGCATAGTCGTGCCACGTGCCATCACTGGCAATCGTCACGGCCTTGTTTTTCGCCTCGAGGTGCCAGTGGTCTGGCAACCGCACCGCGATCGTGGCTAAGGCTTGCGTCAACAACGCCTCCAAGCGCCGCTGGGTCACCCGCGTCGGCACGCGTAAAGCGATCGGCGTTTGGCGATAAAACAACTCGATATTGACAAACTGATTCACATTTTCCCTCCAAAATTCATTCGGCGTTTTTCTGGGCAAACCAGCGGGCGTGCCGCCGGCCGAACCACACCCCGAGCACCGTCATGCCGACGGCAAACGGCACCATCGCCAAGCCCAACACCCAGCCGGCGATTTTCTTGGTCGCCGCTTGGGGCTGGTCCTTGTTGTCGTGGGCCGCCACTGGTTGGGTGAAGTTCATCGCCGCTAGCGCCTTGGTTGGCGACTGCTTCTTGGCGTTGGGCTTGCCAAACAGCGCGGCTTGGGCCCCTTGAACCTGTTGCTTGCGCGACTGGGCTTGGTCGGCTTGCGCCTTGGTGCGCGTACCTAAGAACAAATTGCCCAAGCCGTGATCCGTCGTGCTGGCCGGTTGTTGCTGGGTCTCATGGTCGCGCAAGGCATCCACGTTCAACTCCAAGTCCCCGGCGGCTTGCACCGGCGTCGGCTGCCATAACAGCCACATCGCGATCAACACCTTAAGCATCGGCATCCTCCATGGTCAAGCCACTGCGGTCAGGCTTGACGGCCAAGTAACTCGCCGTGATCAACAAGGCTAACGCGGCGATCACGATCACCGCCCCGGTGCCGAGGCGCCCGGAAGCGACCATCACGGTATACGCGTTCTCTAAGTTCTGGAACGGCGATAACTTAAACAGCCATTCCAGCCAGGAACTCGGCTGCACGACTAAGCCCAACAGCGGACTCATCAAGAAGTAGCTGCCGACGACCAAGCCGTACAAGACGATCCCGAACGTCTGCAACCCGCGCATCAACACGTTGGCCGCCATGGCTAACAGGTAAAAGGCTGCGGCGTCAAACGCCAACCACTGCCCGCTCCAGTTTTGCGTCGCCCAAGCGACAGCCAGGCTGAAGCTGACCGCAGTGGCGGCACATAAGCCGGCGATGCGGGCCAAGTTGTACTGGTTGAACCACATGCGCGACAATTCCAGCGCGTGCCCGTCGTCTTTGCGCGCCCATTCGAGGCGCCGGCCTAAGACCCCGACCATGAAGGTCAAGATCGCCGTCAACACCGTCAACAGGTACGGTACGATCGACACGGTGTGTTTGACGTTCAGCTTGCCGCTGGTGCCTTGCGCCCGGATCGGCGCGGTCAAGAAGTTGAACACCTTGGCGTTGTCCGCCCCATTGGTATGGGCGTTGTTCATCACCTTGCCGAAGTTTTGGGCATAGTCATTGGTATCCTTAGCGCTATTGGTGACGCCAGCGATCACTTGGTTGACCGCGCCTAAGGTATCACCCAGCTGCTTTTGGGTGGCTTGGGTGGTTTTGGTCATTTGGTCAAACGCCGACTTGACGTCTTGCACGTCTTGGGTCTCGGCGGTGATCTGCGCTTGCGTGGCTTCAGCTTGCGACGCCATTGCCGCCACCGTCGCTAACAGTTCCTGGGCGCCGGCCGTGTTGTCGTAAATTGACGAATCGCTAGGCTTGCTATCAGGAGAGAAGCTGGCGGTGGTCACTTCTTGGACGGTCGCTTTGGAAAAAGCCTCGTTGTCCGTCGCCAAGGCCGCCTTGGCCTCATCGAAGCGGTCATTCAACGCCTTGACATCGGCTAAAATGGTGCTGTTCGCGTCGGCATCGCCGGTTTGTTGGACCAAGGTCTCCAAGCGCTTGATCATGCTGTTGACCCCGCCATCCCCGGTCAAATCGTGCTGTATCCGGGTGTAGAGCTGGTAGCGCCCTTGCTCACTGGCGCTGGCTTCTTGATAAGCGGCATCGGTATCGTTGGTCAACGGCTGGGTGTTCTTGGCTTCTTTGGTGAACACGGCGTAAATCGAGCTGGCCGGGGCCGCCTTGGCCATCGCCGCTTGATCTGCCGCAGCATTGATCTTCTCGTTACTCGACGCCGAGCCGTCGCTATACAAGGCTTGAATCAAGCCACTGGTTTCGTCTAAGGTCCCGAAGGCCTTGAGCAGGTCTGGCACCGCGTCTTCGAGCTGGTCAGTGCCGACCACTGACCCAAGCGCGCCTTGGGCGACCACTTCGTCATTGGTGCCGTCATAGCCTGGGGTTTGGGTCAAGGTGTAGCCCGGGGTGACCGGGTTGTCCGCCGTGCCGCTGCCAGAGAAGCTGACCGGCAAGGAGAAGGTGATCATCGCCGGGGCCACTTTCCAATCCGGGGTACTGTCCTTGGCACTGCCGGTGATCTTCTCTCCCGTCGTGCTGCTTGAGGTCGAGCCCGTGGTACTGCTACCGGTGTGCAGCGGCTCGCTGCCACTGGTGCTACCACCCGTCCACGTCGTCCCTGCCGGCGCGGAGCCGGTGAGGGCTTTTTGCAAGGCCGTCTGCACCGCTTCTGGCAAGGTCACCGTCAAGCCGGTGTCCGTGGCCGACACGGTGACGGTTTTGGCGACGGCCGGGTCGATCTGGCGGCCGAGTTCGGCGGCAATCGTCTCTTGTGCCGACTTAGCCGCGGCTTCAGGGTCTTTGATCGCCAAGGTGCCACCGGTGCCTTTGAGCGTGAAGGTGGTCGTCGCTTGGGCGCGGCTGATCCCGGCGGTGACCGGCAAGGTGTAGCTTTGTACCACGCTTGGGTCTGGGGTCAGCTGGTATTTGGTGGTGTCTGGCAGCGGGCTGCCGTTGTAATGCTGCACCAGTTGGAGCTCTTGTTGATAGCGGGCTAAGTCGCTATCGCTGATCAGCTTACGGTCTTTTAACGCCGGTAAAGCGGATTCTAAAGACCCCAGCGAACTGCCGGCGATCAGCGTCTGAATGCGCTGTTGATACGCCGCCAGGCTTTGGGTATTGGCGGTGCCGTCTGGCACGATCGTGGTCAGCGCGGCGTGGGTCTTCTTGTCGTTAAAATCCGGTGCCTTTTGCGCATAGGCGTCGTAGGTGTCATAGCCTAAATAGGTGTGTGTCATTTGGTCACGATACGCCTTCAACTGCGTCAACAAGTCGTTAGCGTCTGCGTGAAACTGCTTGTTTTGGTCGTCGGCCGCTTGCAAGCTCTCCTGCAAGGTCCCGACTTGGGCTTGCAGGTCATCGAGCTGCTGGTCGGCGTCATCTGCTGTCTGGTGATACAACAAGTCATCGGCGTCTTTTTGCTTCTGGACGATCAAGGTCGCGCTTTCGGCGTTGACTTGTGCCATAGTCGCTTCATAGTCAGCCAGCTGCTTGACCGCGGTGTTTTCATCGCCGATGCCTTTGAGCAAGTCGGTCATTTGCTCCTGCACGGTTTTGTTGGTGTTGGCTTGTTGTTCGCGGTAGCTGGCGTATTGGTCGCTAGTACTTTTGGCGATTTCACCATTGGCGTTCAACTGATCCGGCAAAGCGTTCAGCGGCGACTGCACGCTGCCGCTCAATTTCTTGGCCACCGCGGTTTCCCCGTTGGCGATCCCCTTGACGTTACGCTGCGCTTCGGCGACGTTGTCCAGGATGCTGGAGAAGTACATTTTGACCACGCGCTGATTGAATTCGGCCACGATGCCGCCCACTTGGGACTGGATCTGGCTGGAGACATTCGCACTCAAACCGTCGCGCACGCGGTAGCGCACCGTGGTACTGGTCGGCGCCGCGGCTTGCAGCGCGATCAGCTGCTTGGTGAAGGCTTGGGGAATAATGATCTCCGCGTCGTAATCGCCGCGCTTGAAGCCAGCGTTGGCGACGCTCAGCGAGCCGACGTGCCAGTTATGTTTGGTGTCTTGCGAGACGAGTTGCATGAACTCGTCGCCTAACACATAGCGCTTATTGTTGTAGGTGCCGCCAGTATCTTCGTTGACCAACACATAATTCATCCCAGCCTTGGACTTCTTGGTTGCTTGATGGACATCTGGATGATCGATACCGATGTGCGTCAAAAACACCGTCGCCAGCACGGCCACCGCACACACACCTAAAACTAACAACCACACGCGTACTCGTTTCATGATTACCCCCATTACGTATAAAAATGGGGCTTGGTGTTCAAGCCCCATTGCATCACTATTGTCGTTAGCTTAGTTCAAGCCAAACGAACTAGCATCTTGTTGATCACGAGCTGCGACAGTATTTGCATACTTGTTCAACTGCCCGTTGATCTCCGTCAACAAGTCCTCGAACTTCACGATCTGTTGCTTCAAAGTCTCGTATTGGGCCAAGTAAGCGGTGAACGCTTGCCCTTTCCATTCGGTCGCGATTTCGTTGTTGGTGCTTTCCACTTGGGCAACCAACGTCCGGATCCCTTCCGCAGCTTGGGTATAAACCTTTGCCTGTTCCGTTAACTGTTCTGGTGTAACACTAATTACGCCTGCCATATGAATTCCTCCAATATGTTTTTGACATGAGTGACATGAGTGACACGATTGACACACACAATTTGTCGAATCGTTAGTAATAACTTAGCAAAGATAACTGTTTCTTATTAAGCAGAAAATATAAAAATAGTAATTCAGAACTGAATTCAGATGCCAAAAGTCCATGTAAATACTGGTTTTATCAGTCCTCAAGTGCTTTTGCTTCCAATAAGGTGGACATGATTCATGTAGCTCGGTGATCAGCATCGCCATCAAATTTTTGATATTTGCCATTGCTACCAGCAGCGCATCATCATTAAACTGACAACGCCAAGTTCCCGCAATAATGTCGACAGTAATTGTTACGACCTTCTATAACTTTAGGATCAGATACGGATTCGGCGCCACCGCTCTTCTCCGATCACCCGACCCGCTCCGCCTAACCGCCTACGGTTGTCGAAACAGCAAACGCTCGAATCAGAATCGTTTGTAGTGGTGATAACAGTTCACTATGCGCAGATCGTGGTGACAAAAAGACTTCTTGATGTTTTATCGTCACCCACATAAATGCCAAAGCAGCCGTCAGAGTGATGTTTGCTCCCCACTTTGATGGCCGCATTTGCAAGTTAATGTTTGATTAATTCACGTTGTTACCTGAATTAACGACTTGTTCGGGGATCTCGTCAGGAATAGCCGACTCTGATTAGTTTTTGGGCGGCATGAATCCTCACAACTTCTGACCTTCAGCATTATTTTGGGCATTTGGTCGCATCAGTTAATAACGGTTGACCGAACTCTACTTAAACTACCTATGAATGCATAGGTAGCCACACAAATTCAAACGACACTTACATACCATCGCCGTGACCATAAGATTTTGCTGACGTTCTCCCCGCATGTTTGGACAGACGCCAACCATCATGACCCGATACCACTAGCGGAGTTCGCAGGGCAATTGGTCCAGGGCCCAGGGGTGTGGCTGGCGGGAGGCGATGAATGGCTCAGGGGTGTCGTTGTTGTTGGCGGTTTACCGCCTACAACAAGCGCGGCTTTGAAGATCCACTCGAGCAAAGCGAGAGTTAGCTTCAAAACGCGCCACCCCGTTCCAGCCATTCGATCGCCGGAGCCAGCCGCACCCCTGGGCCCGCCCCCGACCAATTACCCTGCGAACAGCCCATATTTCTGCACAAAAAAAGAAGATCAGCCCTGTCAGGTTGATCTTCTTGGTGGTGCGGATTACCAGATGGTGATGCGCTTGTCGGGCGGGAGGAACATCCCGTCGCCTGGTTGGACGTCGAACGTCGCGTACCACGCCGCCAAGTTCTGGACTTGGACGTTGGCGCGTAACTCGGCTGGGGCGTGGACATCGATCGAGAGTAACAGCTGCTGATACTCCTTGCGGGCCTTTTGCCGCCAGATCTGCGCCCAGTTGATGAAGAACGCATGCAAGTCGGTATCGTCTAGGCGCGTGGCGGTTTCTAACGCCGCGGCGAGCCCGCCGGCATCGGCGATGTTTTCGGACACCACCAGCTTACCGTTGACCTTGCCGGCGGCGGTTTCTAAGCCGTCGAACTGGTCGATCATTTGCTGCGTCAAGGTCTTGAAGTGGTCGTAATCGGCCGGCTGCCACCAGTCGGCCAAGTTCCCGAATTCGTCGAATTGGGCCCCGTTATTATCGAAGCCATGGGAGACTTCATGCGCGATCACGGCGCCAATGCCACCGAGGTTCTCGCTGTCCGACTGCTTGAGGTCGTAAAACGGCGCCTGCAAGATCGCCGCTGGGAAGGTGATGTCGTTGCGCGACGGGTCGTAGCACGCGTTGACCAAGTGCCCCGGCATCCCCCACTCGCCGCGGTCGACCGGTTGCGTCAACTGGTTGAGCCGGTAGGCGTGGCGGGTCTTCGCCAAGGCCGTGACCGTGGTCAAAAGGTCCGCGCCTTCTGGTAGCGCCAGCTGGTTGTAGAGCGGGTTGACTTTGTCTGGATAGCCCATTTTCAAGACCATCGTGTCCAACTTGACGATCGCTTTGTCTTTGGTCGGCTGCGACAACCAAGCGGAGTTGGCCAGGCGGCGCTTATACGTCGCGATCATTTGCTCGACTAATTGGGTCACGTCGGCCTTGGCCGCTTCCCCAAAATAGGTCTGGCCGTAATAGATGCCGATCGGTTCGGCGAAGAAGGCGTTGGCCAGGCGGTAGGCGTGCTTGGCGTGGTTCGGCGCTTCTGGCGAACCCGACAAGGCCCGCGAGAAGCTGCCGCCCAAGCGCCGCAAGTCATCGGACAAGTAGCCGGTGTTGCTCAACAACTCCGTCACGTAGGCCCAGTGCCGGTACTGCGTGAAGGTGTCGGCGTTGAACAGCTGGGTGAACTCGGCCAAAAAGCGCGGATCGGCGACGATCACCGTGTCCGGATGCGCCGGCAACAAGGTGTCGGCGTAGGTGCCGAAGTCAAAGGCGCCGAACTGTTCGGCCACCTTGGCGAAGGGATACGGGTTATACGCTTTCGGGTAGTCCGCCCATTCCTCGGAACTCTTGACGTGCTTGGCGATCTCCGCATCAAACGCCACGGTATCCGCCAGGTACGCGGCTTGGTCGGCAGCGCTGAGGTCCGTTTGCGCCAAAATCTCTGCCGCCATTTTCTGCCACATGGTCAACAGTTCTTGGCCTTGGGCGTTATCCGCCGCGTAGTAGGTGGTGTCTGGCAAGATCGTGCCCGGCCCGGACACCGTGAAGGCGTTGTGCGCCGTGTCTTTCATGTCGGGTTCGACCCCGGCGCTGAAGGGTAGCGGGAATAAGTCCGCATCCAACTGGGCCGCTTGGGCGTTGAACGCCGCCAGATCCGGCACGGCTTCTAGCGTCGCCAGCCGCGTCAATACTGGCGTGATGCCCGCCGCGTCGCGGGTCGCAAAATCCCCGGCCAACTGGTACAACTGCACGGCTTGGGCGAAATAGTGATCCGGCGCTTGCTTGGTGCCTGTCGCCACCGCATCAAAATCAGCCATCAGCTTCTTTTCGACCTCATCGGCGAGATCGGAGAAGCCCCCTGTGGTCGGCTTGTCGTCTGGGATCGTCGCGGTCTTCGCCCACTCACCATTGACGGCCTCATAGAGATCATCTTGATACCTTGTCGTCATGTCCAAATCCCCTTCCTAATATGCAAGCCATTATACCGCAGTGGCCTGAGCTTTGCACCTTCTGCGTGTGCAGTGTCGCACGAGCTAGGGCCTGTTTCGCCCAAAGTGAAAAGGTGTCACAGTATGCCGCCAACGATCGCGGCTTTGTGAAGCAAATACTTTGTCTGCAAGCCTTTTCATTTTACGGAACAACCCTTACAATAAGGCAGTACACTTAAGGAGGGAATCTTATGTATTACGTGATCATGCCATCGCACGATATCCGCGAAAACCTCGCCACCGAACAATACTTGATGAATCAAAAGAATTTCGATGAACCTTTATTACTGTTCTATTATGAAGCGCCAAGTGTCATCATCGGCCGCAACCAAAACGCCCAAGAAGAGCTCAACCTCGACTATATCGAGCAGCACAATGTCGTGGTCACCCGCCGCACCTCTGGCGGCGGCGCGGTGTACCACGATCTGGGGAACCTTTGCTTCTCGTTTGTGGTCGACTCCGACTCTGAAGAATTCGGTGACTTCAAGTCCTTCACCCAGCCAATCGTCGACGCTTTGCACAGCATGGGCGCCACCACCGCCGAAGTCTCCGGACGCAACGACATTTTGGTCGACGGCCGCAAGTTCTCCGGCAGCGCGATGTACAGCCGCAACGGCAAGACCTTCTGCCACGGCACGCTGATGCTGAACGTCGACATGCGCGAAGTGCCGAAGGTCTTGAACGTGCCCGCGGATAAGATCGCCTCCAAGGGCATCCAAAGCGTGCGCAGCCGCGTGACCAACTTGCGCCCGTACCTGGACGCGCAGTTCCAAGCCCTCGAGGTGCCGGAATTCCGCGACATTTTGTTGACGCGGCTGTTCGGCGTTGAGACCGTGGCCGAGATCCAAGACCGGCAATACCAGATCACGCCGGAAGACCAAGTCGAGATCGACAATATCAACGCCAACGTGTTTTCCAACTGGGACTGGAACTTCGGCAAGTCCCCTGAATACACCACCAAGAAGCGCCAGCACTTCGATATGGGCACGATCGACGCGCGCTTGACCACCGATGGCGGCAAGCTCACCGGCGTCAAGTTCTACGGCGACTTCTTCGGCCCTAAAGATGTGCAAGACATCGAAGCGGCGCTGACTGGCGTCGTGTTCGACCGCGACCATGTCGAATCTGCCCTCGCTGATTTTGACTTGAACCAATACTTCACCGGCATCCCCACACCGGCCATCATCGATTTGTTAGTCGGCTAAG
>JALCQM010000045.1 GCA_022651245.1 Lactobacillus sp.
GCAGGATTGCCATGGTGTCGCCGTCATTATAGACATACTTGCCGATATTGGCGTCGACCCCGCAAACTCGCTCAGAAGCCGGTAAGGGTTTCGGCTGTTCAACCTCAATGCTTAAGCTCACATAATAACCGTCGGCTTCTTCAGCAATGGTCGCTAGCCGAATAGGGCCTTCCCAGCGTGGGGTTTCCGCTAATCGGATACCGTACCAAAGCCCTGGATAATCCAATGGCTTATCCAGCCGTAGTTTGCCATCCACAATGATCGCACGATCAGTCTTAAAGACCTGCCGACTACGTTTTCGGGACTTGAATCTCGGCTTGGCATGGTCGGGCATCTTCGGATTGAAGAAATTCTTCCACGCTTGGGCGACGTCATGCACAGCCAACTGTAGGATGCGGGCTGAACGACTGAACTGCCAGTCGGCCTTGTTGGCGACCAATTCGTCACGAACTTTGCGCTCGTTTGGGCGTAGCTGTTTGTCTTCCAAAATCACTGACTCATCGTACATATCGTTCCAAGTCGCCAGCGACTGGTTATAGCAATAACGGCGATAATCACATGCTTGTTTCAGCACCTTTTGCATCGTGGCATTCGGGTAGCAGCGCACTTTGTGGGTTCTTAACATCTCATCACCTCCTTTGCTTATAAATTACGCGAAGAAGGTGAAGCTATCCTGTCAGGACAAAGAAACTTTTACCACCAGAAGCTCACTATTTTGCGAAGACTTTCTCACGAGTTCATCATTTCATCCAGCACTATGAACACTGCCTTCCACTTAATTACTACAGCGTCACAAAACAGGATGAGATTCTAGATGCCTCCATGTTTTTAATTGCAGTTACCAACCTCCTTGCCTGGCTATTTGCGTTCACTGCTTACCGGAGTTCTTTAGGTACGTACCAGTAGTTGTCTTTGTTGTGCTTGGCTAAGTATTTTTTGAAGGCTTGGCTGCGGTAGGCGGCGACCACGGCTTTGGCCCACTTGGTATTTTGGTTCTTCTTGGTGACGGTGGCTTGCAGTTCGTAGGTCGCGGCCACTTTTTCGCTGCGCAGGCTCTTGGAAGCGTCGAGCTTGGCGTTGTAGACCATGGAACCTGGGATCACGGCGTAGGCGAAGTCCTTGAGCGTCCGCGGGATCTGTGCGGAGTTGGCCGCGACGATGTTGAGGTGCTTCGGGTTCTTGGCGATGTCTCTGATCGTGGCGGTGATCGGGTCGACGCCGGCTTTGAGCTTGATCCAGCCCACGTCTTGCAACAGCAGTAAGGCCCGGGCGGTGTTGGAGGCGTCGTCGGGGATGCCGATCTTGTCGCCGTCTGCGACTTGCTTCAAGGACGTCTTGGAACCGCCGAACAAGCCGGCAGGGACGGTTGGGATCGGGGTGATGCCGACCAGGTGGGCCTTTTTGTTCTTGTTGAAGTCTTCCAGGTACGCCGTGTGTTGGTCCACGTTCAAGTCGATGTCGCCGGCATCTAGCGCCACGTCGGCTTGCAGGAGGTCGGTGAAGTCCGTTTGTTTGACCGTGTAGCCTTTCTTCTCCAAAATAGGTTTGACGCCTTTCAAGAACAGCTCGGAATAAGGGCCAGGCGAGGTGCCGACTTTGATCGTGGTTTTGGTGCTTTGGGTGTCTTTGGCCGCTTTCTTAGTGCCGCAACCGGCCACCACCAGGGCCAGACTCAGTAGTGCCGCAACGAATACAACAGATTTTTTCAAAATAATTCCCCCTCAAAAGTGTGTGCGGTGGCTGGCAACAAAAAAAACGCCCCAGAGGCTCAGCCTCCGGGACGATTACTCGTGTTACCACCCGTTATTCTGCGTGCTATTGCTAGCGCGCACTCATCAGGTACGGGCTTGCACAAAGCCGATACCGTCGCGCGTTAACGGGCGCTGCCGATCCCGGCTAACCGCAGCTCACCGGGATACTCGCTCAAAGACCATTTTCCCACGCGCGCCATGATCGGCTTGCAGCAACCCCCGACTCTCTGAGCATCTTGCGCTGTGGTACTTATCTTTTCATTGCGATTTATTAATCATATTGTAATCATGGCAAAACTAAAATGCAACGGTAAATTTAGAAAAAAGAGACGCCTCCTGCGAAACGTTGCAGGGGGCGCCTCTTATCCGGTAGGGGGAAGCGTTACAGTTTGGTATACAGGCCCTTGAAGTCATAACTCATGTCCACTCCTAAGCCCTGAAAATTGTTGGTGTATTGCCAGGTGCCGACGCCATCAACGCCAGGCTGGGTGACGCCGTAATTGGCGATCCAGCGGTTCTTGGCGAGGAGGGTGTTAGGGTCGAGGCGCTTGTTCCAGATCCAGCTGGCCATGGTGTAGAAGTCTACCTTCGGGTAACCAGCGGCCTTAACGGTGGTCAAGAAGGTGTTGGTCAAGCCGGTGAGGCCGGTTTTGGGCAGCGTGGCGTCTTCCACATCGGCGGCCAAGACGGAGGTGCCGTTGAGGCCCACGGACTTGGCGACTTGGGTGAAGAACTTGGCCTCGGCTTGCGCTTGGGCGCTCGTTTGGTAGCGCGCGTAGTGGTAGCCGTGGGCGTGCAACCCGGCGGCCCAAGCCTGGCGGATCTGGTTGGCCGCTTTGGGATTTTTGTAGTTGGTGCCTTCCGTGAGCTTGACGACGACCGCCTTGACGCCTTTTTGCGCTAAGGTCTTGAAGAAGGCGGCGGTGTCCGGGTTCCAGCTGGAGACATCGGCGACGAATTGATAATTAGCCATGATCGAGATCTTCCTTTCGAATCGCTTGGGCCAGCGCCTGGATATCTGTGGACATCGTTTCCAGACGCTTGTCGATTTTTGTGAGTAAAATGATGGCGATGACGCCACCGATCGCCTGATCAAGCAGGCTGCTGATAAATTGTGAGTCCATCGTGGTTCCTCCTTCTAGTTTACCCCTATGCCCTCGGCGAAGCGCCCCCGCAAACCACCCGCGAGTCTAACGTTCGACGATCAGGTGCGCGATCGTCGTGATCTGGCTGGCTTCGATCGGTTGCGAGTACAGCTGGACCTCGCCGCGTTGGAACGCGCTGAGGTTCGCGAGGTTATCAAGCGCCGCATTGGTCTTATCGGGATCGGCATCATTGCGCAGCTGGTTAATATTAAAATTATACCGACCACTATCGGTCCCATAAAAACTCAACCGGGCAGTGCGATTGACAGTATCTTCGGCCATAATATAGAAACTCCTTTCAGAGCGCGACCCAGCACGGGTTTAGGTGAGTGTACAAGGCAGCGTGACGCCAGTGCGGCGCAGCCGAACGGGTGGTGCGATGACTTGTACGCCTCACCGTTGTGCTGGGGAGCGCGTTTATGAGAGCGCGACCCAAGACGCATTTAGGCGGTCGGATAAGGCAGCGTGACGCGCGTGCGGCGCAGCCGGACGGGTGGCGCGATGACTTATCTGCACCGCCGTTGCCTTGGGGAGCGCGACTAGCTAATCAAATCAACCCGGGTCAAATACAATTCCCCGTGCTGATCGTCATCAAACGAGTTGACGATCCCTTCGATACCTTGCAACTGCAAGTCAGTAACGCCAGTGACGAGGTTACTGAAGGTACGCGTGGTGGTAGCATTCGCATCGTCGCCGTGAATCGAGATGATGCGAAGAGAGTTCGAGATATTGGTACGTGCCATGGTGATCGCTCCTTTCTGTTAAATTGGTGGAACACTTATATAAGGCAGTGAGCGGGAAATGTTGAAAGACCCAATCCGAAAAAAGTTCGAACTATTTGCTTGCGCAAGCAAATTAATGGTGCTAAACTACAATCAAGCAAAGGGATGGTCGCTTTGCTGTTAAGAAAAGAACGTGAAGGGAGGCCTCACCATGCGCCGGTGGTTGGGCGTTGTGATCTTAGGATTGTTCTTCTTCATGGTGATCGTGGATGGCAGTATCGTCACGATCGCGATTCCGGCGATGTCGCAGGCGCTGCATGTCGGCACCGAGCGCGTGAATCTGGTGATCAGTGTCTACTTGGTGACCATCAGCGCGCTATTGTTGCCGTTCGGCCAACTCGGGGCGGCGTATGGTCGTGAGCGCGTGTTCCAAGTCGGGACGCTGGGATTCTTGCTGGGGTCGTGGTTGGCTGGGGCTAGCGATCAACTGCCCATCGTGTTGACTGGGCGGGTGTTACAAGGCATCGGCGCCAGCATGACCATGGCCAACAGCTATGCGCTGGTGACGGATTGGTTCCCGCCGCAACAGCTGGGGCGCGCGTTTGGGGTCGAGAGTATTTTCATCTCGATCGGCGGCTTGGCCGGCCCGGGCTTGGGCGGGTTGGTGTTGACCCACTGGGATTGGCGTTACATCTTCTGGTTGAACCTGCCGATCGGGTTGGTGTGTTTGGTCGCGGAATGGGGGATGTTTCCCAAAAGCCATCCTGCAGGGGCGCCACAACACTTCGACTGGGGCGGCGCGGTAGCCTTGTTAGGGCTGGCGAGCAGCTTCTACATTGGCACCGCCAACTTGATGACGCGCCCGCTGGTGGCTGGCGTGGGCCTGGTATTGTTCGCCGGGTTGTTGCGCTGGTTCGTGCGGCATGAGGCCCAAGCCCCGGTGCCGTTGCTACGGCTGCCGCTGTTGACCTCGCCAGAGTTCGGCTTACCGCTGTGGGCGGCGTTTACCACCTTCGTGGCGGCGTACTTTTTCACGCTGCTGGCGCCGATCTACTTGCAGCTGGTGGTGCACTTGTCCAGCCAGACGACCGGGTTGGTGTTGATGGGCGGGCCGCTGCTGGCGGTGGTGGTCAACCCGCTCGCCGGCGTCGTGGCGGATCGGTGGTCACAGCCACGGGTGATGGTGGCGGGGATGTGGTTGTTAGTCGCCAGCACACTTGGTTTAGTGGCGTTGAACGGGGCGCTTGAGCCTGGCGCACTGTTAATTCTGTCGCTGGTTTTGGCAACTGGCACGAGCTTTTTTGGCACCGCCAACAGCGCCTACATCATGGGCCGCGTGCCTAGCGCCGACCGCGGCGCCGCCGGGGCGATCAATTCGCTATTGCGCGAGCTGGGGTTGGTGTTAGGCGCGACCTTGGCTAGCGCGAGTTTCTACGGTGGTCTCAGCGCGGTCAGCGGGCGCGCGGTGCTCACCGCCAGCGGGCAATCCGCGGCGGCATTGTTGGCGGCTCAGCGCTTGGCGTACCTGGTCGCGGCGGCGATCTTGATCGTCGGTTGGCGGCTGAGTCGGTTGTTGGTAAGAAGGGAAGGCACACATTGACTGGTGAAATCGATGCGCTGGTATCAGCGCTGAATATTGCCTCGAAGCAGGCGAGTGAATACTTGGATCAGGCGCTGAAGCCACTAGGGCTGACGGCCAGCAATTACTATTTTATCTTGAAAATCGCCCGGGCAAACGGGGCGACGCAAGACCAATTGTTCCAACTGATCTACTTGACCCAGAGTAATATCACTCGGCGGCTGGCGCAGTTGATCCAGCAAGGCTTGGTGGCCAAGCACCGCGACCCGAACGACGGCCGCGCATGGGTAGTCGAGCTGACCGCGGCCGGCAAGGAGCTGGTGCCGCGGCTGGAAAAAGGGCTGGCGAAGGTCAACCAGCAGGTGTTTGCCAAGATGAGTGCCGCGCAACGGGAGGAATTAGCGCGTTTGTTGCAACAGGTGAATGAGAATCTCGCTGAATAGGTAGGGAGGAAACACATTATGGCAACTACGATCGATGTTTTAGGCATTGCCCAACCACGGCTACGGCTACCTGATGGGTATGTTTTGGCCGCCGATGACACCCGCACGCGCAACGGCGAGCCGGTGCAAGTCGAGCGTTATCAACAGACGCCGGCGATCAACTGGTTCGGGCCGCACATCACCTTGGTGTGGGGCAGTGATGGCCGCTTGGTCAGCTTCAACGATTTTTCCGTGACCAGCCAAAAGCCGCTGCCGAAGCCGGCAGAGGCCCGGCAGATCGCCGTTAACACCTTTCAGACGCTGGATGCGACTTATGCGGCGGGCTTGCAGTATATGCGCACGGATCACTTGGTGCGCCAGTTCATGAACGCTAAGGGCACGATGGTCGATATCCCGGTGTGGTGGGTCAAGTTCGCCCACGTCAACGGCAGTTACAACTGGGTTTCCGTCGGCGCCGGCGGCCAGATCGTCGAAGTCGAGCGGGAATCGCTGTGGAGCTACACGGGTTCGCGGCGCGCGACCGAGGAGTGGAACTACGATGATTGGGTTCTCGCCCGGATGGGCCAAGGCCCGCAGCCGTCCGCCCCTGCCGCGCTCGCGTAGGAGGCAATATGGCAAAAGGATTCGATGAAACGATCGCGGCACTCGGCCAGGCGAATGACCGCTTGTATCGCCTGGAGGAGGTCGATTACCCGACCGCCGCTTACAAGGGGTTCAGTGCCCAAGGCGACACGTTAGCCGAGGTCCAAGACGCGATCCGCGAGACCCAAGCCACGATCCGACAGTTGGAAGAGCGCCTCGATGCGCTGAATGACCAACTGGATTAACGTTTCGCACCAATTAGATTGACGTCTATCATATGCAGAAGGGGCAAGCCGGTGGTGGCTTGCCCCTTCTTTTTGTGCTGGAAGGCGGCTGGTGGATGGCGTGGAAGGCGGCGGGCCCGGGGGTGCGGCTGGCTCCGGCGATTTGAATGGCTGGAACGGGGTGGGCACTGCGCGCAAGCTAACTTTTGACAGCCGCTTTGCGCCTGTCAAAAGTGGATCTTGTGCTTGGCCTTGTTGTAGGCGGTGAACCGCCAACAACAATTTCACCCCTGAGCCATTCATCGCCTCCCGCCAGCCACACCCCCGGGCCCTGGGCTAGTTGCTCAGCGCATTCTGATCAGGGGCAGTTTTTGGGTGCAAGGTCTGTCTTCAGTGAGACGGTGCTTAGACGCCACTTTGAATAGGCAATGGTCTAGATAATTCGATTGCTAGCGCCACCCATCAACACCTAATTTCTGTCAGCCGCTCACAGCCGTGTGTCCTTGATATATCAACATTTTAAATTAAATATGAACGATTTTTTATAAAAGTTGACAAAAAACATGATATTTCCTCATATATAATTAATATGTATATAGATGGCGGGTTTTCGGCTCGCCTTGTTGATGAGTGATGACTTAGGAGGAAGTTTGAACATGAAGGATCGTAGTGGTGCAAAGAAACTCTATAAGACCCATCGTGGGTGGATCGCTGCCGGGGTCGCGGCTTTGACGTTGTTCTCGACCCAAGCCTTGGCCGACCAGAATGTCCAGGCCGCAACAGCCGACACGACCGCGACAACTGACACACCGAAGGACACGGACGCCGCGGATACCGCGGCCGACGCGACGAACACGGCGGCACAACAACAACTGGAAACCGCGATTCAAAAGATCATCGCGGCGGCTGACGCTGGGGAGACCACGGATTATGCCAGTGCTAAGGCGGCCATGGATGCGGTGACCGCGGCGCAACAACAAATCAGCGCGGCGCAAAGTAACGGCGCGTCTTTAGACGCCGTGCCTGCTGATTTGACGGCGGCGATGAATGCGGCAACGACTAAGCTGGCGGAGCTGCAAGCCACCGTCAACGCTGGCCCGCAAACGGATACGACCGGGACCGACGCTACTGATACGGATACCGGTAAGACGAATACCGATAACACGGCCAACGCTGGGTCCGGCAGCAACACGGACGCAACCAACACCGACGCCGGTAAGACGGGTACGGATATTGGTAACACAGACACCAAGACTGACACGACCGACGCCGACAAAGCTGCGGACACCGAAGACACCACCGCCGGCCAGACACAGCTGAATGCGGCGGCCCAAGCGATGGTGGCTGCGGTGAATAACGCCGACTTGACCACCGCGGCCGGCTACCAGGCGGCTAGTGATGCGGTTAAGGCCCAGGAACAAGCGTTGAAAGACGCCCAGGACGCCGGCGGCCAAATGAGTGCCTTGCCAGCGGACTTACAAAGCCAGCTGACCGCGGCACTGAAAACGCTCAGCGACGCCCAAGCTGCGGCGCAAACCAATTTGAACCAGGCCGCGCAAACGGTTGTCGATGCAGTGAATAATGCCGACTTGACTACCACCGACGGCTTCAAGGCCGCTAGTGACGTGGCGACGGCGCAAGAGCAAGCGATGAGCGACGCTGTGGCTGGCGGGGCGGCGATGTCGGCCATCCCCGAGGCGCTACATAACGACTTGAGCGCGGCGTTGGCGAAGCTGGCTGCGGTGCAACAAAAAGACATGCCGCAAACTAAGCTTGATGCTGCGGCACAGCGAGTCGTTGATACCGTCAACGCGGTGGACCCGAATAATGTTGATTCGATCACTGCGGCTAAAGCGGCCGTGGCGCAACAAGAACTGGCCGTGGCAGAGGCGCTCAAAGATGGTGCGCTGATGGCCAGAATTCCGCTCGACTTACAAACTGATCTGACTGCTGCTTTGAACAAGCTAGCGGATTACCTGCGGGTGCCTGAAGCCCAAGCGCGCTTGGCGACCATCGTCAACGGCATCATCGCGACCGTCGGCAATATCGACGCCACGGATCCTGCGGCGATCACCCAAGGCATCGCCGACTACACGACGGAAAAAGACCAATTGGATAACACCCTGTTGTATGGTGCGCTAATCGACCAGCTACCAGAGAACTTACAAGTCAACCTCAAAGATGCCCAAGACAAAATCGCGGCCTACCAAAAGGCGGCCTCTTTGGACGACCAAGCGGCCTTGCAACAACAATTGAATGACGTGGCGCAAGCCTATGTCGATAAGACCAACGAAGTCAACGCGATCGGCGACGATTTTGATGCTAACCAGTGGCAGACGGAACGCGCCGCGCTGAATGACCAGCTTTTTGGCTTGATCGATGCAGGAGCTTCGGCATTGGACATTCCGTCAGACTTGCAAATGGCGCTGAACAAGGCTTGGCAAGTCGGCTTGCTGAAAGTAAACCACCAGAATACCGATACCGGCCAGATGTTCGGCAAGCCGCTGTACTATGTCGGCGTGCAAGGGCAGACCATCAACTTCACCCCGATGAGCTACGTGATGTATGAAGATGGCTACAAATTACTGAGCTTGCTCAGCCCGCAGGAGTGGACGTTGACCAACGACCTCAAGGAAATCGCCTGGCTGTATCAAGCCACGCCACAAGATGTGACGATCCATTACGTGGACGCCGCAACGAACGCCACGCTTAAGGCCGACGACACGTTGACCGCCGTGGCGAAAACGGGCGAAACCATCGACCTCGGGACGCAAGGCCTGGAGACGACGATCGCTGGGTACACCTTGCAAGGCGGTTTGAACGCCAGCTACGAGATCAAAGGCGACGGCAACGACATCACCTTGTTATATCAAGGCAACCCGCAAACCGTCAGTGTGCATTATCAAGATGCGCAGGGCAACGAGCTCCAAGCCGCCACAGCACTAGAGGCCATCACCGGCGAAACCGTCGACTTGACTAAGCAGAGCCTGCCGACCACGATCCCGGGCTACACCTTGGGCAGCGCCTTGAACCCAGCGTATGTGGTCAAGAATGGCGGCAATGACTTGTCCTTGCTGTACATCGTGGCGCCGCAAGCTTTGACGATCAGCTACAAGGACGCGAACACCGGGGAGGAGATCAAGCCGGCGAAAACGCTGAACAATGTCGGCGTGACCGGTGAAACCATCGATCTCACCACGCTAGACCTAGATACCGATGTGGACGGCTACCGGCTACAAAACGATCTGGACCCGGCTTACAAACTGCTGGCTAGCGACAACGGCATTACCTTGTTGTACGTCGGCAAACTGCGGGACTTGACGATCAGCTTTCAAGACGCGGTCACCGGCAAGGAGTTGAAGCCGGCGACGATGTTTAGAGATATTGCGCGTACTGGCACCACCCTCGACCTCAACACGCTAGGCCTGGACACCACCGTTGCCGGCTATACGCTACAAAGCGCGCTGAACCCGGCATACAAGCTGCGCCCCAGCAACAACAACAACGGCGTCACCTTGCTCTACCTTCCCAGCCCGCAAGACGTGAAGATCCGCTACATCGACGCACTCACCGAAAAGGACATTAAACCGGCAACGATCCTGCCTAACGTCGGTGTGACTGGCGACACGATCGACCTGACCAAGTTCCACTTGGAAACTGCCATTACCGGCTACACGATGCAAAGCACGGTGGACTCGGCTTACACGCTGCGCACCGACCATAATGGGGTGTCGCTGCTGTACTTCGCCGACCAGCAAGACATGAAGATCCTCTACATGGATGTGTTGACTGGCAAGCCGATGAAGCCGGCGACGATCTTGAAGAACATCGGTGTGGTCGGCGACACGGTCGATCTCACCAAGAAAGTCTCGGATACGACCATTCCTGGCTACACGCTACAAAACAATCTAAGCCGTACGTACACGGTGCTCGCCAGCGATAATTTCTTCATGCTGAACTACCTGGCTGATCAGCAAGACATGACGATCCGTTACGTGGACGCGGCCACTGGCAAGGAATTGAAGCCAGCAACCAGCTTGAAGCGCGTCGGCATGACCGGCTACACCGTTAACTTGACGAGGAAAGTTGCGAATACCGAGATTGCCGGTTACACGCTGCAAAACGCGTTAGACCCAGCGTACAAGATCCTTGCCAGCAATAATGTCTTCACATTGCTCTACCAGGCCAACTCCCAAGACATGACGATCCGCTACATCGATGCACTCACCGATAAGGACATTAAACCGGCAACCGTCCTGTCCAACGTCGGCGTGACCGGTGAAACCATCGATCTCAATCAGTTCGGCTTGGACACTGCCATTGACGGCTACACCATGCAAGGCACGCTGGACTCGGCTTACACGCTGCACGCCGACCATAATGGCGTGTCGCTGCTGTACCTCGCTGACCCGCAAGACATGACGATCCGCTACTTGGACGCGATGACTGGTGAGGACCTGAAACCAGCCACCATTTTGCAAAACGTCGGCGTGATCGGTGACACGGTCGATCTCACTAAGAAAGGCCTGGACACCACCGTCGCCGGCTACACCATGCAAAGCACGCCGAACCCGGCATACAAGGTGATCGCCAGCCACAACGGCGTCTCCTTGCTATACTTGGCCGACGCGCAACCGATCACGGTGCACTTCCAAGACGAAGCTGGCAACCCGCTGAAGGCTGACCAAACCGTCACCGGCCAAGTGACTGGCGAAACCGTTGACTTGACCCAAAAGGGCATCGACACGGCCATCACCGGCTACACGCGACAAAACGATCTGGACACCGCCTATGTGGTCAAAGCCACCGGCAACGACGTGACCTTGATCTACGCTCCGGATGACCAAACCGTCACCGTCCACTACAAGGACGCCAAGACCGGCGCAGAACTGAAGACACCAACCACCTTGACCGATGTCGCCAAAACCGGCGATACGCTGGATCTGACCAAGCAAGGTATCGACTCGGCCATCGCCGGTTACACCTTGCAAAACACGCTGAACCCGGCGTATTTGGTCCAAGCAGGGACCAACGACTTCGACTTGTTGTATCAAGCCGACAGCCAAAAGCTGATCGTCCACAGCGTCCTGGCTGGCACTAAGACCAAACTGATCGCCGACCAAACCATCGACCCGATCGGCGCTACCGGTGACGTGGTTGACTTGAGCAAAGCCGGCATCCGTACCTTCGTCCCAGGTTATACACTCAAGACGCCGCTAGACACCGCCTACGTGGTCACAGCCGGCGACAACGAGATCTGGGTCGAATACGTGAAGAAGGACCTCCCGAATACCGGCAACGGTGGCGGGACCACGACGAACCCTGGTGGCGGGACCACGACGAACCCTGGCAGCAACGGGAACAATGGTGGCGGCACCACGACGAATCCTGGCGGTACTGGGAATAACGGCGGCGGCACTACGACGAATCCTGGCGGTACTGGGAATAACGGTGGTGGCACTACGACGAATCCTGGCGGTAACGGAAACAACGGTGGTGGTACGACCACGAATCCTGGCGGTAACGGGAACAACGGCGGTGGGACGACCACGACTCCTGGTGATACCGGGAACAACGGCGGTGGCACCACCACGAACCCGACTAACGGGAACCATGGCGGCACCACGACCCCAAGTACCGGGACTGCTACTGGCACTACGAACCAGCCGACTGTCACGCCTGTCAGCCACGCTAAGCTGCCTGATACGGGTGCTGCGACGACGACGGCTGCAGCGGCCAAGACGCCGGTTAAGCAGGCGTCTGCGGCAAGCCTTCCGCAAACAGGGGATGACGCCAACTCCGCTGCTGCAATTGCTGGCATCGGCGTGATCGGCGCGATGTTAGCCTTGGTAGGAATCGATATCAAGAAGCGCCGCGCGTAAGTTAACCTGAAGTACAATTGAAAAGCCTCGCTGTGACGATTGATGGTCGCTAGCGCGAGGCTTTTTTGGTGTTTACAGGGCAAGCAAAACCCCAGCATCCTGATTATCGGACGATGGGGTTTTGGTTACTCTTTTTTGTTTTCGTCACTGCTACCGTAATACCCATAGTTATAGCCGTAGCTGTAGTAGCCGCTAGCATCGCGTGGGACGCGGTTTTGGACCACACCAATGATATTGGCGTTGACCCTGTCTAGCATCGCCTTAGCCGCGACGACAGCGCCTTTTTGGGCAATCCCGTAAGGAACCACTAGAATCGTAGCGTCGGCTCTGGTGGCAAGGATCTGCGCATCTGTGACGGAGTCCAACGGAGGGACGTCGAAAATCACGATATCGCAATGATCAGCTAAAATCTCAATTAATCGGGCCATTCGCCGAGAACTCAGGAGTTCGGAAGGGTTTGGCGGGAGCGGGCCGGTTGGCAGAACGCTCAAGTTGTCGATTGATGTCTGGACAATGTATTCTGCTAGATTGATTTCATCTTTAGTCGTCAGTAGGTTAACCAGCCCCTTGTCGTTGAGGAGACCGAATGTGGCATGTACAGTTGGTCGGCGCATATCTGCATCTACCAGTAAGGTGTTGAGGCCTTGGTTAGCGAAGGTCACCGCGACATTCGCTGCCACTGTAGACTTACCCTCGCTGGCGCTACTAGAAGTGAAAACAAGGCTTCGTAACTGTTTATCGGCATTGGAAAAGGCAATGTTGGTCCGTAAAGTTCGGAACTGTTCAGATGTTACGGATTTTGGAGCGAAATCTGTGATTAGGCTGACACCCTTTGTCATCGATTGATCATCGAGCTGCTTTGATTTGCGGCGTTTAAAGATACTCATACATTTGTTCCCCCATTACTCCGCCGACGGCTAGGCGTCGGCGAGTCCGCGGCAGAAGCTCTGCCGAACTGCATGTTACGAATTTCCATATCGGAAATCGTACCCAGAAGAGGTAAATTTAAAGTGTCCGTGATGAACTCTGGTGCCTTGACAGTGGTATCCAAGAGTTCGCGGATGAAAGCAAGCAAAATACCGATAACTAGACCTGCCAGAAGCCCCACCACAAGGTTGATAAGTGAGCGTGGTGATACCTTGCTCCTATTCAGCTTCGCCCCAGAAATAATTGACACATTCTTTGCATTTGCCATAATCTTGGTGATTTTCGATTGAAATACGTGCGTGACTGCGTTAGCAATATCGCGAGCAACATAGGGACTGGTCGCCTCAGCAGTTACTTTGACTACTTGTGAGTTCTCGTTGTTCGAAATCGTTAATACATTTGCAAGGTCATTTGCTGTACCGCTAAATTGACCCGCTTTGTGCAGATCCTTTGCCGCTTGATCCAGAATGACAGGTTGGGTAATGATATCCTTGTATGTATTGATCATCTGCAGATCTGTCTGTACTTGGTTATATTGTTGAGCCGCATCAGTACCACTTTTTTGGTTGATCAGAATCAATGCAGAGGAATTGTACTTTGGCGTCATGACAAAGAAGGTAACCCCGGCAGCCGTCATGAGGCCAGCAACACTGAGAATGATAATCATGAGTAGGTGCTTGCGTAACGTTCTGAATACTTGGCCCAAACTGAAAACATCGTCTTCCATAAGTCCCCCTTGAAACGAGAATTGAATTGTTGAAACTAAACTATTCTACCATATTTAAAAAAAAAACATAGTATAGACTGACTTTAGGCAGGTGAAATCACTAAGCCTTCAAATATTACAAGTATATTGCAAGAAAGTATAACCGCTTTCTAAGATTGTGATTATCACTTTTTGCTGTATACTGAAATCTGGAATGCAATTCGATTAGTTCTCTTCATATAAAATAAGGAAATGTGGTTTGGGGGAATCATTGACTACCGTATCTATTTGAGTGTGTTCCTAAGCGTAAGGTTTATCTTTATGGCGTAATCTATTTGTAAAGACTGTTGATTCAAAAAGGTAACTGTAACGGGAAATAGTTTAAGGAAAAGGTACTTTTTAATTCTTGTAAGATAGTGCGTTATCAAGTTAATTTAAGTTGAAACTGGTAAATAGCTAATATAGATACCAGTAACGTTTTCAAGGTCACGAAGAAGTGATTTTTTTATTTGCGTGTCTAAGCGAAGGGGGAAGTAGGATGGCAATCAAGCCAAATCCTGATGATATTGCACAAGCAAGCGTAAGTATGAAGGAAAATACTGTCACTGATATTACTCAGCGGCTTTATCGTCAATATGGGAAACGGCTATTCGATATTATTTTTGCAATAGTCGGGATTGTACTCTGTGCAATTCCAATGTTTGTTATTGCAATTTTGGTGCGTATGACATCACCGGGGCCTGCGTTATTTTGCCAACTTCGCGCTGGGCGGAAGGGAAAATTATTTGTCTTGTATAAATTTCGTAGCATGTATACAGGTGCTCCAGAAAAATCAAACAAAGACTTTACTCCTGAGGCAATGAATCATTACCTTACTAAAATCGGAAAGTTTATGCGCAAGACATCAATTGATGAATTACCACAGATGATCAATGTCCTTAGAGGAGAAATGAGTTTCATAGGTCCTCGTCCGTTGGCAAAGTCTGATAGTTATGTGCTGAATTTGCGGGCTGTTTCTGGCGCTGACAAAATTAGGCCAGGAATTTCCGGCTTAGCGCAGGTTAATGGACGTAATGAAATTTCCGATAATCTCAAGGCTAAGTGGGACGCTGAATACGCTATGTCGTGTGGCTTTGTTACTGATGTCAGGATTTTGCTCCGTACAATTGGGGAAGTCGCGCTTCAACGTGGAATTAATAAAAGCGTAAAAAATAGCAAGTAATTCAGATGTCAGGAGTGTGCTAATAGTGAAAATTGCCTGCATTATCGCTACCTATAATGGTGAGGCGTACCTGGAAAGCCAAATTGAGAGTATTCTCCACCAACAGTACGGTAGTGAGGAGAAAAACCAGATGGATATTTATATAAGAGATGATGGCTCAACAGACAGTACTATTTCTATTGTGGAAGGTTTTAGAAAAAGAAATAAGCAAATACACCTGATGAACGACGGAAGGAATCATTTAGGACCGAAAAAAAGCTTTTATAAATTATTAACGTATGTTCAAAACTATGATTATGTTTTTTTTAGTGATCAAGATGATATCTGGGTTGATGACAAGGTCCATATTCTCCTGAGTAGTTTCGATAATTCTGCAGTTGTTATCCCTCAATTAGTTTTTTCGGACGCCTGGATAGCCGACGAATATGGAAAATCGACCAACCAAGCGATGTCGCAGAGATATATGTGGCCGAATAAACAGCCGAACCTTCAATTTCTTACAATGAATTATCAAATTACTGGCGCGACGATGGTAATAAATCAAGCAGCAACAAATCTTATTAATAAAGTTGATGAGAATATTAAGGAAAATAGTTACATGCATGATTCGTTTATTGGCTTACTTATAGCAGCGTGCGGACATGTTCATAGAATAAACCGCCCGTTAATTTTTTACAGACAGCATGCTGACAATGTTGTTGGGACGGTAAAACAATCAGGGATAAGCCTTGCGCGTTTCACTTCCATAACGGCTACACTAAGTCATCTAGTCAATGATAATATACTATTATTCGAATATCTCATGAAAGATTCGAACATGAAAAAAATGTCGACTAGGTCTCTGAAAGTCGTTGAAAAGTATCTGACGTCCTTTAAAGAAATCCAGCAAAGTAAACCGATTAGTGTACGGAGAATTAAGGCTATAGCTGAGATCAAGCAAAATATTTGGCCAAAAGGTTTGCCAACTTGGATTAGGCTTTTCCTGCTGTTCATCACTAGATTTTAGTGCATATTAGGAGCTTTTAATGATCTATACATTGTCCTGGTTCACTCTATTGTTTAGCCGTTTGTTTAAGAAATATGAGAGGCTGATATCGTTTGTCGCAGTAATTGTGCTAATATATTTAGCAGCAACGGTGTCGGTTGACCATTCATTCGATACGGGTGCGTATCTTTCCCAGTATGGCCAACCCCCATCCGCGCACATCTTTGAGAGTGGATATATGCAGTTATCGTACCTGGCATACTCACGTGGGTTATCGTACTCGAATTTTAGAGTACTGTTATATCTATTAAGCTTCAGCCTAATGTATATTGGAGTCATTCGAATCACAAAGAGGCCTGAGATTTTCTTTCTGATTTATATGATCGTACCCTTTGTAGATGATGCAGTTCAAACTAGGAACTTTATTATGTTTAGTATAGTTGTCTTCGCTATGAGTTTGATACCAACTGACATGAAGAGGTCTTTAGTAAGATGGATAGTTATAGGGACTCTCATCTTTGTCAGTACAAAATTTCAATCTACTGGATATGTTTATTTCTTCCCGATACTGCTCTTTTTAGTCATGAAAGAGTCATCCGTGAGTGCAACAAAGAAAATTGTCTGGTTATTCGGGGCAATTTCTGTTTTTTTAGTTTTACTAAAGAAAATCTCATTGGTGTCATCATTAGTCTTAAAATTACAAATCTTTACGGATCGAAGTAATATGGATACGGCAATGACGATATATTCTAAAGGAGGGTATTCAAGATATTCACTTGCAATAATCGTAGCTTACTTTCTTGCTTTTATGTTAATAACTAGAATCATTAAGATTAAGTACGATGGGTTACTTAGCTCAGACGTAATCAAAATTATGTACTGTCTCTTTCTCACAGGTATCTTAGCAGTTCCATTTTTGTTTGTTTCTTCAAGCTTTTCTCGAGTGATTAGAAATGCGTATTGGGCTGTCCCTATAATGTTTTCAATTTACGCTGCTGAAACTGATTTTCATAAGCTCGACGTTCTTATTTGCGCCCTGTTGCCGTTGTCGATGCTTTTGCTGATGTACGGAGATGGTTACTTCACTCAGCAGGCTGGCTTTTTTGGAGACTATATACCGTATATACTACATTTTAAATAGGGAGTATCAATATGATAGATATGAATCGTAAGCCGACAAGATCTCACATCAGAAGACTTCTGTACATGGTTCGCTTATTTCTGGCGGGATTAAAAAGCACTGTAGGAATTCTACTGCGTCATAAGTTTAATGAAATCGTTTCAAAAATCAATGAAAAAGTCGTTCACAATGGAAAAATAGCAATTGTTGCTATTTTAAAAGATGAGGCAAGCTATGTCCAAGAGTGGGTAGAGTACCATCGACTGATAGGAGTAGACTTTTTTTATATTTATGATAATGGTTCTACAGATAATATCAAAGAAGTATTGCAAACATACATTGATGCAGGAATTGTTGATTATCAGTATTTTCCTGGGGAAGGAATGCAGGAAAATGCATATCTTGATGCCGCAAAAAAAGCATCAGATTTTTATTCATGGATAATAGCGATAGACATTGACGAATTTGTTGAACCAATGTCTGAAACTAAGCTGAAGACTTGGTTAGAGACCTTCTCTGATAAAACGTCACAAATCTTGCTCGGATGGATGATCTTTGGATCATCCGGGTACATTGAACGTCCCGAGGGTTTAGTTATTAATGCATATCACCAACGTGCTAGCGATGATTTCATTGCTGATTACAAGGCAATAGCTAGACCTAATAAGATAATCGAATGTAAGATGCCCCATGCATTTCAATGTGTAGGGAGGACGGTTAACGAACGCGGTAAACGGCTGTTGTCATATCCTCTAGCTCGGGTGGGAGCAGTCCCTGCGCCACGAGAGAAATTTAGAGTGAATCATTATTACTCTAAATCGTTCAGTGAGTTTCAGTTGAAATCTGCGAGAGGAGACGCGAGTGTTCCTGGACGCCCGCCAAGAGGGTTGAAAGACTTCAAAGAGCATGATCAAAATGAAGTATCTGATTATTCGATGAAGAAGTATGGCGAAGTGGTTCAGCAACGTATATACGCAAAACGTAAAGTTAATGAATAGCAGGCATAGACTAAATAACATGTTGGTAAATGTGACGACAACTGGGTTGGTCTATATCGTGACTATGGGCCTGGCTATGATTGTTCGAATGTTCCTAAACAGAACACTTGGGGCTTCTGCGGTCGGTCTTGTAGGAGTCCTTACTAGTGTTGTTACATCACTGTCGTTGGCAGATCTTGGTGTGGACTCAGTATTCATATATCTTTTATATCGTCCGATAGCAATGCAAGCATATGATGAAATACATGCTTTGTTGAGACTTTTTCGAAGAGTGTATATTATAATTGGTATAATATTTATCTTTGCTGGAATTCTAATGTTGCCATTTTTGAATGTGATCATTGGACAACAGGCGATGAAGATTCATAATGTTCGATTGATCTATTTAATTTTTATGTTAAATTCTGGAATAAGTTATTTTTTTGCTTATTACAGGACGTTGCTAAATGCTGACCAAAGATATTATGTCATCTCTCGAGTTACATTTATTTATACATTAGCCCAAAGTGTTGCTCAAATCATCTTGCTACTGACGGTGAAAAGTATATTAGCATATGTTGCTATGCTATTAATATCAACGGTTGCGATTAATCTAACGCTTGGAATTGTCGCGAAGAAGCGGTATGTAACGGTTGGTAACCTGGGTAGCAGTAAAAGAAAGCTGGATAAACAAGTTGTTACAACGCTAATTAAGAATACTGTCGGCGGGGTATCTAATAAGCTTGGTGCGATTATAGTGACCAGCAGTGATAATATATTACTAGCCAATTTTGTCGGATTACGCGAAGTTGGAATGTATTCAAATTATATTTTAATTACACAAGGTGTGTCAGCATTTTTATCTAAGATTATGGCCTCTATGACTTCTACGATTGGAAATCTGGGAACAGAGCAAGATGAGCGTAGGACTTTAGATGTTTTTCTAAGAATATCGTTCTTGATGAACGGCATCGTATTGGTTATAGCAGGTCCACTTTGTTTGGTGTTTTCATTTTTCATTGGCATTTGGGTAGGAGAAGAAAGTGTTCTACCGATTTCCTCTGTTATATTAATAGTGGTAAATATGATGTTACAACTAATTCGTTACCCGTCCTTAACATTCATAGATGCTTTTGGGCTACAATGGATTCAAAAAATGAAGTCAATTGTTGAAGCCGCATTGAATATTATAGTCTCTTTGATCTTACTTAGAGTGTTCAAATTGGGATTAAATGGTGTACTGATTGGTACTCTGTGTTCTAATCTACTAGTAGTAAACTGGTACGAGCCTTATATTGTTTTGAGGAATACTTGTGGACGACGATATCGCGCATATTTCAAACAGGTCGTTCAGATGTTCTTATTGCTTGTTGCTGAGATACTACTTGCAATGTGGTTACTTCGACTTGGTTGGATTGAGGGACTATCAATTCGTTCCTTCACTGTGATAGTAATTGAGTTTCTATTTCAATGCGTTTTTTTGGTAATTATCTATCAGCGGGACAGGTTTTTTAATTATTATAAGAAACTTGTCGTTCGAATTCTTAAACACTAGTTTATTCGCATGGAGAAAAACTTAAGAGCCTAAGAGCCTAAGAGCCTAAGAGCCTAAGAGCCTAAGAGCTGAAGCCTTTTCCTATTATCTGTAGGAGTATAGTCACTGGTAGATCGGTGATAGTAACTTAAAGTTTTAATAGTCATGAGAGAATAATTCAAATGAATTTTGATGCAGTGGCGTGAAATATTTAAAATAAGGTGAATAAACGCCGCTAGAGGTGGCGGATTTTTAATCGAATGTGAGGATTAATAGTGAAGATAAGTTACTCTGTTGTGTTGTATAATACTCCAATTGATGAGGTCGAGCGATTATATAAGAATATTATTAAAACAATGCCTAATAAATTTGAGTATGATATTTTCCTAATAAATAACTCTCCCGAAAATACGGAACTCTCAACTTACCTAGAGGGGCTCGAGTGTAATGATAGTCATGTAAGGTATCTCCAACCGTCAAAAAACGATGGGTTCGGAGCAGGTCATAATATGGCAATACGGATAGCTGAGTCCGACTATCATATTCTTGTCAACCCAGATATAACAATTCCGAACTCTAGTGCGATTGATAAACTGGTAGGATTCATGAATGATAGGAATGTTGTGTTGTGCAACCCTAAAATACTAAACCCCAAAATGGAACTGCAGAAGCTGGTCAAGCATGCGCCGAGTATTCTAGATATGGGATTACGTTTTGTTGGTAATAGTTTGATGAAAAAACGTCAAAAATGGTTTGTATATGATACCGAGTACGATAAAGTGCATGAGGCTATGAACTTATCAGGTTCTTTCATGGTATGCAACACTCACGTTTTAAAAAACGTTGGTGGTTTTGATGAGAGGTACTTTCTGTACATGGAAGATGCTGACTTGACGCGCACAATGGCTGAAAAGGGGGCAACTATGTATTATCCTGGAGCATACGTGATCCATGATTGGCAACGACAAAATAGAAAATCTGTCCGTGGAATTCTGACAATGCTGAATAGTATGCGTAAGTATTTTGATAAATGGGGGTGGAAACTGTGGTAGAGATGAGTAGTATAGGCGCTTCTGGACACAATCGAGTATTAGCAATTGTTGTAACATATAATCCGGATCTGAGTGTGTTAAAGGCAAATCTTAAGGTACTAGTTACTCAGAAAGATACAGTGTATATTTCTGACAACGGTTCTAAAAATATCAAGGCAATACACAGTCTAATACAAGACGAATTTTTAAAGAATAATGTGTATGTAAAACACTTTAATGACAATGTCGGAATCGCGACTGCTCAGAATGCTGGACTGAAATATGCAGTAAAGAATGCATTTGAATATATCTGTTTCTTTGATCAAGATACTTTAATTCCCAAACTTTTTTTAAGAAACATGGTTAACGAATTTCTAATTGCAAAAAAATTACATCCTGATATTGGTATGTTAGCCCCAAATTTCTACGACTATAGATTAAAGGAGTATACGCATTTTGCTCGCCTAACGTTGCGTAATTATGTAGACGTGACAAGTACGCCAAATGAATATACAGAAGTGTCTTTTGTTGTTTCGTCAGGTAGTCTGATTCCGGTCAGCGTCATTGAAGATGCTGGACTATTGATCGATGAGTTTTTTATTGATCAAGTAGACACGGAGTACTCGCTCCGGCTACTTAAGCATGACTATAAGATTATAGTTACTCCAAATGTCGTGCTGAAACATACTATTGGTAAACGTACAGAGCATAAGTTATTAGGACTGACAATTAAGCCAAATCATCATTCCGCTTTACGAAAGTATTTTATTTTTCGAAATGGACGTTATGTTGTGCGTCAGTACAAAAGTTCCTTTCCAGGAATCCGCGTGCTAATGTTTAAGCGATTTGTACACGATATTCTAGGTGTGGTGTTCTTTGAGAATGAGAAATTAAAGAAGCTTCGTGCAATCATAAAGGGCTACCGAGACGGCGCGAAGCCCAAAGAATCGTGGAAAGTTAGTAATATCTGAAAAATCATGATTTAAGAGTCTTGTTCAGTGGCTTGCTTTCTTCGCATTTGGATGGATCACTTTATTCGATTATGAGAAGCAGCAGTTGATGGTGCCGCCTAGGTACCAGATTGTGGCAGGTGTCTGGCCGTAGCAATGACAGCTTTAACGAAATGGTGCGTCTGGATATCGACTATATCAATCATGCCTGCGTCAACCACCCGCGAATAATTTCGCAGGCTTGTAAGTGCCTCAGCCCTCGTAACCTCTGAGGCGATCACAATTTATTTGGATAGTCTGAGACAAAAGCCACTATACGTACTGACTAGTCGCTTCCAAGTCAGGAGTTACCCGAACTTACGAGGCAGGTTGCCGCGCCCCGAACAGCTTAAACGGCGGCTTTATTCAAGATGTTGATTGCCGCGTTATGGTCCCGTACGTGCTTAGTCTGGCATTGGGGACAGATCCAAGCACGGTCGGCCAAAGTCAACTTGCGAGTCCCAGCGCGACCCATCACAAAGCCACAACTGTGACATGTTTGGGTCGTTAACTTAGGATCGACTTTCATAAACGCTTTGCCGTAGAGTTCAGCTTTATAGGCGAGGTCCTCAAATAAGATCCCCCAGCCGACATCCTGGATGCGTTGGGACATGGCGTGATTTTTAAGCAGATTCTTTCCTTGTAACCGCTCGACCACAACGAGATCGTGGTTCTTGATCAATGTTGTGGAAACAAGATGCAGGAAATTCTGCCGTTGATTATAGATGCGTCGGTGAATCGCCGCGACGACTTTGCGCTGTCTTTGATAATTTTTGGCCAAACGTAGCGGCCGATGTTCCTTCTTTGCCCGCGCAGCACGCTTGCCTAACTTACGCTGTTCTTGTTGCAGCGCTTTCAATTGTTTCTGATAAAAATGCGGATTTTCAATGACGTGCCCAAACGAATCGGTATACAGATTCTCAATATTGACGTCAATACCAACTTGGGCCTTGGTTTTAGGCAATGGTGCTTTAAACGCACCGTCTGAGCCTAAGGTTAACGAAATCGAGTAACGACCGACTGCATCCATTTTTACAGTGGCCCCACCGATTTCAATATCGACACGATTCAACAACCAATCTGGAATCTTCGTTATTCGAATTTTGCCCAGCTTAGGGATTTGCAGGTGCTTTCGGTCTAATATTCGGATATTGTTGGTGGTCTTCAAAGTCGAATAGCGTTGGCGCTCAGATCTTTTGTGGAACTTTGGAATGCCGGCTGAATGGACTTTGCGAAACATGTTCCAACTCGCACGGTAAAAATTCAACGTGGCGTAAAACATCATCGAATCCAGGCGTT
>JALCQM010000046.1 GCA_022651245.1 Lactobacillus sp.
CAAAGCGTGAGTTTCAGCCAGTCGCGGCGCAGGTTCAGCCGCAGTAATTGGCCAGTTTTTGCGTAGTGAGTACTCAGCATGGCTCACGCCTCCTCCTGATTGTAATAGCGTAGGAACAAGTCTTCCAATGTTGGCGGGGTACTTTGCAACTGTTGGATACCTAGGGGGGTCAACGCGGTCATCACGGCGTCTAATTGTTCTGAATCGACAGCAAATGTCGCTTTGTGGCCAGTTTGGTTGAATCGGTGGACGGCGGCTAACTGGCCGATGGCAGCAGGGTCTTGCGCTGTGGTGACTGTGATCTGTGTCCGCGACAATTGCCGCATATCTTCTAGGGAACCTGTTTCGATTATCTGCCCTTCACGGATGATCCCGATACGATCGCACATCCGCTCAACTTCACTGAGGATATGGCTTGATAAAAGAATAGACTTTCCTGCGGCCTTCAAAGCCAAAACATGTTTTTGAAAGACTTCTTCCATTAGTGGATCAAGGCCGCTGGTAGGCTCGTCAAAAATGTATAAGTCTGCATCGGTGGAGAAGGCGGCAATCAAGGCAACCTTCTGGCGGTTACCTTTAGAGTAGGTGCGGCTTTTTTTGGTCACGTCAAGCGCAAAGTCTTGAATCAAGGTATCGGTTAAGGCGCTATGCTTTTGCCCGTTAAGCTTTAATAGCAAATCGATGACTTCGCCACCCGATAAATTCGGCCATAAATAAACATCACCAGGCACATAAGCCAGGCGCTTGTGGATGGCGACAGCGTCTGACCAGACGTCTTTGCCGAAAATAGTTGCCTGGCCACCGCTTTTCTTCAAAATTCCGAGAAGCGTTCTGATCGTGGTCGACTTGCCTGCACCGTTAGGCCCAATGAAACCGAAGACTTCACCGGCGTTGACGGTCATCGTAATGTCCTTGAGGGCTTGAAACTTACCAAAGCGTTTTTGTAGTTGTTGGATTTGAACCACTGGTTGTGCCATAAGAATGGCCTCCTTTACGGTTAGCGAATGATATTCTTGATTGCGACTGTAGTGTAGCACCAACGTGACTGGCTAGTCAATGACTTGCTGGTCAATATTTAATCTACCCTCAAAATGCCACAGTATCAGTCTCAAAAAGGCGTTGAAGGAAGCACTATTGACACCTTGGAAGGAATAAAAGAAGCTTCCTGAAAAGCTCAAAGTTAATGAGTTTTTCAAGGAGCTCCAGTATACGTTAGGGAAAAAGCAATGTGTCACCCTTTGAACTGTAGACGGGACAACCCTCGGCCACCCCAACTGATAATGATCAAGCTGAGGCCTAGTGGCAGAGAAAAGAAGCGGCTACTTGTTGCGACAACGCTAATGCCAAAAACAATGGTGAAAAATGCCGTCCATAATGCGGCAGCTGAAATACGCTGGTGCATGGTGCGCCTCCTTAGTTGTGGGTCAATGCCAACAGCTAAAGATTTCGCTAATGACGTCATTTATGGCGCTAACCGCTTTGCCTCGGCGACAAGTTGTGGATAGGCAAGCCACCATAGCAAGCATAAACCGCCTAATGCGGTGAGGTAGCCCGCCAAGACATCAGTCGGATAATGGACTTGGACGTAGATGCGGGAGTAGCCGATCGTTAGGATCATGATGCCGGCTAAGAGGCGGACACACCAACGGGTTTTGCTTGGCCATTGCCACAAGGTGGTCAACAAGATCAAGCTGCCATATAGGAGCATCGCCCCTGACGAATGGCCACTAGGAAAAGAATAGCCGGTCGCTGTGGTCAGCGGTGTGATTGCGGTATCAGCAATAAACGGTCGTGGGCGGTGTATCCACTGTTTAATGAGGTAGTTGACAGCGCTAAGGCCGGCAATGTTGACACCGACAAAGGCCGCTTGATGATAGCGTCGGGTCAAGGTCAGCGCGATTGCAAAAATCGCGGCCAACCCGACGACGCTGGTGGGGTTGCCTAGTGCGGTCACCGTGAGTAGGATCTGGGTCAACCAATGTGGACGTGCGGATGTGACCCAGGAGATCACAGCTTGATCACAACGATGTAGCCATGCCGCATTGGTGCTAACGCCAATGATCAGGGGGAGGCTGGTAAGCCAAGCACAAATGGCAACGATTAACGGGATCTTGGGACGAGACATAGGGACCTACTTTCTAGCATGATAGCTGAGGGTTCTGCAAGCATCTTAGCACAGTTTTCCCTATAGAAGGCTTGTTTAGCAGCGGAGATTTTGCTATCATTGACCCAATATCAAACGAACAAGGGACTAGTAGTTGACCTGCGGGACAGTCAGAAATCAGGCGGGCAATGTAAGCCTGGCATGGCGGTCGATGAACTCACCTTTGCGTTGCGACCGTGAATTCAGTAGCAGTCGCCGGTCCGGCCGTTACCCGTTCAAGCGCTGCAATAGCAGAACTTAGGTGGTACCGCGGTGAATCCGTCCTATATGTATAGGGCGGTTTTTTGTTTGTTTGAGCAATCTTAGGAGGCAATATTGATGGCATACGATCATAAGGCGATCGAAAAGAAGTGGCAAAAGTATTGGGCAGAACATAATGAGTTCAATACCACAACGGATCCTGATAAAAAGAACTATTATGCACTCGACATGTTCCCATACCCGTCTGGGCAAGGATTGCATGTGGGGCATCCGGAAGGCTATACCGCGACAGATATCACGGCACGCATGAAGCGGATGCAAGGCTATAACGTCTTGCATCCAATGGGTTGGGATGCGTTTGGATTGCCAGCCGAACAGTATGCCTTAAATACTGGCCATAATCCAAAAGATTTCACAAAGAAAAATATTGAAAACTTCAAACGGCAAATCAACAGTCTGGGCTTTTCGTATGATTGGAACCGCGAAATCGCCACGACGGACCCGAATTATTATAAGTGGACGCAGTGGATTTTTGAACAATTATACAAGCACGGGCTGGCTTATGAAGCTGAAATTCCAGTCAACTGGAGCCCAGATCTGGGAACCGTGGTCGCCAACGAAGAAGTCATCGATGGTAAAACTGAACGTGGCGGTTTTCCGGTTATCCGCAAACCGATGCGGCAGTGGATGTTGAAGATCACGGCGTATGCAGATCGGTTGCTCGAAGATCTGGATGATCTAGATTGGCCTGAAAATATCAAGCAGATGCAACGTAATTGGATCGGTCGGTCTGTTGGGGCGCAAGTAACGTTTAAAGTGGCTGATTCTGATCTTGATTTTGATATTTTTACCACGCGTCCAGATACGTTGTTTGGTGCCAGTTACATGGTTATGGCGCCAGAACATGACTTGGTGGATACCATCACCACAGCCGATCAAAAAGCGGCGGTAGCGGCATATAAAGCGGCGATCGAGCATAAGTCCGATTTGGAACGGACGGATCTGAACAAGGACAAGACGGGTGTTTGGACCGGCGCGTACGCGATCAACCCGGTTAATGGTGAGAAGTTACCAATCTGGATCTCTGATTATGTTTTGGCGAGTTACGGGACGGGTGCAATCATGGCGGTCCCAGCGCATGATGACCGTGACTGGGCGTTCGCCAAGCAATTCGATTTGAAAATCGTTCCGGTGATCGCTGGCGGTGATATTGCGGATGCAGCGTATACAGGTGACGGGTTACACATCAATTCCGGGTTTTTAGATGGCTTGAATAAGTCGGATGCGATCGATAAGATGGTGGAATGGTTGGTCGATAAGGGCTTCGGTGAAAAGAAGATCAATTACAAATTGCGTGATTGGGTCTTCTCACGGCAGCGCTACTGGGGTGAACCGATTCCTGTGATTCACTGGGAAGACGGTGAAACAACATTAGTCCCAGAAGACGAGCTACCACTGATGTTGCCTGAAGAAGCCGACATCAAGCCTTCTGGCACAGGGGAGTCACCGCTAGCAAACCTCGAAGACTGGGTCAACGTGGTGGATCAAAATGGTCGTAAAGGTAAGCGCGAAACCAACACCATGCCGCAATGGGCAGGAAGTTCCTGGTATTTCTTACGCTTCGTTGATCCGCATAATAAAGAGGCTTTGGCGGACTATGATAAGCTGAAGCAGTGGTTGCCCGTCGATTTATACATTGGTGGGGCAGAACATGCGGTCTTGCATCTATTGTATGCGCGTTTTTGGAACCTGTTCTTGTATGATATCGGTGCGATCCCAAATAAGGAACCATTCCAACGGTTGTATAATCAAGGGATGATTCTTGGCGATAACCACGAAAAAATGTCTAAATCCAAGGGCAACGTGGTCAATCCGGATGACGTGGTCGAACAGTATGGTGCGGATACTTTGCGTTTATACGAAATGTTCATGGGCCCGCTGGATGCTGGAATCGCGTGGAGTACGACTGGTTTGGCCGGCGCGCGCAAGTTCCTAGACCGGGTTTACCGGACCTTCATCGATGATGAAGGAAAGATGCGCGACCACATTACCACCTTTAACGATGGCAAGTTGGACAAGGTCTACAATGAAACCGTCAAGAAGGTGACAGAAGACTTTGAAGACTTGCATTTTAACACGGCCATCTCGCAGATGATGGTTTTCATCAATGAGGCGCAAAAGGTAGATGTCTTGCCGTACGCTTATGTTGAAGGCCTCGTGAAGATGCTAGCGCCAATCGCACCGCACCTGATGGAAGAAATCTGGAGTAAGCTCGGCAATAAGCATAGCCTGACTTATGAAGCATGGCCAACTTTCGATCCGACGGCTTTGGTAACGGAGACCTACCAACTGATGGTTCAGGTTAACGGTAAGCTACGTGGGCATATTACGGTGGACGCCGGGACTGATGACGCAACGATTAAAGCGGCTGCTAAAGAAGTTGAGAACGTTAAGAAGTTCATCGCCGACAAGACGATTGTTAAAGAAATCGTCGTTCCTAAAAAGATCGTTAATATCGTGGTGAAATAACGGTAAAAAGCTCGACAAGAGCGGGTTCGGCTAAACCAGTCAGTCTAGTCAAATCATCAAAAAGCGTGTGGCTTTGACACACGCTTTTTGTGTGCCAACTGGCGGCCGCTGTGTGGTAAAGGGAGCCAAGGAGCTGTGACAAAAGGCCTCCGTGGCTCTGATTGTTGCCTCGCACATCGCTTTGTCCGCACTTTGGACAGCGTGACGGGAAAAGCAATGCTCAAAACCAGCCTTTTGGCACATAACATCACTGGAATATCCGTGTACAAAAACGGGACCGTAACTTTTATCACAGCCCTGTCACGACCTAATGATGTTTGTAGTGACACCAGTGGGGTTGGCGTTGAAAGGGGGGCTACTTTCAATTAGAATATAAAGTATCTGGCATTGTTAGGAGCGTCCTTTTAAATGGATAAACATACACCTGCAGCCCGTCCCGAACGGTCTGCTAAGGAACAGATGCTGCGCGGCTCGGCATGGATGACAGCCGGCAGCATTCTTTCCCGGATCCTTGGGGCGATCTATATCGTGCCATGGCGGATCTGGATGGGAGCGGCTTTTTTAACCGCCAACGCGTTATTTACGAAGGGTTATCAGATCTACAGCGTTTTTTTGATCATCAGTACTGCAGGCATCCCGAGTGCGATCTCGAAGCAAGTCGCGCATTATAATGCGCTAAATGAATATAAAACTGGATTTAAGTTGTTCTTGAACGGGGCCTTGTTGATGTCGGTGATGGGCCTCATTTCTTGTGGGGTGCTATGGGTTTTAGCCCCGTGGTTGGCAGTCCACGATCCGGCGCTGACGCAGGTCTTTCGCTCCTTGGCGTGGCCGTTATTGATCATACCGTTGATGAGCTTACTGCGTGGCTTTTTCCAAGGATACAACGAAATGGCGCCGAGTGCGGTCAGCCAGTTCATTGAGCAAGTCGCGCGAATCGTCTACATGTTATTGATGACCTACGTGATCATGCGATTAGGAAACCATGATTATGTCGACGCGGTTTCGCAATCTACTTTTGCCGCTTTTGTGGGGGCAATATTTGGGCTGAGCTTGTTGTTGGCGTATTTATTCCGGCAAAAGGGACGCTTCAGTGAGCTAGCGGCGCAAAGTGCCGACAATATTCACATCCCGGTTTCGCAGATCCTGATCGATATTTTCAAGCAAGCGGTGCCGTTCATCGTGTTGGATTCGGCAATCAATCTGTACTATATCGTTGACCAGTACACCTTCAACCCGCTGATGCAACACCGTTACCTTGTTCCGAAGCCGCGACTGGATGAAATTTACGCCTTATTTGCGGGTAATGCCAATAAGTTGATCATGATTGTGGTCAGCTTGGCGGTGGCCATGGCCGTGACGGCATTACCATTACTTGCCGCTGCTGCGACGCGTGGTGATAAGCGTGAAGTGGCGGCACAGATCACGAATACGTTGCAGTTGTTTTACGTTGTGATGGTTCCTGCTGCGATTGGGATGGCTGCGATCGCGACACCGCTATACGTCTTGTTTTATGGTTATGACCGACTGGGGATTCACATGCTGGAGTTATCCAGTGTGTTGGCAATTCTACTGGGTTTATTTACGGTTTTGGCGACGTTGTTGCAAGGCTTGTTTCATAATAAGCTCGCGATTGGGGAAATGTTGGTCGGTTTTGCGGTTAAGTTTGCGTTACAGTGGCCGTTGATCTTTTTCTTCAACGTTTATGGGCCGACGTTGGCGTCTATGGCGGGGATGCTCGTGACAAGCGCGTTGATGTTGTATTCATTGCGTGTGCGGTATCACTATAAGGCGAAGCAAACCTGGCGCCGGCTGGCCGGTATTACAGCGTTTTCGGGGGTGATGTTTGTGGTCGTGAGAATCGTTGTGCAGACCTTGAGCTTACTCATGAACCCGGCATCGGCCTTGACGGCTGTCGTGATGATTGTTGTGGCGCTCCCATTAGGGGTCGGGGTGTACGCCTATGCGATATTGAAAACCCGACTGGCAGACTTGATCATTGGCCAGCGTGTGGGTGGATTGCGCCGGCGTTTGCATATTGGGTGATAACATGCGATTAGATAAATATCTGAGCCATCTCCAAATTGGCACACGCAGTGAAGTACGGGCGTTGATCCGCGGGCGAAAAGTGACTGTCGATGGCCAATTAGTGCGTGATGCGGGGTTAGCCGTTGGCCCGAGTAACTTGGTTTGCATTGATAAAAAGCCAGTTGCTGGGGCAATGACGGTCGATTATTTGTTGAATAAGCCAGCAGGCGTGGTGACAGCAACCACGGATGCGAGTGCGAAAACGGTTCTTGACTTGATCGCACCAGCCGATCGGCGTCCGGGATTATTTCCGGTGGGGCGATTGGATAAAGACACAACCGGGTTATTGCTGTTGACGACTGATGGTGCGCTAGGGCATCGACTGCTTGCGCCTAAGCACCATGTTCCTAAAACTTATCTGGCCACCTTGACCCAGCCCTTGACGCCAGTCATGAAGGCCGCATTAGAGGCGGGTGTGACGTTCAAAACGTTTACCAGTGCGCCAGCGCGGGTGACCCTGTTGACGCCTACAAGGGTCGAAATCACGATCCATGAAGGGAAATTTCACCAAGTCAAGCGGATGTTTCATGCTGTCGGTACGGAAGTGAGTGCGCTGCAACGCGTCCAAATGGGACCGCTGCGCTTGCCGGCAGAGCTGAAAGTAGGAACCTATCGCCGATTAACCGCGGCGGAAAGTGCAGCATTGCGCAAGTAGATCAAAAGAAACAGGCGGCACAGACGCGATGATTGCGTCTGTGCCGCCTGTTTCTTTTGTTCCTCGGTCAACGATTCTGATCGGCCGTCAGTGCCGAGACGATTCATCCAATGGTAGCGTTGAGATCTTGGCCATATACCGCGGTAGTTCTGTGATGACCATGCTGGGTAAAGCGACATAATGGGTGGTCGCAACTGCGTCCGCAACCGCACTATGGGTGTAAACGGCGGCTAAAATGGTGTCGTCGTGATAGCCGAATTGACCAATGAAGGCCGCAATGATGCCAGTCAAGGTATCCCCTGAACCACCAGTTGCCATTGCAGCGCTACCAACCGGGTTTTGGTACGCGTCAGTGGGGGTGAAGATCTCGGTACGATGAGATTTAACGATCACGGTGCCGGGAAGCTTAGCGGCAGCGAATTGATTAGCGGCCGGGGTTTGCTCAGCAATCGCAATGCCGCTGAGTCGTTGCCACTCCATTTGGTGTGGCGTCCAAACAAGCTGTGCTTTGGGGAGCGTCAGCTGATGCTGGGCAACTAGCGTGATTGCGGAGCCGTCGATAATTAACGTTTGTTGTGGGCGTATGGCTGCAAACGTGGCGGTTAGAAGTTGTAAGGCGAAGGCCTCCGTCCCTAATCCAGGACCGATAACGATGACGTCCATCGTTGCAAGCAATTGAATGTAGGCAGGGTCATCGTAGGGGATGATCATGGCTTCAGGTAAGCGTGCATGCAAGGCATCGCGATTCACGCGGTCGGTAGCGACACTAACCAACCCGCCACCCGCGTAAACGGCCGCACTGGCGGATAAGATTGCCGCACCGCCAAAACGCGCATTGCCGCCAACGATCAAGATACGACCGTAAGTCCCCTTATAGCTTTGTGCTTGGCGCGGTCGGATCACGCGCCGAATTAGCGCTGGTGTAATTGATTTCACTAGAGTTCACCTCGGGTCTATTTTACCTTAAATCAGGGTTTAACAGGGCGTTAATGGGATAAAAAACACGCGGTTGGTGAGACAAAAATGTTTGGCAAAGTAAAAGGTTCCTGATATAATAAAGCCTGTTGTTGCCGCAATGGCGGAATTGGCAGACGCGCAGTGTTCAGGTCGCTGTATGGTTATCCATGTGCAGGTTCGACTCCTGTTTGCGGCATTAAATATGACGATCCTTAGCTGAGAAGCTAGGGTATTTTTTTACCCGCAACGTTGCTTTTTAGGGGTGTGCTTGCTATAATGTTTTATGTTGTTGCCGCAATGGCGGAATTGGCAGACGCGCAGTGTTCAGGTCGCTGTATGGTTATCCATGTGCAGGTTCGACTCCTGTTTGCGGCATTAGAGTGTAATGGTCCCTCAGCTTGATGGCTGGGGGATTTTTTTTGCCCGCGCCAGAAAAAATTGGCGCAAGCACTAACAGTATGGATACCCGTGGTGTACTTTACGGGTGTGGTATTTAGCGGGTGGTCTTGGTACAATCGGGTTAAAGGAGGGTACGACGATGAAACCTTGGTGGCTTTTTTTAACGAGTGTGGCTTTGATTGGGCTGACAGGTTGTCGCCAGTCCCAAGAACCCAAACCGACAACAAGTCAAAGTGAACAAACGAGCACACAAACCGCGCGTCCGAGCACGATTAAATTTTCTTTAGAACAGGCTTGGCACCAGTTCACCGTGCAATTTCCTGAAGCCCACGTGACCAGTCTTGAGCTGGCCCGCGAGGCGAACGGGTATCGCTACCAATTTGAAGGGCAAGACACGCAGCATGAGGTCGAATTGGTGCTTGATGCAACGACTGGTAAGATTTTGGCGCATCACCAAGAGGCGCTGGCTGACGATGAGCATGAAGAGGCGATCAGTCGCTCAGGCTTAGTGACCCGGCAGCGCGCCAGCAAGGTTGCGGTCGCACAAGTGGGCAGTGGTTCGGCGACAGCTTGGCAATTGGATCATGATGATGGGCGAGTGATTTGGGAAGTGACCGTTCATACAGGACAGGCAAAACATGAGGTCGTCATAGATGCGTATTCTGCTGAAGTTTTGAGTGCTGAAATTGATGATTAAGTGCAAATAGCCACAATATGTTGTGGCTAATTTTTTTGAAATTCTACAGATTGTGCTTGAACCTAATCGGCTAGTCTGGGTATAATCGTCCTTGCAGTTATTTTTCAGAAAAGGACGTGGGGTTTTGAATTCAACTCTAGACAATGAAAAGGCAATCACCAGCATCTTAGATCCTCGTTGGTATGTGAGCCAAATGCGTGGTTGGACGTTTTCCAGTTATATGTTATTGATGTTTGGCATCGGGGTAATCATTGGGACGACCATCGTCGATAAGCTGACCTTGTGGACGGTATTAGCGATGGTCGCGGGGATCTTAGGATTTACCTGCACGATTTCCATCACCAATGTCCGGCCGTTGAACGGCGTGTTCGGCTTGGTCAGTGCGATTATTTATATCATTGTCGCGGCGCGTTCGCGCAACTTTGCGGATGTGATCTTGCAATTTAGCTACATTATTTTATTGGACATCCCTGTGTTGGTCATGCCTAGCTGGGCTAAAAATGTCGGAAAGCGGGTCCGCAAACTGAGCGAAGTGGGGGCAAAGGGTTATCTTGGAACGACGGTCTTTTTCGTGATCGTCTTCGCGTTACTTTACCTAATGGATACACACTTGTTCATTTCACCACGGCCGATCGTGGATGCCTTGGCTGGGACGATCGGGATCACCGGATCGCTGTTGGCTACCTTACGGTTTTCCGATCAGTATTACTTTTGGATCGTTCAAAGTGTGGTTTCGATTACCTTATGGGGAATTACCGCCATGCAAGGGGATGCGAACTTAACGCTATTCTTCACCTACATGCTGTATTTTGCCAATGACATGGTGTCCTTGTTCGATAAAGGCGTGGCGTGGTTCCACAAATCAAACTACCTCGCGAACCAGCATTGACTAAAAAAGACGTCTATGGGCGTCTTTTTTTTGCTTAAAACCGAACAATAACAGAATGATGAGAGTTAATGACGGCAGTTATGGTAAACTATAACCATCATTAAAGAAGGCAGGGAAAATCGATGCAAGTAATCGTGACAGTTATTGGAACAGATAAAGTGGGCATCATTGCGCAAGTCACAACCAAGCTCGCAGAATTAAATGTGAATATCCTCGACGTTTCACAGACGATTATGCAAGGGGCATTTACGATGATGTTGTTGGCCAAATTACCTGAAGGTGCAGAATTTGGTGCCGTAAAGGGCGACTTACAAGCCCTTGGCCAAGAGATCGGTGTCGATATCAAGATCGCGCGCCAAGAGATCTTCGACGCCATGCATAAATTGTGATGGCATAGGAGGAAGCATGGAAACTAACCAAATCAAAGAAACCATTCAAATGATCGCCGAAGAAAACCTGGATATTCGAACGGTCACGATGGGAATTTCGTTGCTCGATTGTGTCACAGGGGACATTCAGAAAACGGCTGTTAACGTGTACAACAAAATCACGACAAAGGCTAAACAACTGGTGCCAGTTGCCAATGCAATCTCGAGTGAGTATGGTATCCCGATTGTGAATAAGCGGATCAGCGTGACGCCGATTGCAATGTTGGCGGGTGCTGACCCCCATCCGGATTTTTTACCCTTGGCAAAGGCGATGGATGACGCCGCTAAGGCTGTTGAGGTCGATTTAATCGGAGGCTTTTCTGCGACTGTACAAAACGGGTGTACGCCGGCAGATTTGGCGCTGATGGCGCAAATTCCGGCTGCGTTGGCGGCAACGGATCGGGTGTGCGCATCAGTTAACATTGGCTCAACGCGCAGTGGGTTGAATATGGATGCCGTTAAGCAAATGGGACAAGTGGTCAAAAACATTGCAGCGATCGACCCTAAACTTGCCATGAAATTGGTGATTTTTTGTAACGCAGTTGAAGATAATCCATTCATGGCCGGCGCTTTTTGGGGCGTATCTGAAGGCGACGTGGCGATCAACACGGGTGTCTCCGGGCCAGGGGTGGTGCAGCGTGCGATCGCCAATCAACCTGAGGCTAGCTTCGAAGTGATTTGTGAAACCATCAAACAGACCGCTTTCAAGGTGTCACGAATGGGCCAATTCGTGGGGAAAGTGGCAGCTGAACGTCTTGGCGTTCCATTCAACATCGTGGACCTGTCGTTAGCGCCGACACCGGCACAAGGTGACTCTGTTGCGGAGATCCTAGAGACGCTGGGGTTGAGCCACGTCGGCACGCCGGGAACGACTGCGGCTTTGGCCTTACTCAATGACGCCGTTAAAAAAGGTGGCATCATGGCTGCTGAACGCGTGGGCGGCTTATCGGGCGCGTTCATTCCCGTATCTGAAGATGCGAACATGATCAAAGCTGCTGAGGCGGGTCATATTACCTTAGAAAAATTAGAAGCAATGACTGCGGTTTGCTCGGTTGGCTTAGACATGATCGCCGTTCCTGGGGAGACACCAGCAACGACGATTTCTGGTATGATTGCAGATGAAGCGGCTATTGGGATGATCAACAACAAGACAACGGCGGTACGCGTGATCCCAGTACCTGGCAAGGATGTGGGCGACGCAATCGAGTTTGGTGGGCTTTTCGGTTCTGCACCAATCATGGCCGTTAATACTGGCGATGCGTCCGTGTTTGTCAATCGCGGCGGGCACATTCCAGCGCCGATTCACAGTTTTAAAAATTAAAGTCCATCCGTGCGTCGCGAAGAAATGGCGTCACGCGACTCAAGGGCTGAGACCTCAAGTGGTTTTAGGCTAGCGTATGCAAACTAGGTTCTATTGAGGCGCCTATGGCATGAAAGTCTGAAAAGAATAGCTTATCTGATACCAAAGCTGACGCGACGACCTTTAGGTGGCGTCGTAGCGGGAATCATGGCCTCCAAAAAAACGAGCAACTGGTGCAATTGTGCATAGTTGCTCGTTTTTTGTTGGCGGAATCTGCACCTATTGGCGAATTTAATCTAGGAAGGAGGTGGGCAAATGTTTGTGGCGATGAATCCGTCGGCCCAGTTAGTGACGCTGGTTGCGCATGAGCAAGCGGCCAAACTACGCGGCCAAAAGTTTGTGTGTCCAGCGTGTCGGCGTCCGGTCCGGATTAAGAATGGGGCGGTGATTCCGGCACACTTTGCGCATATTGGCCCTGCTTGTCAAGCGGCGAGCGAAGGTGAAAGTGCCGATCATTTACAGGGGAATTTGTGGTTAGCGGCTTTAGGGCGTCAGCTTGGCTACCAGGTGACCTTGGAAACTTATTATGCGGCAATTAAGCAACGTGCAGATGTGGTGTGGCAGCGAGCAGGTCAAACACTGGTGTTGGAATTTCAGTGCAGTCCTTTGAACCCGGAGCGGTTGGTGACGCGAACGCGTGGCTATCACCAGCTGGGTGTCACGGTTGTCTGGGTCTTGGGACCGCGGTATTATTCGAAACGGCCTGGGACCATGCAGGCACGGTTTTTGCAATATTCCCCGCGCTATGGCTACCATTTATGGTTTAGTGACGGCCGTGAGTTCTTAGAGGTGTGGCAATGGGAGGCACAAGGTTATCGGGTGACGCGCTATGGCAGCAAACGACCGGTGACGAGGGTTATTGGGACTGGCCGCGCTAAAGCCAATGTGGCACGCTTGATTCAAAATCAATTGCATTACCGAGAGCCCAACGCGTTAACGTTGCAAGCGTTGGCTTATCAGCAAGGGCATCATTTAGCAGGGGCACCATGGCTCATCCATGAGCGACCACTATCGTTGATCGGCATTAAGGCGCCAGAATGGCAGTTGCGCGTCAAATTTTTATTGACCTTGGGCCAGACAGATATTTCCCGGGAAAAGTTTATTGCGTTTTGGGCGGCACAGCGAGTCCCGGTGCTAACGCCTTTAGTCAGCCAAACAACTTTAATCAAGCTGGTTGCCGCCCGCTGGCTGGAGGTGTTAGAAGACGCCCAGCTGTTAGTGGCGACCAATACGGGGTGGCAGTGGCGTGCCGTCCCCGTATGGTATCCAGATTTGATTAGTAAATTGAACGCGTTGCGGTAGCGGGCTTGATTGCACGGTTAGTAACGCGCCATGATGTTTTCAGAGACGCAAAAGGCCCTCGGCATCACGACTTCATTTGAAGCGTGACGCTGAGGGCCTTTTGCGGTAGTTCAATCATTTTTACAAAACGTGTAGTAGTGGCTTTGCGGGTTGCGGGGCGTGCGCAATCCGTTCACAAACACGCTTGAAGCGTTCGTAGTTGCCAAGATTGCCTAACCGAACCCCGGGAGCTTCGGGATTGGTTGTGTCAAATAGCACGGCACAAGGCGTCTGCTCGACACCCATTTCCTGGGCAATATTTTGATCAGCAGTGAAGCCAGCGGTGGCGGCGTGCCGATCGTCTTGAAAGATCTCCCAATTGAGGCCATAACCCTTGACGCAGGCTTCGGCAAAAGCTGGATCGTAGTCGTAACAGCCGTCAGTGAACATCTCTTGTTCTGCCATCAAGAGCGTCCTGGCTTTTGAGTTGCCTTGATATTGGGCGGCTTGATAATCGAGTGCAATTTGGTAAGCGGCGTCGAATAGACGATTGCGCAGTGCAAGGTCGAGGGGATCAAGCCCCAATCGCTGCATGTATTGATCGATCACTTGAAAATTTAGTAACAAGACGAAGTGTAAGTCGATTCGGATATCGGTTTCTTCAGACAGCTGGATCACCGCAGATTCGGCCTCTCGGCACCGCATCCCGATGGGGTTGACGAATAAGAAAACTTCTAGCACGGCTTAGCCTCCATTAGTTGAGTTATCTTTACTTTACCAGAATCTGACCAGAAGACAATTATTTAGCTTGTGATTAGTTCACATTACGTTTGGCCCGTTGGACTTTGTTTTCAGGGGTGCTTGTTGACCAAGCGAAGCGTTGCTGTAACGCTTGCCAAAAGGCTAATGCAACAGGATAATCTTGATATTCTAATTCTGCCTCCCAATCAGTCGTCCCATTAGGGTACTGCGTTTGATCAAGGGTTAAAAGTCCTGCTGATAATGGTGCGGTGCGCCGGATCGTGGTAGCTTCAGCAAATTGCTGGAGGTGGTTCAACGGAATATTTGCCGCGGCTAGTTGTGCGGCAACGGTGCCGCCAGGGGCTAGCGTCAAACCGGTAATGGGGTCCGTGTATTCTAGTAGCTGGCGATGTGGCCCTGCTGGGATCTTCAGTGTCTGTTCACTGTGGTCAGCAAATTGGCGAGTGCGCAGTCCCCAGCCTTGACGGTGTAAGTCGCCGTCTGCTGTGTCGTAGTATCGGTTTGTCTGCGTGAACGCCTGTTGGAAGGGGTAACTATTTTGAAGTAAATCGGCTTGTGTAGCGGTTAATAGTGTCTTGAATTCTTGTTCACTTTGGATTGACATGTGGGGGTCCTTTCACGTTGTTGAGTCGCGGCGTTTAGCTCCATTCTATGGTAAAATGGTTAGAGGTTAAATCAGAATATGGAGGTATGGCGATGCAACGTGACTGGGATAGCTTTTTAATGCCGTATCAGCAGGCAGTAAGCGAGTTGAAAATAAAATTCCGTGGCATGCGCAAGCAATTCCAGCAAGCCAATGAGCATACGCCAATCGAATTTGTCACTGGGCGGGTCAAGCCGATCGATTCGATCGTTGAAAAGCAAGCCCGGCGATACATCCCCGATGAACTGCTTGAGCAAGATATGCAAGATATTGCGGGGCTGCGGATCATGTGCCAATTCGTTGAAGATATTTACCAAGTCGTCGATCTTTTGCATCGACGGACGGACATGAAAGTGGTCGAAGAACGTGATTATGTCACGAATAATAAACCGTCAGGCTATCGTTCTTATCATGTGGTGATCGAATATCCAGTACAATTGGTGCATGGTGAAAAAAAGTTGTTAGCTGAAGTGCAAATTCGAACGATGTCGATGAATTTTTGGGCGACGATCGAGCATTCCTTGAACTACAAATACCAAGGAGAATTTCCAGAGGAGCTGAAGGCCCGCCTCAAGCGTGCGGCAGAAGCTAGCTTTATGTTGGACAAAGAGATGTCGGAGATCCGAGAGGAAATTCAAGAAGCGCAACAGCTATTCTCATATGGTAAGGGACAAAAAGTACCAATGTCTAAGGACGTGGAGAAGAAGAGGGATTAGCGATGCGCATTGCCATCATTAAGAATTCGAACGCGCAATCTAAACTTGCTGCTGGGCTGTTGACCAAAAAATTAACAGCAAATGGCTTTACCTTAGATACTGAGCAACCTGATGTGGTGATTACGGTTGGGGGCGACGGGACTTTGTTAGGCGCTTTTCATCGGTATGCACAACAATTAGATCGGGTGCGCTTTATTGGTGTGCACACAGGTCATCTGGGCTTTTATACCGATTGGCGGGATTATGAGATTGATGATCTGGTCCAAGCGCTGCTGAAGGATTCTGGCCAAAGTGTCAGTTACCCCTTGTTGGATATTTTGGCGGACTATGAAGACGGGACGAGTTCGCATTATCTTGCTTTGAATGAGGCGACACTCAAACGGCTGTCGGGAACGATGCGTGCGGATGTCTACATCCGGGATAATTTCTTCGAAAGTTTTCGTGGCGACGGGTTATGTGTCTCGACACCGACGGGCTCGACCGCCTATAGCAAATCTAATGGTGGGGCCGTCATTCATCCCCGATTAGATGCGATGCAAGTGACCGAAATCGCGTCGATCAACAACCGCGTCTTTCGGACGTTAGCGGCGCCACTCATTTTAGCACCAGATGAGTGGGTGGTGTTGCGCCCAGAGCCATTCCAAGATTACCTCATGAGTATTGATCAATTCAGTATCACCCCACAGTTGGTCACGTCAATTCGTTTTCGGATCGCGGATGAGCGCATTCATTTTGCCCGTTATCGGCATATGCATTTTTGGGATCGCGTTGAAGACGCGTTCATTGGCGCTAAACAATGAGGTTTGAGTGGACGTATACCGCGCTAACGCCAGTGAAGGCATACACCTTTCTACGCCAATCAGGGTTATCGCGGGCGCAAATCAAACGGATGAAGTTTCACGGCGGTCGCTTAAGGATCAACCGGCATGAACAGCATACGAATTACGTGCTGCACGCAGGGGATCACGTTGTCGTCGATATGGCCCCCGACGTAGCCTCGGAGCAAGTGGTGCCGTTTGCTGGGCCGTTGAACATCGTCTATGAAGATGATTGGTATTTGGTCGTGAACAAGCCTGCGGGAATTGCATCGATACCAGATGTTGCCAAGAGCCCGGATACAATGGCCAATCGGGTGAAGGCGTATTTAATTGCGCAAAAAGCAGAAAGTACTGCGATTCATGTGGTGACACGGCTTGATCGTGATACGAGTGGGCTGATTCTTTTTGCGAAGCATAGTGTCGCACACAGTCTGATCGACGCCCAACTCCATACAGATAAATTGATCAAGCGGTACGTTGCCTTGGTGTCTGGGCGAGCTGCGCTACCGCAGCATGGGTGGCTCATCTTACGGCTAGGACGGACGACGGAGTTTTATATGCACCGTGGCGTGACGCCTAACGGTAAGGTATCTGTAACGGAATATCAGGTGCAAGCGCAGACGACAGGGGCCTATCAAGTGCTAGTGACCTTGCATACTGGACGGACGCATCAAATTCGGGCACATTTTGCTGCTTTGGGCCATCCGCTGTACGGGGATGACTTGTATGGGGGGCCACTAGGCGATATCCAACGTCAAGCGCTGCATTGTGCGGTGCTAGATTTTTGGCATCCAGTTTTGAAGCGGACGATCCACTTGCAGGCGCCATTGCCAGCGGATATGCAGGTGCTGGCGCAAACGTTGGGACTGAATCATGATAACTAACCGCCTCGGCGGTTTTTCTTTTTTCTTAATCTGAGTATGAGATGATGGCAATCTGATGCAATACCGGTATACTGAAAATGCTCAGTTTTTCAAAAGGGGTAGCGTGGAAAGGGCGGGCTTGACGACAATACTAGCCGCACAGGCCCACTTTTTTTGGCGCAAGCCCGATACTAGGAGGTTAGTAACTGCAATTAAAAACATGGAAACGCCTAGAATTTCATCCCGGTTTGTGACGCTGTAGTAATTAAGTGGAAGGCAGTGTCACAGCGTTGGATGAAATGATGAACTCGTGAGAAATGTGTAGCAAACTAGTGATCTTATGGTGGTAAAAGTTTCTTTGTCCTGACAGGATAGCTTCACCTTCTTCGCGTAATTTATAAGCAAAGGAGGTGATGAGATGCTCAGAACTCACAAAGTGCGCTGCTACCCGAATGCCACGATGCAAAAGGTGCTGAAGCAAGCGTGCGATTATCGCCGTTATTGTTATAACCAAGCCTTGGCAACTTGGAACGATATGTACGACGAATCAGTCATCATGGAAGACAAGCACCTGCGCCCAAACGAGCGTAAAGTGCGTGACGAACTGGTCGCCAACAAAGCTGACTGGCAATTTAGTCGTTCAGCTCGTATCCTACAATTGGCCGTGCATGACGTCGCCCAAGCGTGGAAAAACTTCTTCAACCCGAAGATGCCCGACCATGCTAAGCCAAAATTCAAGTCCCGAAAACGGAGCCGGCAGGTCTTTAAGACCGATCGGGCGACTATCATAGACGGCAAGCTTCGGCTGGACAAACCATATGCGTATCAAGGTGCTTGGTATGGCATACGGTTAGCAGAAACGCCGCGATGGAAGGGTACCATTCATCTGGCAACCATTGTTGAAGAAGCCGACGGTTATTATGTGAGCTTAAGCATTGAGGTTGAACGGCCGAAAGCATTGCCGGTCTCTGAACGGGTATGCGGGGTCGATGCCAATATCGGTAAATATGTTTACAACGATGGCGACACCATGGCTTTCCTGCCAGTATTGACTGTCAAGCTCATCAGCCTGTACGACCGCATCTCCTTGTATCAGCGCCAACTTGCCCGCAAGCGTCAAGAGAATCCAGGACACTTTTTTTCTAAGCATTACCGCGCAACGAAAACCAAGTTGAAGCGGGCCTATCAGAAAGTGTCACGGATCCAAAATGACCTCTTGCAGAAGCTGACAACCATGCTGGTGCGTTCAAACGGCACTATTGCCATCGAAGACCTGGATGCGAAGCACATGAAGATGAACAAACGGCTGGCGAAGAACCTTCACCGCTCGTTGTTTGGACGCTTCAAGGTGTTGATGCAGGATAAAGCCACTTGGCATGGTCGTAGTTTAGTGCTCGTCGACCGCTTCTTTCCCAGCACGCAACAATGTAGTCATTGTGGCGTGGTCAAGACCGGTGTGGATAAGCTGACCTTGGCTGGCAATCAGTATCATCACACGAAACATCACGAGTTTCATTGTTACGGCTGCGGTATCCGGCTAGATCGGGACCAAAATGCCGTATTGAATTTGATTCAGTATGCACAGGGGCAGGCTATGTCCTAACGATTCAAGAGCTAGTCAATGTTGCCAAGGGGTATCCTACGGTAAGAATACTAGTGTTGACGGGATCAAATAAAATCAGAATGGACAACTAAGAAAGGAAATATATAAACCTTTACTAGTGTCAATGGACATTCTTCCACATTTTATATAGCAGGAAATTATGTTAGATATTTTCAAGGCCATTATTATTGGGATCGTAGAAGGGCTGACGGAGTTCTTGCCGATTAGTTCGACCGGGCATATCGATCTCGTCAGCCAAATCGTTAAAATTAACCAGAATGCTGATTTCATGGCGATGTTCGAATATGTCATTCAATTCGGGGCGATTTTAGCGGTCATCTTGCTGTATTTTAATAAGCTCAATCCGTTTAATTTTAAGAAAACAAAGCAGGAACGGCAGTCGATCTGGATTCTGTGGTTCAAGGTGATTATCGCAGTGTTACCATCGGTCGTGATCGGGTTGCCACTAAACGACTGGATGGATGCACATTTACATACGCCGCAAGTGGTGGCGACAACATTGATCATTTATGGGATCTTGTTCATTGTGATCGAGAATGCATTTCGTGATAAAGCGCCTAAGATCACCAAATTGGCGGATTTAAGTTTTCAAACGGCACTGTTTATTGGGATCTTTCAGGCACTTTCGATTATTCCGGGGACCAGTCGTAGTGGCGCCACGATCTTAGGGGCAATTCTACTAGGCACCAGCCGGTATGTCGCAACGGAGTTTTCGTTCTTCTTGGCGATCCCAACGATGATCGGGGTTTCAATCTTGAAAATCGGCAAGTACTTGATGAATGGTAATACGTTTAGTGGCGAGCAGTGGGCGATCTTAGCAACGGGGATGGTCGTGTCCTTCATTGTTGCAGTGATTTCGATCAAATGGTTGCTGAAGTTCGTGCAGACCCATGATTTCAAGCCATTCGGTTGGTATCGGATTGCCTTGGGGATCGTGGTATTATTAGTCCTGTTCCTATAAGTCATACCATCAATGGAGGTCACCATGCTAAAAGAAGTCTGCGTTGAAAATTTTACTGACTTGCCGAAAGTCCTAGCCGCCGGTGTTCGTCGCGTTGAACTGAATGATAATCTCGCAGTGGGCGGGACGACGGTTTCCAAAGGGGTGTTGGCTGAAGCAACACGTTACGTCCACGAACATGATGCGAGTATTGTCGCAATGATTCGCCCGCGTGGGGGAGATTTCGTCTATAACGACCTGGAACTGAAGATCATGGAAGCCGATTTGTTCGAAGCGCAGGCGCAAGGAGTCGATGCCGTAGCGTTTGGCGCCTTGACTGAGACGGGATGGCTGGATGAAGAGGCGATGGAAAATCTGATTGCCGCTAGTGCGGGCATGACGGTTGTGATGCATATGGCGTTCGATGAGATTCCGGTTGCGCAGCAGCCAGATGCGATCGCTTGGTTAGCTGCACATGGGGTGAGTCGGATTCTCACCCATGGCGGGCCGCTGACCCAATCGCTTCAGGAGACGTTGCCACACCTCAAGGCGCTTGTTGCTGCGGCGAAGGATCAGTTGACCATCTTGCCAGGTGGTGGCATTACAGCGGCAAACGTGGCCCAAGTGGCTAGCGAGCTGGGTGTCCAAGAGGCCCATGGCACTAAAATCGTGGCTTATTGAGTTTGTTGCTGGGGTGATCAAAAAGTAATAGAGTAAAAGGCTGTGACAGTGCAAAAAGGGCTCTTCGTCAAGTAGAGTTGATATATTTTTAATACCGCACCTAGGCCGATATTGGTCTAGGTGCGTTTTTACAAGTCACAGCCCTTTACTTATACGCTGGCCGCTGAATCTTTTTTTGGCTGAGCGTGCCATAAACTGATAGGCCAAATGTGATAGCGAATTATTCACGACACCAGCCACGAGGGCCAGAAACTGCCTTCGGAATTTGGGGAGAGTAGCCGCCGGTGGCAAAAAAAATAAGCGTATTATCGTGATTTTGGTTAAAATTAGATTAAAAATCAGCTGTAATATCATCGAAATATAATCTTAAAAAATAAATTTTTCGGCTTGTATCCATAGTCCCCCAACCGTTTCACGATAATTAGCCTAATTTCTTGGTTATTTTCGCCTCTCTTTTTTGACCCTAAATTGCCTCTTTGTATATATAAGGGTCGTTGATCACCCCCTTATCGCGACCACGTGAGTCGCTGGTTCTCTGCCCCACAGAAACCAGCGCGGGGCACGTGCGGTCGCTGAAAGCGACGTGGGCCCACGCCGCTTTCGCCTAGCCATTGTGCCGATCAGACGACTCATCATCTCATCGCCTCAGCCGGTTAGGCTCCTTGTTGTCCGTCCCTTTAGCCTGTTTTACCCGATGTGCTAGCACGACGCGGCTTTGGCCGGCCGGCTAGACGCATCACCACAGGCACCCCCGCTGAGGTCGCGCGCCAAGATCGTTGCGACCCAACTGCACCATTGCCGCGCCTTGCGCGTGACCAAAGAGCATCCCGATACGCACGATACCGGCTAGCGTCAATGCACACGCCCCTATAAAGCCTCTATGCTCATGTCGCAGTCCGGACCAGTTGCCCTCG
>JALCQM010000047.1 GCA_022651245.1 Lactobacillus sp.
GGCGGGGGGCCATCTTGTTTTCCGCGACCCTATCACCAATGGCCTATTACCAAGACGTCCTTGGCGGCGCCGAGGATAGCCTCGCTTACCAACTGCCGTCGCCTTTTCCCGCCGCTCACCAGGCGGTAATCGTCACCGCCAACGTCCAAACCACCTACCGCCAACGCGAAGCCAGCTTGCAAAATGTGATCGCCAGCCTCACCGTGATGGTCACCGCCCAGCCCGGGCACTACCTAGTCTTCTTACCGTCATATGCCTACTTGGACATGGTGGCGTCTGCTTTTGAAGCGGCGCAACCGGACTTGAACACCGTGCGGCAAAGCGGGCAAATGGACGCAGAAGCCCGCGCCAAATTCCTTGACCATTTTCGCGAAGACCCAGACCCGATCGTCGGCTTCGCCGTTTTAGGCGGGATCTTCAGCGAAGGGATCGACCTCAAAGGCGCCCAGCTGATCGGCGTGGCGATCGTTTCGGTCGGCCTGCCGGGGTTAAACGCCGAAACCGACCGCCTCAAAACTTACTTCGATCACCAAAACGGCAACGGCTTCGCTTACGCCTATCAACTTCCCGGCTTCAACAACGTGTTGCAAGCTGGTGGCCGCGTGATTCGCGGCGCACACGACACCGGCGTCATTTTACTACTCGACGCCCGGTTTTGCCGCCCCGACTACGCGCAATTATTCCCGCCGCATTGGGCCCACGCCCAAGTCAGCCACAATACCGAAGAACTCGCCCAACAGCTGACCAACTTCTGGTTGAGCGTCAAGCCGTAACGCAAAAAGGAGGGCCGCAGATGAAAACACCACTAACCTTAGACTTAGAAAAAACGTTGTACGCCTATTGGGAAGAACAAGGGGCCACCGCGGTTGAAGAGGTCACGATGCCCGATGACCTAGGCATCGTGGATACCTTAGTCCGCCAGTCCGACCACGATGACCATATTTGGCGATGCTTTGAGCTAAAGGTGACCAAGGCTGATTTTCATAGCCATGCGAAGTTGAGCTTTATTGGCCACTACAACTACTTCGTTTTCCCTGCCGACTTATACCCGCAACTCAAAGCAGAGATCCCGGCGCACATTGGGGTGTTGATTTACCGGGCCTTCGCCCCTGAAGCACTCGCCGCCAGCCTGGTCCCCGTTACTGCGCCTGGGGCGTTGACGATCGCCAAACCGGCACGTCGGCAAGCCTTGCAGGTGGCCGACGCAGCGCTGAACGACCGCTTCATCGCCAGCCTCGACCGCGAAGTGCGCAAGGCCAAGCGTGTTGAACAAGGCTTGGCGCCGTTTAACGACGACCAATTACTCAAGGAACTGCGGCGCCGCAGCGATCACTACGCGGTTTACGATCCTGAAACCAACCTCTACGATCGCTTCGCCGACCAATTACAAAATGAGACGATCAGCGCGCTCCAAGCGGAAGTCGACGCCTTAGCCGCCGAACTTGCGGCCTATAAGTTGGCGGCTCGGCCATGAACTATTATCCGTTGATCCGCGGCCGCCAGTATGACCTGCTCGCGTTACGCGACGCGGTCCAAACAGGCTTGAGTGCCCACATCGTGCCTGTGCTCGAGCCGGTCAAAGACATCGCCGCTTTACCGCGCGTCGTCACGGCCTTTGCCAAAGCGCGGCACCCGTTATTCATCATTCAAAATCCCCAAGTGGGGCAATACGGGTTACTGGCGCATCCCCGCTACCACCTACCAGAACCGCTCCCGCTGCCGATCGGCAGCGCGCGCTATTTTGACCCGACGCCAGTCACTTTGACCATCGCCCAAACCTTCGCGCAAAGCCGGCTACTGGCACCAGAGCAACTCGCCCTCGTCCCAAATACGGCGCGCATTCGGGCACTTGCCCACCCTGGCGCCATTTACCTCGAAGACCACTACCCGACACGGCAGCGCACGGAAGATTACTATCAGCTCCAAGACGAGCTCTACCAGTACCCACTCGCCGCCTTGCCGGGGATGGGGTTTGCAGATTATCCGCTAAGCACCCAGCACTACACAGAGCGCGGTTATCCGCAGCGTGCCATCGCCTTACACCTGCTTTACCCCCGCCAGCACGCGCTGTGGCTGCACCACTTCACCTCAGTCAACAACCAAGATTTCAGCGCTCCCGGGACCAAATTTTTCGAGGCCTTGGCTTCGCTTGCGCCTTGGCTCGCGCAGCATCCAGAGGCGCAAACCCCGGCGACCCAGGCATTGTTGGCCTTAGACCATTTTCCCGGGCTCGGCACCGTACGGAAATTGCAACTGGCGCACTGGTTGACGATCATCGGCCGCTGGTTAGACGTGCAACCTTAAGACCCCGTGCCCAACCTGAAAATCTAGGTTGGCCGCGGGGTCTTGGTGTTGGGGCGCTAGCGCGTGGTCCCTCGCCGGATCAAGGTGACCGCTTGCGTCGTCATGACGATGGGGGCTTGAGAAGCCGTCAAAAAGGCGATCGCCGCTTTGGCCCGGGCCGTGGTGTCTTGCGCCACCGTCGTCAAATTCATCCAGCTGGCGAAGGGCTGATCATCAAAGCCCACGATGCTTAGCGCTTGTGGGATCTGTAGGGTCGTGTGCTCACGCAAGTAAGCGATCAACTGTGCGGCCAGCGTGTCAGCGGTGGTCACGACCGCGTCGAGTTGGTGGTGTTCGGCTTGCCAAGCAACGGTCGCAAAGGCGGCCTCGCCTGCAGGCAACACGTAAACCGGCTCGCCACTCGCCTGCAAGGCTTCACGATACCCGGACAACCGCCGGCTTTCAACCCCATTGGCGGTGAACGAATACCCCAAGAAACCCAAATGCTTGGCGCCGCCGGCCAATAGCTCTTGGGCAGCCGCCCGCGCCCCACCAGCATCATCAAGGGCAAACACCCCCACGCGCTGCGCCGGCGCTAACGCCTTCAACGTAGCTTCTGTAATCGGCGTATCAATGAATGCCACCGGGACTTGGACACTCGCCAAGACTTTGGCGAGGTACGCCGGGTCCATCCCCACGATCACCAAACCGGCTAGTTGCCAATTTTGTTGCAATAAGGCAATTTCTTCGACTGAATTCACGTGGCGCACCAGCATAAAATGATGGGCGGCGCGCACCGCATCTTCCAATTCACTGATCAACGCCGCCATAAACGGCGCCGAAAACACCAGCTGCGTATCTTCGACCGACTCCGTGTAATCGATCACGGCGATCAACAAGGAATCCGCTCCGGCTAGACTGCGCGCATTTTGATTCGGGACGTAATGTAATTCAGCGACTAAAGCTTCAATTTTCGTGCGCGTTGCCGGCGACACCTTATCTGTCCGGTGATTCAAGACATTGGACACCGTCATTGTCGACACGCCAGCAAGCTGTGCGAGTTCTTTAAGCGTGACCATGATCTTCCTCCTGTGCCGGATCGGCGATCGGCGTTAACGTCGCCGTCTTTTGGGTCACCAAAGCGCGGTACCATTGCCCGCGCTGCTGCAAACAAAAGCTGACCTGCGTCCACTCTTGGGGCAACCGCGCGTGCACCTGGGGCTTGCCGTGATCATCCGTTAAGCCACAGAAGCCTTGGACAACGGCTTGCCAAGCCCCGGCATTAGCTGCGGGGTGCGTGCCGCCGATATAGACCCCGCCGGCGAATTGCTTGGTCTCCCCAGTCAGATCAACGGTCGCACTCTTCATGAAGTACGGGTAAGCCCAATCTGACGCCCCAATTTGTGTGGCCAACAAGGCGTAAACCGAGGCACTCAAACTCGAGCCATGTTCCGTCCGCGGCTCGTAATACCGCCAATTTGCGGCCAAAGTCTCAATCGTGTAATCTTGGGCGAACAATTGCAACATGAACACCACATCGGCCTGCTTGATGACCTGCGTATCCGCCGCGACACCATACGCCCCGCCCCAATATTCGTTAGGCTTGAGCAACCGCTCGCGCACGGCAGGGACCAAGACGTCTTCTAACCCAAAATAGTCATCAAACTGCGCGATCAAGTGCGTTTTGGCTGCTGGTGTTGGCACCTTTAACTGCGCCGCAAAAGCTTCGATCCGCGCTTGCCACTGCGGGTAGTCAGTTTGCGCGCACACGGCCGCATACGCCTGCGGGTCTACCGTGGCCAATCGTGCCATCGCCGTGAGCGCCAGCTTGGCTGTTTCCTGCGCCAATTTGTTGGTGTAGGCGTTGTTATTTACGCGCTCATGGTATTCATCCGGCCCCAAGACGTCGAGCAACTCGAAGCGCTTTTTATCCGGCTTCCAGTAGCTGTAACTATAATAAAACTTCGCGCTTTCCACGATCACCGCAGCGCCATCCGTCAACAAGGCCTCATCGCCGGTTTGCTGATAACTCCGCCACAATGCCAACGCGATATCACCAGAGATGTGAATCTGCTTATCGCCGAAATACGTGCGCATCGGGCGGCCGGAAAACACGTCGGTGACATTATAATCGCTCACCCCGTCGCGTCCATCTTCTTGGCTCTCCCAGGCGTAAAACGCGCCGTCATACCCATAGCGCTGCGCCTTGGCCCGGGCCGCCGGCAACGTCTTGATCCGATAATGCAACAACTTGCTGGCGACTTGCGGATCCGTGTAATTAAAAAACGGTAACATGAACATCTCCGTATCCCAAAATACGGCGCCTTTATAGGTCTGGCCAGACAACCCACGCGCCGGGATCGACATCTCGAGATGGTGCGGTGCTAATAACAGCAGCTGGTAGATGCTATAGCGCAGTGCCTGCTGCGCCGCCTCATCGCCTGTGATCACCACATCACTACGCGCCCAGCGCCGTTGCCACGCTTGGCTATGCGCCTGCAAGGCGGTGGCATAGTCGGGCGGGAAAACGGGCTGCCCCACATCATGGCTAGTGGTGATCAACGCCATTTTCTCAAAGGCGACAGGCACCCCTGGCTGCAAGCTTAACGTCCACTTAGTGCCTAATAACGTGGGCGTCGTCACCTGTCGGCCGCCAGATAAACCCGCGATGTGGGTGTGAATCTGGACGGTGTCGCCTTCTCCCGTTTGCAACGACGCCCCTGTCGCGGTCGTTGTCACTGGCGTCAAATGCGGCCCGTTGATATCCCACACATTGAGGTCGATCGCACTGGTCAAGGTGATCGTCAGCGCTTGGTCGCAGGTCAGCGTGACGCGCTGCGCCAACAGGTGGTCATCTGCACCGCTTGCAAACCGCGCACTGGCCACGGTCAGTTGCGCGCCACCCACGTCAAAAGTCGTCTTTCGGTGATGGACAGCTTGCTTTAGATCCAGCCACTGCCGGTGCGCCAGGACCGGTGTGGTTTTGACCCCGACCGGTTGACCGGCAACTTGGACTTGCGTAAAAAAAGGATTCGGCGCGTTGACCGGCTCCCGCCAAGCATCACCGTGCTGATCATAGAGCCCTAACAAATTAACGGCGACGTAATCTTCGGCCGTAAACTCATCTAGCGTCCCGCGGTAGCCAAGATAGCCGTTACCGATCATGAATTTATTCCCGTTGCCAACGATCGCTGCGGGCTCCCAAGCTGTCGTCGCCACCTGCCACATTTGATCCATTGCCGCACCTCCAAGTTTAGCGTTAAAGTTTACCGATAAACTTATCGTAACCGCTTTCTTATCCAAACGCAAGCCCAACGTGACCGCCTACAAAAACCGCCACTACCGCGCATCGTAACCAGCCATGTGGTTGCCCGTCGCTACTGCGCAAAAAAAGCGCTTGGTGAAATCCAAAGTTGGATTTCACCAAGCGCTTCATCTCTATTTGCGGCTAAAACCGTTTCCTGTTTCAGCCTTTTGATCCTCAGCTTACAGGACGCGCACCCCGAAGGATGGCATGAAGTAACTCGAAATCGAGGCGATCTTGACGTTTTCACCAGGTTGTGGGGCGTTGATGTACTGGTTACCGCCAAGGTAAATCGCAACGTGATAGGTGGCGCCGGCGCTTCCCCAGAAGATCAGATCCCCTGGTTGTAAGCTGGAGATGGCAACTTTAGTCCCAGCAGATTCTTGTGGGACGGTCCAGCCGCCGATTTCCTTGTTCGCCCCGTTAAGGAACGCATAGTGCGTCAAACCAGAGCAGTCAAAGCCGCTAGGGCCCTTGCCGCCCCACACATAGGGCTTACCCAATTGGGCTTTCGCCACATTGATCACGGCTTGAATCTGCGCACTACGACTCGAATTAGTGGTCGTCGTGGTTGCCGGTGTCTGAGTCGTCGGCGTGCTTGTGGTCGTCTTTGCAGGCGTTGCCGCTGGCGTCGTTTGGGCAGGCGTCTGGGTCGCAGCTGGCGTCTGGGCTGGCGTTGCCGCTGGTGTTGTCGTTTGAGTCGTTGCCGGTGCCTGAGTCGTGGTCTTTGCAGGCGTTGTCGCGGCTTGCTTAGCGGCACTTGCTTGCGTCCCAGCGGTACCAAAGAAACCTGCAGAGACGTAGTTGCCATCACTCAAGTGGTACCAGGTTTCGCCGTTAGCCGTGGTTGTCCCAACCGCAGTGACGGTCGTCCCAGCACTTAAGTACTTACCAGCAGGTTCGGTGTACCCTGCAGAGCGCCATTCCGAAACCACGCTCGGCGTATAGGTCACCGTCACTTGAGTGGTTGCAGCTTGGGTGTCCGTTGTCGGCTTAACAGGCGTTGCCGTCGTTTGACTAGCTGCTGAAGAAGCGGCTGGTGCCGTTGATGCGGCTGGCGTCGTCGCAGCAGTCGATGTTGCTGGCGCTTCGCTAGCAGCGGGTGTCGTGGTCGCCGGAGTGGTCGTCGTTGCTGGGGCCGCTGCCGTGGTATTGGCTTGGGTCGCTTGAGCAGTGGTGGCTTGGCTAGCCGTGTCGTTCGCCTTCGTCGCCGGGGTAGTGACGGCTGGTGTCGTCGTTGCCGGAGCAGCAGGTGCTGGCGTTGTGGTTTGGGTCGCCGTCGTCGCAGCCTTGGTTGCGGTAGCCGCCGCAGTGGTCGCTTGCTGGGTCCCAGCAGGAGCCGCGAAGCGAGCTGGTACGTAGCCGCCGTCGCTTAACCGGTACCATGTTTCACCATTGGCTTGAACCGTTGCGACCGCTGTGATGTTTTTAGCGGTCGTTAAATACCGGCCGCTCGGGTTGGAATAGCTTGTCCCATTCCAAATCGTCACAGCGCCTTCGGTGTAAGTCGCATGGACAGCAAAAGTCTTTGCCGTCGCGGTTGGCGCCGTCTTAGTCGCAGTCGGTGCGGCACCAGCAACTTTCAGGTACAGTTCTGGGATCCATTCATTGGCCCCGATCTGATACCAAACCGTCCCGTTCACGTTCTTTTGCCCGATCACAGCCAGTGATTGGTTCTGCACAACATAGCGTTTGACCGCCTTAAACGCTGGGGTCTGCCAAACTGTCGTGGCCCCTTCCGAATAAGTGACGGTCCCGGTCGTTGCGGCGCTAGCTTGGTTCGGCGCTACTGCAAGTGTTGCAACGCCGGCTACCCCAGCCAAGCCCGCGGCAAGCGCTAAGGCCTTTTTTGACTCTGTCATCCAAACTCCTCCAATCAAATGATGTTCGTTTTAAAGTTTAAGATTTCTTAATTAGATACAATTAGCCTAACACGATGGCTCCGCCCATGCACCCGAAAGCGCGTTCGTTATCATTTTGTTACATTAAAAAAAGGCCGGTGTAACAGCACCCTGGCTGTTACACCGGCCGAATATTACAATCCCTTTACAACTGCGAAGGCTAATCGCAACATGTCATCAAAACTCGTTTGGCGCTCTTGCGCCGTCGTTTCCTCCCCTGTCACCAGGTGATTGGACACCGTTAATATCGCCAACGCACGCCGTTGGTACTTCGCCGCCAATAAGTATAAGGCGGGCGTTTCCATTTCAGATGCCAACACGCCATATTTGATCAATTTATGCCGGTCTATTTCGTCATTGTAAAACCGGTCTTCCCCGAGGATGTTCCCTGCCTTGACCGCCAACCCCAAAGTTTGGGCCTGGTCATAGGCTTGGTGCAGTAAGCCAAAGTCGGCTAACGGCGCGAAGTACAGCCCCGGGCCAAACGTATTCAAAATAATACTCGAATCCGTTGTCGACCCTTGTGCCAGCAAGACATCTCGCACGTGCACGCCGGGGTTCAACCCACCGGCGGTCCCGACGCGAAGCAGGACTTGCACGTCGTAGTCAACGATCAACTCGGTGACATAGATGCTGATCGAAGGGATGCCCATGCCTGTCGCTTGGACCGAGACCCGGACGCCTTGATACTCACCGGTATACCCGAACGCATTGCGGACCGTATTATACTGCGTGACATGGTCTAAATAGGTGTCCGCAATATACTTGGCGCGTAACGGGTCTCCCGGTAACAAAACGATCGGTGCGATCGCACCAGGTGCAGCTTCGATATGTGTGCTCATATTGCCCTCCTACATAGCCACTCAGTCTCAAGCCGAGGGGCCGCTATTTCAGCAAATCAAGAAACGACTGGCCGACCCCGTTGCCAGCGACCCCGAAGTTGGCCAAAATGGTCGCCCCCAGATCCGCAAACGGCGAGCGGATCCCTAAATCGCCACCGCCAGGCAACTGCTTGCTATAAGCGATCAGCGGGACGTACTCGCGGGTGTGATCCGTCCCGCGAAACCCAGGATCATTCCCGTGGTCGGACGTGATCAACAAGAGGTCGTCATCGCGCAGCGCAGCCACGAGTTCGCCGAGCTGCTGATCAAACGCCATCAACGCCTCGCCATCCCCTTGTGGGTTCCGCCGGTGCCCATACATGGCGTCAAAGTCGACCAAGTTAGTGAAAATGAAGCCGGTCCGGGCACTTTGGACGGCGGTGATGGTTTGCGTCATACCGTCAGCGTTGCTGGTCGTATGCACGCCATCATCCAACCCGATTCCAGAGAAAATATCGTTGATCTTACCGATCCCATAAGTTGCCACCCCCGCTTTTTGCAGGCGGTCAAGGTCTGTGGGGGCGGTCGGCTTCAAGGTGTAGTCATGGCGATCACTTGTCCGCGTAAAGTTATCTTTGTGCTCGCCCACATACGGCCGCGCGATCACGCGGCCAATACGGTAATCGGTGATCGTGATGCTGCGGACATACTCACAGATCCGATACAGCTCCGCCAACGGAATCACGGCCGTATTCGCCGCAATTTGCAACACAGAATCCCCAGACGTGTAGACGATCAGATCCCCCGTACGCAACTGTTCCTCGCCATATTCTGCGATCACTTCCGTCCCAGAGTATGGTTGATTCACAATCACGTGCCGGCCAGAAAAAGTTTCGATCTGCTGGATCAAGGCATCAGGAAAGCCAGCAGGGAAAAAGCCGAGCGGTTCGGTGACAGGCAAGCCCATCATCTCCCAGTGCCCATCCATGCTATCTTTCCCCGCCGATACCTCGTACATTTTGCCAAAGTACCCCACCGGCTGCGGGACTGGGCCGACGCCTAAGATCGGCATCGGGCGCGCAATGTTGCCTAGCCCGAGCCGCTGCCAGTTCGGCAACGTCAGGTCGCCGTCGAAAAAGGCGCCGATGTGTCCTAACGTATCCGCCCCGACATCGTGGTATTTTGCCGCATCCGGCGCCTCACCGATCCCGATCGAATCCGTGACGATGGCGATCACGCGTGAAAATCGTGTCATTGCGCTGCCTCCTTCAAGATTGCGACCCCAGCGCTGGCGCCTAAGCGATCAGCACCAGCGTCGATCAGCGCCTGCGCTTCGGCGTAGGTATGGATCCCGCCTGCCGCCTTCACACCTAAGCGCGTGCCCACCGCCTGTTTCATCAAGACAACATCATGAACCGTCGCACCGCCGCCTGCAAAACCCGTCGAGGTTTTGACGAAGTCTGCCCCGGCTGCTTCACTCAACTCACAGGCGCGCACTTTTTGTTCATCCGTCAACAGGTAAGCTTCGATGATCACCTTCACCAACCCGCCCTTAGCGTGTGTCGCCTCAACGACCGCCTGGATGTCTGCTTTGACTTGATCATCGTGACCAAAGCGGAGCTCACCGATATTCAACACCATATCGATTTCGACGGCGCCTTCATCCAGCGCGTGGTTCGTCTCAGCCACTTTCACAAAGGTCGTGTTGGCCCCTAGCGGGAAACCAATGACCGTACAAACATTGACCCCGCTACCCGCCAGTGCCGCGGCCGCGCGCGGGACCCAATACGGATTGATGCAAACCGAGGCAAATTGATACTGCTTGGCCTCAGCCAATACGGTGTCGATCTGCGCCTGCGTTGCCTCTGGCTTTAACAACGTGTGGTCGATATACTTCGCTAATGGCTTCACGGTAATCGCTCCCTTTTTTCTTATTTAAGTTCATCTTACCATGTGACCGAATAAAAGGGCTAATGGTGCCGGGGAAAATACGGTTTACTTAAACATACGGCGCTTTTTCGGCATTAAAAAAGCACCTTCCCTACGGCCGGAAGGTGCCTAACCTCAACGCTTATGGTTACTTGATCAGCGAATCGCCATCGATAAAGTCCTGGTTTGGCGTGATATCGAAACGCGCGCAAAGGTCCTTCAGGTTCTGGTCAGTGATTTCGTTGACGAACTTGCCGCCTTGCGCTTGGATCGTGGAATAGATCAAGGCCGCTTTTTCGGCGGTTTCGATCAAGCCGAAGGTCTCGTCCATCGAATCGCCTGCACCGAAGATCCCGTGTTGCGGCCACAGCACGAGGCGATAATCTGCCATCGCCTCAGCCGTTGCCTGACCAATTTCATTCGTCCCCGGCGTCATGTAGGGGATCACGCCAATACCTTCTGGGAAAACGACAACCGATTCAGCTTGCATCTTCCACAAGAGCCGCGAAAACAGCTTGGATTCCAATGGTAGCGTGAAGCTCATCGCGATCAAGTTCGTCGGGTGGCAATGCATCACGACCCGTTGGTTGGCGTCTTGTTTCTGGCGCTGAATATGGGTCATCAAATGTGCCGGAAATTCACTGGTTGGCTGGCCGCCATCATTGAACCCCCATAATAAGTCGACCGAATGGCCATCTTCGGCGATCCGCACCAAGCCAGCGTCGCGTTCCGGGAAGTCTTTCACGTTCTTGAAGTAGCGGCCCGTCCCGGTCACCAAGTATAGTTGCCCCTTCAAAGCGCTGGCATCAAAAGCGATCGGCAAGTTTCGCTTCACATCATGCACGCCACTATAACTTGCGACTTCTTCTGGCAACAGCCGGTACGACACATTGCCCCCGTTGCGTTCATCCCAGCCGTGTTGGTAAAGGCCAGCGGTGATCTTGCACAATTGGGTCACATACGGCGAATCAACGAATGCCGGCGAAAACTCGGGGTTTAAGAACTGCTTTTTGCTATCCATTTTATAAACGACTTCCTTCTATATAAATGTGCGACCTTAGTTACGCTTGAATTGAACGTCTTTTTCGTACTGGTGGATGTTTTCTTGCCAGTCAAAGCCCACCGGCACGTGATGATCCAGGCAGAACTTATCCCAAATGGCGCCAAACGGCATACTCTTGAGTTCTTCCGTTTCGATCAGGCGCTTGGTGAAGTCAGCATCATATTCCGCCTGCTTGAGGTCAGCAATCGGTGCCAGCAATGCTTGTAAGAGACTCTTTTGGGTTGCCCGCGCCCCAACGACCCAGGCGGCGACGCGGTTGATGGTGGCATCGAAGAAGTCTAAGCCCAAGTGCGTCCGGTCGATGTAGTTGTCCCGGATCAGCGAGCGGGTGATCCGCACTAAGGCATCATCGACGATCACGGTATGATCAGAGTCCCAACGCACGGGACGGGAAACGTGCATGAATAAGTCTTCATCGGTGAATGGGAAGTACGCGGCAAACTTGTCCGAAACATCTTCGGTCGGGTGGAAGTGCCCGGCATCGATCGTCCATAACTTCTTGCGCGTGATCGCGTAGTTTTGGTAGAACTCATGGGAGCCGACGGTGTAAGACTCGATTCCTGGTGCGCCGAAGAGCTTGCCTTCAAAGGCGTCTTGCGTGTTCTTCTTGTCGTATGGCTGCGCTTCGATTTCATCTAAGGACTGCAATAGCCGTTCCCGCGGCGTCCGCTTATCGATCGGGTTGTCTTTGAACCCATCTGGGATCCAGAAGTTGTTGTAGCACGTCTGGCCCAACTTTTCACCGATGTAGTTGGAGACTTCACGGGTCAGTTTGCCGTGTTCGATCCAGTAATCCCGGATCGCTTTATCGGGACTGGCCACCGTCATATTGTCTTTCACCTTCGGGTGGGAGAAAAAGGTCCCGTTGTTGTCCAGCCCGATGCCTTCTTGCTTGGCAAAATCGATCCAGTAGTCAAAATCTTCTGGGCGGATATCGTTGTAATCGCGCTTCTTACCGTCTTTAGCGACGGCATAAATCATGTGCAACGCGAGGCGATGGGAGCCGGGGATCAGACTCAACGCCTCATGCACATCGGCGGTCAGTTCGTCTGGTGTGCGGGCCACCCCGGGGTAATTCCCGGTAACGGCGATCCCACCAGATAATTCGGCTTCTGGGTTCAAGAACCCATGGATGTCATCGCCTTGCCAGACGTGCAGGGATAACGGAATTGTTTCGAGTCGCTTCATTGCGGCTTCGGTATCGACCCCAATTTCTGCGTAGCGTTGTTTTGCGACGGCATAAGCTGCTTCAACTGTTTCAGATTTAACCATGATCAAACACTCCTTTTTAGTCTAAGTGAAATACTTCTTCGAGGTCGTTGGCGACCGGACTTTCATCTGGATTGGTCTGCATAATTGGCGCCATGTAGTGCCACCACTTCTTGCAGATGTCCGTGTCGGCGATCGCGTTATACGCCGCAACGTCGGGCACCTCCAGATAGGCCAACGTCTGCCCATTGTCACGATTGAGGTAAATGGAATAGTTCGTGGCGCCATGTTCTTTCAGCGCCTTTTGCATTTCCGGCCAGATTTCCGCATGCCGCTTGGCGTACTCATCATAGTCACCTGGGTTGATATACATCACTTGCGCGATTCGTTTCATTCACTAACACGTTCCTTTCATCTTAGGCTTGACCACGCGTCAAGAAAGCTTGGTATTTGGTCAAAATGCCGGGATAAGCATCCGGCTGCGGCTTGAAGGTCTTCAGTGCAAACGAGTCGGCGATCAAATGCCGCCCAGCCACCACATCTGCCAAGTCACCGCTCGTGATCATCTGGACGATAATGTTCCCGATCGCGGTGGCTTCTCCCGGCCCGGCGACCACGGTCACCCCGGCCAAATCAGCCGTCAGCTGATTCATCAAGGCCACATTCGACCCCCCGCCAACGATGTTCAAGGTCTCGATCGGATGGCCGATGATCCCACAGAGCTTATGCACGGAATCGGCATAATACAAGGAGAGGTTGTCGTAGATCGCCCGGGCGATTTGACCCGGCGTCTCCGGCACGAACTGGCCTGTTTCCTTGGCGTACGCCTGCAATTCCTGGATCATGTGCTTAGGGTTTTGGAAGCGGAGGTCGTTCACGTCGATGAAGACCTTGAAGGGGTCTTCTTGAGCGGCCAGCGCGGCCAGTTCTGCGAATGAATAGCGATCGTTCAGCTCCGATTTGACGCATTGAATGATCCATAGCCCCATAATGTTCTTCAAGAAGCGGTAGGTCCCATAGGCGCCCCATTCATTGGTGTAATTCTCACGGAATGCGGCGAGCCCATTTTCTGGGGTGTTCAGTTCGGCACCTAACAGTGACCACGTGCCTGAACTCAAGAAGGCCCAGTGGTCGCCGAACCCTGGCGTGCCGACGACCGCGCTAGCCGTATCATGCGTCGCCGTCGTGATCACATCGGTTTCCGGCAGGTCGTATTGCTTGTGCCACTTGCGCCGCACACTGCCTAACAACGTACCGGCTTCGACCAAATGCGGAAACTGATCCGGATCAACGTTCACTTCGCTGAGCAGATCCTTGTCAAACAAGCCTTGGCGTAGATTCAACATCTGGGTCGTCGAGGCATTCGTAACCTCAGTGACCGCATTGCCCGTCAACACGTAGCCTAAATAATCAGGGATCATCATGATCTTATCGGCCCGTTCCAGATCCGCCTTATCTTCGGTATAGAGCTGATATAGCGTGTTAAAATCCTGAAACTGGATCCCGGTTTTTTCGTAAATATATTCTTTTGGTAACGAAGAGGTCAGATTCGCGATCGCACTATCGGTCCGCGCATCCCGATAAGCCACAGGATCATGCAACTTATGCCCATCTTCATCGATCAAGACATAATCAACCGCCCAGGTATCGATTCCTAAGTTGACCCGGTTGATCCCCCGCGCCTTGATTTTGGCCAAACCGGTCAAGATCTCGGTGATCAAATGATCGATCTGCCAGCGGTCATGCCCATCTTCATGGGCAAAGCCATTTTTGAACCGGTGGACCTCTTCTAACTGGAGCTTGCCTTCTTGAATTGTCCCGAGGATCAAGCGCCCGCTTGAAGCCCCGATATCAACTGCCACATACGTCTGCATGACCAACACCTCTTAGCCTTATTTCAAGGCGTCTTTTTGACTTTGCGTTAAGAACTCTTCACCATATTGTTCCTTAGTAATTTCTTCTAGGCTCTTGCCTTGCGTCTGCGGCGTCCAAATCAGTCCGATCACCAGCGAGACCACTAAGATCCCGATCATGATATAACCGCCAACGCTAAAGCCGAGTTGCGCCATGATTGTCGGCACGAAGATCGAATACAATCCGGCCGAAGCCCGTACCACGAAGAACATGATGCCTTGTGAACCGGCACGGAATTGCGTCGGGAATAACTCGGTCGCCCATAAGGCGTACCAGGCTTGTGCCCCGATCCCGGCAGAAACGCCCCACAATGCGGCGAACGCCCACAGCGCCCAAGATTGGCTCATGCCCAAGAACGTCAAGATGATCCAAGAAAGCAAGGCCATCGCCGCGCCGATTCCGAAGAACAACCGGTGATCGACACGATCGCCGAACTTGGCGAAACCGAAGTACGTTCCCGCCGCCGTCAGGACCCAAATCAAGATGTTTAACAGGCTGGACTGCGTAGCGTCAAGTTTAACGACACTTTCGAAGATGTACGGTAAGAACATCCCTTGTGAGCCTGCAACCAAGTTCCACAATGCGTAGACGCCCATCAAAAATAGCAACCATTTGATCGAAGTCTTATTGGAAAAAAGCGTGCGGTAAGGGTGAGCGGCCACCGCCGACTTGTGTCCCGTCCGTTTTTCTTCAGCTTTTTGATCCAACCAGTCTTGGGATTCTGGTAACTGCCGCTGTAAATTCCAGGCAATAAACGCAATCACCGTCAAGCCACCAAAGATCAGGCGGTTGCCCAATAACCCCAGCGGATTGAGGAGCAACGCGGCAACGAAGATCACAGCTGGGCCAAGCGACCAAGCAAATTGGGAAACTCCGATGTTTTTGGCCCGCTCGTTACCTGCGGCCGTTTCCCCAATGTAGGACCACGACGCTGGTACGCCGGCACCAACGGCGATCCCGGTTACGATGAAGCCCGCCAGTAACATCGGGAAGTTAACGGCAAAGGCTACCAACAGTGTGCCTAACATGTACACGAGCATATCGTAGACGTAAATGAACCGCCGGCCGAATTTGTCGGATAACGGGCCGCCGATCACGGCCCCTAAGGCGGCACCAAACGCATTAGCAGATAACGCGCCTAAGACCCCCACCTCTAACGTACTTAAGCCAAAATGTTGGGACCACATCGTTAACCCGACCGAACCAGCAACAATGCTCCCAGAGTCTAGGAAATTCGTGATCGAAACCCGGATCGTAGACTTCAAAGAACCTTCAGCCATACTTATACCTCCTGCTATTATGATTAAATATTAATAATTCCTTCTTTGCACTTATCATTTAATCGCTTACATGTTACCCTATCAATGTCAGAACTTCATTCGATTAGGAACAAAAATACAGGAGGCCCCCGATGGACGTCGATATTCTTAAAGCATTACAAACGCTGTCGCCCGTTGAACGCGAGCAAAAGAAAAGCCACTATGTTAGCGACGACATCCCACCGGATGCCATCGATCTCAAGGCGAGCCAAGCCAAAAAAGTCCCGGTTTTAAACGACTTCTTCTTCCAAAGTCGCAGTGTCTATATCAGTAAGCACAGCCGCTTCGCCCCTTATCCGCTGCACACCCACCAATTTTTCGAAATCAACTACATGCTGCGCGGCCACGCGACCGAATACGTCGATGGCAAAAAAGTCATCCTCAGCGAAGGTGACGTGTTGCTCCTGGACATCGGCAGTCAGCACCGGATCGATGCCCTCGAAGAAAACGACTTGCTGATCAACATCTTATTTCGTGACCGTAACATCTCGATCGACTTGATGAATCAGGCGCAAGCGATGAAGAGTGTGCTGTATGACTTCTTGTTGAATCAAGTCAGCCGCCAGCACAGTGTCCAAGATTATCTGTTATTCAAGAATAACGGCGCCAACAACCGCGATATTCGTCTCACCTTAGACAGCTTGATTGAAGAATACTATCGTCAACGCGAATTCGCCGATACCATCATCAATGCCCAGCTGACCGTCTTGATCGCCCGGCTGATCCGCAATTACCAATTACCTTCAGCGCCAGTTTCACCGAGTCAAGAAATCGCGATCAAGATCCTCGATGACATTCGGACCCACTACCGCAAGCTGAACCTGGAAGAGTTAGCACAAAAATATGCCTACAACAAAAACTACCTCAGCAACCTCTTCCGCAAAGAGGTCGGCAAGCCGTTCAGCGAGGTCCTCACCGACGAGCGCCTGCTTCGGGCGCGCGAAATGATTCAAAGTACCACCAAGCCGATCGGCGACATTTGCCACGACGTCGGCATCGCCAACAAAAGCTTCTTTTACCACAAGTACGCGGACAAGTTTGGCCACACCCCTAAAGAAGACCGCCAGAACGCATCGCCAGACACCATCTTAGAGCAACTGTAAATCACTATTTTTTTACTATTAAAATAGATCCCTGTATTTGTACCTGTAGATATGTTCCTGGTTGATTAATGCTAACTGCCTTCATTTTGAGTTCATTCTGTACTATTAGTCGTGTCCCAACGCCGCCTAACTGTTGTATCCGTGCGCGAGAACAGCGGGAACAAATGTTGACCACCTTTTAGAAATCGCTTGCATCCCGCCTTTTATGTGAAATAATGAACACCGTAAAGTCATGACGTTAAAGGAGTGTATCGTAATGAAGATCAAAGCAGCGGTTGTTGAGAAGCAAAATGCCGACTTTAAAATCAAAGACGACATCGAATTGGCCGAAATGGGCCCAGATGATATTCAAGTGCACATGGTGGCCAGTGGGATCTGCCACTCTGATGAAGCCTTACGAATCGGGGATGCGGTTATCGATTACCCGATCGTCTTGGGCCACGAAGGCTCCGGGATCGTCGAAAAAGTCGGGCCTGAAGTGACACAGTTCCAGCCTGGAGACCACGTCGTCTTGTCCTTTTATGCTTGTGGGCAATGCAAGTCCTGCCTGAAAGGGATCCCGACGCAGTGCGAAAACTACGCCCACAATAACCTTTCTGGGATTCGCCCTGATGGCAGCAGCCACTTCACCGAAAATGGCGAACACGTTGCGGATATGTTCGATCAAAGCTCCTTTACGTCCACGACGGTGGTCCGCGAGCGCAACGCCGTCAAAGTCCCTAAGGAACTCGACTTACGCAAGCTCGGCCCGCTGGGTTGCGGCTACGTGACCGGTTCTGGGACCGTTTTGAACACGTTGAAGCCAAAACCAGGCGACACCATCGCTGTCTTCGGGACTGGCGCGGTCGGTTTAGCCGCCATGATGGCTGGCCGCATCTCTGGGTGCGTGAAGGTCATCGGGATCGATATCGTTGATTCACGCTTGGCCTTAGCCAAGGAACTCGGCGCCACCGACGTGATCAACTCCAAGGATGTCGACATCGTCAAGGCAGTCAAAGACTTGACCGGCGGCTACGGGGTCGACTGGGCCGTTGATACCACCGGTGTCACCGCGGTAATGGAAAACTCGATCAAAGTCCTCGCTCAAGGCGGCACTAGCGCCACGATCGCCGTGACCCCGAACCACATCGACGTCGATACTTGGAACGACTTATGCGTTGATGATAAGAAGATCGTCGGCGTGAACATGGGTGATTCCATCCCTCAAATCGACATTCCCCGCTTGATCCAGTTCTACCAAATGGGACTGTTCGACTTCGATAAGACTGAGAAGTTCTACGCGTTCGACCAGATCAATGAAGCCAATGCGGACTCTCGCTCCGGGAAAACGATCAAACCGATCCTGGTTATCGATGATACTTACGTCCCTGGCAAATAATTTCCACTCAAAAAGGCACCCCGATGTTTCGCGTGAAACATCGGAGTGCCTTTTTTTATGCGGCGTGCTGGCGACGCTTGATGATCCGAACGAGGAGCCCGATCAAGAGCACCGCGGCCGCGATTGCCGCAGCGATCAAGAGCCAGCTTTGCCACCACCGGCGCTCATCACTATTGTGGGCCTGCTTGGCCAAGTCCGCCGTGTACGGGACCCGGTGACCAGTAACCAAGAGCCGGTGGGAATTGATCATATACGGCGTACAGGTCATCAATGTCGCTAAGTCCCGTCCCGGTTCGATCTTCAGAGCATCCACTTGCGACGGCTTGACGACGCGAATGCGGTCGACTTGATACGCCAAGTGCTTCTTACCCACGGTGAGCACGAACCGGTCGCCTTTTTTCATATCTTCCAAGTTCGTGAAGAACTGCTTGGTCGGCAACCCGCTGTGCGCGGAAATCACCGTGTGCGTACTGGTCCCGCCACGCGGGTAGCTGGTCCCTGGCAACACGACGGCCCCGCTTTGAAGTAGTGTTTCATTCGTCGTGTCGTATAACGGCAGGTTGACCTTCAGCGTCGGGATCGTCACCGCACCCAGCAAGTGCTTTTGCCGGTAGGCCGCCGAAGCCGAACGCGTGCGGCCGGTCTTGAACTTGTCGGCGTTGGGGCGCAAGCCGTTTTGCGCCAATTCGGCGTTGTACGCCTTTTGCGCGGCGGCTTGCTTCGCCACGTTCTTAGCGGCTTGTTCACGATCCTCTCGCAGTCGCCACTGCACCGCCACGTTGTTGACCGCGTTGGCGACGAAGGGGTAGGCAAAGATCGCTAAGCCAGCGAAAAAGATCAACAAGACGATGACGTCTCCTACTGTTTTGTGTCGCCGCTTAGCCATTGCGTCCCTCCTTAACTATGCCCGCCGTTTCTTGTAGTAGGTGGCGGCCCCACCCATCGCCGCTGTCCCAACGATCAAGAAGGCGATGATCCCGGTAGACCCGGTCATCGGCATCGTCCCGTCTTCAGGTGTGTTCTTCACCTTTTGGGCCAACAGGTTCGCTTCGGTCAACGCCAACTTGCCATCGGTCCCTTTCAAGATCGTGAACGGCGTGTTCTTATTGGCCAGCAAGAAGCCATTCGGCGCCTTGGTTTCTTCCAGGACATATTGCCCAGTTTCTAACCCGTTGATCTGCAACCGCCCATTGTTGCCAGAAACCAGCTTGGTCGCATCAGCAGCCGTCGGGGTCCAGGTGATCGTCGTCGGTTGGTACAAGCCATCGGTGCCCATGGTGCCGTTCAACTGCGCGTATTCCGTAGTCCCAGCAACCGTCCGGTGGATCCGGAATTCGGCCCCTTTCAACCCGTTGGTCACATCGGTACTAGAGATTTTGGTGAACAGGTAACCCCCGGTTTCGATTTCTTCCGACTCATCATCCATGGTCACCTTAGTGCCATTGTCGAATTCGGCATAGAAGGTGTTGCCGATGTCTTCCGTCGGCACCGCCTCGGCGTTGATCTTCATGGTGTAGCTAAAGTTCAGCGTCTTACCGGCCAAGGTGTCGACAAACTTCTGCAACGCAGCTTGGTCGGTGGTGGCAAAATTGATGTCGAACTTAAAGCCGGTATAGTTTTCCGTCCAACCAGCCTGGCTAGAGTCGCCGTAACCGCTGCCGGCAGCATTCTTCAAAATCGTCAAGATATCTTCACTGACCCCTGTCGCCGTGATGCCGTCGATCCGCACAAAATCGGTGCCAGCCGGCGTCATTTTATCGCTTAGGTTAAAGTACTTGTACACCCAGCCGGCCGCGTTTTGCTTGCCGATGTCCTTCGGCACAGTCACCTTGGTGGTGTATTTGACTTCATCCCCTACTTGGAAGTTATAGACTTTGTTGTCTGTCGAATTATCTGCTTCCCCATTCACCAATTCTTTTTGGATGCCGACGTTCTTGGGATAAACCACGATGTGTCCGAGGAAGTCATTCGTCGATGGCTTCTTGACCGGTAGCCCTACGATCAAAGGCGCCGCGGTAAGCAAGCTTAATTCTGCGGCCGAAGACACTTCTTCAAACAAGTAGATCGCATTCATCCCATCCACACGGCCCGGTAAGTCGCTGAAGCGGGCGACCCCAGCTTGACCGTCAACGTCTTGCGTCGTCACCACATCCGGCCCTTCTGTCGGTACGGTGATCTGGTGGGTCTGCTTCAACTCTGCCCAGTTATCACTGATATAGGTGCTAACTTTGGTGTTCGTCACGTCAGGATCAGCTTCTTGGAGTTGGGCCTTGATGGTCCAAAATAAGTCGGTAATGTCCACTTTGGCAAACTTCACCCCGTTCAGGCCTGG
>JALCQM010000048.1 GCA_022651245.1 Lactobacillus sp.
CTCGACGATACCAGAGCGGAGCAAGCCGGATTTAGGGGTGTATCTAAGGCAGCGTGGGTGCGTACCGGCAACGCCGGTGCGTGACCGCGATGACTTAGATGCGACCCCGTTGGCTTGCGCAGCTCGAGGAAACCAGAGCGGAGCCGGGCGCAATTAGCGGTGTGTGTAAGACAGCCTGGACGGTGTGCGGCGAAGCCGTGCGACGGCCGGGATGATTTACACGCAACCGCGTTGCCCGGCGCAGCTCGACGATACCAGAGCGGAGCAAGCCGGATTTAGGGGTGTATCTAAGGCAGCGTGGGTGCGTACCGGCAACGCCGGTGCGTGACCGCGATGACTTAGATGCGACCCCGTTGGCTTGCGCAGCTCGACGATACCAGAGCGGAGTGGCGCGCACTAACACGTAGGATAACGTGTACTGGCGGCGATATGGCGTTAGCCATATTGACGGCAGTGCCGTTATCCCTAGTGCGTTGCGCCACGCAGCTCGACGATAACCCATGCACCACCCGTAACACCGCATTACTACGCCGCTACCCCAATGACCACCAAAAAAGGTGTGCTGTGTGCAGACGAACTGCACCCACCACACCTTTTTGTTTGCCCTTCAATCGCCACAAAAAAACAGGCCTCAGCCTGTTTTGTCTGCTATTCTGCTAAAACGCCATGGACGACCATGACTTCACCGTCTTCATCTGGTGCTTCCAACCAGTGAAATTCCGCCGGCTTCATGACGACGGCTTGGCCTGGAACCAAATGCGTCTCCTCATCATCGGTATGAAAGACGATTGCGCCTTTAATCGCGACGACGGTGACCGTCATTAGCGACCGGTGACGCTTGATGGTCGTGCCTTTAGGAAGGACTAAACGAACAATACTGAGATGCCGCTCAGATAGCAGCCGATCTGGTCCTTTGGTGACTTCCGGGTTAGGGTTCAGAATTTGCATAAAATGGCCTTCTTTTCGACTTGTTAACGCTATTATACGCTACCGACCCGCCCTTGCCACTTGGTAATATCTATCGAAATCTTTGGCTTAACACGACACGCCGTTGACAGTCAGGCCTTTACCAAACGCTTCCAGCACTTCTTGGCCGGTCGCGATCCGCAAGCCGTCGTCAAAACCATGGGCATTATCCTTCAAGCGAATCTGATGGTTAACAAAGTCCAGCACTAACCCATCTTCGAGGAACAACAAGTCATACTCGGAACTATATAGTTGCAAGCCTGCTGCATTTTCCAACAAAACTGGATAATCGGGATCTGGGGCATCCAACGTGATCAGCGTAAACTTCGACCCAATCGTGCAGGCCCCGCCTTGCAACGAGTACTTGCCACCGCCATCATCAGCGATCAACAGCAATACTTTATCTTGTAAGTGCTTTTCTTGAAGCAACGCAACAAAGCTATCAGTCAGTGTAATCTTAGCCATGATCTAACCACCTTTCTGCCACATTGTCCCATGGTCCTTGAGCCGACACAACCCGCATCGTTAATCTTGTAAGAATATCAGTAGTGCGAGGTACACCCAGAACAAGACACCTCCGCCAAAAACAAACAACAAGCGAATCCAAATGGCATCGATACCTAAACTTTCTGCTAGCCCGCCACAAACGCCGCCGATCCAGCGATCAGTTCTAGACTTGTGTAATTTCATCTTAATTTCCTCCAAATTCAGATTTACCTTTAGTCTACCTGGCAGTCTCCCTTTCCGCATCAGGCCGGATACCGGACCTGTCTCCGTCTGCAGGCGGAGATCCCGCCGCCTGAAAGCCGCCCTCAACACTGCGCCAGACGCACAAAGAGGCGCCCCTGCAAACCCAAATTCGGGTTTCACAGAAGGCACCTCCGACAATTTGCTTATTCGGTTGGTGCTGCCAGCGCCCTAGGCATCTACCACGGTGAACCGTTGGCGAATGTGTTCAGGATGCTCCAGCTCGGCGACTAAAGCCGCGGCCAGGTTGCCTGTCGAGACAACGGACTTGCCGGCAGGATTTTTCATCAAATCATCAAGGCCGAGGCGATAAGTCGTCTGTGGGCCTTCAACAAACTCGAATTGTGGCGACACGGCGATCCACCGCACGTTGTCAACCCACTGCAAGTACTGGTATTCATAGGCCTGTTGCTTCGGCGTCTCGATCCAGGAAGCACCTGCGTTTTTAGCCAAGACCTCATCAATCACCAAGCTACCATCCGACTGGCGTAGCGAACTCGCGCCAAGAATGAAGGCGACGATGGTGTGGGGATCGTTGCGAAAAGCAGCAATCAGCCGAGTCGCCAAGTCGAGGTGCTGATAGGCCGCTTGGTGTGACGCGAACGCATCAACGACGGCGTCATACCCGGTGAGCTCCGCCTGGGTCAAGGCCAAAGCATCCTCTTCGACGATCGTGACACGTTGACCAAACGCCGCTTCTGCTTTTGCAGCACTGCGCACCATCGCCGTCACCTCATGGCCTTGCGCCAAGGCGCGTTCGACCACGGCACGGCCAGTCTTACCAGTAGCACCGATCACAGCAATTTTCATCTTGAGTCCCCCTCAATTAGCCGCAGCGGCGATTGCTTGGGCAACGGCGGCTTGTTCTGCAGCCACTAAGTCAACGCGGCTGGCAATGACCTTAGTGTCCATCGTGATCTCACGCGTCAAGCCTGGCGTGTTCAATTTTGGCTCGAAGAACGCCTTGAACTCCTGCAAGCGTTCTGGCGTGTGGAAAATGCCCGCGATGACGGTGATGTACGTCGTGAATTCCATGTCCCCACCGACAGTATCCTCAAGCCACTGCCAATCAGCGCGCAGCCAGTCCCAAGCCGCTTGCTGGCCCGCCGGATTGGCGAGGACGCCGCGGAACCAAGCCCGCAAGTCTTGGGGCTTGATCAAATCTGCGACCTTGAACCCTTGGATCAACATCGCGATCTGGTCAGGCTCCCGGGTGCTTGTCACCGCGGCACACAAGTCTTGCTTGTAGCCGGCGTCACTAGCATCTTGATACGCCTGTAGTAACTGCTTGAAGGTCGCCAAAGAATTGTGATGACGGATCTCACTGGCCATGACGAACCGACGGCTGGCAGCCGGTAAGCTCGCCAGATCCTCGCGATTGGCACCAAACAAGCGGTGAGCATCTGCGATCGCCTGCGCATTTTGCGCATACAACGCAGCGCTAAGGAGATACGGGCGCGATAAGGCATCGTCATTGACTTCACCGGCTTGCGGTTGCCAGCCTAAGCGGCGCAGATTGTGATCGCTCAGCCGCGCAAACAACGCTTGCAGCTGGGCTTCTTCGGGCGAATCCGGCGCCACGAACGTCTTCAAGTCGTTGGCTAACCGGTACAATGCCGCGTTAACGATATTACTGTGGGTATTGGCAAAACTCGTTAAAAGCGGGACGACATCAGCGTAACTCACGCGCCGGCCTTCCGCCAACAGCCGCAGGTCTTGAAGAAGTTGCAGTTGGGCGATCGCATCAAGCTGGTCGCGGTGAGCCAGAATATCTTGCAACAAGGTCGCATCGTATTGGACCAACGCATGGGTCTGATTACCCACGTTCAAACGTAGCGGCCCATTAGCGGCTTGGCGCAAATCCGCGTAATCCCCCAGATCTAGCGTTGTGGTCGTCATCAACTGCGGGGCGTCAAAATTCGCCTGTAACGGAATCTGCCATTGCCGCTTGGCTTCGTGACCCGCGCCTAAGAAGAACTGTTGTTGCTGTAATTGCAAGCGCCCATCGGCCACCTTAGCGCTGATGACCGGGTAGCCAGGTTGTTCCAACCACCCTTGCATGATCGCACCAACATCAAGGCCAGCAGCCTCTCCGAGTGCCGCCCACAAGTCAGCCCCTGTCGCGTTACCGTATTGGTGCGCAGCAAAGTAAGCCTTTAAACCCCGGCGTAAGGCGTCATCCCCGATCAAGGCCCGGACCATGACCAGCATCCGCGCCCCTTTGGCATAAACGATCGCGCTATCGAATAACGAGTCGATTTCCGCGGGGTCTTCGACGGCGACGTGTACCGCTTGCACGCCATCGACCGCGTCACGCTGCAAGGCAGCCGCCGCTTCGTCTGTTTGGAAGACTTCCCAGATGTGCCAATCCGGCTGCAAGGCATCCACCGCCACATATTCCATCATGTTCGCGAAGCTTTCGTTCAACCACAGGTCATCCCACCACTTCATCGTGACCAAGTCACCGAACCACTGATGGGCGAGCTCATGGGCCACCACCGTCGCCACCCGCTGCTTCATCTCTAGGCTGGTGTTGGCCGGATCCACGATCAGATAGGCCTCACGGTAAGTCACCAAGCCCCAATTCTCCATCGCCCCGGCTGAAAAATCGGGGAGCGCCAGCTGCCACGAATGCGGCAGCGGATACGGTGTTTGGTAGAAATCCTCATAGAATTCGATCGACCGCTTCGCAATATCCAAGGCAAAATCCAGCGTCTCCGGCTGATGCGCCTTCGTCGCAAACACACCGATTTCGACGCCACTGGCGGTTTTAGTCTTCTTAGCTTGTAACTCACCGAAGGCAAACGCGACCAGGTACGTGGACATTTTCACGGTTTCTTGGAAGTAATGGACGCCTGCTTCGACGTGCGTTTCTGGCATGTTGGCGATAATTGTCTCACCAGGTTGCTCGTCATACTTGATTGCTAAGCTAAAGGTCGCCTTGGCTTCCGGCTCATCGACACACGGGAACGCCTGTCGAGCCGCCGTCGTCTCAAACTGCGTGCCGATCAATTCCTTGCGTTGGCCGTCAACTTGATAATAAGAAGGGTAGATCCCCATCATGCTATCCGTCAGCGGTGCCGTATAGGCGATGCTGATCGTCGTCTCACCAGCTTCAGGGAGGCTGATCCGGACGGCTTCAGCCGCATCATCCACCGTGAAATCAAGGGCCTGGTCGCCTGCTGTGACCGCTTGGATGTGTAAATACTTCTGGTGCACCGCGATTTGCGCCGCCGCGGCGTGTCCTTGGATCGTCGTCGTCCCGGCGATCGTCTTCGCACCACGATCGATGGTCAAGGCCACCGTGTAATGCGCCGGTTGGAAGGTTTGATAAAAATGGGTCAAATTAGCCATAATGTCACCTACACTTTATCTAGAATACTGTTATTATACCGCCGAACGCGGGCAAAAACACCTGCCGCCCGTTACCATGGGAAAGACAATTAAAATGCGCATTGGTAACGTTCACACTGCATCCACACCTTGACAGCGTTTACAAAAGCGGGCACAATCAAGATACTGACTTGTGAATTTTACGTTAAGCGTTTTCGCTGACTTTCGCGAGTTAAAGCTGAAGAGGAGTCTTAATCATGACGAAAGTATTAGCAGTAAACGCAGGGAGTTCGACCTTAAAATGGAAACTGTTCGACATGCCAGCCGAAATCGAATTGGCCGACGGGCTGATCGATCGCCTAGGGCAGCCGGAGTCTAACGTGAAGGTCAAGTACGGCGACAAGGTTTTCAAAGACAACCACCCAATCGCCAACTATCACGAAGCCGTGGTTTCGGTATCGACGCAACTCAAGGACTTGGGGTTGATCAACCACTTACACGAAATCACTGGCATTGGCCACCGCATCGTCGCAGGCGGTGAACACTTCAAGGAATCCGTCGTGATCACTGACGACGTTTTGCAGCGCATCGAAGAACTTGGTGCCTTCGCCCCATTACATAATCCGGTCGAAGCCAAGTACATCGCGATTTTCCGTCGCATGATGCCGTGGGCCACCGAAGTCGCCGTGTTCGACACGTCGTTTCACCAAAGCATGCCGGCCGAAAACTACCTGTATAGTATTCCGTATGACTACTACCAAAAATATGGCGCCCGTAAGTATGGTGCGCACGGCACCTCCGTGCGCTACGTCGCCCAGCGCACCGCCGAATTCTTAGACCGGCCGGCCGCACCCCTTCGCCAGATCGTGATGCATCTCGGCTCCGGCTCCAGTATCACCGCGGTTCAAGACGGTCATTCGGTCGATACCTCCATGGGCTTCACACCACTCGCCGGGATCACCATGGGCACCCGTAGCGGCGACGTCGACCCGTCGCTGTTAGCGTACTTGATGGATTGCCTCGATATCACCGACGTGCACAAGATGATCGACATCTTGAATAACCAGTCGGGCTTACTGGGCCTATCGCAACTGTCTAACGACCAGCGCGATTTAGAAAATGCCGAAGAAACCAATCCCCAAGCCAAGCTCGCCTTGGATATCTACGCCAACCGCGTCGCCAAATACGTCGGCAGTTACGCTGCCGTGATGAATGGCGTCGACGCCTTAGTCTTCACAGGCGGCGTCGGGGAAAATGGCGGTGCGATGCGCGCGCGGATCATGCAACACCTCGAATATCTCGGTGCCAAGATCGACCCCGAGAAAAATCAGACCCGCGGCCAAGAAATCGACTTATCCACCCCAGACGCCACGGTGAAGACTTTGATCATCCCCACCAACGAAGAGTTGATGATCGTGCGCGACGTTTACGCCCGCGAACAATAACCGTCGCACGCAAACAAAGAGAGCAAGTCCGTGGCTTGCTCTCTTTGTTTGCGTGCGCCACTTTTAAGGTGACCGTGTCGCTCATTGGTGTGATTTCTTCCGTAGTTGAAACTGCTGTCGATCAAACGGCGTGATGTAAGTGACATGGTAGTCGATCGCCTTGATCGTCGTATATTCGTAGACGCGCCCACTTTCAGAAAACGAACGCGTTGTGATCGCCATTGCGGGTTGCCCGCGTTTGCACTGAAAGATTCGTTCTTCATCCCTGGTCAACACCGTTGGCGAATAACTACTGATGCTGTGCGAAATACGCAGCCCAGTTTCCTCAACGTAGGCCTGAATCGAGCTTTCGACAGCTTGCTGTGACAGGTCTGGAAACAATGACACTGGCAATTTCGACACTTCGATCTGCTCGATCTTATAATTCACAATGCGCAGACGCTCGAATGTCCAGATCAATTCACGCTTGGCCACTTGGAAAATACGCGCCTCTTCTTCTGTTGCCGGGGCTTGAACCAAACTTAACATCTTCGACGTGATCCGCTCATAAGGGGTTCGCGTCAACGAATTAAAGATCATTTGTTTGCGGTATAAGTCATCTGCGACGAAGCTACCTGAGCCTTGCACCACCGTGATCACGCCGATCTCTTGCAATGCTTTCAGCGCCGCTTGAACCGTATACCGCGAGACGTGGTAGGTTTTGGCCAGTCGCCGCTGATCCGGCAGCTTGCCTGAGGCAAACTGATGCTGGTAGATCTTACTCAACAAGTCTTCAACGATAAAATCTCTTTTTTGCATCACGGCACCTCTCGGCTCATTTTAGCACGTTACGGCGTGACTAGCGTACCGTCTGGGATGCGACTCTGCGTCCACTCGTGCGGCCGATAGACGATTGGGTAAGCTGCGGCCGCTTCTTCATCGAAATCCACACCGATCCCCGCGCGCTCGATCGGGTAGAAGTACCCGCCTTGTGCAACCGGGGTATGGGCAAAGACCCGCCGCGTATTTTCAGGCACCGGCAGGTTTTCTTGGATGGCAGCGTTGTGCAAGTGAATATTCAGCTGTGTGTTGACGGCCACCCCTAATGGCGTCATGTCTGACGGCGTATGCCAGGCGATCTTGATGCCCATCGCCTCGGCAAAATGGGCCACCTTCAAGGCTGGGGTAATGCCCCCGATCTGAGAAACGTGAATCCGCAAATAGTCGATCTGCTGATCACGCAATAACGCCTGCCATTCCATCGGATTATTGAACAACTCGCCTGTCGCGATCGGCGTGGCACATTGCGACCGTAGCTGGGTGAGCCAATTGTTCTGGTCGGGTGCGAATAAGTCTTCCAAGAAGAAAAGGTGATACGGTTCTGCGGCTTTAGCAAACTGAATAGCTTGATTAGTCGCCAGTCGCTCATGGACATCATGTAGCATTTGAAACTTATCCCCATAGCGCGCCTGTACGGCAGCAAACATCTTCAACGTCGTGCGCATATACGCATTCGGATCAAAATACGCCCCTGCTAATGGGCCTTGCGGCGTCTTCAAGTCGGTGGGATTGCCACCATAAAACCCTAACTGGCAGCGCAAGTACTGATACCCTTGCGCTAATTGGGAATCGATCTGCTGGTACAAATCGTCTAGCGTCTCTGCCACAGCGTGCGTATAAGCCGGGATCGCAGTCCGCGCCTGCCCGCCCCACAAGGCATACAACGGCATATCCGCGATTTTGCCTTTGATATCCCATAATGCCATGTCGACACCTGCTAAGGCGTTATTCAAAACAGGGCCATTGCGCCAATAAGCGTTGACGTAGAGTGTTTGCCAAATATCTTCGATCTGGTTAGCGTCTCGGCCCATCAAGACGGGCTTCATATACTCATCGATCATCGTCTTGACTGCTAGCGGGCGAAATTGGAAGGTGGCACAACCATAGCCGGTCACCCCGCGATCCGTGTCGATTTTAACCACAGTTAAATTGTGCCGATCAGGCTTAAGCGTGAAACACGTGACGTTCGTTATAATTGTTGGCTTCATAATTTGTCTCCTTTATGTTCAATACTTATGAAAGCACACTCCTAAAAGCGCTGTCAATTTGGACTGGCAACTTCACTCTCCCTGTCACGGATACCAGTCCAATTACAATAACCGTTCTTTTGAAATGCCGACATCAAGGCATTTCAATTTATTCACCTAAGTTTTGGAATGTTTTACAAGCGCTTTTTTAATATGCTAATATCCATTTGTTAAATGAATTCATACATTCACAAATTCAACAAAGGAGCAGAAAGCATATGACTCACGAAGAAGTTGCGGCCCAAGTGATCCAGTCGGTGGGCGGCAAGGCCAACATCAACAATGCCTGGCATTGCATGACCCGCCTCCGCTTCAATCTCAAAGATGAAGGAAAGGTCGACTATCAGCAATTAGAGGCCATTGATAAGATCGTTGGCGCAAAATACACCAACAAACAACTGCAAGTCGTCATCGGCACAGACGTCGCAGATTACTTCGATCCCTTAGCCCAACAGCTGGGGCTCGACGCCAACCCAACCACGGCTAACGAACCTGAGGAGAAAAAGGGCTTGATCTCCTTATTCATGGATACCGTTTCGGGGGTATTCGGCCCATTAGTCCCTGCAATTGCCGGTGCCGGGATGATCAAAGGCCTGATGTCTGGGCTGGCCGCTTTAAATGTCATTTCCGCCACTAGCCCCAGTTATCAAGTGATCGACATGCTTGCCAGCGGCGTTTTCACATTCTTGCCATTTTTCGTTGCCGCATCCGCAGCTAAGATTTTCAAAACGAATCAGTACCTCGCGATCGCGATTGCCGCTGCGATGCAATATCCGACGATGACCGCAGCAGCGGCTGCCGGTAAACTCAGCCGCTTCATGTTATTCGGGGTCATCCCGGTCCCCGTCTTCAACTACGCCGGGACGATCATTCCCATCATCTTCGCCGTCCTACTTTTGAGCTATGTTTACCGCTGGATCGACAAAATATTGCCAGACGTTCTTCGCACCGTTTTCACCCCGACCTTATCTTTATTTGCGTCTGGACTGCTGGCACTGACCGTGGTGGGTCCGATCGGGATCTATCTTGGTGACTGGCTAGGCGATGGCGTCGCTTGGCTGTTCAAATTCTCCCCAGTCTTAGCCGGCATTATTGCTGGGGGCACACGGCCGATCCTGGTCTTTACCGGCTTACATCATGCGATGACGCCAGTGGCCTTACAGAATTTCGCTAACCTCGGCTACGACCGCTTAATGCCAACAATGTTCATGGCGAACTTATCGATTGCCGGCGCCACCGCTGCGGTTTACTTCAAGATCCACTCTAAAAAAGAGAAGTCGATCGTAATTTCATCCGTACTTTCTGGCTTACTCGGCATCACCGAACCTGCGCTTTTTGGGATTTTGTCGAAGTACAAGAAAGCTTTCGTTGCCGCTTGCCTTGGCAGTGCCATTTCGTCGGCGTTCATCAGCTTTTTCGGCGTCCGCCTCTACGGTTATATCCTATCCAGTGTTTTCAGTATCCCTGCTTACATTGGTAAATACTTCGTCTGGGCGATGCTTGGGATCGTCGTTTCACTGGTTTCCTCTTTCGTGATCTCCTACCTGATGGTTCCAGTAGAAGCAGATGAAGCAGAATCAACGGCGACAACGCCACATCGCTTAGCGTTACACGCCGTTGCAGACGGTGACTACTTACCGCTTGAAGACGTTAACGACGACGTTTTCTCAACCAAGATGGTCGGCGATGGTTACGCCATTCACCCCGCCAATGGGAAAATCTTCTCCCCCGTCAGTGGCCAGATCATCACCATCGCCGAAACCAAACACGCCATCGGAATCAAGACGAACGATGGCGCCGAAGTCCTGATCCATATGGGTTTGGATACGGTCGAGCTGAAAGGCGCTCCATTCGAGCTATTAGTGAAACCGGGTCAGCAAGTCACGCCTGGAACCCAGTTAGCCAATATGGATTTAGCGGCCATTAAGGCGGCAGGTAAAGATGACACCGTGATCGTCGTCATTACGAATCTCGCGCAAGTTTCTGCGCTAGCGCCACTAGCTGATATTGACGCGCAACACCACCACGGCGATGCGATGATTACAGCCACGATCGGTTAACGATTGCGGGCACGATAACAAAAAAACCTGTGCCCATGTCCAATGAGCGCAGGTTTTTTTAACTCACAGATCTTAAAATCAACTCACTCATCATCTGTCGAGCGAAAATGATTCGCATAGATTTCCATCCCTACCGGCACCGCCGCAACGACTGCCCCACACAACAAACTGATCCACACGTGCTTGCCAGGCGTGACTTGGTTTCCGATCAACCAGTAGAAGAATCCCGAAAAAGCGACGAAGGCCAACGCCCCGTGCCAAACAAACCGCTGCCAGCGGACTTTGGGCTGATCATCGATCACAGCGCGGACATTGACACTCAACACCACTTCCGTCCACACCCCCACCATCAAGGCGGCAAACGGTATGTTTTGATACGCTACAACAGCTTCAAAATGCTTGCCGTGGAACAATTGCCAGATCAGCACCCCGATCAAGAACGCATTTTGCACCAAGAAACTTATGCGGAAATTCTTCAACATCCGCAAGATCAATCGCTCATCCGTGACTTTCTTCATTGCTCTCACCCTCCGGAAGCCAAAAAACGGTATCTAACGTCTGTCCCAGCGCGTAACAGATCCCCAAGCATAACCGTAGTGAAGGGTTATAATCCCCCTTTTCGATTAAGCTCAACGTCTGGCGCGTAATGCCAACAGCGTCTGCCACCGCACGCTGGGTTAACCCCGCTGCTTGGCGATACTGCTTGACCCGATTCTGCACATGATCACACTTTCTATGGAATATATATATTGCACATGGAAATTATATCTTCCATCGATTGGATTGTCAACGCTGTAGGTCTTTGTATAATTGAGGGTTTTCGCGCGTTGACAGTGGCGGGCACGATTGATACCGTAATTTGTGAGGTGATAAATTTGCACACGATCGCACTTTTTGGCGGCCAAGACCCGCAAGGTTTGACCGCCCAGCTTACCCGAAGCGTGCTCGCGGCTTGTGACGGGACGACCGAATTCATCGACTTGAATGAGTGGACGCTACGGCCCGATCACCGTGGCGAAATCAATCCAGAGCTGGATGCACTAGAAGCAAAACTGGCCGCGGCTGATGTTTGGGTGCTGGCCAGCCCGACGTACTTTGGAACGGTGGCTGGAACGCTCAAGCAGGCGTTCGACTGCCTGCGCCCGCGCCTGACGCGGATGACGCATAAAGGCGATACGTTGCCTGACAAGTACAAAGGCAAGGTCTACATCACGATCAGTTCTTGTTTCGCGCCGGGGTGGGACAATACGTTCACTCACCAAACTGATGCCTGCTTGACGATGCTGGATAAAGCCATGGCTGCCGCCGGCTTGCGTAAGGCTGGCGAGCTGGTTCTGCCCGGTACGTGGGGGATGCACGCCTTGCCTCCGGCTAAACTCGACCAGGCCCGCAAACTTGCCGCTAAGCTCCCAGCCAAAGTCAGAAAGGACGATGAAACGTTGAAACGTTACATACTCTTGTTTTGCATGATCGCCGTCATGGCCCTAGCGACCATGGGGATTCAATTACTGATCCCAGCGGTGACAACCAACTTTTGGACGCGTTATGCTAGCTTTGTCGTGATCTTCTTCCTCCTGTTGGCGGGAATTCTGCATTACGCCACGTTTGTACGGCATAAGCACCGGTAACAACCGTCTGGGCAAAAAATAGGTGTGATCGTCTGTCGGAAAAAGTCTGCATACGATCGCACCTACTTTGGTTGGACGACCACTTGAGCACGGCGTTCTTCGTTGAATTCCCTAAGCACAAAATAAAGGCATCGTGGTACGCAAGCAAACTTGCGTATCACGATGCCTTATTCTTTTGACCTGTTAAAACCGGCTTGTTGTGCGCTGGTTTCTCCTCGAGCTCCGCAGGCCAACGCAATTGCATGTAAGTCATCGCTAAATGCGGATTGCTTCGCTCTGGGTTTTCTTCGTCGAGCTGCGCAAGCCAACGGGGTTGCGTATAAGTCATCGCGCCACGCTATGGCTTCGCCATAACGCGTCACGCTGCCTTATACCCACCCCTAAACCCGGCTTGCTCCGCTCTGGTTTTAAATCGCGACGTTTCCTGAGAATTGGCTGTTGTACAGATCGGCATAGAAGCCGTTTTGGGCCATCAGGTCGTCGTGGTTCCCAGTTTCGATGATCGCGCCGTGGTTCATCACGATGATGTTGTCCGCGTCTCGGATCGTACTCAGACGGTGCGCGACCACGAAGCTCGTCCGGTCCTTGAGCAAGCGCGCCATGGCGTGTTGAATGTGCACTTCGGTCCGCGTATCCACAGAGCTAGTGGCTTCATCGAGGATCAAAATGTCCGGATTGGCAACGAACGCCCGCGCAATGGTCAATAACTGCCGCTGCCCTTGGGAGATGTTCGAGGCGGATTCATCCAAGATGGTATTGTACCCGTCCGGAAGCTGGCGCACGAAGTTGTCCACGTGCGCGGCCTTGCTGGCAGCCATAATCTGCTCATCGGTCGCCGCTTCGTTGCCGTACTTGAGGTTGTCCCAGATGGTCCCGGTGAACAGCCAAGTATCTTGAAGCACCATGGCAAAATGCTGCCGCAGTTCATCGCGGCTCATATCGCGGGTGTCGACACCATCGAGGCGGATCGAGCCCCCTTTGACATCGTAGAACCGCTCCAGCATGTTGATCACTGTCGTTTTACCAGCACCAGTTGGGCCGACAATCGCGATCATTTGACCAGGACGGACCTTTAAGTTGTAGTCTTTCATCAACAACTCGCTGCCATCATAACCGAACTGTACGTGGTCCATGACCAGCTTGTTCGGATCGTTTTCGACGGCAGGGACGCCACTCGGGGTGTCTTCCATTTCCTTTTCATCAAGGACTTCAAAGATCCGTTCCGCAGACGCGACTGTGTTTTGGATCGTGTTGGCGAGGTTTGCCAGCTGCGAGATCGGTTGGGAAAACTGCTGGGTGTACTGCAAGAACGCCTGCACATTCCCCAGGGTCACCGTCCCGTTGGCCACGCCGACACCACCAAAAATGGCAACAAAAACGTAACCGATATTACTCAAGAAATTCATCAACGGCATGATGATGCCAGAAACAAACTGTGCTTTCCACGCGGCATTGAAGAACTTCTCGTTTTCTGCGTCGAACGTTTCCATCGCGATTGCTTCACGATTGAAGGATTTCAACACCACTTGACCCGCAAAATTTTCTTCGACTTGGTTATTCAACAAGCCCAAAGCCTTTTGCTGGGTTGCGAAGAACTTCTGCGACTTCGGCGCGATCACGCCGACGACGACCAAAGATAATGGAATCGTGATCAAGGCGATCAACGTCAGTTTCCACGAAATCGATAGCATCATCCACAACGTCCCGATGAAGGTGATCGTCGAGGTGACCATCTGGGTCAACGACTGTTGTAAAGTCGAAGCGATGTTATCCATATCGTTGATTGCCCGACTCATGATGTCCCCATTACTGTGGGTATCGTAGTAGCTAATCGGCACCTTTTGCATCTTGTCTTTGAGTTCTTTGCGCAGGTCAAAAACGGTGCGCTGGGAGATCCGCGTCATGATGAACTGTTGCATGAAGGAGAACAAGGCTGACCCCAAATACATCAAGATCACGGCGATCATAACGTCTTGGATCTTACCGAAGTTGATCGGAAATTCGGTCAGCTTGATCCCCGCCTTTTGTTCGGCGACCCCTTTCATGTAGCCTTTGAAGATCTCAGTCGTGGCTTGCCCTAAGATCTTTGGCGTTTGGATCTGGAAAATCGTCGCGGCAACCGCAAAGGCGATGACGATCGCGATCCCTAACCAACGAGACTTCATGTACCCGAACAGGCGGGTGGTGGTGCCCCAGAAATTCTTGGGTTTTTCGACTAAGCCACCGTGACCACCAGGACCATGTCCGCGGCCTGGCCCTGCTGGCTGATTCGTTGTTTTCTCGGCCATTAGTCTTCATCCCCCTTCCTGATCTGCGATGCGACGATTTCTTGATAAGTAGTATTCGTGGCTTTCAATTCAGCGTGCGTGCCGCGACCGACCATCTTACCGTCTTCTAAGACAACGATGGTGTCCGCATCCGCCACGGTCGACACCCGCTGGCCGACGATCACGACGACTTTTTGCGAGATCTTTGGGTCGTCTTTCAAGGCCTGGCGCAAAGCGGCGTCAGTCTTGAAATCCAAAGCGGAGAACGAATCGTCGAAAACGTAGATACTGGCATCTTTGACCAAGGCCCGGGCGATGGCTAACCGTTGCCGTTGCCCGCCAGAGAAGTTGCCCCCACCTTGTTCAACGTGGTAATCGAGGCCTTCGGGATTCTCTTCGATGAAGTCCCGTGATTGCGCGATTTCTAACGCGTGCCAGATCTCATCATCAGTCGCCTGCGGGTTCCCATACTGCATGTTTTCCCGCACGGTACCGGAGAACAAGACCGCCTTTTGCGGCACGAACGCGACCGCCTGGTGTAACTGCGCCAAGTCCACGTCTGTGACCGGCGTGCCGTTGACCAAGATTCGGCCTTTTTCCGCGTCGTAAAACCGCGGAATCAAGTTGATCATGGTCGTCTTCCCACTCCCGGTACCGCCGATGACTGCCAAGGTTTGCCCGGCCTTCATCGCCACGTCGATATTCGCCAACGCAGGGTCTTCAGCCCCGTGATAACGAAAATCGACCTGCTCGAATTGTAGGCTTGGCGTCGTTCCCAACGGCTTCGGGGCGCTCGGACTAACGATCGTGGTGGTTTGATCCAATACTTCGTTGATCCGCACCGACGAGGCTTGCGCCCGGGGGATGAACATCAAGATCATCGCCAGCATCATGAAACTCATCAAGATCTGCATCGCGTAAGTCACAAAGGCGATCATGTTCCCAGTCTCAAGGGCTTGTTGCGCGATCAAATGGCCGCCCCACCAGGTGATCCCGACGTTGGTCCCCGACACGATCAAGGTCATGACCGGCAACGCCAGCGCCATGATTGTGTTGACTTTGATCGCATTGTTGGTGTAGTCCGCGTTGGCCCCAGCAAAACGGTCTTGCTCGAACTTGTCTTGCCGGAACGCCCGGATCACCCGGACCCCGGTCAAACCTTCACGGAAGACCAAGTTGATCTTATCGGTCTTCTCTTGCATTTTGCGGAATAACGGCACCGCAAACGCCAACAAGATCCCCACGAAAACTAGCATCAGCGGGATCACGATCATGAAGATCGTGGTCAGCGTGTGGTTTTTTTGGTAAGCCAAGACGCTGGCGCCGATCAGCATGATCGGTGCCATGATCATCATCCGCAAGATCATCATCCAGGCATTTTGCAGCTGGGTGACATCATTGGTGGTCCGCGTGATCAACGAGCTCGTGCCGATGGTATCTAGCTCATCGTGCGAATAGTTGAGCACTTTTTGGTAAACATCGTGCCGGACGTTTTGCCCGAGTTTCTGCGAGGTACGCGACGCCAAGAAGACGTTGCCGACCGAGGCCAAAACACTGACGATCGAGCACGCGACCATCAGCATTCCGGTACGCCAAATATAATCGACATCCCCGGTGGCGACCCCATTGTTCACAATGTCCGCCGTTAAGTTCGGCAGGTATAAGGAACTGATCACCTGCACGATCATGAAGATGACCGCGCCGACCACTGCGCCAGCCGACATGCGGCCTTTGGCAAGTTTAATCATGTCTTTCCTCCTTGTTCACCGTCCCGTTTTGCAGCCATTCGAGCAACTGTGCGAGACGGCGCTTGAGTTCTGCAACGGAGATCTGCTCTCCTTGACTCAAGCGATTGTAGTAATAACCCACCGTCTGCATGAACATCCCCATCACCATGTGGATCAAGAGGTGCAACTCCGCATCGGAGTGAACGTTCAGACGTGAGCGGTCGATATGGGCGACCATATAATTGATCAACTCCCCTTTGCCGTGCGGGGGTTGGGGTGCGGGGGTTGGGCTGATCTTAGCCGCCGAGTGGAAGTCCATGTACATGAAGACGTTGCGATAAAATGGCGCGTACGGGCCATCGACTAGCTCATCGATCACGTGGTCGAAAACATCGGCGAGGGCGGCATAAAGGTCCCCGTGGTGCGTATCGATCGTTTTTTTCATCCACGCCTGGGTACTTTCCCGCATTTGGTCTAATAGGTAGAAAAAGACGTCGCTTTTATCCTCGAAGTATTGATAAAAGCTTCCTCGGGGGATGCCGGCATCCTTGATAATGTTCGAAATACTGGCTTCAGCGAACGGGGCACGCGTAAACTCTGCATATGCGGCTTTAATCAGACGCTCCCGTTTCTCATCTGGTAGCCGGAAAAAGGTCGGTTTTGGCATTAGTAACTGCTCCTTCCTTGGGCAAAACAATAGGCGTTAGCGGTGGCTAACGCCTGAATCGCCCGCGAATGCATGACACTTCGTCATGTGACAACTTGTCATTATACGCTGACCCCTGCAAATTACAAGGGGCTTTGGGCCGAATCTTTTGCGTCTTGTACTAAGCGTTGGATGGCGACGCCTCGAGTGAGGTTCACCGCGCCGACTTGCCACTGCTCGCCTGCCACCAGCACCTGCGTCACACTCGTGTTTTTCAATAACGTCGTCGGCAAGGCGTTCGGGGCGAGTGCGTGGATCGCGGCGCTCAACACAACTCCGTGAGCAACCACTAACACTTGCGCCCCTTCTGGCTGCGCCGCCACGATTCGACGCAAGCTGGCGAGTACCCGGCGCTTCAACGCGGGTAAGCTTTCGGCTTGGCCGGTAGGATCCAGCCGCTGAAAATTCCGAATCAGCTGTGCGAAGCGGTCGCCTTGCGTCCAGGCCCGCGTCATTGTCCCCACGCCGTAACGCGCCAGCGAATCGCGGATTAAGCGGCGTTCTCGCTCGCCTTCAAGGCCGCCAAAATAATATTCGCGCAACCCGGTATCTTGGTGCAAGGTTACATCTGGGTGAGCCTGTAACAATGCCTGCGCCGTGTTCACGGCGCGCAAACGGTCTGACGCATACGCCGCCGTCAGCGGTAAAGGCGCCAACAAATGCCCTAAGCGCGCGGCCGCCGCCCGGCCCTTAGCGGTCAGTGGCTCATCCGAAATTCCCTGCAAGCGACTAGCTTTATTCATCGCTGTTTCACCATGGCGAACCAAATATAATGTGCATGTCACGTTAACTTCCCCCTTCGGCTAACTGGAACCGCATACAATCGATAAGTTTTGTCAGGTATTTATTTTCATGCTATCATATTCACGAATATCCCCATAGAGACTAAAGTCGGAGGCGTTATCGTGAAAATCGCGCAGATGTTGTTGACTTATTTACACACCCATCCCACCGCCTACCACAGGATTCCTCGCGGTGAGCAAAACGTTGTCGCCTTTCGCTTACCAGAAACCGTGATTTTTCCTTATCAGCACCAACTTTTCCCCGATGACCGCCTCGACGCCACGCGCTTAGATGACGACTTCATCCCGACGCATCCGGAGCTGGTCAGTTGGCTGGCCGCTTTGATCGATCCCGACGAGCCCCCGGTGCCGCAAAGTATCTGGCTGACCCTAAGTCACGTCACCGCCGCCGACGCCAATTTCATCGAGGTTTCTTTTGAATAAACCTTACGTGACCATGGTGATGCGCGCCATTCAAGCCGCGATCTTAGCCTTTTTCTTCTGGATCGGCGAATATGCCGTCGGCTGGTCTTGGCTCGTGTTTCTGATCATCCCCACCGTGGCCTACGCCGTGATCTGCCTCATCTACGCCATCGTTTTATGGAGGAACGCCGATTGAAAACCGTCTGGCGCCAAGCCGAAAAAAATTTGTACTTTCCTAAAGGCATTCAGCTCGTCGATGTCCCGCCAATGGTTTTTTTGACCCTGGTCGGTACCGGTGATCCTAATACGCCGACGTTTGCGACGCAGATCCAAGCCTTATATGCGTTGAGCTACGCCATACGGATGTCGCTGAAACAAGCGGGCACCGAATATACCGTCTATCCGCTGGAAGGCGTCTGGACCACCCTTGATGGCTCTCGCGACGACCACTTGAACAAAGCCGCCTTAAGTTACCAGATCATGATCCGCCAACCCGAAGCGGTCACCGAAGCCTACTTCCAAGCCGCCTTAGCGCGCACCCTGATCAAGAAACCCAACCCGTATCTCGACCAAGTCCGATACGTTCACTACACCGAAGGCCAGGCCCTACAGGCGATTCACGTCGGCAGTTTCGACACCGAAGGCGAGACCTTCGCCAAGCTGCAAGCATGGCTGGATGCCCATGACCGCACCAAGCGCACCACCATGGACGACTACCAACACCGCGAGATCTACCTCTCGGATTTTCGCCGGGTCGCACCAGAGAAGCGGCGGACCCTTCTCCGCTACCGACTCGCCTAAGCCGCCTTAAGCATACCAGTCTGTCACGCCGAGTTCCAAAATCGGCGCGTTCTGGTATCATTAGATGGAACAGAGGCTAGGAGGACGCCATGAAAAAAAGTACCAACGCCGGCTGCGCTAGTTTATTTGCCATCGTGCTGGTGGTCGGCTTAGTGATCACCTACTGGTATATTGCCTTAGCCATCGTCGTCCTCGGCGGCGCTATTTGGTGGTATTACAGTAAGCAAAAGCAGACCGCTGCCGCTGAAAAAGCCGCCACCGCAAAACGCGAAGCGGCTGAAGTGCGGCGCTTTGACCAGCTTCGGCAGTTCAAGCAACTGCTCGACGAAGGCGCGATTACCCAAGCCGAATATGACCAGCAAAAGCGCAAACTACTAGGCGAAAACGAACACGACGATTTGCAATTCTAGTGTGACTGAAATAGCCTGACCTGAACGTACTCAGGTCGGGCTATTTGCTTGTGGGTAGGTGAAAGGCGAAAGATTTTTAGAGCGTTGTTAACGCAGCTAAGCGATGGGAACCCATCTGGCCTTTTATGATAAAAAATTTTACGTCACAAATCTTTATTTGATGACGGCAAACCCAAGGTGTGGCATGTCAATGCCATAGTAGTGTTTGACAATCTGACCACGCACAAGCATTCCGTTACGAATTGCCACATTCATATACCCTGCCAGCCAAGGAAACTCGGTAATTGATTGCCGAGAGGAATTGGTGCTAAGGCAGGGCTTTTTTAAACCTAAATTTTTTTAAATTAAGCGCTTTTAGATTGAATAACGAACGTACGTTTGCTATATTTTAGATACGAAAAGAGGTGACGTGATAATGCAAGCTAAATCCGCTTATCCAAGTAAGAAACCAAGCTTTGCCAAACTCGCTTACCACTTTGGCATCAAGCTCGTGGCTTTTCCGAGTGCCGATCAACAGGCCACGATACGCCACAATTCTGACGCCGCCCGTTTTGTCTACAATGAGTTCGTGGCTTTGGGCCGAGAGGCATGGCACTTACGCCGGTTAGAGAAGAGTTTGCTTCAAAATCAAGCTTGTTCGCATAATCCTGATTGGTTTGGGCAACCGCTCGAATCCGTTGCGACGCGACTGCAGGTGATTGGGGCGCAGCTAGCCAACCCCACCCATTTAAAACGCCGCTTCAAGTGGCTGGATAAGAACAAACGCTTAGATGCGATGATGTTTTATGCGACGCTGAATTTCTATCGTGCCAGTTGGAACATGTTTCGCAAAGTCCATGCCACCGGCATCCCAAAGTTCCACAAGAAAG
>JALCQM010000049.1 GCA_022651245.1 Lactobacillus sp.
TTCTGCCACGCTTGGGCAAGGTCATGCACGGCCAGTTGCAGGATGCGGGCTGAACGACCAAATTGCCAATCAGCTTTGTTGGCGACCAATTCGTCACGCACTTTACGCTCGTTTGGACGTAGGTGCTTGTCTTCCAGGATAACGGATTCATCGTACATATCGTTCCAAGTTGCCAAGGCTTGGTTATAACAATAGCGCCTATAATCACACGCTTGCTTCAAGGCTTGTTGCATCGTGGCATTTGGATAGCAGCGTACTTTGTGAGTTCTTAGCATCTCTTCACCTCCTTCATCTATAAATTACGCGAAGAAGGTGAAGCTATCCTGTCAGGACAAAGAAACTTTTACCACCAGAAGATCACTAGTTTGCGATGATTTTCTCACGAGTTCGTCATTTCATACAGTATTGCGCCGCCGCCTTCCACTTAATTACTACAGCGTCACAAAACGGGATGAAATTTTAGGCAGTTCAATGTTTTTAATTGCAGTTACCGACCTCCTAGTGTCGGCGTACCGACGATTTGTACGGCGTTAACCGCCACCAGCTATTCTACCAAGATGCGTGAAGGGACACAAGGGAAAACACGAATAATGTTGATAAGACATTACATTAAGTCATAAAAACCCGAACGAAAATCGTTCGGGTTTTTAATAATTATTAAATTAACGAATGATCCTCATCCCCGCTGCAACCAACGCTCTTGCAGGTACGCGTAGATATGACCAAAGGCGATTTCCAACACTTGGTCATTGCGCAACGGAACCTGTTCACCGGCCTCGTCACCCACTAGGTTCAACACGAAACCCGTCGCGGTGACCTGCGTCGGAAAGCCCAGCAAGTGCGCCTCTTCATCCGCGACCCGTAACCGGATCACACGCTGAAAGGCCGCGGCAGAACTGATGATCCCCGCGATCAAATCATCCGAACTGTCGAATTCACGATCCGCATTCAACACCGGTTGTTGGGTAAATTGCCGTTCGGCATCCCACGCCGCATAAAAAGCGATCGTTTGTAGATAATCGCTGGCCGTCGTAATGCTTTGGATCGCCGGCAAGCGAATCGCTAAATAGCCCCCGAACTGGGCGGCCATGTCCTTAAGGCTCAAAACCACCACATCATCATGAAGTGCCTTAACGGTTCCAACGAAAAACTGGTCATCATCATGGTCTTTGGGCATCACCGCCAACAGCTGCTGGCTCGCTAATGCGTGTTCAAACACCGTTGTCAGCTGCCCATCGTTCGGTACCAGCGCCGATTTGACGTGCTTCAGCTGGTCGCGCTGGGCCACTAACGCCGTTTCTTGGCGCAAATCTAACCCTTGGAACTCGATCACCAAAACGTCCGAATGATCCACCTGCATCGTCCGCACATCGGTATAGTTGAATTTATTGAATACATTCAGCGTGAAGCGATCTTCCGCCACAGCAGCAACTTGGCCTTCAAGATAAGCATCGTCATCGGCCAAGATCACCATCACCATTTGCTGACTAGCATGGACCTGGGCGACCAGTTGCCGCAACAAGTCTTTCGTCGCATCAAAACGCAGCGCTTCTTCTTTGCCCGCGACGGTGAGAAAATGCTCTTCTGCAGCCACCCCGATCCGAAATTGCATGTCATCCAGATCCACGCCGGCGAATTCGACTTGGGCGATCGCCGCAAAGTTGATCAACACGGCGCCATCTGCGATCCCGGCATCATTATAAGTGGCCAAAATTACCGCGTTATTGCCTAACGCCTGCACGTAACCCGTGTAGAAATCGTCTGTATCGCGTTGATAAACATTGATCAAAAGCTGTTCATTCAACGCCGTCATGAGGCTCATCAATATGGCATCCAAGTTGTCTCGCCACCTTCCTTGATCACGATATTTCCCGGGAAATGAATCACGGCCCCGGGTTATATGCGATCGAACTAAACTTATTGTACGACTTAACGAACAGAAGTTTCACGGTTCCCCGCGCTCCTGAACGGTTTTTTTCGATGATCACTTCGACTTCGCCCACATCGTTATCTTGTTCTTCTTGCGGCGCGCCACCGTCATCATCATCCCCTTCGTCATCGCGATAATAATCATCCCGGTATAAAAAGGCCACGATATCGGCATCTTGTTCGATCGAACCCGATTCACGAATGTCGGACAGCACGGGGCGCTTATCTTGCCGCTGTTCCACGCCACGAGACAGCTGGGACAAGGCGAGTACCGGACAGCCTAATTCTTTGGCTAACTTTTTTAATCCGCGAGAAATCGCCGACACTTCTTGTTGCCGGTTCTCTTGACCAGAGCCTTCGATCAACTGTAAATAATCGATGATCACTAACCCCAGGTCTTGTTCTTGTTGGAGCTTCAAGCATTGCGAGCGGATCTGTGCCATCCGCACCCCAGGGGTATCATCGATATAAATGTTGGCCCGGCTCAAACTCCCCATCGCGACCATGAGGTTTTGCCATTCTTCTTCGTTGAGCTGCCCAGTCCGTAGGTGGTTCGCGTCAATACTGCCTTCTGAACACAGCATCCGGTTGACTAGCTGCTCGGCGCCCATTTCCAAACTAAACATCGCCACGGTTTTATCCGTTTTGGTGCCCACATTTTGGGCAATGTTGAGGACAAAGGCCGTCTTCCCCACCGCCGGCCGCGCCGCCAAGATCACCAGCTCGCCTTCGTGCAAGCCCGTGGTGATCTTATCGAGATCTTTGAAGCCGGTGGGTAGCCCCGTGATTTCTTGATCGTTTTGGTACAGCTTATCGATTTCTTCTAACGCGTTGTTCAAGACGTCTCTGATCGGCTGAAACCCAGAACGCTTCGTGGTATCAGCGACTTGCAAGATCTCATCTGACGCCGTCTCCAGCAATGCCGGTACGTCAGCTTGGTCGTCATAACCACGCGAAGCGATGCTTTCTGCAGTATCGATCAACCGGCGCAGTTGCGCTTTTTCTGCGACGATCTTCGCGTAATACACCATGTTCGCCGCCGACGGGACGGCATCGGCAAGTTCGATCACATAGCCGACACCACCGATGTCTTCCAGTTGATTATGACTTTGCAGATAGTCTTGGACGGTCACGACATCAATGCTGACCTCGTCTTCTGATAAGGCCGCCATCGCCCCGTAGACCAAGCGGTTCGCACGCATATAAAAGTCGTCGGCAGCAACGTATTCGGCGGCATCGACAAACTTCTTTGGATTCAAAAAAATACCGCCTAAAACGGCTTGTTCAGCTTCCTTACTAAACGGCGGCGTCCGCCGAATCTGCTGATTATCCATGTTTCTGTGCTCCTTAATCCGATCGCGTCGACATACCTACCCAGTGTACTGTACTTGGCAAATAGACACAAGACGCCCATCGCCGTACCAAAAGACACAAACGCCTCTACACCGCGATTTAAAAGCACAAATCGGGATGCAGAGGCGCTAACATATGAATCGCTTTGGGGTTAGCCTTGTGCCGTGATGTGGACGCGGATCGTGGCATCGACACCAGGATACAAGTTGATTTTAACGTTACGGTAACCTAAGGCCTTGATGGGTTCTGGTAAGTCGATCTTACGCTTGTCCACCTTGATCTGGTACTGCTTATCTAGCGCTTGGGCGATTTGCTTGCTAGGGATCGACCCGAACAAGCGGGAATCTTCACCGGCTTTGGACTGGATCTGGACGACTGTATTGTCATCTTCCAGTTGGGCCTTGACCGCAATAGCAGCCGCCTTGGCTTCGGCTTCTTTCTTCTCTTCCAAGCGCTGCTGGCCGCGCAACGCACTCATCGCTTGCGGGGTCGCCGCCTTAGCCTTGCCATTTTTGATCAAAAAATTCTGGGCATAGCCGTCTGGGACTTCTTTGACCTGGCCGCGATTGCCTTTACCGCGAACGTCTTGTGTAAAGATAACTTTCATGATGGGTCCTTCTTTCTATTCGGAATCTTCTGTCGCATCGATCGTCTCCAGCAACATCGTTTTGACTTCTGTCACGGTGTGCCCTTCGACCTGCGTCGCAGCATTGCTCAAATGCCCGCCACCACCAAGCTCTTCCATGATGACTTGCACGTTGATATCCCCTAACGACCGTGCCGAAATGCCGACTCGCCCGTCTGGACGCCGCGTGATCACGAAGCTGGCATCGATATCGCTCAACGATAATAACGTATCCGCAGCTTGTGCGGCGATCACGGGATCATACGGGATATCGTCTTCACCTGTACATAATGCCATATTCTCACTGATCATTTCAACGCTATCGATCAGGTGATTCTTTTGAATGTAGCTGGCCACGCTTTCCTTCAACAAGTTTTGGGCCAGCAAACCGTCGGCCCCAACGGAGCGTAAATAGCTTGCCGCATCGAAGGTCCGCGTCCCTGTCCGCAGTGAAAATGACTTCGTGTCCACCGTGATCCCGGCTAACATCGCGGTCGCTTCGAGCTTATTGATCGAGCCGTTGTTCGTCGGCTGATATTCGAACATCTCGGTGATCAACTCACACGTCGAGCTGGCATACGGTTCGATGTACACCAGCATCGGATTTTCTGGAAATTCCTCGCCGCGCCGGTGGTGGTCGATGATTACCGTCCGCGCCGCTAACCGTTCATACAAAGCAGGCGCCGACGTGATCGACGGCTTGGAGTGGTCGACCATCACCAACAAACTCTGGTCAGTGACTTGCGACAGCGCCGCTTCCGGCGTCACGATCGCATTGGCGATTTCAGGATCTTGGCCAACGCGGCCCATCAAGCGCTCCACATCGGAGTGCAGGTGATCGGGATCGACCACGACGTAACAATCCTTGCCGTTCATCTGCGCGATCCGCCGAATCCCTAAAGCTGCGCCGATCGCATCCATATCCGGCCGGGAATGCCCGACAACGAACACTTTATCCGTTTGCTTGAACAACTCTTGTAACGCCTGTGCGATCATCCGCGCCCGCACCCGCGTCCGCTTGGCCATCGGGTTGGTTTTACCACCGTAAAAGCGGGCCTGTTCACCTTTAGCCCGCACCACGACTTGGTCGCCGCCGCGCCCTAACGCGAGGTCTAGGTTAGACTGTGAGGTCACCGCCAACTGGGCGAGATTCGCATCGCCATACGCGATCCCCACTGACAAGGTCAACGGGTAGTTTTGCTTCGAAGTCTCTTCGCGGATCGTATCCAAGATCTTGAACTTATCCGCTTCGACCGCTTGCAATGCTTGCACATAAGCGACTAACAAAAAGCGGTCGTTCGCGATCCGCCGAACATACATCCCGTACTTGCTGGCCCAATCCGTCAGATGATTGGTGACATACGAGTTCAGGTTGGTCACGGTTTGATCGTTCAGGGTTTGCGTGATCTCATCATAATTGTCCAAGAACACTTGGCCGATCACCACGCGCTCATTTTCAGCGCGGGCTTCGATCTTGGCATAGCGCGTAATGTCCATCAAGTAGGCGACACCAATGGTTTTTTGGATGATCATCTCGAACTGGTGATCACCCCAAGTAATCGTCTGCGACTCGTTAGAGTCTTGATTAGACGCCACCAAGTTCGCGAGGTCCGCATCGATCGCGCTGAGTGGTTGGCCCAATAGCTCCGCATCCCCAAAATACTGCTGGAGGTACGGGTTCGCCCATTCTACCGTGAGGTCTTTGTCGTACAATAAGATCCCCACCGGCATCTTGATCAACGCTTCTTGCTCACCACGCTTGATGCGGTAGGCCAAATTCGAGATGTACTTATTCGTATTCTTAGTAATCGCTTCGAGGCCATAGAAGGTCGCCGCCACTAAGCCGATCAAAAACAGCAACATCAAGCCCGCTAACCACGGCCTGATGAAACTGGCAACGACTATATCCAAAATGGCCAACAGCACCATCGCCCCAGCAACATACCGCAAGCGGTAGTCTTCTAGGAACGCCGGCAATTGGATCTTGGCTAGTATTTTCTTCATCGTATACGTTCGCTCGCTTTCGCACTGCCGAATCAGATTAACAAATTCTTAAGCTATTTTAGCATACTTCCACACCCAAAGCCGACTTCGCGACAAATTGCACTAGACCGCTATGGCCGCCGACCGTGACATGGGTTAAGCCAACAGTCACAGTTTATGCGCTGCTGCCATTATCCAACGCGCCCTGCGCAACGCCTTGGCCGAAAAAGGGGCGGCCCTTGCGAAACCCCAATTCGGGTTTCACAAGGGCCGCCTCTTAGACGTTGGCCATTCGGACTACCGTGGCTGGATCAGGCCCATGGCGTGCATCGTCTCGGCGATTTGCATGCTGTTCCAGGCGGCGCCTTTCAACAAATTATCCGAAACGTTCCACATGTGGAAGAACCGGGGATTTTCTGCGTCCGGCCGGATCCGGCCCACGAACACTTCCCGCTTGCCTTCAGCTTTTGCCGGTTGCGGGTAGACTTGGTGTGCCGGATCATCCTCGACCACGACTCCAGGTGCCTGGGCCAACGCCGCACGGATCGCGTCGGCGTCCACACCGTCTTTGGCGACTTCGAAGTACACTTCTTCCCCATGAGCCACAGGCACAGGCACACGGACACACGTTGCGGTGACCTTCAACTCAGGATCGTCCATGTCGCCCATCATGATCTTTTTGGTTTCATGGATCATCTTCCACTCTTCGTGGGAGTAGCCATCATCTTCAAAAACATCGATTTGTGGCAATAAGTTGAACGCCATTTGGTAGTGCTTCTTGTCGCCACCGGCAGGCAAGATCTCTGGTGTTACCTTCGTCACATCGTCATCCAAATAGGCCTGCGCTTCAGCGAACATTTCGTTCAACGCCCGCTGGCCGGCACCAGACACGGCTTGATAAGTGGAAACCATCACCCGCTCGAGCCCAAAGGCCTTGCGGATCGGTTCCAAAGCCGTCACCATTTGGATCGTTGAACAGTTCGGATTGGCGATAATGCCATGGTGCTGGCGCAACGCCTCCGGATTAACTTCCGGGACCACCAATGGGATCTCTGGGTCCATCCGAAAAGCGCTGGTGTTATCGACCACGATTGCGCCAGCCTTGACCGCACTCGGCGCAAACCGCTTGGAGACCGAACCACCGGCAGAAAATAGCGCGATGTCGATCCCCGCAAAAGAGTCATCGGTGGTTTCTTCGACCGTTAATTCTTGGTCACCGTACTGCACGGTTTTGCCGGCAGAGCGCTTCGACGCCAATGCCTTGACCGAGGCGATCGGTAATGGGCTTTGCGCCACCATCGCTAACATTCGTGTCCCAACGGCACCGGTGGCCCCAACAACAGCAACATGATATCCATTCATACTCGTTCCTCCTCAAAAAATGTGTGTGCGTTAAACCGCGGCGACGACATCGCGGTGCGGCAAGTTGGCCACAAAAGCGGCATATTGTGTCGCTTCTCCAGTCGGCGTACTGGTCGCGCCGGCAAAGGTGCCCGCCGTTAAACTGGCTTCTGGCACGGTGATCGTATCCGTCACCGTCGCATTGCCGATCAACTCGATCCAGTAGCGCCCTTGCGCTTCTTGGTGCACGATGGTTTGGACCATCCCACCTGGGTTATACACTGTCAGTGGCGTTTCGAACTGCGCCACTTCCGGATGCGTCAACACCAAGGCCAAGCTCGTTGCCGACATCCCGGTCCCACAAGCATTGGTGAAACCGACTCCGCGTTCATAGGTGCGGGCAAACAACGTGTTTTGACCTTCGATGGCAGCAAAGGTCACATTGACCCCTTCTGGGAAGTACGGGTTTGCGGCATTCAACCGTTCGCCTAATTGCCGCAAGGTGTCCCCGTTCAACTCGCTTTCAGCGACGAACGCAATCAAATGTGGATTCGGCACCGCCACCGCAGTAAACCGTAACGTCGGGTGCAGCTGCGGTAAGACGGTGTCAATGAGCTGTTCATGACCTAATTGGGTAAATGGCAAGTCCTTGGCAGCAAAACTGACAGGAGAGATCTCTACCCCATATGCCGGCACGCCCGCCGCCAGGTCTGGTGCCTGATGGACGCGCAACCGGGCTTCTGCCGTTTGGACGGTAAACGTATCGGCACCGGTTTTTTCGCTTAGGTACCGGCTAACGGTCCGTAACCCGTTGCCACACATCTTGGCGATCGAGCCGTCGGCGTTGATCACCGTCATCCGCCCGGCGGCTTCAGCGTCGGCGTCAACCACCAACAACCCGTCAGCGCCACCGAGTAAACCGTGTTCACGTGCGCTCAACCGCTGCGCCAAGGTTGTCAGCGTTGTCGCTGGTAGCGGCGTGGTCAGCGCCGTTTGGTCGAGCAAGAAAAAGTTGTTGTCGGACCCGTGGACCTTCAAAAGTTCTGCCATGTTACCCCTCCATCTGTTGGTTGACTGGAATAAAGAATGCGTTATAGATCGCCTGTACCGCAGCGTTGGCTTGCGTCTTTGACGTTCCCAACATCAAGGAGATCTGGCTCGCCCCTTCGTTGATCATCGTGACGTGAACATCCGCGGCGACTAACGGCTGCAACACCCGCTGGATCAACCCGATCCGTTTGGCCATGCCTTCACCGACGACCATCGTGATCGCGTAATCATCGATCCATTGGAGCACGTCCGGCTGCATTTTCTCTTGGATCTCTTGGCACAAGGTCGTGCGCAATTCCGGCGTCAATTGCCGATTGTCGATGATCACGGTCAGATCATCGATCCCGCTAGGCATGTGCTCGTAGTTGATCCCGTGCGCATAAAAAATCTGCAACAAGCGCAAGGTGAAACCGACTTCCTTGTTCAGCAAGTAGCGGTGCAAGTAGATCGCGCTAAAATGATCGGAGCTAACGATCCCAGTCAGCGCATGCCGAGGCGTGAAGCCTGTTTCGGGGACGATCATGGTCCCTGGATGGTTCGGCTGATTGGTATTCTTCAGATTGATCGGGATCTGACCAGCGATCGCAGGTAAGATCGCCTCATCGTGAAACACCCCGAAGCCGCCATAGGAGAGCTCCCGCATTTCCCGGTACGTCATCTTCTCGATTGCGGCGGGGTGGTGAACCACCCGCGGATCAGCGGCGAAGACCCCGTCGACATCTGTGAAGTTCTCATACAAGTCAGCCCCAAACCCACGGGCCAAGATCGCCCCGGTGATGTCACTGCCACCACGTGAAAACGTTGCGATCGCGCCATCATGGGTATAGCCGTAAAAGCCAGGGACGACTAAAATCCCGGCTGGCCGCTGATAGGCATTGAGGTGCGCGTAAGTCGCGGTAAGCACTTCCGCATCGTTGGGGTCATCACTCACCGTCAAGCCGATCGTTTTGGGCTCCCCGTACGTGACCGTACTCCCACAAGCATTCAGCACCGCTGTCAGTAAGTAGCCGTTAAGCTTCTCACCATGCGCCTTGAACGCCGCCAGTTGGTGCGCTGCATCGGCGAAGGTTTCGTGGGCCAACTCGAGCACTTCAGCTTGAATGTGGGCCATCACCCCTTCGGCCAGTTCAAAGTGCGTCGCGATTTCTTGATAGCGGGCGATGATCGCCGCAATCGTTGCCGTGGGGTCTTCGCGGTTTTGTACGCGGGTCGCATAGGTGATCAGCAGGTCGGTCACCTTCGTGTCGTCATGGTCACGCTTGCCCGGCGCACTGGTGACCACCACCTGCCGCTCGGCGCTGGCTTGCATGATCGCCACCACTTTTTCGAATTGATTGCCATCGGCTAGACTAGAGCCGCCGAACTTAACTACACGCACGCGAATCGCCCCTTCATGAGTAAATGATGTGAGTTTTGTTATTTTGAGATGAAGTCTAGCACATATTATCGCTCAGGCAAAGCATGATTATCGTGAATATTATCGTAATTTCGTCGCCTTTCATAGTACGAAAAGAATTCACAAAATAAATTTGACGACTGACCGTTTTTATTATAAACTCATGACAAATGAGATAGAGGTTGCGACCAACAAGAGTAACTCAGCTGAGCAGTCCACGCTGCGCTGACGCTGAGTGAAAGGGGCGGTCGCCGAAACGCTGGCGCGGTGGGTCGTCAGTCGTTGGGGTAGGCGCGAATAGCGGCTGCACTGTCGTCGCAAATAGCGGCGGGGCGCTATCCAGACGATTAGACCCGAGATGGGACCCTTTTGTTTGGTAGCTACCAAACAAAAGGGCCTTATTTTTTTACCCAAATCACAAAGGAGCTTTGCATATGTCCATTCACACAAATCCAGCTGGTCACTTGACGATCGGCGGTGTCGACGCTTTAACCCTTGCCCAAGATTACCAGACCCCACTTTACGTGTACGACGTGACGGCGATCCGCAAGCAGATCCAAGCCTTCAAGCACGTTTTTGAAACCCAGCACGTGGCTTACGCCGTGAGCTACGCCAGCAAGGCCTTCGCGACCATCGCCATGTACCAAGTGGCAGCACAAGAAGGGTGCCACGTCGACGTCGTTTCTGGCGGCGAACTCTACACCGCCCAACAAGCCCACTTCCCGATGGCCAACGTTTCCTTCCACGGCAACAATAAGAGCCGCCAAGAACTCCAAGCCGCCTTGGACGCAGGCGTCGGCACGATCATCGTGGATAACTTCTACGAACTCCAGTTACTCACCGAATTACTCGCACCCACACCAGAACGACACCAAGCGATCCTTTTGCGGGTCACCCCCGGGATCTCAGCACACACCCACGCTTACATCTCGACTGGGCAAGTCGATAGTAAGTTCGGCTTCGACGTTGACTCTGGCCAGGCCTTAACCGCGGCCCGCCAAGCCTTGGCGAACCCGCAGCTGGAACTCCTTGGAATCCACGCTCACATTGGCAGCCAGATCTTCTCCGTCGCCGGTTTTGAAGGCGTCACGACCAAGCTCCTGGCGATTTTGACCGAATGGCACGAGCAGCTCGACTACACCCCACAAGTCTTGAATGTCGGCGGCGGTTTCGGGATCCGCTACACGGCAGACGACACGCCGCTTCCTGCTGAAGACTTCGTCGAAGCGATCTTGACCACCTTGAAGCAAGCGACCATCCCGTTTGCCTTGCCGGCAGTGTGGATCGAACCAGGCCGCTCGATCGTCGGGCCTGCCGGTTATCAGCTCTATACTGTTGGCAGCCGCAAAGACGTGCCGGGGTTACGCCCATACGTTGCCGTTGACGGTGGCATGGGCGACAACTTACGCCCTGCCTTATACCAAGCTGAATACGATGCCGTCAAGGCCGCGACCCCGACAGCTACCGCTAGCGAAGACGTTCACCTCGTCGGCAAGTATTGCGAGTCTGGCGATATCTTGATCGACCACGCCCACTTACCACAGACCCAACCAGGGGACGTGGTGGCAGTCCTCGCCACCGGCGCCTACGGGTACTCGATGGCCTCTAACTATAACCGCAATCCTCGGCCAGCCGTGGTCTTCGCCGAAAACGGTCAAGCCAAACTCGTGGTTGCGCGTGAATCCTACGCCGACTTGACCCAAAACGATCGCTCCTATATTTAATAAGAAAAGAAAGGAACTTCCACATGCCAGAATTCACGACCCAAGACGTGATCAACACGATCGCTAATTCAAAGAAAACCACCCCCGTTAAAGTGTATCTCAAAGGCGCACTTGCAGACCTCCAGTTTCCAGACACCGTCCACGCCTTCATCGCTGACGGCGTCGGCACTGTCATTGGCGATTGGGCAGAGATCCAACCTGTGTTAGACGCGCACCAAGCCGACATCCAAGATTCAGTCGTTGAAGCCAGCGGGCGCAACACAGGGGTCCCGTTACTCGATGTGCGTCAATATAACGCGCGGATCGAACCTGGGGCGATCATCCGTGACCAAGTCGCGATCGGTGACAACGCCGTGATCATGATGGGCGCCGTCATCAATATCGGCGCTGAAATCGGCGCTGATTCCATGATCGACATGGGCGCCGTGCTCGGCGGCCGCGCACAAGTCGGCAACCACTGTCATATCGGGGCGGGTACCGTCTTAGCCGGTGTGATCGAGCCCGCCAGCGCTGAACCCGTCCGGGTCGGCGATGGCGTGTTGATCGGCGCCAATGCCGCCGTGCTCGAAGGCGTCCAGATCGGCGCCGGGGCCGTCGTCGCCGCTGGGGCCGTCGTCGTCGAAGACGTCCCAGAAAACGCCGTCGTTGCTGGGGTCCCAGCAAAAGTGATCAAAATCGCCAACGCCCAGACCCGTTCCAAAACCGCACTCGTCGACGCCTTAAGAAAGCTGTAATGCCATGTTAGATCAAGACGCTTTGAGCCAGATTCGGCGGCACCTCCACCAGATCCCAGAGCTCGCCTTACACGAAACGCAAACGCACGCCTACTTGCAACAGGTGATCGCGACTTTTCCCCAGACGTGGTTGACCATTCGGCAACTACCAGAACTCCCCACTGCCTTGTTGGTCAAGGTTCAAGGGCGCGCCCCAAAACGGACGATCGGCTACCGTGCCGACATCGATGCCCTGCCCGTCACCGAAGACACCGGCTTACCTTTCAGTTCAACGCATCCAGGGATCGCCCATGCCTGCGGCCATGATATGCACATGACGGTGGCTTTAGGCGTCTTGAGTCAGTTTGCCCAGCACCAGCCGGAAGACAACTTGATCTTTTTCTTCCAGCCTGCCGAAGAAGCTGAATACGGCGGTAAACGGGCCTATGACGCCGGCGTTTTTACCGGTGACTGGCACGTCGATGAATTTTATGGCCTCCATGACCGGCCAGACCTGCCTGCTGGGGCGATCGGCTGTACCAACGGCACCTTATTCGCCGGCACCACCGAGATCAACATCGATTTCATCGGCCAAGGTGGCCATGCCGCCTTTCCCCAAAATGCTACCGATGCCGTCGTGGCAGCGGCGTACTTCGTCACCCAAGTCCAAAGTATCATTTCACGCAACGTGGCACCGACTGATAGCGCCGTGATCACCTTAGGTAAGCTACAAGCCGGCACGATCCGCAACGTGATCGCCGACCACGCGCGCATCGAAGGCACCTTACGCGGCTTCACCCAAGAAGCGATCCGCTTTTTACAACAGCGGATCCGCACCGTCGCAGAAGGCGTCGCAGAAAGTTGCGGCTGCCAGGTGCAAGTCGACTTGAACCAAGGGGGTTATTACCCCGTCGAAAACGACCCGGCCTTAACGACGGCCTTCATCGCCTATATGCAGGCCCAGCCAAACGTGACGTTCATCGACACCCCTGGCGTGATGACTGGGGAAGACTTTGGCTACCTATTAAACAAGATTCCAGGCACCATGTTCTGGCTGGGGGTCAACGATGACCATGAGCTCCACTCCGCACAACTCGCGCCTGACGAAGCGGCGCTAAGCCGCGGCGTCACCGCGATCACCGGCTTTTTAACCCACCGGATGCAGGCTTAATAAAGAAAGAAGGCACTGCTTATGTTAGATGCAGAATTGATCACGGCGATCATCACACCGTTTGCTGCCAATGATGAAATTGATTATACGGTATTGGCCAATTTGACCGAACACCTTTTGCAAGCAGGCAGCGATGGCTTCGTCATCGGTGGCACCACCGGTGAAGGCCCGACGTTATCCGCCGAAGAAAAAATCACGCTGTTCACCCGTTTTGCGGCCATCGTCAACCGCCGCGCCACCATCATCGCCAACGTTGGCAGCAATAACACGCGCGAAAGTGCCGCCTTCGCCCAACAAGTCAGCGCCATTAGTGGCATCGACGGGTTACTGGTCGTCGTGCCTTATTACAACAAGCCGGATCAAGCGGGCATGATCGCCCACTTTACCGCGGTCGCTGCCGCCGCGACAAAGCCCGTCGTGATCTATAATATTCCTGGGCGCACCGGCGTCGACATGCAAGTTGCCACGGTCGCCACGTTAGCGCAACACCCGAACATCGCAGGGATCAAGCAGTGTGGCGACCTCAACACCTTTGCGGCCATCGTCGACCACACCCCAGCGGACTTTCACGTTTGGACCGGAGAAGACGCCCAGTTTATCCAGGTACAGACCTTAGGCGGCGCCGGTGTCATTTCGGTAGCTAGCCACATCTATGCTGAAGAAATGGCCCAGGCGCTTTCCGCCTTGCGCGTCGGTGACCTCGCGACCACCGCCCGCTTACAACGGGCCTTACTGCCGAAGATGGCCGCCTTGTTCGCTTGGCCTTCTCCGGCGCCGACTAAGGCCGCACTGAACGCGCTAGGCTTTGCGGTCGGCACCCCGCGCTTGCCACTGTTACCATTGACCGGCGACCAACAGCACATACTGATGCAACGCCTCCAGCTCAAAACTGGCGCTGCATTATGATTTAAGGAGGATTTTCATGATCAAGGTACTCGTCGCCGGTTTCCCCGGCGCTATGGGTCAAAAAGTCGTCAATATGTTGGCGCATCACGACGACTTCAAATTGACCGCGATTTTCAATCCACTCGTGACGGATACGGCTCCTGCCAGCTATCACTTACCGGCTGACGTCCAGATCCTGACCGATTACGCACAACTTCAACCCGGGATCGCCGATGTTTGGGTCGACTTCACCACCCCAAAAGCAGTCGCCGCAAACATCGAAGCCGCTTTGAACGCCGGTATCCACCCCGTTGTCGGGACTAGTGGCATGGCCGTTGAGGACGAACAACGGCTCATCGCCTTGGCTGCGGCCAAACACGTCGGCGGCTTGATCGCGCCGAACTTTGGCATTTCTGCCGTTTTACTGATGCAGTTTGCCGCCCAGGCGGCGAAATATTTTCCCGACGCCGAAGTGATCGAGATGCACCACGAAGACAAGCTGGATGCTCCGTCAGGCACCGCCAAAGCGACGGCCAAAATGATCGCAGCCGCGCGCCAAACTGCGCCGCGGCCCACGACAGACGATCCTGCACACGGCGAAAAAATTGCCGGCGTTCCTGTGCACGCCGTTCGGCTACCGGGTTACGTCGCACACGAACAAGTCCTCTTTGGCGCCCCAGGCGAAGCACTGACGATCCGCCAAGACTCTTTCGACCGCGAAAGCTTCATGTCTGGCGTCGCCGTTGCGATCGCCAAGGTGCAGACGCTGGACACTTTAGTCGTCGGCCTCGAGCACCTCTTATAAGCGATAACAACAATGTGGCGCCCAGCGCAACCCCCAAGTTCGGGGAGTTGCGCTGGGCGCCACATTCATTTCAGCGACTAAAACTGACTTTCGATCGCTTTTTGGGTGCGCAAGATCTCCTGGACGAAGTCATCGCGCCGCTGCGGCGTGAGCCGATATTTGGGTGAACTAACCGAAAAGGCTCCCATGATGTGGGTGCCGCGCTTCAACACCGCCCCGATGCAAAAAACCCCGGGCTCGGTTTCTTCATCGTCGATCCCAACGCCACTCTTGGTGACCGTTTGTAAATCGGCGCGCAACGTTGCTTGCGTGGTCAGCGTATGTGGCGTCACGTGCTTAAGTTCATGATTGGCAAAATATTGGTGCAGCAATGGCGCTTGGTACTCCGCCAACACTGCCTTCCCCATCGCCGAGGAATACATGTGCATCGTGCCACCGATCACCGAGCGCAGCTTGATACTGTTAGGCGTCTCAAGCTTTTCGATCAACACGATATGCCCATCGCTGACGACACCTAGATTGACCGTTTCCCCCGTTTCATCGCGCAACTGTTGCAGGTACGGGCGCGCGATCGCGGTGATATCAAAAGAGTCCGCCGCCTTTTCCCCATAGCTTAACATCTGCGTCCCGAGGTAATACCGTTTACTGTCTTCTTCGCGCCGCACCAATTGTAGCACCGCCAAAGTCGTCAGCAACTTTAAGGTCGTCGGTTTAGACGCGGTCGTTCCCGCGGTGATCTCGGCCAGAGTCGGGGCATGATCACACGCCAAAATAAAGTCCAAAATCGCCTTACCTTTGATCAAAGCCGTGCCATAAAGTTTATCGTCAGTCATGCATTCTCTCCTGCGTTTACGATATAGAAATTTACTTGTTTCATCATACACCGAAAATCCTGTTTTTCGCAATAAAAAAAGCTCCCAGATCAACCTCCGGGAGCCCGCAAACGCTCAAATTTGCTCATTGCACCTTCAGGCAACTCGCCCGAAAGATTTGCTTAACGTACTAAGTAGCCACCGTCAACGGCAAGGATGTGGCCGTTCACGTAATCAGCCGCCTTGGAAGCCAAGAAGACGGCAACCCCCATCAATTCAGATGGTTCCGCCCAATGGCCTGCCGGGATACGGCCAAGGATCTCATCGTTACGTTGCTTGTCTGCACGGATTGGCGCCGTGTTCGCCGTCTTGATGTACCCTGGGGCGATCGCGTTCACCTGGACGCCATAAGCCCCCATTTCAGACGCGAAGGACTTGGTCAAGCCCGCAACGCCGTGCTTGGATGCGGTGTAAGAAGGAATGAACTTCCCACCTTGGAAGGAAAGCATGGAGCCGATGTTGATGATCTTACCAGACTTTTGCTTGGCAAATTCCTTGGAAGCTGCCATCGACATGTGGTAAACCGCGTTCAGGTTGATGTTAATCACCTTGTCCCAGTCAGAATCTTTGGATTCAAGGATCGGGTTACGCTTGATCATCCCCGCATTGTTGATCAAAATGTCGATGTGGCCGAATAATTCCAGCGCCTTGGCGATCACTTGGTCTGCGATGCCCGCTTGCGTGAGGTCAACATCCATGAATTCGACCTTGCGCCCGCGCTTTTCGATCATTTCGCGCGTGTTTTCCCATTCGTCCTGGCCAAAGGTCGGGATGAAGATGTCAGCACCGGCTTCTGCCAATGCGACGGCGTAACCTTGGCCTAAGCCCGTGTTCCCGCCTGTGATGATCGCAACCTTACCTTTAAGGCTGAAAAAGTCCATCTTGAACTGGTCTAACGCTGCTTCGTTGGCCTTAATTTCTTCTGCAGATTGATTCAATACCAATGTGAGTCTCTCCTTTATTTGTCCTTACTGTCTTCAACAACTGATTTCTTAAAAAGAAACTTTATTTCTTTCAAGTAAATCACGTTTCTAATATAGACCCGGACCCAATTTAAATCAAGCGCTTTCGTGAAATTAATGGAAAACAATTTCCTTTGGGAACTCGCCACGACGGCAGCAGCAGCGACACTGCGCATTTTGCCCACAAAAATAGACGGTGCCGAGACACCGTCTAAAGACGCACCTTGCGCCTAATTGCGTATGATTAGCCGCGGATGCGGTCGAGTTCTGCCTTGTAGGCCTTAGCGGTGGCGGTCACACCGGCGTAATCACCGGTCTTGGCCTTCGCCGTCAAGTTCGAGCCAGCGCCGACGAGCGACACGCCTGCTGCAAACCATTCTGCCATGTTTTCCAGCGACACGCCGCCGGTTGGCATGATCGATAATTGTGGGAATGGGGCCTTGACCGCCTTGACCATACCCGGGTGCATCGCAGAGCCTGGGAATAACTTGATCAAATCACAACCGGTCTCCAACGCGCGCTGAATCTCGGTTGGGGTCATGCACCCTGGGGTGTATGGGATCGCATATAAGTTACAGATCGTGGCAACGTCTTGATTGAAAGACGGGCTCACAATGAATTCTGCCCCTGCCATGATCGCTAAGCGTGCGGTCACGGCATCAAGCACCGTTCCGGCCCCAATGATGACAGCCTGATCGTCAGCGTACTTCTTGGTCAGCTCCGCGATCACCTTGTCAGCTTGTGGCACGGTGAAGGTCAATTCGATCGCCGTGACGCCGCCGGCAATCACCGCGTCACTTTGCTTCAAAGCCCCTTCTGGGTTGTCGTCACGAACAACCGCGACAACGCCAGCTTTTTGCAATCGCAACAAGTTTTCTACTTTTTGCATGAGTGATACTCCTTTGAGTTTGGGATGACAGACTTTTACAGAGTTCATTATACACTTTTTGTCAAAAAGGGAAACCGTTTACCTCTGAATATGTTAGAATGGGCTTAACGATAACCACGCATACCAGCGTAGACGAAAAGGGGTATTCTCGATGACTAAAGTTCTGACAGTAGGGGAAATGATGTTACGGCTAAAGCCGCAAGACCATCAGCGGATCTTGCAAGCCAACACCTTCGAAGCTAATTACGGCGGCTCTGAAGCCAACGTGGCGGTTTCTTTGGCCCTACTCGGCGACGACGCCCAATACTTGACCAAATTACCAGATAACGCGTTAGGGCAAATGGCTGCAGGCACCTTGCGCCACTATGGCGTCGATACGGCCAAATTATTATGGGGTGGTCCACGCCTGGGGATCTATTTCTTCGAAAAAGGGGCCTCGATCCGCAGCACGAACGTGGTTTATGACCGCGCAGGCAGCTCGTTTGCCGTGGCCCAAGCCACCGAATTCGACTGGGCACACCTTTTTGCTGATGTTGATTACTTCTATTTCTCCGGCATCACCCCTGCCTTGTCTGACGAACTCGCCGCCGCGATGCTAAGTGCGGTGCAATACTGCCAGGCGCACAACATCACGGTTTGTGTCGACGCGAACTACCGCGGTAAAATGTGGTCCCCAGCCAAGGCACAAAAAGTGATGGGACAGTTGATGCCTTACGTCAACGTTTTCTTAGCTAACGATGAAGACTTCGAAGCCAGCTTAGGCATCCCTGCGTTCGACGGGGACATGCGCACCGGCATCGACCAACTCGACCACTTTGCAGACGCCATGGCCAAGGTGGCCAAAAAGTACCCAAACATCCACACCATCGCCAGTGTCGTGCGCAACATCCATTCCGTCGAAAATCACCAGTGCACCGCCTTACTGTGGCAAAACGGGCAAACCTATCAAGGCCCCGTATACGATATGCACGTCTTTGAAGGGGTGGCCTCTGGTGATGCCTTTGGCGCCGGCTTGCTACACGGCTTGATCCACCACTTCGAACCGCAAGCCCTGATCGATTACGCCGACACCGCCAGCGCCTTAAAGCTGACGATCAGCGGCGACTTAAACTTGGTTTCTGACGCCGACATCCGCGCCACGATGCACAGTGCTGGTGGCGTGAACCGTTAAGCAACTGCCTAGTCCTTCAATGCAGTGGTGACTTTAATCGCACCCAAAAGCGCCTTGCTGAGTAAATTCCAAATTGGAAATTTGCTCGGCAAGGCGTTTTTGACGTCAATTCGCGGCGACAGGTGCGCCCCTATCCGCCTTTATTAGTAAGCGATTACAATCATGTTCTAAAACCATCTCGACTCTACGGCAAGCCGAGATACGGTTAAGACATGAGAGAAATGCTGATGGCAAGGCCATCGAGGAAATCGATTTCCTCTGTAAGTTAACGATAAGGCGGCGACTCACGAAAGTCAACCGCCTCACCTTCAGACTATAATGATTCGCGGATATGGACTTCGGCGGGGATCTCTGTGCGGCCCACGAAGACCTCTTTGCCTGCGATCAACTGCTCGAGCCGCAAAGCGACTTCGCGGCCAATTTTTTCCGGGTTTTGGTTGACGACCGACAGCGGCGGATTCGCCAATTCCCCCCAGTTCCAGTCATCATACCCACACAGCCCGACTTGTTCGGGGACGGCGATTTTTTGGTGTTGTAACCATCGCAATGCCGCCATCAACAAAATCCCGTTCGTCGCAAAAATCGCGGACTGCTTGTCGCCAGCTGCGGCCAGCCACTGCGCCACCCCGCTAACATCCTCATCAGCTGCCACTTCCAGCAAGGTGATCGGGATCTGCGCATTGCGACAAACGGTCGCGAACGCTCGGTAACGCTCGTAGCGGACCGTTGCGTTATCGACGGCGTGGGACAAAACTAAAATGTTTTGGTAGCCTTTTTCCAAAACCGCCTGCGCGAGTAACTTGCCTGACGCCGTATCGTTAGACGTGACACACGGGAACAATAGCGGCCGCAACAGCCGGTCGACGAGCACGACCGGGATATCGGCATCTTTCAAGAACTGATAGGCGCTGGCATCTGGACGCGCTGGTTGCAAAATGATGCCATCGACGTTTTGAGACAGCAAATTCTGCAACGCCACCGTTTCTTGCTGCGGGTCTTCGCCGCCGTCTGCGATCAAGATCTGGTCTTGACGGGTTCGCGTCACGCCAGAGATTCCTTTGATCAAAAAGGTCGAATAAACATTCGACACATCTCCCACGACCACACCGATCTGGTGGGAGCGTTTGGACTTTAAAGCACTCGCGTTATAGTTGGGCACGTAACCAAGGTCTGCGATGACCGTTTTGATCTTACGGCGAGTCGCCAAAGACATCCGCTCGAAGCGACCAT
>JALCQM010000050.1 GCA_022651245.1 Lactobacillus sp.
TCAGTTCCTCTAGAATAGCTAGTTTTTCAAGCGCTGTGTGTCTGGATCTTGGCATACAAAAATCCCTCCATAATCATCAAATGAATTATTGTATTTCATCTGACAACCATAAAGGGATTATCGCAATCCTAAGTCTCGGGACTTTACTCGGTGGGGGTCTTTACCGCCTGCTAATGCTGCTTAATGACGCACAGTCACCAGCTGCATTTATTTTGTGAGCGTCACACCACGACTGTCGATCCAGTACGTTTTGCCACTCGCCAACTGAATTTCATAAAACGTATTACCAGCAGCTGCAGAACGATTCGTCGTCACCTGCTTCAGCACTTTGACCGACTGGCCATTGAAGCCCGCTGCATTATGATTCTCTAAAAGCGACATCGCATCAGTGTAGTACGGCGCCGAATACAACCCATCCGCACGGCCGTTTTGCGTGATTTTACCGCTCAACGCAACACTTTTTGAACTCGTAATCTTATTGTACGTGATCTTGGTCAACGCCCGCACATCCAGCCACATCGTGCGCTTGTCAGGTAAGGTGACCTTGGCATAGGTCCCCTGAGACGTTGTCGCTTCAGCGGTCACTTTGACGCCACGGCCATCATATTGTAGTGCATCCGTATTCGAGAAAACACTATCCGCATCACTATTATACGGATGTGCGTAGAGGCCATCACGCCGCCCGTTCTCAGTAATCTTCGCATCATAACTGACGGTCTTACTATTCGTTACCGATTCTAACGTCATCGTCTTGACGCCTCGGCTATCGATCCACAGTAACCGGCCATTACTGAACTTGACTTCATAGAACGTATTACCAGCAGCCGCTGAACGATTTGTGGTCGCCTCAGCAACAATCTGTACTTTTTGGCCGTTAAAACCCTGCGCATTGTGATTTTCCGTGATGGTGAGGACATCGGTATAGTACGGCGCCGAATACAACCCATCCGCACGCCCAGTTTGGGTGATCGTTGCCGCTAAGTTGAGCGTCTTCTTGCTGGTCACTTGGTTAGGGGTGATCACCGTCACCCCACGCGCGTTGATCCAATGCGTCTCACCATCTGTGAAGCGGACTTGGTAATAGCTGTTGCCATCACTACCCGTTCGGTCTGTCGTCGCCTGCGAAATGATCGAGACCGCGCGGCCATCATAAGCGGACGCATTATGGTTAGGCGTGATCGTCGCCGCATTAGTGCCATACGGCGCGGAATATAAGCCATCCGTGCGCCCAGTTTCATTGATCTTACCGATCAAAGCCGTCGTTTTTTGGCTCGTGACATGATCATAAATGTCAGTGGTCAAGCCGCGTTTGTCGATCCATTCGATTTGACCACTATTGAGCTTGATCTGACAATACGTGCCCGTGGGCGTTGTTGCCTCTGCCGTCACCGGCACCACTTCATTATCGTACGCCGGTGCATTAGAATTTTGATAAATATTGGCTAACGCCGTTTTATACGGGCCCTCTGGATATAAGCCGTCATGACGGCCCGTTTGCTTGATCTTGGCCAAATAGTTCACGGCATGCTTATTCGAGACCGCATAATAGCTCCCTAACTTAACGGCCCGAGAATCCGTCCAATACGTTTGCCCGTTAACAAAGCGTACCTTGTAAAACGTATTCCCAGCGGCGGCACTACGTGAAGTCGTCGCCTCTTCTAGGACTTGAACCGTCTGCCCGTTAAAGCCTTTGGCATTAGAATTCGCCGTTGCGGTCGCCGCATTCGTGTTATATGGGGCCGAATAAAAGCCGTCTGCACGACTCGATTGATCGATCGTCCCAGGGAGGTTGATCGCTTTAGTGCTCTTGACTGTATCGTAAGCCTTCGCAGCTGCAGTAAAGAGACCCTTATAATCGACAGAGACATCTAAACTGTTTCCAGCGGCTCCGGGCAAATAAGCCGTTGAGGAAAACTGCCAGGCACCATATTGGGTGTTCCAAAGGTCACTCTTAGACGGGGTATATGGGTATTGCGCGTACCAAGTCTTGGCTGCGCCTACCGTACCACTCGTGGCGTTCGCATAACTTGAGCCAAACAGGCCTCCAGTGTAAACGCCATGGCTCGTGTACCCAGAAGCATTCAACGTGGCCCAATATTGATTTAAGTTAGCCCCGACGTTGGATGTGTTCGTTTCAGAAGCTTCCATGTCGGCAAAAACCATTGTCGACTTCGCCAGTCCCAACGCTTGCATCGTTGCGACTGTCTTCTTGGCTTCTGCGGCCGCCGTGCTGGCATTGCCAAACCGCGCAAAATGATAGACTGCCACTTTTAACCCGGCATTTTGAGCATACTTAATCTGGCTAGCGGCAGACGGGTTGACATAGTTCGTACTTTCTGAGACCTTCACAATGACAGTTTTAACGCCCAATTGCTTGAGTTGATTGTACTGTGCTTGGCCCATCCAGTTTTGATACGATGCCACATCGACCGCGTCAACAGAAGGCACCGACGTGTTCCCGATTGCAAAACTCAAGGTCGTTGCGGTTGCGGCAACTTGGATAATTTCTTGACTCCGACCGGTGGCTTGATAATCTGCTTGCGCTTCTTTTTTAGCGACCACTAACCACTTGGCTGCGGTCACTTCGTCTAATCCAGCCGGCATCCGTAAAATATGTTTCGTGCTTGTCGAACCGGTTTCCACTGTCAACGCCGACAACGCCTCGTCGCTGATCACTGTCCCCATACTATGATCGGTGGTGGTTTCAACCGCCTGATTACTGTGTTGGTTGGTCAGCGAAAAAGCCGCCTCTGCAACCGTCCCCGCTGCCTTGGCCTGATCTTGAGAAACCTTGATCTGACCATCATTCGTCGTTTGACTGCTCGAATCGGCTGTCGCGGCGACTTCACTAACGGCAGCCTCGGTGCTTGCAGCCGGATGCAAAGCGCCAACGCCCATTTGATTGGCCAAAAGTAATGCAGAAAATAGACTAACGGCCCCCCACACGGAGCGCTGTGCCGTTTTTTTATTCATGTTTTCAACCCCTATGTGATTAATGCTAATAATAACTTCAAAACAATTTTTGAAAAAACTAAGGTATTGTTCAGTATACGCTAGATGCCATAGCAACAAAAGAAGCCGCACACGTCTGTTATGGAATAGTAACATTGCCAGATTTTGTCATATTACGGTCATAAAAAGGAACAAAATACAAAAATCACCTCATGATCCCTTAGGTCCTGCTTGATTCACGACGATGTCTAGCTTACCCGTTGGACAGACAAAGAGGCGGCCCCTGCGAAACCTAAACTTCAGGTTCCACAGGGGCCGCCTCGACTCTCATCGCTATTTTGCATATTCAACAGTACGTTTCTCTCGGATCACCGTGACCTTGATATGGCCCGGATACTCGAGTTCTTTTTCGATTTGATTACGAATGTCACGCGCCAAAACGACTGATTGTTCATCCGTCAGTTTATCTGGTTGCACGATCACCCGCACCTCACGACCCGCTTGGATTGCAAAACTATGATCAACGCCCTTGAAGGCGTTGGCAATACTTTCCAATTTTTCCAAGCGGTGTAGATAATTCTCTAGCGATTCCGAACGTGCCCCTGGGCGCGCTGCAGAAATTGCATCCGCCGCTGCCACCAGCACAGAAATCACGCTAGTCGCTGGCACATCACCATGATGAGATGCAATCGTATTGATCACAACGCCAGGTTCTTTATACTTCGTCGCCAGTTCGACCCCGATTTCGACGTGTGAACCGTCGACCTCATGATCGAGTGCTTTACCAATATCATGTAATAATCCCGCACGTTTCGCTAAGGTCACATCTTCGCCTAACTCAGCCGCCATTACACCTGCCAACTTGGCAACTTGCAATGAATGGTCGAGTACATTCTGCCCATAACTCGTCCTAAAGTGAAGTCGTCCTAAGACCTTGATCAAGTCCGGATGCATATTGTGGATACCAATATCGAAAATTGCTTGCTCACCAATCTCCCGAATGCGATCATCCATCTCTTTACGCGCCTTATCGACCATTTCTTCGATTCGGGCGGGATGAATTCTCCCATCTTGGATCAACTTCTCCAATGCCATCCGCGCAATTTCTCGCCGGATCGGGTCAAAACCGCTTAAAACAACCGCTTCAGGGGTATCATCAATGATCAGGTCAATGCCTGTGAGCGTTTCCAAAGTACGGATATTGCGACCCTCACGGCCGATGATTCGCCCTTTCATATCGTCATTCGGCAAATTAACAACCGTCACCGTTGATTCCGCGACAACATCAGATGCTGATCGCTGGATGGCATCAGCAATCAAGACCTTGGCCTGCTTATCCGCAGTATCCTTGGCCTCTTCTTCACTTTCTTTGATCAGCTTCGCCCGTTCGTGTGCGAGTTCGGCTTTGGTTTCAGTTAAGATACGGTCGCGGGCTTGATTTTTAGACAGCTCCGCGATGCGTTCCAGTTCGGCTTGCTGTTCGGCAATGATTGTTGCAATGCTGGCTTCACGTTCATCCAACGATTGCTGTTTACGATTAAGGTTAGTGTCTCGATCAGCCAAGCTTTGTTCTTTGCGATCAAGCGTGTCATCTCGATGATCCAGCGTTGCCTCTCTTTGAACATTACGACTTTCGGCTTTTTGAACCTCACTGCGTCGTTCTTGGAGTTCTTGTTCCACCTGAGTACGATACTGATGGGCCTCGTCTTTTGCTTCGATCAAGGTTTCTTTAGTGAGTGTCGCAGCTTCCTTTTTTGCGGCCGCAATAATACCCTCTGCAGAATTTGTCGCCTGTTGTAGGCTACTTTGGTGGTTTTTTTTCTGAATCGTGATACCAATCAATAATCCGACCGCTAAAGCGATGACGACTGCGAGGATTATTGAGACCAGTATTCCTGAGCTCATCTGTTCACCTCCGCATCATCTAAGCGATGGTTCAATTTTTTAATCAAACATTCACTGATGCTATTTTTTAAATTTATTACACTCATTGATTGTAGCGAATGGTTTTGCGAGTGTCAACTTGACTGCTGATCACGGTCGCCGAATATCTTCTTCCAAGAAGGTGCGGACGAAAAAAGCCTCCTGCACCCCAAGTCGGGGATACAGGGGGCTTTACACCTGTTTAGTCGTCACTTTCATCAAAGATCGTTGGCTCACCTGCAGCCGTTGCCTCAGCGTCCTGATCCTGAATTTCATCGGGATCTTCTGTGCCAACGCCATCCATCCCGTAAGCCGCACGAACTTTACCGCGAATCTCAGCCTTCATTTCTGGATGCTCATCAAGATACGTCTTCGCATTCTCACGGCCTTGCCCAATGCGTTCTTCGCCATAAGAATACCAAGAACCGGACTTGTCCACGATGTCCTTTTCGACGGCCATGTCAATGATTTCCCCGGTTTGAGAAATCCCGTGGCCGTACATGATATCGACTTCTGCCACTTTGAACGGTGGCGCAACCTTGTTCTTAACGACCTTGATCTTGGTGCGATTACCGATCACATTGGTACCGTCTTTGATCTGCTCCGCTCGGCGTACCTCTAGCCGCACTGTCGCGTAGAACTTCAAGGCCCGGCCACCTGGCGTTGTTTCCGGATTACCAAACATCACGCCGACCTTTTCACGAATCTGATTAATAAACAAAGCAATCGTCTTGGTCTTGTTGATGGAACCACTCAACTTACGCAGCGCCTGACTCATCAAACGCGCCTGTAAGCCGACGTGAGCATCGCCCATTTCCCCTTCAATTTCGGCTCGTGGGACCAACGCAGCGACCGAATCGACGACCACAATGTCCACCGCACCTGAGGTCACTAACGCATCGGCAATTTCCAAGCCTTGTTCGCCAGTATCCGGCTGAGACAACAGCAGTTCATCGATGTTCACGCCTAAAGCAGTGGCATACTTAGGATCCATCGCATTTTCCGCGTCAATATACGCTGCGGTGCCACCGGCCTTTTGGACTTCCGCAACCGCATGTAGGGCGATGGTCGTCTTCCCAGAACTTTCTGGGCCATAAATCTCAACGATCCGGCCACGCGGGAAACCACCAACGCCTAGCGCATCATCTAGCGCCAATGAGCCACTGGAAATCGTTGAAATCCGCGTCTCAACCTTATCTCCCATCCGCATAATGGAACCTTTACCAAAGTTCTTTTCGATTTTCTTTAAGGCGTCGTTAAGCGCCTTCTGTCGCGCTTCTGCCGCCCGTTGATCTTTATCTTGAGCCACGTTACGTCCTCCTCTAGCCCGCGTGTTATTGCGGTTGTCTACAGCTAATTTTACAAGAGCCCATCGTGAATAGCAAGGTAAAATCGAACAAACGTTCTATTTATTTTGCAAGTCGCGTAGCACGGCGAAAAGGCCCGCCTTTACCGCCCGTCCACGGACATCTTGACGGCTCCCAGGAAAATGATACAGCGTCGCCGTAGGTGCTTGCCCTGCCTGTGCCAGTCCGATCCACACGGTACCAGCCGGCTGGCCTTCGCTAGGGCCAGGACCGGCAATGCCTGTAAAGCTGACCGCGATCCCCGCTTGCGTCTGCTGCAATGCCCCAGCCGCCATTGCTTTAGCAGTGGCTTCACTAACCGCGCCATCAGCATCGATTTGCGCCTCGTCGAGTCCTAAAAAAGCCGCCTTAGTCTGGTTGCTATAGGTGACAAAACCACCTTTAAACCACTCCGACACCCCTGCAATTTCGCCTAATGCTGATTGAAAGGCACCAGCTGTCAGGCTTTCCGCGGCGGTTAACGTGATTTGCTTCGCTGCTAGCGCCTTAACGACTTCTTGCGCTAGCGAGTCATCATCCCCATAACCGTAAAAATAGGCGCCTACCCGCTTTTGAATCATGGCTTCCATGGGGGCGATCAACGCCAATGCCGCTTCATGATCCGCCGCCTTAGCCGTGATCCGCAAGGTCACTTCCCAATCCTTGATATAAGTGGCAATGGTCGGATTCGTCTGCTCAGCAATCAAATCTTGCAAAGCGGTCACCAATGCGGACTCCCCGATGCCAAAGAAGCGTAAAACGCGACTTTCTAGCACTGGTGCATGCCCGATTTCCGCGGCCAAATAAGGGACCAACGCTGACAGGACCATCGGCTGAAACTCTTTTGGCGGCCCCGGTAACAAAACATATTGCTGCGTGGCCCCCTTCGCAACTGCCCCCACGGCTAACCCGACGGTATTCGTTAGTGGCATTGCCCCTGCTGGCAACTGTGCTTGGACCCAATTATTAGGGGTCATTTCTTTTTGTTGCTGCTTGGCGTAAGCCGCCAGCTTGACCCTTGCCGGTTCATCATAAGCCAAGTCAACCCCGAGGTGGTGTGCCAAGACTTGTTTAGAAATATCGTCGGCTGTTGGCCCTAACCCGCCGATCAATACGACCAGCTCTGCTCGGCCAGCCGCCAATTGGATGGCCGCCTCCAATCGTTCAGGATTATCACCCACCACTTGTTGATTCAAACTATCAATGCCTAAATCAGCGAACTGGCGTGCCAAAAAGCTCGCATTAGAATTGACGATTTGACCAAGTAAGATCTCTGTCCCCACTGCAATGATTTCTGCTTTCACAATCCATGGCCCCTTTTATTTAAATTCGTCATCTGGTCTCATTTTACCACGCGTTTGGTCAACAAATATGGCCAGTACTTCTGCGTGGACAGCCAGAAGGAAAAATACCAAAAAAAGTCCGCTTGCAAGGCCCTCAATTCGGGTCATGCAAGCGAACTTCACTAAGCTAGGTGTCTATCATTTAGAAGCTGTCTGAAAAGACGGCCCGGTTTTTATAGAAATATTCGACTCCCGAATAGATGGTGAAGAAGACCGCGATATAAAACAAGATACTAGCTAGCGGAAAATGTAATGCTTCAAAACCGGCGTTATTGACCATCAAGAAAATGATCGCAAACATCTGCGCATTCGTCTTGATCTTACCCGGCCAAGCGGCTGCCATGACCTCGCCGCCGTTTGCGAGCAACAATCGCAAGCCAGTCACCGCGAGTTCGCGCCACAAGATGATCGCCACGCCCCATGCAGGGACGCTCCCACGTGTCGCCAAAAAAATGAACGCAGTCATCACTAACAACTTGTCTGCCAACGGATCGGCGAATTTACCAAAATTCGTCACCAAATGCTGACGACGGGCGATCTGCCCATCCGCAAAATCGGTGAGACACGCCACAATAAAAATGATAACGCCAATAAACCAATTCATTGCGACCGGTGTGCCGGCAATCGTGATACTCCCACTGGGCCAGTCACAGACTAGCAACAACGTGAAGATCGGGATCAAAATGATCCGCATCAACGTTAATTTGTTCGGTAGATTCACAATTAATTACCCGCACTTTCCGTCGTAAAGTTGATGGTCCGAACGATGCTCGTCCCATTACTAATATCAACATTAGTCTTGTTAAGCTTGATCGTCGTTGCCGTCGCATTACCGGATCTCACAGAGAAGGTCGTAGTGCCATCTGGAATCGACGCCGTATGGTTCTGGCCAGCACTCAACTGTCCTTGCCAAGTCGTAGTGCCATTAATAATCACAGACACCCAAGCCGCCGTATTGGTTGCCGCCACGGTTACGGTATTGCTCTTAGCTGGCCAGTTCTTGACCGTCACTGCTTGTGTCGAATTGGCATCCGTCCCAACCGCAACGCTTAACTTATCGCTGGCCTTCTTGCTGGAAGACTGCTTTTTACTAGAGGCTTTCTTTTGACTGCTGGTCGCACTCGACGATTTGGCTTTTTGACTCGCGCTAGATGCTTGATCTGCACTCGATGACTGGCGACTGGCACTCGTCTCTTTCTTAGAAGAAGCAGCAGGTTTGTCCCGCTTACTCGAAACCACCACAGAAGAAGAATCTGCCGGGATCGCTTGCTTATTATCGGCACTAGCCCGCCACGTAATGAAGTACACGACAGCCAAGATGATGACGGCTAATACCGCGATCCCGATCTGTGGGAGGTGCCGCCGCACTTTATTTGCCGGACTCGAAGCCGCTGCACGCGTTGCACGCGTCTTACTTTCAACCGACTGCTCCACATATTCTTGAGGTTGGGTGTCTGGAATGTCTTGTTGAAATTGTGTCAACAGGGCGTCACTATCTAAACCAACCGTGTCCGCATACTGTTTGATGAATGCCCGCACATAAAAGTCTCCTGGTAGCGCATCGAAATTACCTTCTTCGATCGCAATCAGGTAGCGTTTTTGAATCTTAGTGATCTGCTGGAGATCATCTAGGGTATAGCCCTTTTCAATCCGGGCCGTGCGCAGTTTTTGCCCAATTTCATCCATTTGTTTTCTTCACCCGCTAAGTTTTTAATGTCTGTTTTCAGTATAGCATGAAATAACGCCTGCATGAATTAAGAAATTGTTTAAAGCCGTCTCAACAACGGGTTAGCATGGGTTACTGCAACCATCCCCCGGTCACATACAAGGTCTGCCCGGTCAAATAAGCTGCTGCTGGTTGCAACAACATGGCAACATAAAAACTGACGTCTTGCGGTTGTGCAAACCGCGCGGCCGGTATTTCTGCTTGCACAGCCGCCATTGTCTGCTCATCAAACATCGTATTCATTTTCGTCGCAACGGCACCAGGTGCGACCACATTCACTGTAATGCCCAAACTAGCGACTTCTTTGGCGTAAGCATGCACAAAAGCGCTTTGGCCGCCTTTAACTGTTGAATAAGCGACTTCCATCGCTGAACCCGCCCCACCGTAGACCGACCCGATAAAAACGACTCGGCCATGGCCGCTAGCCGCTAACTTATCTTGTAACCGCGTCAACAATGCCATCGGCGTCAACAGGTGGACGCGCATTAACGCCGTCAACTCTGCCACCGTCGTTTCCTTGAACAAATGATAATACGTCTGCCCAGCGGCAAAAACGATCGCATCCAAACTGAATAATTGCGCCGTCAGCTGTTCTAAGCGCTTCGCATCCGTTAAATCATAGGCAATTGGAATAAAATCTTGCTTAGGATACGCCGCGGTTAATTGTTCCCGTAACCGTTCAACGACTTTTTGGTGGGTATGATAGTGCAAGTACAGTGACCACCCTTGCGCCGCAAGCTGTTGCGCAATCGCTTTGCCGATATCGCCCGACGCCCCAACGATCAATGCTGCTGGCATTTGCAAATCTCCTTTTAGACACTATGCGGGTAAGATCACGAAACTGGTCATGGCCTCAAGGCGGAACAATTGGCGCGCGGCGGCGCGGACATCAGCCAGGGTCAGGCGCTGCAGCAGGTGCCCATAATCAAAAAGATTCGCCCCTGCAAAGCTTTGGGCACTCAACGCATTGGCAATACCCGATAATGAGTTCAATGACATGTAATACTTGCCTAAAGCGGCGTGTTGTAGCCGTTCAAATCGGGCCTGCGTCAATTCTGGCTGTTGCGCCCCACGGGCAATCACGGCCCGAATCGCTGCGATCAACTCCTCCGGATGATTGGCATCGCCACCCAATGCCACATAGTTGAACGTCCGCTGCGCATCGTAACTATAGTCGAACGAATCATCGACTAAACCAGCATCATACCACGCTTGGTACAGCGGGGATGAATCTCCAAACAACGCTTCCAGTAGCATGCGCACAGCAATTTGAAACGCCACCCCTGCTGCTGAATCATCTACATCGACCAAGCCCTTGATGCCGACTTGCACCTTAGGCCGCACAACCGGCAATTGAATCGTTTGGTGCTGACGCATCGCCGTCGCGTCAAGGTCCGCTTGTACCCCGCGGACGATCGGCGTCGCCAATTCAAACTGTTTGCGACTCTGATTGCGCGTGACCACATCCAGCACCGTTTGCGGATCGCAGTTGCCCACCACCGTCAGCGTCATATTACTGGGATGATAGAACCGCTTATGCGCCCGATACAACATGGCTGGCGTAATTTGTTCAATAGACGCTTGCGTTCCAGTGACGTCGACACTGGCTGGGTGCTGTGGATACAAGTTGCCTAGTAAGCCAAGATAGCTACGCCAACCAGGGTCATCTTGATACATTTGTATTTCTTGACCAATGATCCCTTTTTCTTTATTGACGGTTTTATCTGTGAAGTACGGGTCTTGGACAAAATCAAGCAGAATATCTAAATTCTTGGCCACTTGGGTGCTAGCGCTAAACAAATACGCCGTGCGCGTTGTGCTCGTGAACGCATTCGCATTCGCGCCTGTCGCCCCGAACAGATCAAACGCATCATGATCCGCCTTTTCAAACAACTTATGTTCCAAAAAATGCGCGATCCCGGCAGGGTCTTGCACAAACTCACGGCCCCCCACTGGGACGTACCGCGTATCGATCGCACCGTAATCGGTTGCTAAAAGCGCATACGTCTCATGGTAATCTGGCTTATTCACGATCAAGACCCGCAACCCATTGTCTAAGGTCTGCGTCCATAAGGTTTCGCCGACATCTTCATAGCGATGTTTATCCATCATAGCCCCTTTGTCTTCTCCGTCAGTAAATACTGTGCCTCTAACTTAAACGTTGCTGCCGCAGCCATCACCTGTGCTTTCGTGACCGCACGGATGCCCGCGGTATATTGTGCCAGATTCGTCGGTTGGGACGCGAGAAGCGCCCGCAATAAAGCTTGACGTGCCAAGAACCGCGGCGAATCATAGGCCGTTTCACGATTGGAAACCAAGCCATCCTGAATCACCCGTAACTTGTCTGTCGTAAATTCACCCGCTTGCACCGCTTCTAGCTGTTGCGCGATCAACTGGGTGACCTTCGCGGCCGATTCAGCGTCGATGCCTGTTTGCACCATTAGCACTTGCCGCATCGCATCTAAAGAGCTAGAAGCATAGTAGGCCAGACTGGCCTTTTCCCGAACATTGGTGAATAACAACGACAAGGGTGACCCACCGAACAAATCATTCGCCACAATTGCGGCATAGTGTGCCGGTGTATATAAGTCAAAATCCGTCCGGTAGCCTAAATTCAACTTAGCTTGGTTGACAGGGACGGTTTCGACCTGCGTCCGTTGCGCCCGGGGAGCACCTTTGACGGCTAATGCAACCGCTGGCACGACTCGCGGCGCAAAAGCTAACGTCTGGGCCAACGCTTCGACAGCGTCTGGCTGCACATCCCCTAAAACCACAATCTCAATTCGATCTGACGACAAAAGCTGCTGGTACGCGGTGACTAAACCTGCCGGCGTCACCGAAGCCAACCCAGCCGGTGTCCCAAATGAAGGCGTGGCTTGTGCGGGATCATCATCAAAATACAACGCTTGTAACGCTAGGCTCGCCTGTGTTTGGCGATCTTCTGACAGGCTTTCCAAGTACAATTGTAAATTATGCCGCTCCCGCTTGAAGACCGCCTCATCGAACTGCCCCGCATGCATCAGCGGACGATGCAAGACCTGGTTCAAAAAGGCAAAACCTTGTTGCAATAGCGCTTCCTGCGCAAATTGATCGTTCAACAACGTCAAGCCCGCCGTTACTCGGTGCCATTGTCCTTCTTTGCCAACACCAATCCCAAAACTCGCCCCGAAAAGCGTTTCTAAATAAGCAGACATCTCGGCTTGCGTCGCATAATCTGCACTTGACGTCTCCAAAACGCTGGTCAGTAGCGTCCGCGCTGCGACATTGACTTGCGCAAGTGGCGCTAAAAAGTGAATCGCCACTCGTGTCGTCTTAAATTTTTTCGTTGGTACGACGGTCAAGCCAACGCCTTGCGCCAATTCGATTCTCATATTCCACACTCCTAAACGCTATCGTTGTGGGTCATCTTGATCAGAGTCTGGCTTAGCAAATACCTGCCTTGGCTTAGACCCTAAACTAGGCCCGATGACCCCATTGGCTTCTAAATCATCGATCAAACGTGCTGCCCGGTTATAGCCGATGCGAAAATGTCGCTGCAACATCGACGTTGAAGCCCCTTGTTGCTGGATGATAAACGCTTTGGCCTCAGTGTACAAGTCATCGTCTGATTCACCATTCCCTGTTCCTTCCGCTTGCTCACTAGGGGCCATTTCTTCAATGTATTCTGGTGACACCTGGTCGGTGATGGCAGTGACCACGGCCTCTACGTCAGCAGACGGAATGAACGCCCCTTGAATACGGACAGGGCTCGCCGCGTCGATAGGTTTGTACAACATATCTCCGCGTCCCAACAGTTTTTCGGCCCCATTGGCATCTAAAATGGTACGTGAATCCACCCCACTGGAAACGGCAAATGCGATCCGTGAGGGAATATTGGCTTTGATCAAGCCGGTGATCACATCAACTGACGGTCGCTGGGTCGCAATGATAATGTGGATCCCAGCCGCCCGCGCCATTTGAGCAAGGCGGACGATCGCCGTTTCCACCTCGTTACCGGCGACCATCATCAAATCAGAAAGTTCGTCCACAATCACTACAATATAGGGCATCTTTTTCAAGTCAGGCTCCGAACTTTGCTCGACTTTTTTGTTATATTCGCCCATATTCCGCACGCCACCAGCGGCGAAGCGTTCATAGCGATTCTCCATTTCTTTGAGCACTTTGTTCAAAGCAGACGGTGCCTGCTTAGCTTCCGTGACGACGGGGGTGAGCAAGTGTGGAACGCCGTTATAGACGGACAGCTCGACCTTCTTAGGATCGATCAGCATCAGCCGCACTTGGTCAGGCTTGGCAGTCATCAAAATACTCGTGATAATCACATTGATCATCACCGATTTACCAGAACCAGTGGCCCCAGCGATCAAAAGGTGGGGCATCTTGGTCAAATCCATGGTTTGGACCTTGCCGTTGACATCCTTCCCAAGTGGGATCACTAACGGCTTGCCGGGATGTTTCGGGGTTTGCGCTAAAACGTCGCGATAGCCGACTGTGGCCACTTGCGAGTTTGGCACTTCGATACCGATCAGTGACTTGCCCGGAATTGGGGCTTCGATACGAATATCTTTAGCCGCTAGCGCCAATGCCAAATCATCCCCGAGATTCACGATCTTGGCCACCTTCACCCCAGTAGCAGGTTGAATCTCGTATTGGGTGATCGAAGGCCCTAGCGTGGCCGACTTCACCGTCACGTCAACACCAAAACTGTCCATAGTGTCTTTCAGTTTGACACGATTTTGCTTGATCAGTTGATATTCATGCGACTGGTCCACGTCCTGAACGGGAGACAGCAGCGTCAAAGGTGGCATCACATAATCCGTCCCGGTTGCTTGCGTTTCCAAAGGGACATCTGGTTCTTCTGGTTTTGCGACTGGCTTAGGCGCACTCGGCTGCGGCGTTGGGGTTGGGGCTGGCTGTGTTGCCGCCTGGGGGGCATTGATCGTGAACTCATCGGCGTCCTTGTCAGCCACCGGCTTAGGCAGATCCTTATCCGCCTTTGCAGCAGGCTTTTGCTTGGCCTTGGCAGGCGTGGTGGCTTTAGCCGCACGCGTCGCCACTAGCTGCTGATACACCGCTTGAAGCCGGCCCCCAATATGTGCACAACCTTGGCCAACACGTTGAATCACGGCAAACACCTGCTCTGTGCTAACCCCACAAATGACCAAAATGCCGCTGATCGTCAGGAGACCAAATAGGATCTGTGTCCCGATCGGTGAAATCAGTGGCGCAAAAAGGCCAAACAACACCCCACCGACTAACCCACCACCGACATCACTAGCTGTCGTGACCAAGGCAAAATCATTTTGTAACGTGCGCCAAATGGCTAATAAATAGTGGCTATGGACGGCCAACAGCCGCATCGTGATCCCGGTCACCACCACCAAGCAACTGGTATAACTTAATAAACCGCCCCACACGATCCGGGGATGAACGCGTGGTAAGGTGCCTGCCGCTGCCAACCACGCCCCAAATAAGGTAAATAAAAGCGCGGGAAATAAATAGGTATTCCCTCCTAGCAAGCGAAAACAATTCGCCAACACGGTGCCCACTAAACCAAGTTTAAACACCGCCAAGAGGCCAAGCACCACAAACACGACCCCCACCCAATTCAAAGTGTGATCACTCGTTTTACCGCGTCGTTTCGCGGGTCTTTTGCGGGTCGTCGGTTTGCGTCTGGTTGCCATAACTGCCTCCTCATTGTACTAACCCATGTATTATACACGAGCACCATCCGGTTGAACAAAGTCCCTAGACGGATATTCACGGCTTCAAGTTTCTGCTGACGGCGTGGCGCTGAACCGCAGCAGTCCCCAAACCGCCACGGGGTCACTCAAGATCACAAGTAAAAAGGCTTCTATATCACGATTTTAAGCACAATCCGCAATACAGAAACCGTTGTTGTGATGGGCGAAAGCCACGGCTAGTTGCAACCGCGCGCATCATTTCTTCGCCATGGCAGCTTTTAGCGCAGCGGCTAAGGGGCTTTCTTCAGGTTCGGAGGCCTTGCTGTACTGTTTTAGGAGGCGCTGCGTCTCACGCTTATTCACGCGGCCCTTTTTGCCCCCTTTGGCTGCCGCCATTTGCTCCGTGGTCCCGCAATTTTGACACTTAAAGTAATCCCCTTTTGTCCCCGAAAGGACCACCATTTTCTTATGGCACTGGGGACAACGATGATTCGTCACCTTAGGATCGCGGAAGCGACTGTAATGACACTCAGGATTACTACATTGCAGCTTGACGCCTACTTTAGTCGGCTTTTCACGTAAGCGGTGCCCACATTCTGGGCACTTTTTTTGCGTCAGATTAGGATCTTGATACGTGCTGGTGCTTTGTTTGATTTCTAAGACTAACCGCTTAGTCTCGGCCTTAACATCCGTCATGAAACTGGGACGGGTGGTTTGTCCTTTCTCAATTGCTTTCAGCTGAGCTTCCCACTGCGCCGTTAATTCAGGACTGACGAGATCTGGATTAACTAAGTGCAAAAGCGACTGGCCTTTGGCAGTCATTGCCAGTTCACGACCACGTTTGACCATCGAGCCAGCATTCAAGAGTTTATCAATGATGTCCGCCCGAGTCGCTGGGGTGCCGAGACCATAGTGGTCCATTTTGCCTAAAAGGGTGGCCTCGTTCAGTCGGGCCGGTGGTGTTGTTTGTTGTTTTTGGATACTCAATTGTCCCGACACGGTCGCACCGATCGCTAACTTTGGCGCTGCCGATTTGGCGACGGGCTTAAAGCCTGGCTCCTGAACACTCGTCGTTTTCACCGTCAAGGTTTGCTGCCCTAAAGCTAGGGTGTACACCGTAACGGTGGCCACATAAGCCGGACGGAATAAATCTAAGAAGCGCTCTGCGATCAGACGGTAGACCTTCAACTCGTCAGCATCTAAGCGTGCCGGTTCGACCGCTTGTTCAGTGGGAATCAACCCATAATGGTCGCCCACCTTGGCGTCGTTATACACATACGCTGGCGCCTGCGGGTGCCGGCTAAGCTGCGCAGCCGTCTTCGAATACCGCCCCATCGCTTGAAGGCGTGCACCCATCGTGGCTTCGAGATCACGCGTTAAATAGCGTGAATCGGTCCGCGGATAGGTCACAAGCTTCTCTCGTTCATACAGCCGCTGAAGCAAGTTCAAGGTCTGCTTTGGCGAGTAACCGTATTGTTGATTGGCCACCTGCTGCAACTCATTGAGGTCAAAAGGCAACGGTGGCTGTTCAACGACGCGCTTAGCCTTAGCCCCAATGACGGTCAAGGGTTGACCCGTCAATTGCTGGCGCAATTGTTCCGCTTCTGTCTGGTTCAAATGCTGCTCAAGCGTCGCGGTCCCAAGCGCTGTTTTAACGCGCAACTGGTAATAAGTCTGTGGTTTAAAATGCGTCAGCTTAGCTTCTTGTGCCGCAACGAAGGCCAGCGTCGGCGTCTGCACTCGTCCAGCAGATAATGAATCCTGGTACTTCACAGTCAACGCCCGTGAGACGTTCAAGCCCACGAGCCAGTCAGCCTCGGCACGAGCTAAAGCCGCTTGATACAAATCTTCAAACTCTGCGGCCGGTCGCAAGTGGGCAAAACCATCACGGATCGCAGCATCGGTTTGCGATGAAATCCACAGCCGCTTTAACGGCTGCTTAAATTGCAAATAATCAAAAATGTACCGGGCAACGAGTTCCCCTTCTCGTCCGGCATCCGTGGCGATGATCCCATACTCAATATCGTTGCGGGTCGCAAGCCGCTTCACGACCGCTAATTGTTGACGCGTTTCTTTCAGTGGGGTGATGGCCAATTTTTCCGGAATCATAGGTAATGTCGCAAACGTCCATTCGGCCCATTCTGGGTGGTACTGCTCAGGCATTTTCAACGTCAGTAAATGGCCTAGTGACCAGGTGACCACATAGCCATTACCTTCATAATACCCGTGTTGCTTATGTGTGGCCTGTAGGACGCGTGCGAGTTCTTGGCCCACGCTAGGCTTTTCAGCCAATACAAGTTTCATACTTTCCCCTTACTTCAGCTTATCATGGTCATACGTATGCGTCCGCTCAAGACCAGCAAACGCCTGCTGGCGCAAGGCCTCATAGACGACCAGTGCCGCACAGTTAGACAAGTTTAACGCACGGACATTATCCGTCATCGGAATGCGCACCGCTTTTTCCGGATTGGCACGCATGAATGGCTCCGGTAGTCCCGTTGTTTCCTTACCAAACAAAAAATAGTGATCCGCGTCTGTATCGCTGTAATCAACATCCGAATACGTGCGCGCCGCAAATTTGGACACGAGATATAAGAACTGCGGATCAGGAATAGTTGCCATAAAATCATCTAAAGAATCATGATAAACAATCTTGACGCTGTTCCAATAATCAAGGCCAGCCCGCTTGAGATGCTTGTCATCCGTCTCAAATCCTAGCGGCCGGATCAAATGCAAATAGCTATTCGTCGCCGCAGCGGTTCGCGCAATATTACCCGTATTCGCTGGGATTAAGGGTTCAAATAATACGATGTGATTCGCCATAATAGCCTCCATAGTTTCAATATGCCTAGTTTAGCATTAACCCGTTAGCCAAACAAAAGGCCGCCAAACATAGCGATTTCTTGCACCAGTGGGCCGTTCAGAATCCCACGAAACCACAAAAAAAGCACCGCCTCGGTGTCTAGCACGGCGAGACAGTACTCTAGTCAAGTTTCCTATCGCTAACTTTTATCAATTTCCCAAAAGCAAGCCCTGATAAAAGCCAGAAATAAAAATGCTTAAGAGTAATTTAACACCGGGTTCAAAGAAATGCAACACCTGGCCTTAAGAAAGTGTCATCTGTAACAATTCGACATCTACGTGAATGCTGGTCGGAGGGTTATCCAATAACGCCTGCCGTTTAGCCACCGGTGCCTGCCAACTCAAAGGCGTCATCGTCACGAGATCTTCAAACTGTTCAGCCGCCACCGCAAAATCATAGCTGATCGGCGTCACCGTTGCCTCTGGAAAGGCCTGCAAGAATCGCGATTTGACTGCTGCATTGCTATAAGTGGCTTTGGCCGTCCCCGCGTACAACCCTTGACGGAGCTCGCGTAAGTACCCTGATGCGGGGATTACTTTGAACAATCTGCCACCTGGACGCAGCACACGCTTGAATTCGCTATAAGCGCCAGGCGAAAATAGATCCACCAAGACATCAAACTGGGCCGCCAAAAACGGTAAACGGGCCAGGTCGGCGACGCAAAAAAAGGCTGGCGTTGCCAGCGTCCCAGCCAAATTGATCGCAGGCGCAGAAATATCGAACCCGACCGTGCTCGCGCCAGTTTGCGCTAAAGTCGCCGTCGGGGTGCCTTCTCCACAACCGACATCCAATAGCCTTTCGCGCCCGGTCAGCTGTGCGGCAATCTGTGCAACAAAAGGTCGAAACAATCCCGCTTCTAATACGCGCCGACGGGCACTTAACATCTCCGCCGTATATTCTGTTTTAACAGGGGCGTTTAAAAAATTGACGGTGCCTTTTTTCGCTAAATCAAACCGGTGTGCTTGCGGACACACGAGGCTGGTTGCCGCCACCTGCATTGGCTCGTGGCACACTGGACAGGCAAATAGCGGCGATTGTGCCGCTGCCCATGCAGCTTTTTGTTCGATTTTTCGCATTTTTATACTCCTTAACGTGCCAGCACTGCCTTTTTCAAGTAGACTAGACCTATAGAAAAAAATCGGAGGCCACCATGCTCGCTATCTATAAGTTCGATGATACCGTCGGTAAGTTAAAGACTCAAGGTAAAATCAGCCCCGGCGTGTGGATCAATGCTATCGCCCCTAATGAAGCAGAACGCGCCGAACTGATCCAAAAAGCTCACGTGCCTGAATCATTTCTATTATATGGGATGGATCCCGATGAAGGGGCTCGTTATGAATATGAGCCTGATGATGACGCGCATCTACTGATCTTCGATATGCCAGTAGCGGGTCTCGACAAACGCCAACGCGTTACCTACAAAACGGTCCCGCTCGCCATTATCATCACCAAAACCGCGTTGATCACGATCGATACGCAGCCACAACCACTATTGGCGCTGTTCTCCGAAAACCGCGTGCAAGGCTTTGATCCGGCCAAGCGGCAGCAGGCCGCCTTAAAGCTGCTCTATCAAGTCACCATTGCGTACCTGGCCTATTTACGGGATATTAACAAATCACGTGAAGCCCTCGAAACGAAGCTACAAAATAATCTCAAGAACGAAGAACTCTACGCCTTAATGGGTATCCAACGTGGCTTAGTGTACTTCATGATGAGTATCAAAACCGACCGCAACGTCTTAGACCAGCTGCGGCGAACTAATCCGCTCCAACTAAACGAAGATGATCAGGATCTACTCGACGACATCATCATCGAAAACCAACAAGGTTACGAAATGGCGCAGATCTCAAATTCGATCTTGAATGAAACTTCCGATACTTACTCATCCATCATCAACAACAACATGAACGGCGTCATGAAATTTCTGACTTCATATTCGATTATCCTGACCATTCCCACGCTCGTCTTTTCCTTTTACGGGATGAATGTTGAGTTACCCTGGGCGAACATGCATGTCAGCTGGTTGATCACGATCGTCATTTCCGTCGTCATTGGGGTCCTGCTCGGCTTCCAATTCTGGCGTAAAAAATACTTTTAAACCAATTATGGCAGCAACAAGCGCCCCTTTAAACTAAATGGGACTGTGACATAAGTCCCGAATAAGACGCCACTTGATGAAAATCTTCGGATTTTCGTCAGGTGGCGTTTTCGGTATAATATTAAAAAAGAGTATCGGTTGCCCCCGATACTCCAC
>JALCQM010000051.1 GCA_022651245.1 Lactobacillus sp.
AGTTTTGACTCATATTTTGACCGTACTGCGTCGTTCCTTCGACCACAGACTCATCATCCAACGCCTTATCGATCACCGCGTTGAGGCCATCGAGCGGAATCCCGGCCTCCTTGAACAACTGGGTCGCGAACTGGTCGGGTTGCACCAAAGCCTTGAACAGGTCAGGAACATCAATATCTTGGTGGTGACGTACTTGCGCGACCTGCTGTGCACTAGCAATGGCTTCTGTCACGGCTTGTGTAAATTTATCTGGATTCATCACGAGGCTCCCTTCGTTTTACGACTTCATTGTACCAACTTTTCCAATAGTCAGTAAAGGTCAAAGCATGTAAAAACGACCGGTCTCCCGGTCGATCTTTGCCTCAGTCTTTAGCCTTAAGCTGCGCCTTGAGGGCTTGATTTTCAGTTTCCAACGGTTTTGTCGCCGCCTTAACCCGACTCGCCACATCCGCTTTCAGCGCCGCGTTTTCTTTGGTCAAGGTGGCGACGGTCTTCTTGGTCTGCGCAGCCCCGGCAGTCGTCGTCAACACCGCGATCAAGGCGCCGATCAAGACGGCCACCACGATCACGACAATTAACGGCCAGTGGAACGTCGCACCGAAGAAATTGACCGCAACCGCTTGCCCATTCAACAAGGCAAAAACGATCAAGACCAGCGCTAACACCAGCCCCACGATCAAACGTTGTTGATTTTTCATCTTTTCCACCCTACTTTCGATTGAAAACGCCGCCAGCTAACCAGTCACCCACATGCGGCACCAAGTCATAAAACGTGGCCGCAAGCGCCATAACCAGCGGCGCATTGATTTCCCGCACCGGCTTTTCAAAGACACTCACGATGCGCGTCGCCAACTTTTGCGGCTCTAACACGATCAAATCGACGGTGCGCAAGTAGTCCATCGCCCCGGCAACGGAAAAGAAAGCCGTATCGATCGGTCCTGGATTCACGGTCGTCACCTTGACACCAAAAGGCCTCAACTCTAAGCGTAACCCGTTCGAGTAACCGACGACCGCAAATTTGGTCGCTGAATAGATCGCAGATTTTGGCGTCGCCATTTTCCCCGCCATCGAGGCAATATTGATGATGTGCCCATGCCCTGCCTGGACCATTCGCCGCCCGATCAACTGGGTCAAATACATCATCCCCAAAACGTTAACGCGGACCATTCTTTCTACCAATCGCATCGGCGTCGCTAAGGCGTCTTCAAAATGGCCAAACCCCGCCGCATTGACGAGAATATCCGGCGTCCCCACCGCTTGCAGCAGCTGGGTCAAAACAGCAGCCACCATCGTCGGATCCGCCACATCAACCGCATAGGCATACGCTGGTTTTCCCGACAAAGCACTGGCTTGCGCTTGTGCTGTCGCCAGCTTATCCGCTCGCCGGGCTAAAAAAACCACGGTCGCACCCCGCCGCGCCGCTTCTAAACCGATCGCTTTACCTAATCCTGATGAGCCACCTGTCACGACAACTGTTTTCCCGCTCAATTCAGACATAGTGTGCTCTCCTTTGCAAACGGGATATCGATCGTTTCAAGATCATGGACAACATGCGTCGATGCAAAAACCTTTTGCGCCGACTTTTCCAGCATCATCGCCCCTTTACCAATATAGCGAGCCGAAATGTGGTTCAGCAAGAGGCGCTTGGCTCCGGCTGCCTTAGCCAACTTAGCCGCTTGGATATTCGTCGTATGGAAATACTGGCGTGCCAGCTTGGCCTCATCTGGGCCAAAGGTACTTTCGTGCACGAGGACATCTGCGTCTTGAGCCAAGCCTAACGTGTGGTCAGTCTTGCGCGTGTCGCCTAAGATCGCCACGGTCCGCCCTGGCTGAGCGGGACCGATGAAATCATGACCATCCAAGACCCGACCGTCTGGCAAAGTCACCAACTCTCCGGCTTTTAGCCGGCCATACAGCGGTCCAGACGGCACCTTCGCCGCCCGTACCCGCTCGATCAAAAGCTCTCCTGGATGTGGCTTTTCTTCAACGCGGAAGCCAAAGCTCATGATCCGGTGGTCCAAAGTATCGAAGCTAACTTTAAACGTCTCGTCTTCAAATGCCACTCCAGGATTGGCCAAGAGTTTGAACGTCAGCTTGTATGGCAAGCGCGTTTGGGTCACTTGCAAACTGGTGCGCACGAACCGCTCGATGCCTTCAGGCCCGTAAATGGTCAGTCCTTCTTCACCGCCTTGATTCGCTCGACTTGCTAAAAAGCCTGGTAAGCCAAAAATATGGTCGCCGTGCAAATGGGTGATAAAGATCTTGGTCACCTTACGTGGCCGAATCGACGTTTTGAGGATCTGATGTTGCGTGCCTTCGCCGCAATCAAATAACCAGACCTCATTGCGCTCATCGAGCAGTTTCAATGCCAGACTCGACACATTACGCGTCTTGGACGGAGACCCCGCCCCAGTGCCTAAGAATTCGATTTCCATGTTGTTCTTCCAATCTATTTCAGTCTCTATTCAAGTGTAACACGCCGTCGGGTCGCAAACAAAACCGGATCGCCAGCCCAAAACACAAGCGCCTCCGCCTCACGATTCAAGCACCGAATCGTGGAGCAGAGACGCTAAGGTGCGCTGCTCACCTTAAGGCGTCAATAACGCCTTGGCGATCAGAGCCGCATAATAAGGATTACCAGTCGGGTTCATATGGACTTGGTCGTTGTAAAACCAATCCGAATGACCATTACTAGTATGGTACCAATCAATAATGTGTAGATTTGGATATTTCGCTTGCTCTGCCGCCAGTAACGCATTCACCTGGTTCTGCCAAGCGCGCGTCGGGACGTGGACGTTGATCCAAAAGACACGCCGCTTTGGACCGACTGCTTGCATCATCTGCGCTAAATCACCGCTTGAAAACGGCCCATTGGTTCCCAGCCCAATCACCACGGTGTCTGCCAAGGCCCCACTACGCGCATAGCTGGCAACCGTACCGATCGTTGTCGTCATTTGTCGCGAAACAGTTGCATCAACGAATGCCTGCGGGAACAGCTTTTGTAGTAATGGCTTCCCATCAAGCATGACGGAATCTCCAATCGCTGTGACCGTCATGTTTTGGGCCCGTTGCAGCTGCACTTGTGTCAGTCCATATTGTTCGAACTCTTGGTTGACTGGATGTGCCTTGGCCTTAGACTCAGCCGCCGCACTGACGGATCGTGACAAGCTCAGGCTTTGCGACCGGTTCTTAGCAGCCTTGGCAGCCTTGGCATTCGCCGCTTTTGCCGCGCGCAAGGCCGCTTCTTTTTGTTTGGTATCCACTTTGTTTTTCTTCAACTGCTCGGCTAATGGTGAACTATCAGCCGTCGACTTAGCGCCTGGCGCCATCCCCACGCCCACAGCACCGATAACGAAAATGACCGCCGCAATCACGGGCACCCACCGCTGACGGCCATGCGTCTGACCGCGGAACAAAGCGGTCAAGAACGTTTTTGTTTGATGGTAATCAAAATGCGCCAAAGGTTGCTCAATAAAGCGATAAGACAATTCTGTCAAAGCGAGGATCAACAGCACCTCGATTACAGGATATAAAAGTGGATGGTCTGCGATGTTACGAAAATGGTCTTCCCAAAAGATCATCACTGGAAACTGGTACAAATAGAGACCGTAGCTGCGACTTCCTACCCAGCTGAACACTGGATTAGAAAGTAGCCGGTTAAAGTGTGCGCCTGGATGGGCCACGACCGCCACCAACAGCATCGTCAGTAACGAAAACAAGAACATGCCGCCTTGATAAAGCCAAGGACTCTGCGCGCCTAGGCCGATCACCATTGCCAACATGCCTAGCAACGACACGGCCCCGATGCCGTCCAGCATCCGAGATTGCCGCACGCCAATTTTTAGCGACAAGTGTGCGCTTGGCCAGATAAAGGCCAACGCCGCGCCTAACAGAATGGAAAACGCCCGGGTATCCGTTCCGTAATACAGCCGACTTGGATCTGCCGCCGCGCCTTGCATCGTCGTATGGTACAACACAAACATCCAAACTGCACTCGCGACCGCCAGCAAGAACGTGACATTGAATAACTTGCCCCGATTTTTGACCAGGAGCACGAATCCCCAAACGATGAACGGCCAAACTAAGTAGTACTGGCCTTCAATCGACAACGTCCATAGGTGTGTGAACGGTGATTCATTATTGGCAAACCGCGCAAAGTAGGACTGACCGTGCAGAATCTGCCACCAATTGTAGACATAGGTCAAATTCGTCACGACCATCCAGTGCAAATTATGCAGCAAATCGCGCGCGAACAAGGCAATATACGCGCTGGTCGCAAACAAAACCGCGATCAGCCCTGGATACAAACGTTTGATCCGTTTGAGAAAAAAGGTCTTGAAATCTACAGTTCCGGTCCGATCAATTTGCATTAATAGACCGTCCGTGATCAAATAGCCTGAAACCACCATAAAGATCGGCACACCGAGATACCCGCCAGCAAACAGATCTGGCCTCAAGTGATACAAAATCACGCCGAGTACCCCAATTGTCCGTAAGCCATCAAAGCCGGTGATGTAACGACGCGGCTTGACGTTAGTTTTCCCCATGATACTACCCACCATTTCAAGGACACCGAGTCGGGCCCGGCAGCCATTATTCTACAAATTCGAACGTGAAATCATCGATTGCGACGAGGTCTCCTTGTTGGGCACCTGCCTCTCGCAAGGCGTCATCGACACCTAAGCTGCGCAACTGGCGCGCAAAGCGGACGACCCCATCATCATGGTCGAGGTTGGCCATCTTAAAGGTCCTCTCCAATTTCTCCCCAGACAAGATGAATACCCCGTCCGCATCACGCTCAACGTGCACCTTATCAGCCGGCGCCTGGTACGTATAATCAGCGCTGGCGGCTGCTGACTTCGGCACGAACACTGGCGCGGTCTTCAACGCTTGCGCCGTCGCTTGCATCAGCCTTTGGACCCCAGCATGCGTGATGCTGGAGATTTCAAAGATGTCACTCGCTGCGACCCCTTCAGCCAATAACGCCTGCTTGAATTCGGTGAACCGTGTTTCGGCACCGGGCAAGTCTAATTTCGTCGCCACGACCAGTTGCGGGCGATCCAAGATCGTTTCGTCATATGTGGCTAACTCTTGACGAATTTGATGGTAATCCGCAAGTGGCTCACGACCAGAATTGGGATCCATCTCGACCAGATGTAAAATGACCCGCGTCCGTTCAACGTGGCGTAAGAACTGAATCCCCAAGCCGACCCCGGTGGATGCACCTTCGATCAACCCCGGCAAATCAGCCATCACAAAATCAGTCCCATCATCCAGCTGTACCATGCCTAAATTAGGCACCAGCGTTGTGAATTGATAGGCCGCTATCTTTGGTTTTGCTTGTGTCACCACTGACAATAGCGTTGACTTGCCGACTGAAGGGAAACCGACCAACCCCACGTCGGCCAGCACTTTTAATTCAAGTTGCACGTAACGGTGGACGCCCGGTTCACCATTTTCGGCAATTTCGGGTGCAGTGTTCTTAGGCGAGACAAAATGAATATTGCCGCGACCACCACGACCACCGCGCGCTACGACCAACTCTTGATCAGGTTCAGTTAAATCACCGATCACCTCGTGGGTGTCCGCATCTGTCACGGTCGTCCCGGCTGGTACCGCCACCCGTAAGTTTTCTGCTTTACGCCCATACATCGACTTGCCTTGCCCATTACCGCCAGACTTAGCCTTAAAATGCCGTTGATAACGAAAATCCATCAACGTGCGCAACCCTTCATCAACATAGAAGACGATACTTCCACCACGGCCGCCATCGCCACCAGCAGGGCCGCCAAACGGCACAAATTTTTCGTGCCGGAATGCGACCATCCCGTCACCGCCTTTTCCGGCTTGTACTTCTACTGTCACCTGATCGACAAACATGGTGTCCTCCTCATTAAATCCTGGTCTAAACAATCTATCTATCATACTGGAATCGCAGCCGCAATGCAATCTCGGCTCAGCCTCCAACATTATACCAGTCCCGACTGGACCTTGTCGCGCCAATCCAAGGACAAGTAGCAGATAACCCCTAAATGAGACCAAGAGCCAATTTATCGTTGATAATTGTCGCCCAACTATTTCAGGGGAAAAGCCCCTTGTGAACCTGATCATCAGGTTCACAAGAGGCTTCATTAAGGGTTTGGCTGCACGACACTCACCGTGAGCATACGCATCTTGGATTGCTAGTCTTCTGCGGGTACCATGGTGAACCCACTCCAAGGCTTGAGGTAATCTAATAGGAACAATTCGTCTGCATGGACGTGTCCAACCACGTTAACGCGCCCATCATTAGGCATCGCTTGCAAAGCGATCTGCGTCTCCCCTTTATACTGGCCATAGCCATCATTATCGATCAAAACATCACCACGTTGGATCGGCACCGTATGCTCGGGTGGAAAATCGCGTTGTGCGTACTTGACGCGTGTTTGCGTCGAGCGTAAAAGGTATTCCGAGGCATCCCCGCGATAGCTGTGCGGATTATCAAACATCAACTCTTTGGCCAATGGCGAGGCTGAATCGTCTGGTACCACCCGCAAAGCCGGGTAAGCCGCCGTGAAAGCGGCACTCGCTGCAACCAATTCGGCTTCACTCGCATATGCGTTGCCGATGAGGACATCGTCGATCGTCCCTAACAACACATAATGCTTCACTTGTGTTGCGAGCGGTAACTGCCGGTGGCTCTCTAGTGTCGCTAAGCCATCTTGCGTTGGCCAGGGACCGAAAGTTGCCGCTTGTGAATTCACAAAAGCGGCGGTATTTAGATTATAGCGCGTATACATCGCGGTCGCGCGATCAAAAAAGGCTTGTCCCAGTCCTGAAAAGCGGTGCGGATAGAAATTATGTGAGCCCAAAAGGTTCCCCGTGTTGGGACTAAAGCTCATGATATTGTCAATATAGTGGGTCCCTTGAGACATATTGACTTCGATCTTAAGGCCATAGGGATTCCGCGTCATCTGGGCTTCTTCTGCCCCTGTGAAGCCCAAGTCTAACCGTACGCCCCAGGCGCCTAAATCATGGAAAAATTGTAAGTTATCATAGGTGACCCCTAGCTGCTGAAACAAATCTGGGTTGATATCAACCATGACTTGCATGCCTAACGCGTTTGCCTTAGCAATCACCCGCTTAAAGTTCGCCACGACCTGTTGCCCATCACCTTTGATCTCTAGAAGTGAGGTGAACACACGCTTGAAGCCATACTGAGATGCGAGCGTTAAATAAGCGGCATCACGTTCATAGGTCGACCGCTCTGGGTAGACCGAAATTCCTAATTTGCCCATTGATGATTCCCCCTTCCGGTTTAGAGTACCATATTGGTTCCTACAAATGAAAGGGCTTACGCGAATTGGTAGGAACAAAAACGCTTATGACGGCTTTTTGGCCGTTTTATGACGGAAATTGGAAGATTTAGGTTGAATGTGACCGTTATCGGTGTATAATGCCTTTTGTGAGGTGAGTGGAAATGCTTACAGAAGAACGTCAACACTACATCATCAACCAACTGCAGCAGCAACCCGTTGTCAAGCTCAAAGCTTTGATGCAAGCCCTAAGCGCCTCAGAGTCAACGATTCGCCGTGACTTGTGCGAATTAGAAGATGCGGGTAAACTGCGACGCATTCATGGCGGTGCTGAACGACTTGAGTCGGCCCCGATCGAACCGAGTGTGCATGAAAAAGCGGCGCGGTATCTGATCGAGAAACAGCGGATCGCCCAAGCAGCCGTCCAACTCGTTCCAGAACACGCCACCGTTTTTTTGGACGCCGGGACCACGACAGCACAGCTGATTCCATTACTAAAGGAAAAAGCCGTGACCGTTGTGACCACTGGGGTCGACAATGCGTCTGCACTCGCCGATGCCAACATCACCGCCATGATCCTAGGCGGCAAGATCAAGTCCGCCACAAAGGCGACTGTCGGTGCTGAAACCGTGGCAGCACTCCAACAACGTCATTTTGATGTCGCGTTCATTGGCGCTAATGGGATCCACCCCAAATTTGGCTTGACCACCCCAGACGCCGAAGAAGCCGTGGTCAAACAAACTGCCTTAGCGCAAGCGCACAATGCCATTATTCTTGCTGATCCCAGCAAATTTGGCGAAGTCAGCTTTGCCAAGATTGCGCCGTTAACGGCAGCAACGATTTTAACCACCAGCTTGACCCAACTCAGCCCGGTGTATGCCGATTACCCTAATATCCAGGAGGTCACATCTTGATTTATTCCGTCACATTAAACCCATCACTCGATTACGTGATTGGGTTACCTAAACTCGCTCTTGGGCGGGTCAATCGCCTCAGCACTGATCACAAATTACCCGGTGGCAAAGGGATCAATGTCAGCCGGATTCTCAAACAATTAGCGCTCCCATCGATTGCCTTAGGCTTTGCCGGTGGCTTCACCGGCCGCTGGTTAGAAGACCAGTTACAGGTATTAGGCTTGCAAACCGCGTTTACTCCGGTCGCAAACGACACCCGGATCAACGTTAAGTTAAAGGCGACAGAGGAAACTGAGTTGAATGCCGCTGGTCCCATGATCCAACCCGCAGAAGTCGCCGCGTTTAAAGACACTTTGCGCGCCAAACTGCAGCCGGGTGATGTCGTCGTCATGGCGGGGAGTTTACCGGGTGGCCTACCGACTTCCTTTTACCACGACTTGATTCCTTTGATTCACGAAGCCAAAGCAGAGTTCGTAATCGATACGACAGGACAAGCCTTGTTGGATACCTTGCCCGAACATCCCTACGTCGTCAAACCTAACCATCATGAGCTGGCGGAGCTATTCGGAGACGTCGAATACGCCAACTTAGGCGAAACGGTCTCCGCTGGCCGCAAACTTTTGGCGTTAGGCGCCCAGCACGTTTTAGTCTCGATGGCTGGTAAAGGTGCACTCTTGATCACGCCTGAGGCCGCCTACCACGGCTTCGTGCAACCAGGCCAAGTGCAAAACTCAGTCGGCGCTGGTGATTCCATGCTAGCTGGTTTCACTGGCACACTGAATCAGACCCACGACCCCTTAGCCGCTTTCAAGGTTGCCTTAGCTTGCGGCAGCGCCACCGCTTTTTCGCTTGATCTCGCTGACAAGGGTAAGATCGATCAAGTCTACGCGACGATCACCATCGCGCAACTTTAGGAGGATATTATGGACATTCGAGAACTGTTACTTAAAGACGTCATGATCATGGACCTCAAAGCGACTACCAAGGAGGCCGCGATTGATGAAATGACCGCCAAGTACTTTGAAGCTGGCATCATTAACGATCTCGACTTATATCGCGGCGATATCTTGAAGCGGGAAGGCGAATCCACGACCGGTATCGGTGACGGCATCGCAATGCCCCACGCCAAAGACGCGGCCGTGCAACGTGCCACCGTCTTATTCGCCAAATCGGATGCTGGCGTTGAGTTTAACGCTTTGGACGGCCAACCAGTGCATTTGTTCTTCATGATCGCCGCTCCCGAAGGCGCCAACAATACCCACTTACAGGCGCTGGCTGCTTTATCGTCACTACTGATCAACCCTGAACTGGTCGCCGCGCTGAAACAAGCGCAGACGCCGGATGACGTGCAACGCCTTTTCGGTGATGCCCAAGCCGCCAAAGAGAAAAAAGACGCGGAAGAAGCCGCTGCGGAGGCCGCCAAAGTTGCCGCTGCAAAAGTCACCACCACTTCGGATCAGCCATACATTGTTGCTGTCACTGCCTGCCCAACTGGGATCGCTCACACCTACATGGCAGAAGCGGCACTGAAAGAAACAGCCGAAAAAATGGGTGTTGCGATCAAAGTCGAAACCAACGGCTCTGAAGGCGTCAAGCATCAACTGACAGCAGCTGATATCGACCGCGCAGTGGGGGTCATTATCGCCGCAGATAAAAAGGTTGAAACGGCCCGCTTCGATGGCAAGCACCTGCTAAATCGCCCCGTCATCGACGGCATCAAGAAACCTAACGAATTGATTCAAGAGACCCTGGATCAAAAAGGCGGCGTTTTCCATGCTGAAGGCGGCGCGGACGCGGAAACTGAAGCAACCGAACAAAAAGGACTTTGGAACCGGATCTACCAGGACCTGATGAATGGGGTATCCAACATGCTCCCCTTCGTTGTCGGCGGTGGGATCATCATGGCGCTGTCCTTCTTATTTGAAAATTGGTTTGGCGCCCATTCCATGGCGTTCACTTTTACTAACAACCTCGGGAACTATGCCTTCAGCTTCCTAGTCCCCGTCCTTGCAGCCTACATCGCGGTTTCGATCGGTGATCGACCTGCGTTGATGCCTGGGTTCGTCGGTGGCTACATGGCGACACTAGCTGCCGCTTCTGTTGTGAAAGCCCAGAACCCCGCCGGATTCATTGGTGGCTTAGCCGCTGGGTTCATTGCCGGATGGCTGATCATTGGCCTGAAGAAGTGCTTCGCAAAGCTGCCACATTCACTAGACGGTTTGAAGACCATTTTGATCTACCCTGTTATTGGATTAGCTTTAATGGGACTGATCATGTTCTTCATCGTTAACCCAATCTTTGCAGCAATCAACGGTGCTTTGATCGGCTTCTTGGAAGGCATGGGCACTGGTAACGCGATCATCGTCGGTGTGATCTTAGCCGCAATGATGTCCATCGATATGGGGGGGCCTTTCAACAAAGCGGCGTACACCTTTGCCATTGGGATCTATCAAGCTTCAAACTTTAAAGATGGTCGCTGGATGGCCGCTGTCATGATCGGTGGGATGATTCCACCTTTGGCGATCGCGATCGCGTCCACCTTCTTCCCGAAGAAATTTACGGCAACCGAACGCAACTCTGGTTTGACGAACTATGTCCTCGGGTTGACCTTCATTACAGAAGGCGCGATCCCGTTTGCTGCTACCGACCCTGTACACATCATCGGTAGCTCTGTTATCGGCTCTGCTATCGCTGGTGGTCTCACACAATTGTGGCACGTTAACGTCCCAGCGCCACACGGTGGTATCGTGGCCTTAGCCCTGACAAACCAAAAGTTTGGTTTCATCATGTCGCTCCTCATCGGCGCCGTCATTGCCGGTGTCTTACTCGGAATCTGGCGTCCTGTCGCTAAAGAAAACGCCTAACTCGAGCAAAACTGAATCGTCAAAAAATTTCAGCGCAGACAACCCGTGGCGCCTCCTGTGTCACCCCGATGTATGGGGATCAGGAGGCGCCACGGGTTTATTCGTGTCAATTATTTAATCCGTAGCGATCACGCATTCAAGAAAGCTGCCCCGCTTATAACGCTAGCCGATAATTAGGCGACAACCTACCAGTTGGGGCGTATAAGGCATCGTGCGTGTAGGTGAAGCCGAGATTAGTAATGATCTGTTTAGAGGCGAAGTTCTCTGGATGATGACCTGCCGTCAAAGCCTTCGCCTGCAACACTTGGCGCGCGAAGGTGACCACGGCACGAGCTGCCTCTTCCGCCAATCCTTGATGCCAAAACTTCGGCCGCAAATGGTAGCCTAATTCGTAAATACCCGCTGCTTGGTAATGCAGCCCACACGCGCCGACCAGCTCGCCTTTTGCCGTAAACAATGGCCAGTATTGAACACCGGTATGCTTTAGTGACGCCACTTCTTGCGTGAGGCGCGCCGTAATCATTGCCGGCGTAAACCCGTGCTTAGTAATTTTCGCAGTCACTTGGGGGTCTCCCCACAATTGCGCCGCCAATAGCCCCATCCCCGCTTGCCATTCCCCAAAACGTAGGTGTGTCGTTGGTTGTGGGTGCGTTAACGGTAACTGGTAACTTGGTGTCACCAAGCCCGTGGGCGGATAGACTTCGTGGTGGGTATAAGTGAATCCCAGTTTAGCAACCAAAATATGTTGCGATGGTAGATTATCGGGATGGTGACGGGCCACCAACGTCTGCGCATCTGAAAAAGCCACGGCAAAGGCCACGACCGCTCGGGCTGCTTCAGTTGCGTAGCCGCGACCCCAATATTGTGGTCGCAGATGATACCCCAGCTCATAGGCATGGGCCTCACGTTGCTGAAGACCGCAACAACCAATCAAGTCCCCCTTTGGCGTTAAGAGGGGCCAATACTGAACCCCATCAGCTGCCTGCGACGTCACTTCTAAGGCCAGACGGTCTTGGATGGCCGCTTCTGAATAGCCGTTTTTCGAGATGTAGCGGGTGACTTGTGGGTCGCCCCATAGCTGATGCGCGTATTGCGTATCGGTCACACGCCATTCGGCAAAACGGATACGCTTAGTTGGATTTGGATGAGACATTCTGCCACCGCCTTATCATAATAGTGTCCACAGTATCACCATTACCCTTTCATGACAAGCCTACAACCGCTTGCAACCTGTGCTATACTATGGCCAACACGACATGGAGGAAGAATCGTAATGAACATCCGGTATGAAAAAATGGACGCTTGGGCCGACCAAGCGAAGACGTTTTTTAAAGACCACTGGCAATCTGAGACAATGATCGTCAGCTCAGGCGAATATCACCTCTCAGACCTTAATGGGATCGTCGCCATCACCGAGGACGACCGCGTTGTTGGCTTGGTCACCTATACGGTCCATGGTAACGCCATGGAAATCGTCTCGTTGAATTCGACACAACCCAATCAAGGCATCGGTGGCAAGCTGATGGCCGCCGCTGAAGCCCGCGCACAAGCTACAGGTTTAACCAAGATGGTGGTCACAACCACCAACGATAATTTGGACGCAATGCGCTTTTATCAGAAAAAAGGCTACCGCTTCGCGAAAGTGATCCGTGGTTCAGTCGACACCGCCCGCGCACTCAAACCAACCGTTCCCGAAATCGGCGATGACGGCATCGCCATCCATGATGAACTACTAATGAACAAAGACCTGCCACGGTTAGCCGGCCTGTAACTCGGACAGCGTACCTGTTGCGATCAAAAAAGACGTATGACACAACAGTCATACGTCTTTTTGCGTTCAAATAGAGGTTAGTCTCCCTGAAGTGAGACCTTAACGGCTTGAGCAACCGCCTTGCTGATGCCCAGCGCTTGAATATCTTCGACACTAGCCGTTTTGATGTGGTTGATCGTTTTAAACTCGCGCAGTAACTTCTGCCGGGTCTTGGGGCCAACGCCTTGAATGGTTTCTAACCGGCTCGCCAGCGAATTCTTATTCCGCAATTGGCGGTGGAAAGTGATCGCAAAGCGGTGCACCTCATCTTGGATCCGCTCCAACAAGTAGAAGCCTTGTGACTTCGGGTCTAGATTGATTGGCTCATCATTGTCTCCATACAACAATGCAGCGGTTTTATGCTTGTCATTCTTCACCATGCCCGCAATTGGGATATCAAGATTCAACTCGTTTTCCAACACGTCCTTAGCCGCGTTCATTTCGATGTCACCACCATCCATCAAAATCAGGTCCGGCAAAGTAGCGTGCTCCTTTAACAAACGCGTGTACCGCCGCCGGATCACTTCTCGGGTATTGGCATCTTCGTTGGCACTATGATCGCCTTCAGCCTGAGCCAACTTATACTTACGATAGTTCGTCTTCTCAGCCTGTCCGTCCACAAACTGCACCATCGCGGACACCGGGTCTGTCCCTTGAATATGACTGTGATCGAACGCTTCGATCACATGCCCCATCGGCAAGCCTAACGCGTCCATGATTTCCTTTTGCGCACCTACCGTCGTCCGATTATCAAGCTCTAGCAGGCGGAACTTTTCTTCTAGTTTCAAGCGGGCATTTTTGTGTGCTAGGTCCATCAGCGACCGCTTCTCCCCCCGCTTCGGAGTCCGTACCGGAATGCCAAGCACCGATTCCAGCAAATCATTATCTAATCCGGTCGGCACCAGCACCTCTTTAGGCGCAACATTATTCTTACGTTGATAGAATTGCAGAATGAATGACTCAAACTCTTCTGTTGCCGTCCCGGTGATCGGGAATAACCGACTTTCTCGCTTCATCAAACGGGCTTGGCGAATGAAGAAGATCTGCAGTGACAACCAGCCTTTATCCATGTAAAAATTAAAAATATCACGCTGGGTCTTATCTGTACTGATGATCTTCTGTTTTTCGACGGTCACATCGATGTAGTGGAGTTGATCACGAATCTCGGCAGCCCGCTCGAATTCAAGGTTCTCTGCGGCTGTTTGCATGCGATGGTTCAGTTGCCGGACCACCTTAGCCGTATTACCATCCAAGAAGCTTTTGATCTTGGCAATCTGCCGCTCATACTCTTCTGGTGGTACCTCACGCCAACACGCCCCCAGACACTGGCCCATATGATAATACAGGCACGGACGTCCTTGATAGCCATTGCAGCGACGCAAGGGGTACACTTTTTGGAGAAAATGCATCGTTTCTTGCGCGGCATAGACATTCGGATACGGGCCGAAATAGTACGCTCCGTCCTTTTTGATATCACCGGTAATCTCCATCTTTGGGTCGCGCTCGTTGGTGATCTTAATATAAGGATACCCGGTACCTTTTTTCAGCTTGATATTGTAGTACGGCTGCCATTTTTGAATCAGTGTGATCTCTAGCAAAAAGGCTTCTTTATCGCTAGAGGTCACGATGTAGTCAAAGTCTGCGATATTGGCCACGAGCTGCGCCGTTTTCCCATCGTGCTCACTTTTAAAATAGGACCGCACCCGGTTCTTCAAGTTCTTGGCCTTGCCGACATAAATAATTTTGCCGTTGAGGTCTTTCATCTGGTAACTGCCTGGTAGATCCGGCAGTAACGCCAGTTTGTGTTCAATGTGCTCAGACGCCATGCCTTGACCTCCTTTTCTGATTCGCTTTACTATTGTAATCATTCTGACTTAACGCCGCAAGCTTTAAGCCGACACAAACGCATAGGGGCTGTGCCAAGAGGCGGCCCCTGCGAAACCTCAATCCAGGTTTCACAAGGACCGCCTCTTGGATACCGGGCGTTGCCCATGTCTCAGCCACCAAGCGTTTCAGGACAGTGGATGAAAATAATGGACCCAGCCTTGCTCTTTTTCGCCCATCGTATCGTATAACCCTTGGGCTTTATGGTTACTCGTTCGCGTCTGCCATTGCACTTGCAATGCGTGGCGGGCCGCGGCCCACTCAAACGTCGCGGTCAACAACTGCCGTGCCCAGCCACGCCGCCGAGCTGCAGGCGCAACGTAGAGGTCATTTAGCGTCACGGTACGCTTTAGCGTGCGCTTATCGAAGCCGTAATATAAAAAGGCAAACCCCACCAATGTCTCATCATCCGCTACAACCACCAATAAGCCACCCAGTGGATTATCTGGCTGAACAAGTCGCTCGAGGTGCGCACTAAGCGCTACCTCGTCGACATTGTGGGGAACGGGACTATCAGCATAATAGCCTTGGATTAACGGCAATAAGGCGGCTATATCGGCACGGGTCGCACTGCGAATCTCTGCCATAATGCTCATCTCCTTTTTGAAGAAATCACGATTACATTGTCTTCAGCTTACCATGCGTGCCGCTTGACCGCCAAGTTACGGCTGTGATTGCAGCTGTTTTGGCTCCGGCCACAGCCAATGCCCTACTACGGCAACAATCAAGAAGCCGACGGCAACGCCACACACGCCATTCCAGCCCCAACTACCCCAGGCCCAAGTCGCGGCGAACGTCCCACAAGCGCCACCCATGAAATAGCAGAACATGAACAGTGAGTTATTACGACTGCTCGACTCGCGACTCAGCGATTGCACGATTGCTTGATTGGACACTTGCCCGAACTGGGTACCCAAATCTAGCAAAACAATGCCGACGATCAACCCCCAAACCGCTTGGCCTAGGAGCCAAAACACAAGGAACGCCAGGGTCGAAAAACCGATACCCAAACCAATCGTTAACCGCGGCGACCGCGCATCGACCATCCGCCCAATGACTGGTGCAAACAAGATCCCCGTAATTCCCAGCAGCCCCATCGCCCCAGCGGCGGTACTTCCTAAGTGAAACTGGGCAGCGAGATAAAACGCCAGCGTTGACCACAAGACATTAGAGACACCAAAGAGCGCGAAACCATTGATTGCGGCTCCTTGCAAATGCTTTTGTCCGCTCAACAGTCTTGGTAAGGTCGCTAACACGGCCCGATACGACTGCGCGACGTGACCACGTGGATCTTGGGGTAACCGCCAATGCAACACTGCTAATAAGACAATCAGCATGCCTGCTGCCAGAAGATAGACGTTTTGCCAGGCGGTGATGCCAGCAATCAAACCCGACAAGGCTCGCGACAACAAGATCCCGGTCAACAGGCCACTCATCACGCTGCCTAACACCGCGCCTTGCCGCAAACCGCCAGCCAAATACGCTGCAAACGGAATAATCATCTGCGGCGCCACCGAAGTGATCCCAATCAACAATGAGGCACCCCCAAAGACCCAAAGATTTGGCGCCCAATATGCCCCCAGTAAGGCAACGATGGCTAAGATTAACATCACCTGGATCAGATGATTACGATCGAACAGGTCGCCTAACGGTACCAAAAATAGCAACCCACAAGCATAACCTAACTGGGTTAGCATCGCGACCACACCGACCGCTGCTTTAGACACGCCGAACGTCGTGGCGATCAATGGCTCCAGGGGCTGGATATAATTTAAGTTGGCAACAACGATCCCGGTCGCCACCGCCAATAATAAGACTTTTGACTTTGATAATTCTTTTTGCATTGTACGCTTCCTTCCTCATCACAACACCGCTCAGCATGATGTTAGGAAGGGACTTTCGCAGCGCACAACGAACCAGTGTCGCAACGCATTTTGCACGCGTTTCACCTCCATACAAAAAAGCCCAGTAAGCTGCGCTCACCGGACCTTAAGTGTTTACTTGGAACGCTTTTGTGCTTGTTTCATCTGTTGCATCATCTGATTGAGCTTCTTAGCACTTGGCTTTTGGCCCATTTGCATCATCATGGTACGCAACATTTCTTCGTTAATTGGGGGATTATCCTGAAAATACTTCTTCATGTACGCGCGAGCGCCGAAGAAGCCACCAAACAAGCCAACTAAGACGCCAATCACTAAACCGATAACTAACTGCATGCGAACTTGCCTCCTCTTATTCCACAATCATTATTGTACAAAACGCCAACCGGCTTTGAAAGCCTTTAAGCAAATAAACCGCTAGTCTTGCCGCCAGCCGTTCTTCCGTTGCTCTTCACGAACCTTTTTAGGGGTGATTTCGCGACCATGCTGATCAAAATACTGCGTGGTCGTGATCCGTTGCTTAAAACCTGCACGGAAATCACGTAAATAAGCTTCCCGCAAAGCCTGTCGCTCTTTGGTTTCTTCTGGGGTCAACCCTTCTGCCTTCGCCTTTTTGGCTAAGGCGTTGATCCGGTCGATCCGCTCTTGTGGTTGTGCCATCACACTCACCTCGTTTTAATTCAAATGGATCTGCGCGTAGGTATACCCTTCCGGTTTTTGACCGGGATAAGGGGCCTTCATCAACATCCCGACGTACTCTTTCGTCCGCGCCAGCGAACGAAAGGCCTTGATTACGCGCACCGGTTCTGCCCCGTTAGCGTAATACACGATATAGATCACATCGTTCATCTCAAAATGACACTCCTTCTGGCAGCCACCGGCAGCTTTTGGCATAAAAAAAGGCCGCGGCTGCGACCTTTTCAAGTGGTTTAACGGCGCTTTTCTTTGATACGAGCAGCCTTACCACGTAATGCCCGCAGGTAGTACAACTTCGCACGACGTACTTGACCATGACGGGTCACTTCGATCTTCTCAACACGCGGTGTGTGCAGTGGGAAGGTACGTTCAACACCGACACCACTAGAGATTTTGCGAACGGTGTAAGTTGCAGAAACACCAACACCATGACGCTTGATCACAACGCCTTCAAAAATCTGGATACGTTCGCGTTCGCCTTCGACGATCTTGGCGTGAACACGGACGTTGTCACCAGGGCGAAAATCAGGAATATCATCACGCAACTGGGACTTCGTAATTTCAGCAATTAATGGGCTCTTCATAGAACTGTTCTCCTTATTTCGATATTCATAGTCGTCCCGACCAGCGGAATATCGTTGCTTTGTGAGTTATCACAATTAACAAGTCTAGCATATCTGTGCCGCTACGACAACTACTTTCACGGTTTTACGAGCGTTAAAATTGACATTCCTGAAAACTAAATGCTAACTTTAAGTTAGTTTATGATTGGAGGACTCGCCATGAAGCTCATGATTGCTTTAGAAAACGTGACGATGGATGGCGTCAAGCGCGCCTCAACCGTCCTTGGTAACGCCTTGGTGCCATACGTCGATGTCATCTACTTCTCCTTGGCCGATGCACCACGGTATTTTACCCTTGCTGCACCGCTCATGATTGCTGATCCACCAGCAGATCCAAACCTGCTCAACTTTTTTGGCGATCATCCCTACCAGCGCTATGAACCACAAATTGCGAACATGATCGATACGATCGCAGAAGAACACGTGGACGTCGTGCTTTTACCCGCAGGCCTTTTGACCAGCTTCGCCCCATTAATCAAAAAATCCTTGCCACGGGTGCGCCTAATCGGTTGGATGCACAATAATTTCGCCACGTACACCGAAGATTATTACGGCCAAATGCGTGGCGAATTTCGTGATGGTCTTCAAGCTGTCGATACCTTAGTGGTACTGACGGAAAGTGACCTACAAGAATACCGGCAGTTCAATCCGCACACAGTCAAGCGGTACAATCCAATTACCTTGACCCCAGACCATCCGGCCAATTTGACCACCCACCGCATCGCGTTTACTGGTCGCATCGCGATCAAGCACAAAGGGATCGACTTGTTACTCGATGCCGCAAGAAGCTTATCCCCAGGCTGGCAAATCGCGATCGCAGGCGGTGGCACCGACAAGGACATGGCTGAGTTTCACCGTTTGCGTCAATTATGGCACTTAGAGAACGTGATCGACTTCCGCGGTCCCTTACACGACGACGCACTACGCGACCACTATGCTAACGCCGCGATCTTCGTCTCCACAAGCCGCTGGGAAGGGATGCCTTTGGTCATCGGAGAAGCTATGGCTGCCGGTCTGCCGATCGTCGCAATGCGAAACACCGGGTCTGAAGAATTTCTGCAAGCCGACGAATACGGCTTGTTGGCCCAACCAGCTGACGTCGCGGACTTCAGTATTCAACTGGCGCGTATGACCACCTCTTTGGCCTTACGCCAGCACTACGCCTACCAATCGCTGCGCCGCGCCAATGACTTCAAACTCGACGTGATCGTCCAGCAATGGCTTGATTTA
>JALCQM010000052.1 GCA_022651245.1 Lactobacillus sp.
ATCGTCATCCGCTAGCAAAAACCTACGAAGAGTTGAAACAGTTGGTTGAAGAAGGAATTGAATACTTCAATCACCACAATCGGTCGGCACAAAGAAACGGCCTCACCCCAGATGAATACTGGGGTGAGGCCGCTTAGAAACAGACAAAATTTTATATTATTTCATCTGTCAACTTGACAGGGCATAGTGCAAATCGTGGTGCGCGGGTGTTTGCGTTGTGGTTCGTGCAGGTTTAGTGCTGCGAGGCGCCACTGGTCGCATCGGAACGCGTCGGTGGCAGTGTGCCATCGACCGGCGTAAACGTATACGTGGGCTCGTCACGCTGCGCATCGTAATCGACCGCCAAATCGAGGCCGTCGAAGAACCAGGCGTCGTTCACGTCGACATAATACGTGATCCCGTCTGCCTCAGTGGCAACGATCGGGTCGCTGAGTGAATCATCGCGCGCGATGCCAACAGAAAACCCATCGTGGACATTGGTTTGACCATAAACTTTACCGAAAAAACGGACACCGGCCTTGGCCGGTAATTCGAGCTCTCGCCGGAACCACTCACTGGCAGCGGCTGTGATCGTGATCGTCATCGAATTCCTCCCTTGCCTTAGGAGCTGCTACGACTAATGCAGTTGCGTGTAGATGTCCTTTACCGTATTTTCCGGATCGATCACGATGAACAGGTGGCCACTCACTGGATCGACCTGGCTAGTTTGATACGCGTTATCTAAGCCACTCGGGTCCTTGGCCGTAAACGGAAAATAGATTTGGTTGGTGCGATCCGCAGCAAACACTAAGTCCATGCGCTCGATATCTTGATACTTGGTCGCTCGGCCAAACATCCCCAGCTCCAAAGACCCAGTGTTGATATCACTCGACTTCACATGGTCCGCCTGAGGCAGCACCTCGACCCGGAAGCTCTTGCAGGGATGGATCTCTTGGATCTGGCCCCCATTGATCCGCCCATAGCTGGTCGTGACCCGGCTGATCCAGATATCGGCCAATTCATCATGGGCGACGGTCCATTCATCCCCATTGCGAAAGTGAAAAACTAACTGCTGAAAAGTATGTTCTGTCATCATAAACACTCCTTCATTAGTCCTTGCGCCCGGCTAAGCGGCGCGTTAGTGTCTCCAACGCCAACCGCGTCGGGGTATCCGGAAGTTGTTGCAAACTGGTCAACGCCTTATCGATGTACCGTTCTGCCAGCGCCTGCGCCGGCGCTACGCCGGTCGCACGGATCACCGTCGCCGCACGATCAAGCTCACCTTCAGCCAATAACCGGGCAAGGGCGCCGTCATCGACGGCTAGTGCGCATAGGTGCGGCAAGTTGACGATCCCGTTATGCAGATCCTCGAACGCCGGCTTGCGCATTTTCCGCGGATCGCCAGCAACATCTAAAATGTCGTCTTGCATCTGAAAGCCCATGCCCAAGTAATAGCCAAAATTCGCCGCCGCATGGCTTTGCTGCGGGGTACTACCACCGAGTAGCGCCCCTTGATAACACGCCAACTTGAACAACGCCGCCGTCTTACCGCCAATTTGCCGCAAGTACCGGTGCAGCGTCATCGCACCTGGCACTGGCCCATTTTGGTCGAGTTCACCGAGGAAAATGCGGCGCATCGCGTGCGCGTTAACGCCAACATTGCCCACATCCGGGGCGACTTCGGCCAACAACTCAAAATAGGCGGAAAACAAAAAATCACCCGCGTAAATCGCGGCCCGGTTGCCAACAGCGGCTGCGATTGTCGCTTCACCACGACGCGTCGCAGCTTGGTCCAAGACGTCATCATGCACCAACGTCGCCAAATGTAACGTCTCGATCGCGGCGGCCGCATGGATCAACTGCCGCTCTTCAGCCACCTCGCCGAACCGAGAAAACAACAAGAGCGACCCCGCCCGCAACATTTTGCCGCCGGCATGGATCTGCGCTTGAATCAGCGCATCCACACTCGGTACCCGGCAATGGGTACGGTCTGCAAGTAGGGTCTGGACTTGTTGAAGCTGCCGGTAGATCACCGGATATGCGTGCCAAAGCGGATGGATCATGAGCTGCCTCCTATGCGGTCGAGCCTGGAATCGTGAATACTTCAAAGATACCACGCTGACGGGTAGACGCACATCAGAATCCTTAAATGAAACCGGTTGCGTTCCCACTTTTAGTTTAGCACAACCGGTTCAAAACAGCTATCTGTTACACCGCCTCACGCGTGTCAGCACGGGGCATCCTCACCGACCGCCCATTTCTGTCTTATTCTTTAGTGATATCTGTCTTATTCTCCCCTAAAAAACGCCAGCGTCTTCCGCCCCGCGAGTTACCACTCGAATCGGAGGCCAAAGACGCTGGCGTTATCAATATCAGGCTTCTAAAACTTGCTTCAAGAAGGTTTGCAAGCGTGGGTGTTGCGGGTGATCAAAGATCTGCGTTGGGGTCCCTTGTTCGAGGATCTTCCCATCCCCGAAGAAGACCACGCGATCCGCAACTTCTTTGGCAAAGCCCATTTCATGGGTCACGATCACCATGGTCATGCCACGCTCAGCTAAGCGTCGCATGACGCCTAAAACATCGCCGACCATTTCTGGATCCAGCGCACTGGTCGGTTCGTCGAACAACATAATGTCTGGATGCATCGCTAACGCGCGCGCAATCGCGACCCGCTGCTTTTGGCCCCCGGATAGGGAAGCGGGCATTGCGTCGGCTTTATCGGTCAGGCCCACGACTTCCAAGAAGGTTTTGGCTTCTTTTTCGGCCTCTGCTTTGGACTTCTTGCCTAACTCGATCGGCGCCAAGGTGACGTTGCCCAACACGGACATGTTCGGGAACAGGTTGAAATGCTGGAACACCATCCCGATATTCTCGCGGATCTGATCAATGTTCTTGCCGGCATGGGCAATGTCCTTGCCGTCAACATAGATCTCACCATCCGTGGTGGTTTCCAACCCGTTCATCATCCGTAGCACGGTACTCTTACCGGCGCCAGAAGGCCCGATCAAGACCACGACTTCGTTATCTTGCACTTGCAAATCGACGCCCTTGATCACTTCGTTGTCGCCATAAGCCTTACGGACATCTTTCATTTCAACACGTGTACTCATTATGCATTCACCTTCTTTTGAACCCAATTAGATAGCCAGGTTAACAGTGTGATGATGACCAAGTAAATCAACGCGACCATGGCCCAGATCTTGAACCCTTCCATATTCCGGGCAATAATGATCTTCCCGGTTTGGGTCAGTTCAAGCAATCCGAGGACACTGAGGATCGACGTATCCTTCAAGGTAATAATGAACTGGTTGACGAAGCTTGGAATCATGATCTTGACCCCTTGCGGTAAAATGACCCGGCGCATCGACTTGCCCCATGGCAGGCCCAAAGAACGCGCTGCTTCCATTTGCCCACCATCGACAGCCGAGATCCCGCCTTTAACGAAGGCGGCGGTGTAGGCCCCTTCATTCAGCGTTAAGGTGATCACCCCAGCGATGAACGCTGGCACTTTTTGATCGATCAGGCTTGGCACCCCAGAGTAGATGAACAAAGCGAGGACCATCATTGGCAACCCACGGAAAATATAGATGAAAGTGGTCGACACACCTTGCAAGAACTTATTCGGGACAACGCCTAACAACCCGATCAAAATACCGACAATCGTCGCGCAGACGATCCCGACAATGGTCAGCCACAAGGTCTCACCTAGCCCGGACATCAAGGTGCCCCAGTTCGATTTCAGCAGGCCCATGAAACTGCGATCAGTTTCTTGCATCGCGGCGGTCTTTTTCGCCTGAGACGCTTCAGACCCATTGCCTAAATACTTGCGCACGATCTTGTCGTATTGACCATTCGCCTTGAGCTTCTTGATCCCCGCATTGATCTTCTTAGTCAACGTTGCCGCTTCAGACTGCTTGACCGCGATCCCATAGTTGTTGGCCATCGCCATCTTGAAGTTCTTGGCCAGCTCTAAGTCATTCTTATAGCTAGTCGCAATCGCATATTGCATGACCGGCTTATCTTCGAAACAGGCCTGCGCATTCCCGGTTTTCACATTGTCGTAGACGTTGTTCGAATCATCGAACGTCACGGTGCTAAAACCGTACTTGGCTTTGACCGAATTAGCGTAATCCGCGCTGGCAGTCCCTGTTTTCACAGCAACTTTCTTCCCGCGCAGATCTTTCAGCGATTGGATCTTGGCGCCTTTAGCGACCGCCATGACGACCCCAGACTTGTAATACGGGTCACTCATCGAGAATTTCTCTTGGCGTTCCTTAGTGATACTCATTCCGGCGATCACGCCATCGATCTGCCCAGCTTCCAACGCTTGCACCGCTGCGTTGAAACCCAACGGCTTGATATCGACTTTAAACCCTTCCGTCTTGGCGATCGCGTTCATCAAATCGATATCGATCCCAACATACTTATTATTCTTATCAGCGAACTCGAATGGCGCAAACGTCACATCGGTCCCGATGGTATAGGTCTTTTCCGCGGCTTGCACCCGTTGTTGTGGCAACATGAACCCCAAAACAATCAACAGGCTTGCAAAAACGGTGGACCAGAGCCACTTTCGTTTCATAAAAGACACCACTTTCCGAAAATTTAAAAACTATGCTAAAGTTTACCGGGTTTTGGCGCTCCTGTCCAGATTTCGTGTCAGCTTACCTAACACCCATAAGCAGTTGATTACGAAACGATTGGTAAATGCCCAAGCACCCTAACACAGCCGTTCTCATTTCGCGGTACTTTTCCTCACCATAATGACGCCTAATCGACTATTTCAGCGGCTAAAACTAACATTAATCGTGACAGCACACCCCCTGATTCACGATGCGTGATCGTAGTGCAGGGATATGGCGCTATGCCAACGCAGGATTACTGCGAACAGCTCTCCTATTGGTTATTTGCGGCGGGTCAGCACTTGGTCCCCCATACGGTCCAAAATGAGCTGTGCCGCGGTGTGAGCAAAACAACTGGTGGTTGTCTGCACCACACGCAGTCTAAAACGGCTGGACTGGTAAACCCAAATATTTTTACCCGCTTAAACTTAACCACCCGTTGTTTGTTGGCCACCGCTACGACGTCCGCCAATGATTTTCGTTCTTCGGTAAAATTTTACTATAAACCAGTTAAGTTTTACTTTTTGTTGTGGTACACTGGTCTCGAAATCCAGAAACCGTTTTTTCTCAGTTCAGTCAGTCTCTAGCGCCGTCAACTACGATCGTTTCAGACCGCATTAACGCAGCTCAGGGCACGCACGAACCTAACGTCGGAGTTAACTTTTTACTTAACCACAGGAGGATCGCCATGGATACCACGCAACTAACCACTGGCTTCACTAAGGCTTTCGGTACCGCCCCTGAAAATCTGTACTTTGCTCCTGGCCGTATCAACTTGATTGGTGAACATACCGACTATAATGGGGGGCATGTTTTTCCTTGCGCCATTTCTCTTGGGACCTACGCCGCAGTCGGGGCCAATGCGCAAAATACGTTGCGCCTCATCTCCGGTAATTTCGAAGCCAATGGTGTGATCACGATCGCTTTGGCGCAACTCGACACCCCAAAAGAGAACCTCTGGAGTGATTACTTCAAGGGGATGGCCCAGATCCTGCAAGCCCACGGTGCTAAGTTCACCCACGGCTTGGATATTTACATCTACGGTAATCTGCCAAACGGGGCGGGCTTATCTTCTTCGGCGTCTTTGGAGTTACTCGCAGGGACCATTTTGAATGACCGCTTCGCAGGCGGCTTTGCAATGCTCGATTTGATCAAATTTGGCCAAAAAGTCGAGAATAATTACATTGGTGTTAATTCTGGAATCATGGATCAGTTCGCCATCGGCATGGGCCAAGCCAATCGTGCTACCTTTATGGACACCAACACGTTGACCTACGAATCCGTCCCTGTTGCGCTTGGCAATAACGTCATTTTGATCATGAACACCAACAAGCGCCGCGAACTGACCGATTCAAAGTACAACGAGCGACGCCGCGAATGTGAACAGGCCCTCGCCCACTTGCAAACTAAACTCAATATCAAGAGTCTCGGCGAACTGACTGAAGACCAATTCGATCAAAATAGCTATTTGATCTATGACCCGACCTTGATTCGCCGCGCGCGTCACGCTGTATGGGAAAACCAACGCACGCTAAAAGCCGTTGCCGCCCTCAAGGCTGGCGATTTGGCCACCTTCTCCCACCTCATTTCTGCTTCTGGCGTCAGTCTCGCTTACGATTACGAAGTGACAGGCAAAGAACTCGATATCTTGGTGCAAACAGCTCTGCAACAGCCCGGTGTCTTAGGTGCCCGAATGACAGGGGCTGGGTTTGGCGGTTGCGCGATCGCCATCGTCAACAAGCATGCCGTTGCCGCCGTCAAAACCGCCGTCGGGGCCGCTTATGAAAAAACGATCGGTTATCCCGCAGACTTCTACGTTGCGGAGATCGCTGACGGGCCAAAAGCACTGTAACCCGGTATTTCTCGTGCCCCACCAATCACTACCCGCAACGTTTCACATGAAACGTTTTGCTTGAAGTCACATCCACAAGGCTTCGGAGGTCCCTAATGAACGCAATTGATTCTCATGTGAACTACCTGTTACATCTCAATCCCACGCTGTCCGCGATGGATCGCATCTACCTAAGCAACCGCGTGGCCAACCTCGTCGGTGACGCGGCCAAAACGGTCGCCGCTGTACCTAACGCGTTGGACAACCTCGATGCGCTCGTGGCGGCCGCCGTCACCAATGGCGTGATCGCGGACCTTTTGCCGGCTAAGCAGATCCTTGAAGCCGAGCTGATGGCGTTAGGCACCCCGACACCAAGCCAGGCTAACGCTGAATTCTGGCAACAGTATCAAGATTCCCCACAAGCTGCCACTGACTGGTTCTTTAATTTGTCGCGCGCAACCAATTACATCCAAACGCGCGCGATCGCCAAAAACATCGCCTTCACCACGCCCACCGACTATGGTGAGCTAGAGATTACGATCAACTTGTCCAAACCGGAAAAAGATCCCAAGGCGATCGCCGCTGCGGCGCAGACGTCACCCTCAGGCTACCCCGCTTGCCAGCTATGTCTGGAAAACGAAGGCTATGCCGGTCGCTTAGACTACCCAGCGCGGGCAAACCACCGCATCATCCGGTTCCCGCTTGGCGGGGCTACTTGGGGGTTTCAGTACTCCCCATACGCTTATTTTAACGAACATGCCATCTTCCTTGATGCCGTTCATGAGCCGATGCACATTAACGCCAGGACCTTCACGAACTTGCTGGATATCTTAACCTGGTTACCGCACTACTTCGTCGGCTCCAACGCGGATCTGCCGATCGTTGGCGGCTCAATGCTTGGCCATGAACATTACCAAGGCGGCCGGCATGAATTTGCGATGGGTAAAGCCCCAGTCCAACAAGCGTTAACGCTGCCTGGTTTTGACACCGTTGCTGCCGGCATCGTACACTGGCCGCTGAGCGTCATCCGTTTGACCAGCACCGACCGTCAACCACTCGAACGCGCCGCGGAACACATCCGCGCCGCCTGGGCCAATTATTCCGATGAATCGGTATCTGTCCGCGCCTTTTCTGAAGATGGGACGCCACACCACACGCTCACACCGATTGCCCGCCGGGTCGGCAACGCCTATCAATTTTATCTCGTGTTGCGCGACAATCAGACCTCCACCGATTATCCAGAAGGCATTTTCCATCCGCATCGAGACGTCCAACACATCAAGAAGGAAAACATCGGCTTGATCGAAGCGATGGGCCTTGCGATCCTCCCTGCACGCTTATTGCATGAACTGAATGAGGTGCAAAAGTACCTCTTAGGGCAGCCGAACACCATTGCACCGATGCACAAGCCTTGGGCGGACCAGTTAAAAGCCACCCACACCTGGACGCCCGCCAACGCCGAAACACAGCTACGTCAAGCGGTTGGGCAAGTCTTCGCCCGCGTACTCGAAGACGCAGGGGTCTTCAAGCAAACTGAAGCTGGACAAGCCGCTTTCGCCCGCTTCATTGCCACATTATAAGTACGGTGATTCGCGTCCAAAAATAGAAGACGCCTGCCAAGCAAATCCTCAACGATTGACTCGGTAGGTGTCTTCTATTTGTCGTACTGTCTTACTCATGGTTGATATCTAACACCGTATACCCCCGCCAGCTCGCTAGATTACGGCTAGTGGAATACTCGATATTTTCTCCGGTCGTCAGCCAGATCACCTGTTCCACCTGTAGCACCGGCTCGCCACGCTTAGCGCCGAGATAATCGACATCCAGCGTTCCTGCCACATCAGCATTGATCCGCCGCAGCGCGCCGCCGAACTTCAAGTGTAATGTTTGGTGGATGTAATCATAAATCGACCCTAGCAAAATCTCATGCGTCAAACCAGGAACTAATTTCAGCGGGAAAAAAGTATGTTCAAGCACCGCCGGTTGGCCATCGACTTTGCGCAAGCGGTCGATCACGTACACCGGCTCATCTGGGGCTAATTCCAGTTTCTGCCGGACTAACTGTGAAGGTAAGGTCACATCAAAGGCAATCACCTTGCTCGTGACGTGGTCAGCCCCTTCTTGCTTGGTCAACCCTTCAAACACTTCAGCCGGCGAATCTTTGCTATGGGCCGAAACATCACCAAGGACGTAGGTGCCTAACCCTGACTGCTTGTAGATCAAGCCTTCACTAGCCAAGCCATCCAACGCCTTTTTGATGGTCATACGGCTGACACCAAACGCCTTAGCCAACGTGTTTTGGTCCGGAACCAGCGACTTCGGCGGATACACGCCGGTGCGAATGCGATCACGGATCTCGTCTGCGATCTGTTGGTATTTAGGTGTTGCCATATTTTCCCCCGTTTACTTGCCTTATCAGTTCTTACTCGTCAGTCCATAATACAGGCGCCTTCACACCACCATTGCGGTGCGAAGACGCCTATATTCCTGGGTCCTACTTATGTCTTGAAAATCAGCTACCGATTCAAAATATTGCCGACAGTCGATTTGGAAATATTCAACAGCCCCGCAATTTTACGATACGACAACCCTTGTTCACGTAAGGTGACGATCTGCTTTTGAACGGCGACCGGGGTGCCGCGACGCGACGCTGCCGCTGGCGTATGCGCTAGCGGCGTCAGCGTCACCGCGCAAGCCTTGCCACCAGCCTGGTGCGCGACTTTTTGCGCTTCTAGCTGACTGGCGGTCAGCCACATCTGCTTCAAGTCTCGCGTCCATCCAGGCAGCAATAACAAGTTATCGTCTTCGAGAAATTCTCCGGCCGCATTAACGACTGTATAGCGGTTCAACTCAACGGTATCCATCCGCCTGCCCCCTAGCGCTTTACCCCTATTATAGCGCGTCTGGACAGTTAACGTCAGTTGCGATATTTCACTGCGGTCCCGTACGCCGCAACAGACTGCATGTCGCCACCGATCGCACCCGAATCAAAGCGCATCATCACGACTGCATCGGCCCCTTTAGCGGCCGCCTCATCGCGTAGTCGGGCGATCGCTTTTTCCCGCGAATCGTGTAACATACTGGTGTACGCCTTGATCTCACCCCCAACAACGTTCTTCAACCCCGCACCGATATTGCTGAAGACGTTCTTGGACTGTGTGGTTAACCCAAAGACCTCACCGATGATCTCGTAATCATGTCCCGGAATCAGTTCGGTGGTCGTAACTAACATTTCTGCCATAATAATCTCCTCCTTGTCTAATGGCCCCTACCTAATTGTCATTATCCACTAAATAACGACGATGTAAACGATTTAAAGGCGAAAATTGTCGACGTTGCTAAAGCCATGGCACTTTCCAAAAGTCTCAACAAGGCGGCACTCTCACGACTTACCACGCCTTCTGCTAAGTTCGTCTAGTCAAAGAAGAGCAGTGAAAATTTGGCAATCTTTCTTCTACCCAATAAAAAGGGGCCACGCCTTAACGTCACCCCATATCAAACTATTTATATGACACTATACCTTAAAGAATTCCGAAAAATGCGCCAACCAAGCTGACCAAGATGATGCTGCCAATGATCACACCATAACGTGGCCCTTTCTTTTGCATGTACCAATAGATAGCGAAAACAGCTACTAATGGTAATAGTCCCTTAAACATGCTATTTAAGATAGACTGCAAGACAATTGTCGATCCACCAGAAACATGCAACTTTAACGGTGTGGAAACTGTCACGTAGCTGGCAGACAACGCACCCATCATCATCATCCCAAGAACATTTGCGCCATAGATCACTTGCTTGATCATCCCATTTTGCAGCAGGGATGTGATCGAAGACTTCCCTAAACTGTAGCTACGCTTAATCAAAACGTAGCTGATGTACATTGTCACCAACGTATAAATCAAAAGCGGTCCAATGCCGGCTATGGCGCTTCCTTGATTAGCCATTGGAATAAAGATTGAAATGATGATGGGCATTAACGCAGACCAGATAACTGAATCACCGATCCCTGCTAACGGTCCCATTAAGCCAGTTTTAATAGACGTAATCGCAGAGTCAGAGATTGAGGCCCCATTGGCCTTTTCTTCTTCCATTGCCAACGCGATGCCCTGAACTGTAGAGCCGATTGTCCCTTCAGTATTAAAGAAAACCAAGTGCCGCTTTAATGCCTCTTTTTGCGCTTCTTTGTCGCCCGCATATAACTTTTTAATCGCGGGTATCATTGAGGCACAGAAAATCAAACTTTGCAGTCGTTCGTAAGAGTTAGATAACTCACATCCAAGTTGATAGATCCAAAAGGCCTTGTTAACTTCTTTCTTAGAAAGCTTGATGGGTTCTGTGGATGGTTTTTCTACTTTATTTTCCATTATGCTTCCTCCTTCAAGGCGTTATTCCGAACTAAGAAAGCGATACAGGTCCCAATAACCGCAATGGCCATAATATCAGCCTTGAAGTACATCACGGCAACAAAACCGATTAGGAAATATGGTAACAAATTCTTTTTACCAATAACCGTGATGGTTAAAGCAAAACCAAGTGCTGGTAAAATCGCGCCCATAACCTCAAAACCATGCATGAGCCAGTCTGGAATCACATTAATTAAATCTTGAACTGCCCCACGGCCAAAGTAGTTAGCAGCAAACACAACAGGGAACCGAATAATTAATCCGATAATGGCTGGATATAAGAAGGCATCACGATAGATGCCGCGATAATTCAGATTTTCAGCATCCTTATCTGCCATATGCACCCAAGTAGCATTGATCGTACGCCGTAACTGATCAAGAAAAACGCCTAAAACACCAAATGGAACCGCTAATGCAACCGCAGCCTGCGCACTAAGCCCAACTGTGACCGCAATTGGGATTGCGATTGTCCCCGCCAATGCAGGGTCATTTGGGACATTCCCCCCAGGGGTTGAAGTAACACCAAGAAACATTAACTGCACGCCAGCCCCGATAGTCATCGCATCGGCCATTTTACCGGTGATCAACCCGACAACCAAAGCAACACACAGCGGCTGTTTCAACATTCCAGAGAACGTATAGCCAAAACGCAGATTGGCAAACCAGAAGTACAGACCCATTGCAATTGAAAGCCCTACTGCATGCATTTAGTGTCACTCCTTTTCGTATTTGTCGATAATCTTGTCCAAAGCTTGTGGTGAATCTTCCGGGATAGTCTGAAAATAAATCTTCATTCCCTTTTCTTCGAGTCCTCGTAAAATATCGACATCTGCATCATCCAGCGTGATATTTTGGAACACTACCTTACGACTAGGTCCGCCACCTAAGCCGCCAATTTGGACTTCGCCTGTATACAGTCCTGAATCAACCAACGATTTTAAAGTCTTGAGGTCTGGGAGAATTAACAAAATTCGACCATCATCTAAGCCACCCGCCTTCTTCTGAGCGACAAGAGAAGGTACTCCCCAGCAATCAACCTTAACAGCGGGTGGCGCTGCCATAAGATAGACGCTACGCATGAATTCATCTTGTTCCAATTCCTCGCTGACAACGATAATACGATTGGCATTGGCTTGATTGACCCACTTCGTTACGACCTGACCATGAATTAAGCGACTATCAACGCGACATAATGTGATGTCCATGATAATTCCTCCTCGTTTCCTAAACTTGCTTCGGTACACGCAACTCTTTTTGGCTCTGTTGTCCTGCCTCTAAAATTTTAGCAAGTACTTCATCGGATAATGTCTCTTCCTGATGCATAATGGCTTCAACCAGCATCAACGCATTCACCCCTGAAATAATATGCCATGGGTAACGCCGTGACAGCCTCAGTGCGACGTTACTTGTCGTTCCTCCGGGGATATCAGTTAACACTAACGTATTGTTACTAACTTCACCTACGGCCCCCTGAACTTTTTCGATATACTGTTCAAGCGTGAATGAAGGTTCCAATGCAACCTCAAAGACATTCTCCGGCTTTCCAACCAATAACCCCATACTATTGATCAAGGCAGCGCCCCAACCTCCATGTGTGAGCAAGATAATTTTATTTTTCGTACTCAATAATGTCCCTCCCTTCGTTATTGCGGCGACGCTTTCTTATCGACTCAGTCCATTCTCATGATTAGACTTCACGCTAGCCCCAAAAGCGATTTATTTAAAGGAATTTTGTAATGTAAAATTACACTCATTGAAAATTTCTCAATGTCATCTCATCCCTCACCAAAGTACAAGCAATTTTCGTGCCAAAAAAAGAGAAGCCCTTAAGTAGGCGCTTCTCTCATCTGTTATAAAACACAGTTTAATTCAAATAAAACACTCTCATAACAATTTAAAACAAATTCCCACGTATCATAGACGAGTATTTCGCCGATTTCGCTGCCTGGCCGAGGGAATCTTAGCTTGATCACGATATTTTGCTATCGTGCGGCGAGCAATTGGATATCCCGATTGCCTCATTAGCTTAGACAAAGCTTCGTCACTATAAGGTTTTGTCTCTGGTTCCTCTGCAATTATTTTCTTTAGCTGCACGATGACCTGATTTGTTGAAACTGTTTCGCCATCGGCAGAAACCGTACTTCGTCGACTCAAAAAATATTTTAACGGTAGTAATCCTTGATCTGTTTGAATGTACTTATTTGCAACGGTTCGACTAATCGTCGAGGTGCTTACCTGTAGCTGTTGTGCAACATCTCTTGCCAGTAATGGTTTTAATATTTCGGTCTCCCCCTTGAGGTAGGACGATTGTTTCTCAACAATTAATCGTCCTACCATCAACAACGTCTCTTGACGACGAAGAAGATTTTCCTTGAGGGACAGAAATTCCTGCCGTTTGACTGCAATATAATGCTTCACACTGATATCGTTCGACTGTTTCAATTCCTGATATGTTGTTTCAGCAAAGACTAATTGTGGCTGCCCCCGCTGCATCATTTTCAATGTTAACCTACCATCGTGCTCATGAACTAACAAGTCAGGCATAATATACTCAGTATTACTGACATCATACTGCGCGCCTGGATTAGTCGTTAGCTTTGCAATATAGGCCAATACTTGCTGTACCTCTTGACTCGTTAGGCGTTGATCTTTTTCAATGCTGGCCCAATCGCCTTGTAATAGTGCGTCATAATTATTTTTCAAAACCGCTACCACGGCACTCGGCACCTGCTTATCCTCTGAAGCTTGCAGTAACAAGCACTCTTGCAAATTGCGTGCCCCTACCCCTGGCGGATCCAACTGCTGAAGCAACACAACTGCGTCTACCACCATAATTTTTGGAATTTTAAGCTCATCAACAATTTCTTGCTCTGATAATTCTAAAAAACCTGATGGTGCCAAATGATCTATTAGATAAACAACTACTGCCCGTAGCGGCGTCGATCGCATTGTGAGATTGACTTGATCCAACAAATATTCATAAAGCGATTGCTGGCGTTCATCCGCAATCAGCGGCTGCGTAGTTGCCGCTGCACTCATCGCGACTTGATCAATATTTGAATGGATTTCAAATAATGGATTTTCTAAGCTGATTTCCTTAAGGTACGCGGTAAGATCCACGACATCCTTTTGCAACATTGTAATTGACTGCCTCATACTAGGAGACAATGCCAGTCGCTGCGCTTGTTGCTGTCTCTGCGAAAAACTTGGTTCCATATTCTCACCTCCGGACTGTAACTAGTCAAGATTTTACAGTTGATGCATAATGATAACAAGTTCACAAATTACTGAGCTAATAATTGTCCTAAATTAACTAACACAAAAAACTCAGTAGAGGAGATATGAGACATGAAACGGTGTGATAAAGTTTACCAGGCGCTTTTAAAAAGATGGACCAATGCCAGTTCAGAAGAAATACTCTCCAATTCTGGCAGTTCAGCAGCAGATATTGCTGAAATGTTAAACATCACTCGTGCCAACAGCAGCTCAGATTTAAATCACCTGGTCAAAGTAGGCCGCATTGTTAAAATTAAACAATACCCCGTGCGTTTTATTCCGGTCGAAATCCTACAACATCAGCACATTCCGATCCCACATGACTTCGTTACAGATTCTTTATCTAAAAATACGATTCATCATGCCTCAGATCCCTTCGATCAAATTATTGGCAGTCGTCAAAGTCTACGTAAAGCTGTCAAACAAGCTAAAGCTGCGATCATGTATCCGCCAGCCGGATTGGATATGCTCCTCCTCGGGCCTACGGGTTCTGGGAAAACCTTCTTCTCAAATGTGATTTATCAATATGCTAAATACAAGCAGACAATCTCTGATACTGCGCCCTTTATCTCTTTTAATTGTGCTGACTATTATAACAACGCCCAACTACTTCTTTCACAACTATTCGGATACGTTCGCGGCGCCTACACAGGTGCAGATAAGGATCAACCTGGTCTAGTTGAAAAAGCTGACGGGGGCGTTTTACTACTAGATGAAGTGCACCGGCTGCCCCCAGAAGGTCAAGAGATGCTCTTTACCTTCATGGACACAGGTCGCTTTTCCCGATTAGGCGAAACTGGTCACAGTCGTCATGCGACTGTCTTAATCATCGCTGCAACAAATGAAGCACCCAAGTCAAACTTACTAGAAACCTTTTTACGCCGTATCCCAACAATTATCACGATTCCATCACTCTCTGAAAAGGGCATTCGTGAGCAAGTTCAAATCGTTAACTACCTCTTTCGTAACGAGGCCGCGCGTATTCAACGCGACCTTGACGTTAATATTAGCGTCATTGAAAGTCTGCTTTTCAATAAAAATTATGGCAATATCGGTCAATTAAAATCTCAAATTCAGCTGATCTGTGCGCAAGCTTTTCTTAACAGCATCAACGATGATGGGGATGTCTTTATTAACTCCTCGTCACTTCCAGAAGACCTTCAGAGTTTAAGCACTCGCCAACAGCCTCACCAACTCGCAGAACAACTTAGTACCTTCGTGCCGCAGCATTCAGTTTATTCATTCGACTCCAATCAAACACTACCCGTTGTTGAAGACAATATCTACCACGATATTGCAAAGCAGGTTGAGCAACTTAAGCGACGTGGCTTGGACGAAAATCAAATCCAACAAGCCGTCATGCAGGAATTGCACCAACATGTCAAAGACTTCCTAAAGGAACCTGCTGAAACTGTCAAATTACAGAACTTTGTCGCACCAAAAGTTTTAAGTCTTACTGAGAAACTACGCTCAATTGCCGAAACTACGCTCAAAGAAAAATTCGACCAACGATTTTTATATTACATTGGTATGCATATTGATACGTACCTTAATAAGAAGAACCGCACAACGCATATTTTAATGCCCGATGAAATTACTCGCATTAAGCAGGACTATCAACAAGAATACGCAGTGGCCCAGAGATTCGGCCAAGAAATCGCAAATGTGGAAGCTATTGAGCTCCCCGACATTGAGATTATTTATCTTACGCTGCTACTCTCATCATTACGCCAGATGCCGTCTGAGAAAAAACAACAAGTTGGTATCTTAGTCCTCGCTCACGGTACAGGAACGGCCAGTTCGATGGTGGCCGTTGCCAACGAGCTGTTAGGCCTTAGTAATGTTGAGGCACTTGATATGCCACTCAGCGTCCCCCCAACAGATATGCTCGATCAGATGGTAACTAAATTAACTCACCTCGATCGTGGCAAAGGTGTCTTATTGCTCGTTGATATGGGATCCCTAGCCCACCTTCAAGAGCAAATAGAAAAAGCCTGCAGCATTCCTGTTAAAGTAATTCCCTTTGTCACAACCTTAGTTGTCTTAGACACCGTACGTAAAGCAAACTATCTTGATATGGATCTTAACGGTTTATACAACTCTGTTAAAAATGATTACATTGAAACTATCAATACCTCTCTACGAAGTAATGACTCCACTCTCCCTAAAGCAATCTTATCAATTTGTATGACGGGAAGCGGGACAGCTGAACGGCTAAAGACAATTATCGTCAATATTATTAATAAGACCACCTCTGAACCAATCGTTGTGCGTACAGTCTCGGCGCTACAATTAGATAAATTTATACCAAAGCTAAGTAAGCAGTATAACATTATTGCTACTGTAGGCACCAAACAAACCAGTTTGAAAACACCCCATATTACCTTAGAATCATTAATTGCAGGCGATGGTGAATCTGTCCTCAAATCGACAATCACCTCACAAGCAATCCCAACACAGAAACCAACCCTTAATGACGACAATGTTGTCATGTCAAATATCTGTCTTGATATTCTACAAAATAGTTTAATTTACCTAAATCCTTACCTCATGACAACAAATTTAATTAAGTGGATGAACGATCTCGGACTTGCTTTAGGGGTCCACTTCTCTAACAGTATGATGGTCAAAACAATCGTCCACACCAGCTTCGCCTTCGAACGTGCTCAAACACACGAAAGTATCCAGTATCCGAATAAGTTTCCGGACGCATTACAACCAAAGCTCAACGCCGTCACTTCCACACTATCACCATACGAACATCAGCTTAAGATCACTATTCCAACAGACGAGTTACAGTTTATCACCGAAATTATTAACGAAGAAAGCGATGAAAAAGTACCGACAAGATAAATCTGAAGTGTCTCAGTTCACTTAGTAAGTGTTTCATTTTTCACAATTGTGTTTCCATCGACAGCGATTAAGCCCATCATCAAGGGCTTATTTTTTTTGGCATCATTATTGCTTAGTAATTGTATGAGATGAGTTTAGCTCTTCCCTAATCTTAAATATCGGAGGCTAAGTAATGACAGATTTTTATCAAGAATACGGGTTAAAGCACGTGATCAACGCCAGCGGTAAGATGACCATCCTCGGCGTCTCCAAGGTGCCGCAAGTGGCCATCGACGCCCAACAATTCGGGGATACCCACTTCTTTGAAATCGCGGATCTGGTGGATAAGACTGGCGCCTACATCGCCAAGTTGCTCGGGGCCGAAGATGCCGTCGTGGTCAATTCCGCCTCTGCGGGGTTAGCTGAAGCGGTGGCCGGGGTGATCGGGCAAGGCAGCAAGTATCACGCCTACCACCCCTACGATAAGCGCTACACCAAGCGCGAGATCGTCATGCCTAAGGGCCACAACGTTGATTACGGCGCGCCCGAAGAGATCCCCATCATCGAAGGCGGCGGCCAAGTCGTCGAAGCCGGGTATGCCAACATGTGCACCCCGGAACACGTCGAGATGATGCTCACCGAAAACACCGCCGCGGTGCTGTACGTGAAGTCGCACCACACCGTGCAAAAAAGCATGCTAACGATCCCCGAAGCCTTGCAGGTCGCGCACGCGCACAACCTGCCTTTGATCCTAGATGCGGCGGCGGAAGAGGACCTGAAAAAGTACGTTGACTTGGGGGTCGATATCGTTGTCTTCTCCGGTGCCAAGGCGTTGGAAGGCCCAGCAAGTGGCTTAGTCTTCGGCAAGAAGCCGTATATCGGCTGGTTGAAGTTACAAGCCGTTGGTTTGGGCCGGGCGATGAAGATAGGTAAAGAAAACATCATCGGCTTCACTGCAGCGGTCAAGCATTACTTAGAAGTTGGCCCAGAAAGCGGCAGTGCCATGCAAGCGCGGCTGGCACCATTTATTGACGCCCTCAACCAGGTCCCGCATTTAAGCGTCAAGTCTGTGCAAGACGGCGCGGGGCGGGAGATCTATCGCGCCGAAGTGTCGGTCAAGCCAGATAGCCCGAAGGACGCCAAACAAGTCGTCGCCGAACTCAAAGCCGGAGACCCGGCGATTTATACGCGTGAATATCGCGCCAATGAAGGGGTCTTCGAGTTTGATATTCGCGCCGTCGACGCTGAAGAAATGACCGCGATCACCACGCGGTTACATGCCATTTTAGGATAGGGAGATACTCATGCAGAAGAAACCTAATTTTTATCAAAACCGCGTTGCTCTGAACGTTTTAGCTGGTTCTGTGGCCAATGCGAAAGACATTTACCAAGCCGCCGAAAAGCACGTCGTGGCTGGCGTGCTGACGAAGAACTATGACTCTGATGAAGCGGCGATCGCGGATATGAAGTTATACCAAGCCGCCATCGACAACGCGATTTCTGTTGGCCTCGGTGCTGGTGATCCCAATCAAAGTGCAATGGTCAGCCGGTGCTCGCAAGTCTTGCAGCCGCAACACGTGAACCAAGTCTTCACCGGGTGTGCGACTAGTCGGGCCTTGTTGGGTCAAGACGAGACCTTCATCAACGGCCTGGTTTCCCCAACCGGTAAAGTCGGGATCGTGAACATCGCCACTGGCCCGTTGAGTAGCCAGCAGGCGGCGGCAGAAGTCCCGGTGGCCACTGCGATTGCTTTGCTCAAAGACATGGGCGCTTCGAGCTTTAAGTTCTTCCCGATGGGCGGCTTGAAGCACGTCGACGAATTCAAAGCTGTGGCCAAGGCCTGTGCCGATAATGACTTCAACTTGGAGCCGACTGGCGGCATCGACTTGGCAAACTTCGAAGAGATCCTGCAAATCGCCTTGGATGCCGGGGTTAAGCACATCATCCCCCATGTTTACAGCTCGATCATCGATAAGGCCACCGGGTTGACCCGGCCTGA
>JALCQM010000053.1 GCA_022651245.1 Lactobacillus sp.
GGATAACAGCGGCCTCACGCGGGTTGGTCCCGCCATGAGGGTCATGCTACCAGATGTCTCGCCTGTGCCCGATCAGTTCCAGGCCATTTTCAGGATCTATCCCTTAGCGCGTGTGGAGGCCGACAAGGATCATCGACTGGCACCCCCACTGTTACAACTGGGAAAGCATATGGAGTGCGCACCACCATACCCAGCTGTATAAGCTAACCATAGGTTACCACGCTCATGTTAAAATGTAAACCCTTTCGTTTAAATTTATTTTTTTATATACCAAACGCTAACAGATTAAGTATATCGCCTTTAAAATAGATTTAGATTAAATAGACCAATTACTAGAATTTTTAAATTAAGCGCATTATAATGACACCATCAATATTGTTCATTAGATTGGAGGGCTTTTTATGCGCGATCACTTTCAGACGATTCGCTTCGCGGGTATCACTGCGGCTGCGCAAACGCTGCGCATTCGCCTACCCTCAGGGCAATACCAACTCCTGGATACCCTCAAGCTAGGCGCGTATTACTATTTTGATAGTCACGGCAAACCTCTAGACTGGCCAGCCTGGACGCTGTTTGTCCAGCACAACGGTGACTTTCTCAAATATCCTGGCACTCTCAGTATCGGCGATACCTTGAAACTCTCAGGCAAATTGCAAGCAATCAACCTGGAAACCCGGCAGAAGGACGAACAGGCCGTTAACCACTTGGAAAAACGCCTAAAGCAAATGGCGCATAAAGTGATTCTAGGTTGGCTCAAACACCTTTCACAAGCAACCCCCATCCTCAAACCCACGTGGAAGCGGCTCAATGCCTTACTCACCGCCTACGATGGCACGAAACTACCACTAGGCACCTTACTGTCGCGCGCTCACCAGACCATTCAAACTACCGAACCGTGGCTTCTCAACGATTACCGCATATTGCGTGACGACCTTCTGCCAATGCTGGCGGCGACGCAAGCACAGATCGATCAGCTGATGACGCCGGCTTTTCTGGTGACCAACGTCCGGCAAGTTAAAGTTTACAGCAACTACCAGCCAGACTGGCATCCGCAAGTCAACGACACCAAGCGGTTCTTGGACGAGGATTACCGCCACACCCAGTTCAAGCAGATTCTTGCCAACCAAGCCTACCAGAAAATGCATCAAGTGCCTTTAGCCCATGACAGCTACTATCGCGGCAAAAAGTTCTGGGATCCAAAAATGATTAACCAGTTCACAGAAGGTGACACCAAGCCAGATTGAGCACCATTCAGATTGGAGGAATCAACATGGTCCTTGCACAATTCTCCCTGTCCGGTCCCTTGATCAATGCAGTTTCGGAAACGGCTTATGATCTCAACGGCGACACCCACCTCTACGACTTCTTAGTGATGCGCGTCGATGAAGCCGCGTCCGCAGACCCTGCGCGTTTCGCCTGGCCAAGAGCTGCCCAAACCGTGCGGATGCTATTCGATGGCACACCGCCTGCGATGGGTATCCACATTGGCGACACCCTGCGCCTGACGGGACCGGTAACCACTATTTTCACGAATACGCTACACTCTGTTCCCCCTTTGCATCGCGGCTTGAAAAACCTCGTACAACAAATGATCAGCGATGCCCGGCGGTGGCAAAAACTAGCCGCCGGCGCCCAGGGGACGGCCTTTGGGCGTTTAACGGCTCAATTTGAGGCGGAAAGGTTACCGTTTGATCAATGGCTACAAAAACAAACGGCACTTTTCGGCACCACCCCGCCGCAAAGTTTGTCGCGGCTACAAACCACCCTCAAGGCGCACAACACCCGGCGCGAAGCGTTGCTCACACAATATACGCAAGCGGTGCTAGTGTTTGTGCAACAGGAGATCAACGTCCTCAAGCACGGCCCGCTCCCGCATCCCCCAGTCCACCATAGCCCACCAGGAACGGTGATCCGGCTGGATTACACCGCGATCCACAAAATATTCGCGGCGTATGTGGCAGAGGTCCCGCAGTATCAGAAATTGGTCTGACACACCAAAAATAACGGGTAAGCCAAAATTCGGCTTACCCGTTATTTATTTCTTATTTTGTTTTTAGGCCCACATGATGTGGGCGATCGCATATTCTTGGATGTGCTTGGGCCCTTTTTTCGTGGTGATCGTGACCGTACTACGCTCTTGATATGGCTTGACGGTTCCCGGGACAATGGCGTCGATCACGCCGTGGAGTTGTTGTTTGTCGATGGTCTTGACCTTGACTGGCCGCTTCGTCAGCAAGGCATCCTCTAGTAAACTGATGATCTCCGTGGTGCGTTGGCTCATAGAGACAACCTCCTTTACACATTGCAACCGATTACAAGTTCAGTATACGCGACTGGCGTCTACTTGTCAGTAGCCTCGACCTCGGCTCATCAAGGCCGCTTGCCGCGTGGCCTAGACAGCCGGCCATTGGGCATGCTTAAGAAAAACCTAAATTCAAACTGGCGCGGGCCACTGCGCAAACCATCTGCCTGGCATCGGCACGACCAGCTATACGGCCAGTGTACGCTACCGGGTGGCGCCAAACAACCAGTGAAAAATCTTCGTCAGGGTTTTGCGATCTGGTAAGGGCTTACAGTTAAAAATAGCCGCCGGCAAGCGTCAATTTAGATAAAAATCACCCTTTTTATATTTATTTTTCAATTAGCTTGTTGTACGGTGTTTGAATAACAGTTTTTATTTTGAAGGAGAATGATATGAAGAAGGTTTTAGTTACATTAGTGGGTTTGGTAACGTTAGTGAGCTTAGCAGCTTGTTCAAACAACTCAAAAGCAGACTCTGAGAGCTCCAAATCTAGCGTTGCGGTTTCGAAGAAAGTGACCACGGCGACTAGCTATTCCGCCAAAGAACCCGCTAAATCCAAAATGGGCAACGATAAGAACTTTGCCTTAATGATCGAGGCCGCCCAATCACAAGTCCCATCCCTCCAGGCGCAAGCCGGTGATACGTACCAGCATATTTCGATCGAAGAAGGCAAAGATGATACGATCGTCTACAATTTCATTCTAAAAGATAAACCAGCCGTGGCGATCGACGGCGACGCGTTAAAACCAACGATGGCCAAAGGTCTGAAGCCGATGATCGACCAATTTAAGAGCCGCTACCCAGACATCAAAGCACAGATCAATTACTTAAATCCAGATAAGACGGTCGCCGCCGCCATCACGATCACCGCTGCCGACACGGACCAAGTGACCGACTAAACCGAGTCAGCCCTGCCCCTTAAAGGAGAAAGCGTTGAAAAAAGCGTTACTCACACTGCTTGGTTTAACGACCCTGTTGAGCCTGGCCGCTTGTTCAGGCACAGCGGTCACGGATGCCAATATGGCCACCTCCAGTTCTGCCTTAGATGCGAAGGCATCAAGCATCAAGGCGGCCAAGGAATCTTCCATTGCAGCTGCCGATGAAGCTGCCAAGGCGTCATCCAAGCTCGCCAAAATAGAAAGCAATCTACCATTTCCCCGGTTGGTGAAACAAGCCCAGGCAAGCCTCCCGGCACTCAAGGCGCAAGCCAGTGAGACCTACTCGGATATTACCATCGAAAAAGGTGAAGGAGATAGCCTCATTTACAATTTCACCTACGCCACCAAGCCGACCACGGCGATTGATACCACCGGGTTAAAAGCTGCGCTGATTAAAGAATCAAAGAAAGCTTTCGGGGATATTTGGATGCTGTGTCCAGATACCAAAGTTCAGGCCAATTATTTGAATCCAGACAAATCGGTCGCCGCGACTGTGACGATCACCAAGGCAGAAGTTGACGAAGCGAGCAGACTGCGCCCACCTTCGCTCAATTGACCACCAAAACAGCCATCGCGTTTGCGATGGCTGTTTGCGTTTTTGGCTAGTGCTTCACGCGCTGCGCCCAGAATTGGAAATAATCTGTCCGCAAAGCGCCGTTATAGAGCTTGCGGCGCTTGGTGGCCTTAGTGCCATAGGCTTTTTCAAAGCCGAGGTCGGCGGTCAAGATGTACTTGCTCCAACCGGGCATGTTCGCGTAGGTTTCGCCCATTTCGCGGTACAACTTGCGCGCAGCTTCAAGCTCCCCCAGTCGCTTCCCATATGGCGGGTTGGCGACCAAGACACCGCGCGGGGCGTCGGTTTTGAAGTCTTTGACCGCCAGTTGCTTGAAGGTCACGTCGTGCAACAAGCCGGCTTGCTTGGCGTTGAGGCGTGCGATCTCAATCATTTCTTGGTTGATATCGAAGCCTTGGATGTCGAGTTCGATGTCCCAATCGGCGGCGTCCATCGCCTCATCTTTGACCGCTTGCAAGACGGCGGGGTCCATGAAGCGGAAGTCTTCGAAGGCAAAATGCCGCTGCAAACCTGGCGCGATGTGATGGCCGATCAAAGCAGCTTCGATTGGGATCGTGCCACTACCAGTGGTTGGGTCCACGAACGGCATATCCGGATGCCAGTTGGTCAAAAGCACCAACGCCGCCGCGAAGTTTTCTTTCAGCGGCGCGTCCCCTTTGGCCACCCGGTAGCCGCGTTTGAACAGGCTCGAGCCGGTGGTGTCGATGGTCAACGTCGCGATGTCTTTGAGGATCGAGACTTCCAGCGGATAGGTCGCCCCGGTTTCAGGCAAGCGGCCGCGGCGGTGGTAGACTTCGCTGAGCTTAGAGACGATCGCCTTTTTGGTGATCGCTTGGACGTCTGGCTCAGAGTGCAAGGTCGAGCGCACCGAGCGCCCGGCAACCGGGAAAGCCGCGTCCATCGGCAAGTAGTGGTCCCACGGCAAAGCCTTGACGCCTTCGAACAAGTCGTCGAAAGTCGTGGCCTTGAACTGGCCCAAAACGATCTTCACCCGGTCGGCGGTGCGCAACCACACGTTGGCGGTGGCGATCGCCTTTTCGTCTCCTTGGAAGTAGACCTTCCCGTTTTCACTGCGCGTCTCGTACCCGAGAGCTTGTAATTCGCGGGCGACTAAGGCTTCTAGCCCGGCCGCCATGTGCGCGACTAATTGATATTGCATATTTTCCCCTTATTGATCATGTTGCTGCCATTATAACAAAAAACGACCCGGGTTGCCCCGGGCCGTGCCTGTTTGTAAACCTCTATAAGCCATGTTTTGTTCCAGCACGCCTTCAGGCAGGCGGGCCTTCAGTAATCATCTATCTCAGCTTTCGCTGTTGGGGGCATCGGTTCAAATTCCCTAGCCCCTGCGCCCCTACCAAAGTTTGGGTTACTCGCTCGCGGGGTTTACCCGTTCCAATCCTAACGTTTCCGTTAGGCCTCGTCTCTGTGGCACTTTTCAGGCTGACTCGCGCATGCCGAAGTTTAGCGCTTTTGGCCGCCGTTACCGTTGCCGGTACCCAGGCTTATTGGGCCTGGCACGAACACTACAAGCATCACAGCTTGTGCGGGCATGGACTTTCCTCACCAGACAGGTGCCTGGCGCGATTACTCAAGGTTTACAAATGATTAGTATTGGTCGATCCCGCGCCCAGTTGCGCGCCCGGTCGAACTGCCGGACTGCGGCTTGGGATTGCTGCCATCGGACAGCTTGCTCCCAAACACGTGCCGTTCCAGGTTGCTCAAGCGCTTCAAAATGTCGTAGTTGGTGACATTGGCGCTAGGCTGCTGCGGCGTCTGTGAAGCGACACTCTTCGAAACGTTGAGTTGCTTCGTCAGCTCGTCGACCCGACTGAACAAGCGGGTATTCTCTTCATTCAAGCGATCGATCTCAGCCGTGAAGCTCTCGTAATCGCGAATGATGCCATCGAGGAACTCATCGACCTCATCTGGATCGTATCCACGGACCTTGTTCTTGAAATTCTTATCCAGAATATCCTTTGGACCGTATTGGATGTTGAAAGTTGACTCGTTCTTGTTATCCATTACCGAACACCTCGTCATTCAAAAGCACAGGATGTATCTATCATACCATACGTCCCTAATTTTGAAAATCACTATTTTCTGCTTCAGCCAACCCGCGCCCGACGTCTTCCAAGTCTGGCATCGTCACCGTTTGCACCTGATAATCCCGCCGGTCGGCCTCTGCTTGCGCGACGCGATACGCGTATTGCGGCTTCCCGGGAAAATCAGGGTCGTAATAAAATAACGCCCCATCGGTGTGTTGCGCCATGAAGCGGTTATATCCGGACAGCTGGGCGGGTTGCGAATACGGGCGCGTACTGGTTTCCCGCGAAAAGTCGACGGCTTGGCGCAACTGCGCCAGGCTGGCTTGCTTTTCGGGTTGCCATTGGTGCCCAAATTCAGCATACGGCAACATCATCGCGATTTGCAAGCCAGGATACTCGGGCTTCAACGCCAAGGCCTCGGCAATTGCCCACTGCTCAATGCCTAATTCACCGCCTGTGATCAGCCATTGCAAGCCGTCATCGAGGGCCTGGCGGAGCTGCATTTTTAAACTATATTTAAGGACTTTTAGTTTTGGGTCCTGATCACCGTAAACGTTCAGTTCCCAGGCCCGATAACCGCTTAGCCACAGTCTTTGGCGCATTTTCACCCGCCCTTTCTGCCAGTCACATTAGGGGTTTTGCCCACAACTTGGTATAATGTTGGCTAGGAGTGTGATCTGATGCCAATACATTATCCTAATGGTAAGCCATACCAGGCAAGCGCGCAAATCGCGCCTGAAGCCGTGGCGTATGGTGGTCGCGGGATGACGCTAGAACAAGCGCTCAACCAAAGCAACGACTACTACTTACAAACGCACCAAGCCGTGGTTTACAAGAAGCCGACGCCGATCCAGATCGTCAAAGTGGACTACCCCCAACGTAGCCAAGCGGTGATCAAGGAAGCCTACTTCAAGACGCCGTCGACCACGGACTACAACGGGGTTTATCGCGGATTTTATCTGGACTTTGAAGCCAAAGAAACCAAGAATAAGACCAGCTTCCCCTTGAAGAACTTTCACCCCCACCAGATCCGGCACTTCGCGGACTGCCTCGGTCAGTCCGGGCTATGCTTCGTGGTGATGCGCTTCGTCACCTTGAAGCGGCTGTTCGTCTACCCCGCCAGTGACCTGATCGATGATTGGCAAGCGGCCCAAGAGGACGGGCGCAAGTCGATCACCTTAGACAAGATCAGCGCCACCGGCTTCGAACTACAGCCTAAGCTTCAACCGCCGATCCCGTATCTTCACGGCGTCGATTGGTTAATTCAAACAAAGGTAGGAATCTCTCATGAGTAAAGCAGCCCCATCTCGAGTGGCGTCACGTCGCAAGCGGGCGCCGAAAGCGAACCGGCCGAAGCGCTGGGTCACCGTGTTGAAATGGCTAGCGATCATTTTTGTCGCCGCCTTATTGGCCGGGATCGCCTTATTCTCCTGGTACGCCAAAGACGCGCCGAAAGTCAGCGAATCCGTCTTGAAAAGCGGGGGCAGCTCGATCATCTATGACAGCAAAGGCACCGAGTTGACCTCTTTAGGCGTAGAAAACCGGGTGTACGTGTCCGCTAACGTGATCCCGCAGACGCTCAAAGACGCGGTCGTCTCGATCGAAGACCGCCGCTTTTATAAGGAAAAATACGGGGTCGACCCGATCCGGATTGCCGGCGCCTTGGTCAACAACGTCACCGGCAAAAGCGACGGTCTCCAAGGTGGCTCGACGCTGACGCAGCAGCTGATCAAGCTCTCCGTTTTTTCCACTAAGGCCAGTGACCAAACCATCAAGCGTAAGGCGCAAGAGGCGTGGCTGGCGATGCAAGTGGAACAGAAGTATTCCAAGTCGCAGATCCTCGAGTATTACATCAACAAAGTGTGGATGGACAACAACCAATACGGGATGGCCACCGCGGCGAAGTACTACTTCAGTAAGGATCTCAAAGACCTCAGCCTCCCGCAAACGGCGCTTTTGGCCGGGATGCCGCAATCCCCTGCCGGCTATGATCCCTACACCCATCCGCAAGCCGCTAAGGAGCGGCGTGACGCGGTGATTTCTGCGATGTTGCGGGACAACAAGATCACCGCCGCCCAAGCGACCAGCGCCAAGGCCACCCCGATCACCAGCGGCTTAGTGCCACAAAAGCCGACAACGGCGATCAGCACCAACGATAAGGTGATCGACTCGTACCTCACCTCTGTGATCGCAGAAGTGAAGAAGAAGATGGCAGTCAACCCGTACACGGCGAACTTGAAGATCTACACCAACATCGACATGGCCGCCCAAAAGAAACTTTATGACATCGTCAACACCGACAATTCCGTCTACTTCCCGGACAACAAGTTACAAACCGCCGTCACTATGACCGATCCCAACAGCGGCAAAGTCATCGCCCAAATCGGCGGGCGCAAAACCGGCGACGTGCGCCTCGGGTTCAACCGGGCCACGCGCAACACGCGTAGCAACGGGTCGACCATGAAGCCATTGATGGATTACGGCCCGGCGATCGAATACTTGAACTACTCGACCTACGAGCAAATGCAAGATACGGCCTACACCTACCCTGGCACCACCAAGCAACTCTACGACTGGGATAAGCAGTACCAAGGCCGCATCTCGATGCGCAAAGCCTTAGTCGGCTCCCGTAACGTCCCTGCGATCCGCACGCTGGCCACCGTCGGCGTCTCGCGGGCCCTGAACTTCCTCAAAGGCGTCGGCATCACCCTCCCTAAGGACCAGCAGTACTTGTCCAGCGGGATCGGCGCCGCGGTCACCACCGAGCAAGAAGCCGGTGCGTATGGCGCGTTTGCCAACGGCGGGACCTACTACAAGCCGTATTACATCAACAAAGTCGTCGCCAGCGATGGTACCACGACCAGCTTCAAAGCCACCGGTTCGCGGGCGATGAAGTCGAGCACCGCCTACATGATCACCGATATGCTCAAAGGCGTCTTGACCGACACCAGCGGCACCGGGACGGCGGCGAAAGTCAGCGACCTTTATGAAGCAGGTAAAACCGGGACCACCGATTACTCAGACGAAGAACTCGCGGCCAACCCGGCGTTAAGCGGCACCGGGATCTCCAAGGACTCCTGGTTCACCGGCTACACCAAACAACGCGTGATCTCCGTTTGGACCGGGTACGACAAGGCCACCACCGGCGGGCTCAACTACACGCAACAAGAAATCGCCCAGAAGATCTACAAAGCCTTGATGGCGTACGAATACAACAACAATACCAGCTTAAGCAACACCGATTGGACCAAGCCAAGCTCCGTGCTCGTCGAACGCATTTTGTCCGGCAGCAATCCAGGCACGGCGATCACCGGCGGCACAGCTGGCACCACCCGCGAGCTATACGTGCGCGGCTATGGCCCAAGCAGCAAAACGGCAGCGGCAGAAACGACAACCAGCTCGTCCAGCTCGTCTGTCCCGTCCGCCTCTAGCACCACCTCGAGCAGCAGTATCTCAAGCTCCTCCAGCTCGATCAGCTCCTCGAGTTCCAGCATCGAAAGTGTGATCGAAAGCTCAAGCGCAGCCACCAGCTCCAGTTCGAGCAGCGAACCGGCCCCAGCCTCCTCAAGCAGCGCCGCCAGCTCAAGCGCACCACCAACGACACAACCGTAGAGCGTGGCTCAAGGCGGGTTTAGGAGAGTGTGTAAGGCAGCCTGGTCGTTGTGCGGCGAAGCCGTGCAGCGGCCGGGATGACTTACACGCCTCTCCGTTGCCTTGAGGAACGCTTTTAGAGCGTGAGCCGATGCGCATTTAGGCGGTTGGCAGCGTGGTCGTGGGTGGCGACAGCCACACGCGGACGCGATGACTTATCCGCACCGCCGTTGCATCGGGGAACGCGTTTAGCACGGAACAAGTCTACGCAAAAAGCCGTCCACCAGCGATATTGCTGGTGAGCGGCTTTTTTGGGTTCTTCAACACCATTTGACAAACTCCCTAAAAATAGTGATGCGCCTGCCTGAGTGCCACCACCTGATGTGACTTCTTCTTTGCGAACACTATATCACGCATGAATGGCCATGCAAATTTCACGATAACCCACCTAAAACATAGTGCTCGCCAAGAAACTCAAGCATGGGTTCTACTGTTTCATCAGCGGTATCAAATTCACTAATACTCTGTTTCATAGCTTCAGAGTAGCTCATATTGATTTCCTTGGCATGGCGCAACCTAAATTCTGCAACAGTGAGCCAGCTTTGACCATGATCTTCAGAAATCAGACTGGTTAATTTTTCCCCTAGAATTGCGATAAACCGATAAAACGCACGACGATCTACTGTTAATGCATCTCGATGATTTGTCATAACACGGTAACTATTGACGCGATGATCCAAAAAGCAATTTATGCCATCCGTCATATACCTAAATTTTTGATCGCCAGTGTGTTTAGGCCAACTAGGATCATTCCATTTGGGATACCAGATCATAATATAACCGTCATCTCGTAGCGTTTCCATGGACCCATCATGTGAGTACTGAATTTGTTTCCCGTTGACTTCTTTCGTCCACATCATGTGTGCTAATGCTTTTCGATAAGGTAAAACTGGCGCCCGTTTCTGTTCTTTCACCCAATATTCCATCAGTTAGTTCCCTTTCGTATGCCTTGAGCGTGGTCATTCACGTCTGTAATCCCCAGCAGTTTAAGCATACCATTCAGTTGAAACATATACTCCTAATTCGCCTATCTTAGGCTTCGCCACTTCAAGCATAGCCCTAGGCTTTCCAACACCCAAAATTCTAGGTGCAAAAAAGCCATCCACCAACATTCCTGGTAGATGGCTTTTTCATATGCCCATTAAGCTTCGAACGCCGCCTGCAATGGTGGCACCACTTGCTTCTTACGGGAAACGACGCCTGGCAAGGCCAACCGCCCTTGGGCGTCAAACTTCGCGGCAAATGCCGCTTCCAGCTTGTCTTTGCCTTCACCGAAGGCCAACCCAGCCGAGTTGGAGTTCAAGATATCCGTTGCGATCAGAACGAACAAGTCGTAGCCGTTCTTCTCGGCTTCAGCCTTCAGCGTGGCTTCGATTGTCGCTTGGCGGGCATAGATCTCGTCAAGATCGACCACGTTGACTTGGCCGATACGCACGGTCTTGCCGCCCATGTCAAAGGACTTCGCGTCGCCTTCTGCAATGTCCAAGTCAGACTTCGCCGCTAGGTTGGTGCCCGCCTTGAGCATCTTCAAGCCGTAGTCTGCCAAGTCGATGCCGGCGATGTCCGCCAGTTCTGGCAAAATCTTGCGTTCGAGGTCCGTGGTGGTCGGGCTCTTGAGGAGCAAGGTATCAGACACGATCCCAGACAACATCAACCCTGCCAATTGGGCCGAAATGGTGAAGCCTTTTTCCTGAAACATTTCGTAGATGATCGAGTTGGTGCTACCAACAGGTTCCGCCCGGATGAACAGCGGTGCGGCGGTTTCGAAGTTGGCGAACCGGTGATGGTCCACGACGCTCACGATGGTGGAATCGGCCCGGTCAGCGACGGATTGTTGCGCTTCGTTGTGGTCGACCAACATCACCGGTTCGCCATTAGCGGCTGTGATCACGCGTGGGGCGTCCTTTTTGAAGAAGTCCAAGGCGAACTTGGTTTCGTCGTTGAGGTCGCCTAAGGCAACGGCTTCTACGTCAGTGTTGCCGGATTGGCGTTGGAATTCCGCCCAGCTCATGGCGCTGGTGACGGCATCGGTATCGGGGTTTTGGTGTCCAAAAATCAAAGTGGTCATTAGTCTGATTGCTCCTTTAGTTGATTGCGCCGCGTGTGCGAACGCTTTACTCATTCAGTGTAACACGGTTCTGGGCCACCCGCGATAGGTAATCTTGATCCTGAAAATATTCGTCGAAGGCCTGCAAAAATTGCGCGACCCGCGGGATCTCATCTTTGCCCTTGCGGTACACGAAGGCCAACTCAAAGGAAATCGCCGGCTCAAACGCCACCGCATGCGCATGGATCTGATCCTGGTGTGCCTGGTAGAAGCTATTCGGCAAGGCGGTGTTCACCCCTGTCCGGTTCAAGAACTGGGTCAGCTGGTACGGCGTGGTGAATTGCGCCACGGCGTGCGGGTAATCGACCATCCGGTTCTTATACGCCTCCTTGAGCAAGTGACTCAAGAAATAGTCCTCTGGATAAGTCACCCAAGGCGAGCGCAGCGTGTCTTTGAAATGGACCCGCTTGCGGTTGGCGAGCTTCTCGTCATGGTGCAAAAAGACTAACTGTTCGTCGATGATCTTCTTGGATTCATACGGCTTCCAGTTCTTGATCGTGTCATCGGGTAAGTACATGATCGCCAGATCGACTTGATTATTCTCCAGTTTCTCCCAGATTTCGTGGCGCGTCATCATGCGCAGCGCGATTTCAACGTCGGGATTTTGCTGATAATAATCCGCAATGAAGGCCGTGAACGCCGAGTCTTCGACCGACGCCAACAAGGCGATCTGGATCTTCCCGGTAGTCGCATCCGTCGACTGCTGAATCTGATCTGTCGCTTGGTTCAAGACCTCATAGATCTGTTGCGTCGCCTTCAGCATCGTGCGCCCGGAGTCTGACAAGTGCAACTTCTTGCCGACCGAATAAAACAGCGGCGCCCCCACAGTCCGTTCCAATTTCTTGATCTGTTGGGTCAGTGCGGGCTGGGTGATGCCGAGCAGTTGCGCAGCTTGCGTATAATTCATGGTTTCGGCGAGTTGCAGGAAATATGTCAACGTCTTAGACGAGAAAATGCTTTCTTGTTTGGTTTTCATGGCGACCTCCCTTATTTATCATTCTCTCACCCAATAATAAGTTAAAACAAAAAAAGAAGCAACTTAAAAGTCACTTCTTTCTTATCGTTGCCTTAAGAAATTACTTTTTTGGCAGCCAAGTCTTGTAACCGTTATAGTCCGCGGTGTGTAAGAGCTTCTCTGCATTGTGGATGCGGTCCGGCGTTGGCGGTTCGATCCCATCAAGTGGGTACGCGATCCCGAGCTCGTTATACTTCTTGACTCCGAGGGTGTGATACGGCAAGACTTCCACTTTTTGGATGTTGTGCAAGGTCTTGATGTAATCGCCTAATTCGGTCAGGTAGTTGTCATAGTCCGTGCGTTCTGGCACCAACACGTGGCGGATCCACATATCGCAACCGTTCGCCGACATCCACTGGATCATATCCAAGATGTTTTCGTTGCCAAAACCGGTCAGCTTCTTGTGCTCGGCCGAGTTGATGTGCTTGATATCGACTAAGGAAATATCAGTCACGGCCATCAGCTTCTTGAACTGGCTAAACCAAGGTTCGTCGCGCGTGAATGGGTTGCCTGAGGTATCCAAGCACGTGGAGATCCCGCGGGCCTTCGCCTTGGTGAACAAGTCCAACAAGAAGTCGATCTGCACCAGAGATTCCCCGCCAGAGCAAGTGATCCCGCCGGTTTCACCCCAAAAAGCCTTGTAGCGTTGGGCATCGTCTAAGACTTGCTCAGCGGTCATTTCATCCCCGACCCCGATATTCCAAGTATCAGGGTTGTGGCAATACTGACAGCGCATCCGACAGCCTTGTAAGAACACGGTGAAGCGGATACCAGGGCCATCCACCGCGCCAAAACTTTCAACGGAGTGAACGTAGCCTTTGATCGGGCCTTGCGCTTGAACGGCAGCTTGGTCAAGGACATTGACCGGTGCATCGGTGTTGTCGAATAGTTTCATGGTTAATTCCCCCTATTGCGATTCTGCCTAAAAGTGAGAAGCACCTTCTCGCCTTTAGGCAAAACGGGAGCCACATGGGCTCCCGCTGCATGACTGTTTATCGTTGGTTTGGCTTACATTTCTTCGAAGAAGGTCCGCGCAATGACATCGTCTTGTTGTTCCTTGGTCAGGTCTGCGAAGTAGACACAGTAGCCAGAAACACGGACGGTCAAGGTTGGGTATTCTTCTGGGTGCTTTTGGGCATCAATCAAGGTCTCCTTGTTGAAGACGTTGATGTTCAAGTGCATCCCACTGTTTTCCATGTACCCATCGACCATGTTGACCAGCGTATCCTTACGGGTCTCGTCATCATGACCAAGGGTGTTAGGCGTTACGCCGAAGGTGTTGGAAATCCCATCAGTGGCGTACTGATAAGGGATCTTAGCGGTGGACATCAAGGATGCCAAAGCACCGTTCTTTTCAGCACCGTAAGCTGGGTTAGCACCAGGTGAGAATGGTTCGCCCTTTTGACGGCCGTTAGGCGTGGTCCCGGTGTTCTTACCATAAACCACGTTAGAGGTAATGGTGAGGACAGAGGTCGACAGCTTCGCGTTGTGATAGAGATGATGTGTGTTCATCTTGCCGTAGAACCACTTGATGAGCCACTTGGCGATATTGTCTGCACGATCATCGTTGTTCCCATAACGTGGGTAGTCAGGGTTTTCAGCCTTGAAGTCAACCGCAACACCCTTTTCATCACGGACAACATGCACCTTACCATACTTGATGGCAGAGATGGAGTCAACCGCATGGGAGAAGCCGGAAATCCCGGTAGCGAAGGTGTAATCCAAGTTGGTGTTCTTCAACGCCAATTGGGCAGCTTCGTAGTAGTACTTGTCATGCATGTACTGAATGGCGTTCAAGGCGTTAACATACACGTCAGCCAGCCAGTCAGCTTGCACGGAGAACTTCTTCATGAATTCGTCGTAGTCGATGACTTCGGTCGAAATTGGTTCGGTTTCAGGACCAACTTGAACTTCGCCGATTTCGTCCATCCCACCGTTGATGGCATATAACAACGCCTTAGCCAAGTTTGCACGGGCACCGAAGAATTGTACCCCACCGGCGATTGGTTGGGCGGAAACACAGCAAGCAATACCATAGTAGTCGGTACCCCATTGTGTCCGCATCAGGTCATCGTTTTCGTATTGGATCGTGGAACTGGTGATCGATACTTCGGTCGCATAACGCTTGAAGCCATCTGGTAAGACAGAGGACCACAGCAAGGTGATGTTTGGTTCTGGTGCCGCACCCATGTTGTCAAGCGTCTTCAGGAAGCGGAACGCCGTCTTGGTGATATGATGACGACCATCGAAGCCGACACCACCCAAGGACAAGGTTGCCCAAATCGGGTCGCCAGAGAACAAGGAGTTGTATTCTTCGGTCCGGATGAAGCGTACCATACGCAGCTTCATGACCAAATGATCGATGAATTCTTGGGCTTGGTCTTCGGTCAAAACGCCGCGCTTCATATCGCGTTCGATGAAGGCATCGATCGTGGTATCGATACGGCCAACGGACATTGCCGCCCCGTTTTGGGTCTTAACAGCAGCCAAGTAGCCAAAGTAGATCCACTGGATCGCTTCTTGAGCGTTGGTCGCAGGCTTGGAAATGTCGTAGCCATAAGCTGCGGCCATCTTCTTGATGTCGTTCAAGGCCTTGTATTGGTCGTTGATTTGTTCACGCAGGCGGATCACATCGTCGGTCATTTCGCCGTCGCCAGTGTGTTCGAAGTCGTAGAACTTGTCAGCCATCAGCTTGTCGATCCCATAAATCGCGATCCGTGGGAAGTCAGCCACAATACGGCCACGGGCATAAGCGTCAGGAAGACCGGTCACGATCTTGTAGTGACGTGCCTTACGCATATCAGGGGTGTAAACATCGAAGACCCCTTGGTTATGTGTCTTATGGTATTCAGTGAAGATCTTATGCATCTCTGGATCTGGCTTGAAGCCATAAGATTCCAAAGCATCTTCCGCCATACGGATACCACCAAATGGCATGAACGCACGCTTGAATGGCTTGTCGGTTTGGATCCCAACGATCTTTTCAAGATCCTTGTTCAAGTAACCAGGGCCATGGCTGGTGATGGTTGCGACAACGTTCGTATCAGCGTCAAGCACACCACCATTGGCGCGTTCTTGCTTCTTCAGGTTCAAGACCTGGTTGTTCAAGATCGTGGTTGCTTCAGTAGGACCGGCGAGAAAACTCTCGTCCCCATTGTACTGGGTGAGGTTCTGTTGAATGAAGTCACGGACATCGATTTCGTCTTGCCAACGACCACCGTTAAAACCTTCCCAGTAATCTTTGAGCTGGGACTTATCAAGCTGTTTCATCTGGAATGCCTCCTAAAATGTGATTACCATGTCACAGATTTTACATTCTTAGTATAACACGTCACATGGATCTTGCAAGCACTTTCTTTCGCTTTATATCAAGAAATCAATTTCTTTTGTCCATCAGGCATGAAACCGGTTTTCCGTTCATTTTTTCACAGATTAAACAGTACACAAGCGCCGTGGAACCGAATCTGTTCCACAATGTTAGATGATACAGTTTGACGGTTTTTGTACCAATACACAGACCGGCGAAAACTAACATAGTCTCATGAAAAGGCTGTCATAGCGCGAAAAAGACGACCTCATTGAGATCGTCTTTTGGACTTAGGCACGCATTTGCTGTTGTGTCTTGTACGTATTCATGATTTCAACCATATCGGTGTCCGAGACCAGGTCCGTTTGGTCCGCGACGTCCTTGAAGATCGGGAAGATCACCTTCATCATGTCCCGGTCCACTTGGTACCCCATTTCGTTGAACTTGTTCATTACCGCATGAGAGCCTGACAGCTTGCCCAGCGGCAGACGGGAGTGCATGCCGACGGATTCCGGCGTTAAGATCTCGTAGGTCTGGTGGTTCTTTAAGAAGCCGTCTTGATGGATCCCTGATTCATGCGAGAAGGCGTTCGCGCCGACGATCGGCTTGTTCGGGCCGACCGCAATGCCAGAAGCGTTCTCGACCACTTCAGAAATATGCTTGGTGCGCTTCATTTGAATCTGAGTCTGCGCATTGTAGTAATCCCCACGCACGGCGATCGCCGCGGCGACTTCGATCAAGTCGACATTGCCGGCACGTTCCCCAAGGCCGTTGACGGTCCCTTGGATCTGAGTGGCGCCATTTTTGATTGCTGCCATCGCATTGGCCATCGCCATGCCGAGATCGTTATGGGTGTGGGCCGCCCATTCGATTTCGTCGAAGTTCTTGATGTTGGCCTTCAGGTTGGCAAAAATCGCCCCGAACTCTTCCGGATCGTCATACCCCACCGTATCGGGGATGTTGATGCAGTTGGCCCCGGCATCGATCGCCGCTTGCACCGCTTCAACTAAAAAGTCCGGTTCCGTCCGCGAAGCATCTTCAGGCGAGAATTCAATGAAGTCGACCTTCGACTTCGCATACGCCACATCCCGCCGAATCGCCGCGAGCATTTCTTCTTTGGTCATATGTAGCTTGAATTCGCGGTGGATCGGGCTGGTCGCGATGAAGGTGTGCAGCATTTGGTGCGGTGCCGGCGCGATTGCTTCTGCCACGGCATCGATATCCTTGCGCACCAGCCGGGCTAAGCCGGTCACCGTGGTCTTCTTGATCGTCTTGGCGATCGCATTGACCGCCTTGAAGTCTTCCGGGCTGGCGATTGGAAAGCCGGCTTCGATGTAGTCGACGCCCCAGTCTTCTAGTGCCTGAGCAATGGCAACCTTCTGGTCAACACTGAAGTTGACCCCGATCGTCTGTTCACCGTCACGCAGCGTGGTATCGAAAAATTTAACTTGTTTCTTCATATTAATATCCTCCTGATAGTTGATTGCTATTTATAAAAAATAAAAAGAGGCTAACGCGGCGTCTAAAGACGCCTTGCTAGCCTCATTTCATGACTAGCCACCGCATGGTTAACGATGGCGTTGCAGCCATCGCTTCGTCGATGGCCGCATCTAAAATGCCGCGATCGACTAAATCAACAATCGATCACGCAACAACGCGGAAGCAACTAACATTGATCGGGTAATAATGACTTGATTCATGATAATGACCTCCACTTGTTTGATGAGTCTTAGATTAAACGTTTCTAACAATAATGTCAATAGTTTTAACCGATTTCTTTTTATAGTGGTGGAAAGGCCGGCAGTTAGGCTCCGCGGGTCGGGGCTGGAGACGCCATGGCGCCGGCTCCGAAGCGTTGCTTCTCCACCTAATCAGCGAGCCATACGAGCCGCAAGCGGCTCATGCATGTCTCGCTGATTGCGCGAACTGGCTCACGCCAGTTCCTTCACGGCTGAGCCCCGACCCGCTCCGCCTAACTGCCTACGGTTGCTGAAATCGGCGACTATTGCGTTACAAGCTGACCATAGTGTTAAACTCCGTACGCTATAGCGAGAAATAGCCAACCTTGGTTAAGCGTTGCGTTACACGAGTCGTGACAATCCTTGGCACCGCCACGATTACAGGGATTTAGTAGTCCCTATTAATTATGACTGGCCTCGATCTGTTTATTCTGGCCAAATATCATTTAGCATCAATACGGTCCAATTCCGTGTACTGATCAGCATATTTAAAAATCGATAGTCGGACGACTACGGCTAATCCGCTCTCATGCACCTGCCTCTTTCCAGGACCGTGGACACTTTCGAATACTTCCATTTAAGCTTAGACAGGACACTGCTTCACATGACCTGTCCCCACTAGCGGAGTTCGCAGGGTAATTGGTCCAGGGCCCCGGGGTGTGGCTGGCGGGAGGCGATGAATGGCTCAGGGGTGAAATTGTTGTTGGCGGTTTACCGCCTACAACAAGGCCGAGCTTGAAGACAACTTGTTGGCTTCAAGTCGTGCCCAC
>JALCQM010000054.1 GCA_022651245.1 Lactobacillus sp.
AAAGAAACGGCCTCACCCCAGATGAATACTGGGGTGAAGCCGCTTAGAAACAGACAAAATTTTATATTATTTCATCTGTCAACTTGACAGGGCATAGTGCAACAAAGCGAGGTGGTATTACTTATACAGGTCATCGTGCCTACCAGTAGCGGTTAATACCAGTACCAGCTCACCTGCATCAATGGTATACAGCAATAACCAATTCGACAGGATATGCAGTTACCTCAGTCGCTATTTGTCACCGACTAAAGCGTGGCCTTTTAATTTGAGCAGCGTATCACGATCTTGGCGGGCAAGAGCTGTCAAGGCACTTTCAAAATTAGATTCGCTATAGTGCTTCTTAACAAGCGGTTTAGTTGTCTGTCAAAGCTGGCAGTATGCCTAATCTGCATTGTATCCGCAGATTTCCTTTAGATAGCCGTTGATGTTTTTTGGTACCGAAAGGTTTCCCGACTTCAACTTTGCCAGTGCTTGGACCAGTTCAGACGTCGGTATCTCGGAAAATAACGTTTTAAAAATAGGACTGTAATCTATTCTTTACTGCGCTTGGCCTGGCGATTTGCAAGTAAGTGCCAAACGAAAAAGCCAACGCCGATAATGAAGGCAATCCAGCCCCAGATAGCGAGATCACTGTAATCCGCAGCATTTGTGATTCCGAAGAGCCAAGAAATCAGCATCATGACGAGGCCTGCGATATCGCCACCAAGTTTTTCACTTTTACGGGTTGCAATATAGACGATACCCGTTGCGAGGAAGAAAATTCCCACGAATACACCCACAGAACCGCCAGCATCGCTAGTCTTGCTTTCGAGAGCGTGCCCGACACCAACCGCACAAGACTGAAGAAAAATAAATAATGAAATAACGATCTGAAGAATACCAACAACTAACTTTGTAACTTTCACAATAACTCCTCCAAAAAAATTTTAACGTCAATAATTTTACGACGTTTTATACCAAACAACTTACCTATAATACCAGATAACAATTAAATTTTCAGAAAACATTTTATTAATAGCTTGTTTTAGGTTTGTCAATGTTCGCTAGCCCAAAGATTTTCGCGATCTCCTAGCCAGTTAACAATTACAATTCCAGCGCAATAGCACTAAAATAGTAATTGAAAAGCGGCTTAAAGCCGATGGGAGGGGTTTAACTATGTCCAAAGCGATTGTGATCACCCGGCCGTTGAAACCGGAGCATGTCGCACAACTGCAAGCCATCGCACCAGACTATGACTTTTTTACGCAATGGGAGAAGCCTGTACCTAAGGAACGTCTCGGCGATGTCGAGGTGATTTTAGGCGGGGATGGGGCCTTGACGACAGCCATCCTAGAGACACCGGGCAACCAGCTGGGATTCGTCCAGGCACATTCTGCAGGGGTCGATTATCTTGACCTCCCGCGGCTGGCGCAAGCAGGGGTACTGGTCGCCAATACCAGCGGCATTCACACAGAGGCACTGACGGAGTACGTGATCGGCGCGATTCTTCAGCGCACGCGGGCGTTTGATCAGGCAGCCGCCAGTCAACGCCAGAGTCGCTGGCTGCACGACGTCGATTATGCCGGCATTGCGGGGCGAAAAATGGTGATTGCTGGTGCTGGCCGTATTGGTACACAAATCGCGAAAATGGCGACAACATTGGGTATGATCGTGACCGGGGTCAGCCGTAGCGGGCGAGAGTTACCGTATTTTACGCACCTGGTAAAAGATGAAGCGGCTGCGCCTGCATTTGCAGAAGCGGATTTTGTCGTGGACTTATTGCCTTTAACGGCACAGACGCACCACTTTTTTGACGCCAAACTGCTGGGTCAATTGAAGCCAGGCGTGATGTTCCTCAACGTTGGCCGCGGCGGCACCGTCGACACCGAAGCTTTGATCGCCGCTATCAAGAGTGGTCAGATTGGCCATGCCGTCTTAGATGTTTTCGAGAAGGAACCACTACCCGCCGACTCGCCGTTGTGGCAACTGCCCCACACCGTGGTGACACCGCACATTGCCGGTCAGGTCGCGCACTTCAAGACCGTCGTGACCGCGATTTACGCGGAGAACTTGACGGCTTATCTGAAAGCACACAAGCTGGTCAGCCATCAACTTGATCTTAACCGCGGGTACTAAAAAATCGCCGTCCGACGTTCGGGGCGGCGATTCATTTTGCACTTAAAATGGATACAAAACGCGGAAGTGTTCAATAATGACCATTTCTGAGTCTGAGCGCAAGGCCAACTCTGTCCGGTATTGGGCCTGCCAGTCGGCCAGGGATAAACCGAACCGTTGCGCTTCTTTTGCCGAAACCTCGTTGAATAGGTGGATATACACGTTTTCTGTGTATAAAACGGCTTGGGGCTGATGGTTCCCGTCTAACGCGACGTTGATGTCATACGCCTCTGGGATTCCTTCGTGGGCCTGGTGATACTGCGCAAACGTGTACACCAGACTAGTCAACTCACCAGCTAACGCTGCTTGCAGACGCTGGCTTGCCAATTGCGGCTCGCTAGCCAATGGTTCAGCCCGGCGATACGTCAGCCTAGGATCCAAAGCCAGCGCTTCTTTGGCAGTGGCGAAAAAATCAGTGATCGTTGGCATTGCGGTGTCCTCCTAAAGGGTCGAAAAAATCGGCGTTGCCGCCGATCAGTGATTTTTGTGGTTAATTGCTGAAAGCTTATAAACGCGTTCTCATTCGCAACGAGGAGGCGTATAAGTCATCGCGCCACGATCCGGCTGGCGCCGAACCGCGTCACGTTGCCTTATACACTCCTCTAAACCCGCGAATGATCACGCTCTAAACGCGCTCCCTTTCGCAACGAGGAGGCGTATAAGTCATCGCGCCACGATCCGGCTGGCGCCGAACCGCGTCACGTTGCCTTATACACTCCTCTAAACCCGCGAATGATCACGCTCTAAACGCGCTCCCTTTCGCAACGGCAATGCCTATAAGTCATCGCGCCACGATATGGCTGGTGCCATACCGCGCACGCCGCCTTATAGACTTGCCTAAACCCGCGAATGCTCGCGCTCTAAAATGTTTCTTTGTCTGCTTGGGTTAGTTGGGGTTGGACAACGGACCAATTGAGGTCTTTAGCCAAGGTAGCTTCGGCATCTTCTCTGGTTTTGATGCGGTCCATGTTCCAAATAATATTGGAAATCTTGCCGCCGGCGTAGTCGAAGGGTTCGGTGTAAATATAACCAGGCTCCGATTGCTTTTCGCGAGACTTGATAAGCGCCTCATTGAGTGCCCGCGCGAAGTTGATGTCGTGCATGTCTGGAAGCGCCTTTTCGGTGACGAAGCCGTTGGTGTTAAGGGCTTCATCTGCTTCTTTGATTGCGGTTGCATTTACTGCTGTCATAATATCTTCTCCATTCTGCTTCAGTCGCTGATTGGAGTAGGGCTGATAATTGTTTTGGTACGATTCTATTATAGCACCGAATCCGCGCATGGCAGCCCCAAGTCTGCTATAATACTTCGGTTAGGATTAATGTTCAAGGGATGGTGGAGAAGACGGCACATTACGATTGGCAATTGGCAGAACAACCAGACCCGGCCGAATTGACGGCGCTGGCAGAGAAACTGAATGTGAGCCCATTTTTGGCCCGCCTGTTGTGGCAACGCGACATCACGACGCCCGAGGCTTGGGCCGCGTTCACGCAACCCGAAACAGCCAGCCTGCATGATCCCATGTTGCTGCACGATATGGACAAAGCAGTCGCACGGATCACCAAGGCGGTGGCAGATGGAGAAAAAATCACCATCTATGGCGACTACGACGTCGATGGTTTGACGTCCAGCTCAATCATGAAAGAAGCGATCGAAAGCATCGGCGGGGAACCAGACGTGTTCATTCCAGATCGATTCACGGATGGTTATGGGCCCAATGCAGCGGTGTATAAATATTTGCAGTCCAGCGGAACGCAGCTGGTCGTGACCGTCGATAACGGGGTCGCAGGTAAAGACGTGATCGACCCGGCGATGGCGGCGGGCATGGACGTGGTGGTCACTGATCACCATGAGCTACCGGCGGAACTGCCCAGCGCGGTGGCGGTGGTTCACCCCCGTCACCCAGAAGGCGAGTATCCCTTCGGTGACTTGTCTGGTGCAGGCGTCGCGTTCAAAGTCGCCACTGCCTTGCTTGGAGATGTGCCAATGGATAGTATCGACTTGGCGGCACTCGGCACCATCGCGGACTTGGTCAGCCTGACGGATGAGAATCGGGTGCTAGTTCAGCTCGGCTTAGCGATGATCCGCACCCAACCCCGCGTTGGGCTGGCGGCGCTTTTGCAAGTTGCCGGAATCGACCCGGCGACCGTTGATGAACAAACCGTTGGCTTTGGCATCGCCCCGCGCTTGAACGCGTTGGGCCGGTTGGGCGATGCGAATCCAGGCGTGACCTTGTTGACCACCTTTGATGACGAAGAAGCCGAACACCTAGCGACCAACGTCAATGCCCGTAACGAAGAGCGTCAGGGTCTGGTGCGGAAGATTTCCCAACAAGCCTTGGCGATGGCGAATGACCCAGAAAACGCGACCAAGCGCACCTTGATTTTGGCCCAATCCGGCTGGCATGAAGGCGTCTTGGGGATTGTTGCTAGCCACGTGGTCGAAGCGACCGGCAAACCGACTTTGGTGTTGAACATCGCCGCAGATGGGCAAAACGCTAAGGGGTCTGGGCGCTCTGTGGCGGGCTACCACTTATTTAAAAGCCTCGAGCCTGCCAAAGACGCCATGACCCATTTTGGGGGCCACGCGATGGCGGTCGGCTTGACGATGCCGGTCGCCAATTTGGAAACGGTGCACACTGCAATGGAAAAGGCGGCCGCCGTCAGCCTCAAAGACGCCGGTAAGCCCCAACTTGCTGTCACGGCGCGGCTGGATGCCAACGAGCTGACCTTAGCCAACTACGAGGCACTGCGTCAGCTCGCCCCGTTTGGTCAAGGCAATCCAGAGCCCGTCTTCAGCATCTTGCCGGCGCGCATCGATGGCGTCCGCCAAATTGGTAAGGGCAAAGACCACCTAAAGTTTCAAGTCGATGGGGTCGATGTGATCGCTTTTGGCATGGGCGCCCAAGCCGATGAACTGACCGCGGCTAATCAAGCTAAGTTGGCGATCACGCTGGATCAAAATACCTGGCAAGGGCGCACGAGCTTGCAGATGCGCTTAAACGATTGGCAACTGCAAGCGCCAGCCGTGATCGATCAGCGCTTGCCGCAACCTAGCGCCGAGCAGTTTCGTGGTGCGTTCACCTATGCCTTTTTCGATCCGCGCGTGCAGGTTCGCTTAACCCGCCGCTTCCAATTCGGTGGTCCGACGGTGTTGACCAAAGACCTGCAACCCGACACGCCAGACGTGGTACTGGTGGACTTGCCAAATGACGAATCCAGCTTGCAAGCGGCAATGAGTCACGTGCAGCTGCCGGTCCGGGTCGTTTTTGCGGCAGATCCGGCTGTGCTGGTCGCCTTGCCAGACCGGCAGGAGTGTGGGCGCGTGCTATTATACTTGCGTCAGCATCCGGGTTTCGACAAGCACCACTTGCCGGCTTTAGCGCAGGCAGTGCACTTGACCACGCAGCAGGCGATCTTCGCCGTACAGGTGTTTTTTGAGCTTGAATTTGTTAAAATAGAAGGTGCGCTGATTAGCGTTAACCCACACCCAACCCCGACGCCGCTCGACCAGGCGCAGGTCTATATCCAGCGACAAACCTTCTTAAAATTGGCGGCGCATCTACAAACCGATGATCGCCAAGCTTTGACCCAGCGTTTGACGCAGTTTTAATTCAGAATGTGAGGCACAATTTGCATGTCAATTAACTTCAAGGACTACATCGCTAGCGTCCCAGATTTTCCTGAGCCCGGGATCGTCTTCCGTGACATCTCGCCGTTGATGGCGGATGGGAAGGCGTACGCCGCCGCCACGGACGAGATCGTCGAATACGCGAAGGACAAAGGCGTTGAAATGATCGTCGGCCCGGAAGCCCGTGGTTTTATCGTTGGTTGCCCGGTCGCTTATAAACTGGGGGTCGGGTTCGCGCCGGCGCGGAAAAAAGGCAAGCTGCCTCGCGAAACGGTCAGCGCTAGCTATGACTTGGAATACGGTGAGGCGACCCTGTACTTACACAAAGACGCCATTCGTCCTGGCCAGCGGGTGCTGGTGTGCGATGATCTGCTCGCGACTGGCGGCACGATCGCCGCGACGATCGAACTAGTAGAGAAGCTCGGCGGTATCGTTGTCGGCACGGCCTTCTTAGTCGAATTAGTCGATTTACACGGGCGTGATAAGATCAAGCAATACGACATTTTCACGCTGACCGATTATCAAGGGGCCTAGCGCCGAAAAGACCCGCTGTGCGGGCCTTTTTACGTTCGCTTACTTTTCGACTGTGGTACAATAATGGGTGTGAAGGAGACGCGTATGGCAAAGCATAAAAAAGACGACAAAACGCTCGTCGAGAAGATGCTGGACAAGCAAAATATTGCTTATACCAGCTACACCTTCCCAACGGCGTCAGAAGGCGATGTCCAACAACTACAAGTCGACCACCTCGACATCCCAGAACACCAGATCTACAAGACTCTGGTGCTGATCGGCAACAAAACTGGCCCGTTGGTGGGTGTGGTGCCACTGGATCGCCATATCGATTACAAGAAACTCAGCAAAGCTTCCGGCAACAAGAAGGTGGGGATGGTGCCGCTGAAGGACCTAGTCAAAACCACTGGTTATGAGCACGGTGCCAACACGCCTATCGGGATCCATGCCCGCCACAAATATCCGATCTACTTGGGTATCGAAGCCAAAGACCAGCCGCAGATCATCGTCAGTGCTGGCAAGATCGGTCGCTCTGTCGGCATCGCCCCAAAGGACTTGCTCAAGGCCGTCCGGGCAGAATTTGCCGACATCACCGCACTGGAGGAACAGGAGGAATAGCTATGTTTACTGCTAATCACAGTCGTTTTGCCACCTACGGGGTGATCGCTCATCTGCCAGGGGAGATCATTGATAGCATCTGGATGATCATCGACGAAAACTTGCAAGGCGTCGTGCCATTGGGCAACTTGTTACGTTTTGATTTACGCAACAACGGTGGCAAGCTCACCGTCGCCTTTTCTGAAGAGAATAGCCCGACATCGATGGCCGTCGACTTACCATTCCCGTACTCAGCTGAGTACCCGCAGCGCGTGTTGGCTTACGATGACGGCGACAACCAGACGATTCTATTACCAGAAGAGGGTCACGGCAACTAACTTAATGCCAAAATAAATGGTCCCTACAAAGTCACTTTCAGGCTTTGTAGGGACCATTTTCGAATTTTGAGTGTTAATCGGATACTAGTATGTTCTACATGGCTTGCGCAGTGCCGCCGATCGCGGCAAAGGCGGCATCGAGGGCCTTGTGCGCCCGGGCTTGTTCATGCAAGCCCGAATCGTATAAGGTGTGGTTGACCCCATCCACATCGATCGCCATCAACATCAGTGATACAGCGTGCTTGATCGCTTCTAAGCTAGTAAGTAACGTCTGGTTGAAACCAGTGTACTCAGCCGGTGCTTGGATTCGGTAGCATTCGGCAACAAAATGATTAAAGCGTAACACGTTGCGACTAAAGTAGTCGTGTAGTCGTTCAAAGTTCTCACTTGCATAACAGTTACCGATCTCGAGCTTATGGCAGGTCGTCGTGTATTCCTTGAAAACGGTTTCATAAACCAATAAACGATCGAGTTCTTGGTTAACAATTTGAATGTAGTCTTCACTGAGCATAAGATGTTGCCTCCAATCGCTTTCATTAACTTACGAGATCAGTTTACCATGCGCTAAACTTATTATCAAGATAATATTTAACGAATAATTAAATATCATCCGTTATTTATAATATAAGGCGAACACTTGTTGTTTAACGCAAAAAAGGCCTCCAGTCAGGAGGTCTTGTGCTGCTTATTCGTTTTGTGCGGTGTCGGCTGCCGCTTCTTGAAGGCCGCTTGGAGCTTTCTGAATCGGGAAGGATCTTTCTCCCGGGCATCGCGCACCATTTTGGCGAAATCATACTCGCCACTGTCTGCTGGCGTCGGGTCAGCGTGACGCTTGAAAAGTCCCATATCGTTATGCCTCCGGTACCTGAACGTCGTCGTGATGCAGCTTGGTGGTGGCGATGACGTAGATCACGATGAAGTGGAGCACCACCAATGGCAAACTGTAGTTAGGGATCAAGACGTAGCCAATATACAAGCACATGCCGATCCAGTTGCTCCACATCAACCGCTTAGAGTGACTCTTGATGTAGCTCAACAGGTGTAAAAGACCACCGAAGATGCTTAACCACCACCAGTGGCTTTCCCAAGCCAGTAGGGTTTCCCCGACGAGACCGGTACTGAAACCCTTGGAAACCGCGTACACTGTAGCTACGATCAAGACCACGACGGTGAAGAGGGCATAAACAACGCCATAAAGCGCCGGTAATTTGATGAACGATAATTTCACGATCACACGTCCTTAATGAATTGATAATCTAAGTATACCCAGTTCAAGCCATAAAACAAAGGATGCTTGGGTAAATCTTAAGGTCTGCTATTTGACGTCGTGTGTTAGGGCCTAAATAAAAACCGCAACCATTGCAGGCTACGGTGAATTGAGACCAAGGTGAAACCCATATTTGGAATCGGCGATTGGCCAAACCATTTCCGCCACTTGTTTTTTGCCGATTAATTAATTCTTGCTGAGCAATTGCTCCAAAGCGTTTGTCACCCCGAAAAATCGCTTTAATTGCTCTCCCATATCCAGGTCCGTATCTAGTCTCAATCATATGTTGGCAACCACCATAAGAGCCACGCAGCTACTGCAAGAATCATGTAGAAAATGCCATAGCGCCGGTACCGATGATTTTGCCGTAATTGCGCATCAGCATCCCCAAAAATATTACCCGCGATCAAATGAAGCCAGTGACCACGATAGACTTGTACCCCAAAAATGAACAATGCTAATGACACGGCCCCTGTGATTATTAGCTTTTGTCCCACGCTCGCACCTCCACTTTAGATAGCATTACCTTAACTTTGCTTGTGCGCGAAGATCTTTTTACATTCAAATATTAGTTCAGCGAGTGCTACCGCCAAGAACATATAACTGGTGAGGCCGAGCAGTCGTCCTGCAAGTGAAAGTTTGAAAAAATATAAGAGTAAAACAACTGAAAAGGCCTGGAGGTAAAGACTAAGTAAGTGGATCAGTCTGCTCAAAAGGTAAGCGGTAGGAAATGGGCGCCTTTGAACAATCAGGACCAACGACTCCGCACCAAAAGCCGCAACATGGATAGCGATTAAAAACATCGCTGCTGGTATGAGCAAACTGCCGGCATAGGTTGCAGACATGATGACCGCCCCACTAAACATACTGAGCTGCATTGGCATTGTATGCCCGAGATGAGACTGAAAGATGATCATCACCAATATTTCAGCCAGCAAGCATCCCAACTGACATAGGCGGTTCATCGCATTTACCTCCCACCGAAACCTTTTTTTGTTTTTAGTATATCATATCTCCGGTGCTTGTACAAGCCGTTTTTGATACTGGCTAAACCATCCTGAGCGACCGATTATCCTTCAGTAATGACCGAACATGGCAGAAGGGCTTGTTGTTTCACCGCTAGGCCTTAAACTGAATGATACAAGGGGGCGAGGAGCATGAAGATTTACTTCGACTTAGCCGCACAATTTTTGAATCCAGCAATCAGTATCCAGGCGCAAGCCAAAAGCCCACAACTGTTGCAGCTCGCAAAAACTATCGATCGTGTCGTCAACCAAGACGTTTTGACTGGGATTAAGGGGGAGCAACACGTCCGTATCGCCATGTATCAAGTGATTCGCTTTTATACCCAAAATAAAAACGTGGTCTGTGAAACCACCGAAGGCACTTACCGTATTCGGGCCCGGATCTATCAGCTGCGAGAGCGCCTGCCACAACAGGATTTCATCGCGATCTCAAGTAGCGAGATCTTGCGGATCGCTGCCATTAAGGCCTTCTCCTTAACTAAAGGCGGCGAATTCGCAGTTGACTTAACGAATGGCGCTAAGGCTTATGCTTCTCGTCGTTATATTAAGCAGATCAAGGAGGCGTTGCTATCATGACTAAAATCGTCAAATCTGTCATCTCTGGTATTATCATTGGGATTACAATAGGGTACTTACTCGCATTGACCTTCTCCCTGTTATATGGCACTCACGACTTTTATCCTTCCAGCCCAAGCTTCACGGCACACTTCGCTAATCCATTAAACGCAACATTGATCTCAACAGGACTGTGGGCATTGATGGGGGTTTGCTTCAGCATCACTAGTTTAGTCTTTCAAAATAGTTGGGGAATCACGCGTCAAACCTTGACCCATTTAGTGATCACGTATTTTACCTTCACGCCTTTGGCCATACTGGCGGGGTGGTTCCCAGTCACGCCCGGCTTCATGTTCGCGTACTCTGGTGAATTTTTGCTCATCTATATCATCATCTGGAGTGTGGGGATGCATATCGCCAAGAAAAAGGTTCGTGAATTAAACCAGCGTCTTGCGCAAAGGAAAGCGGCGTAAACCAAGACTTGAAAGCAACAGCATTTTGATCATCAGTGGTTTTTGGTTTGCTAAATATTACCGGCATTTGAATAAATGTCGCGTAAAGCGGTAAGATGAGTGCACAAATACAATTACCATCAACCCAAGGTAATTAATTCGCGACTAGAAGGAAGATCCTATGGCTGAGACAATTGGCAGTATTTTAAAAGCTCGCCGCAAAGCACTCAAACGCTCACAAATTCAAGTAGCCGACAATATCTGCTCTCAATCGATGCTATCTGCAATCGAGAACGATCACTACACACCAAACGCGCAACTCCTGATTGCACTGTGCAAACGCCTAGAAATTTCTTTAGATACCATTAGCCTTGCGACTAATTATGCCATCGGTACTTCTCAGCGACTTAACGAGAAACTTGTCTCTTTGTGCAATCAGCACCAATACAAGGCGTTATTGGCCTTTCTTTTAGATGAGCAGGTCATCCAGTCTGTTAAAGACGAGGCCCAGACACAGGCATATTACTATTATTTAGGCGTGGCACAATTGCAAGCAACCTCGACGCCCGATCTAGATACTGTCCATCATGCGTTACAATTATCACTCGCAAGCGCAACGCCACTGCAAGCATCACTCACACGCCTTACGCAAGCAACGTTAGCGTGCGTCGCTGCCAAAACCAATCATCCCGATGTCGCATTAGCGAAGTGTGATGCGGCCTTGGCTGCGATTGCGTCGGCGCCTTACGACGAAAACTTAAATATCGTGTTCTATCTGGTTGCACTGGCGCATCATCTGCTTGGTCAAGAGCAAATCGCGTCTGCAACAGTGCTTAGCGGCATCGATTTTTCCACAGATCACGGATCGCACTACATGCTGGCGAATAGCTATTATCTAATTGCAATAATCGCTGAACAATTGGGCCAAGCCGACAAGCGCACCGAAGCCGCTGCGCAGTCTAAGTTTTTGGCAGGCCTGTTCAACGAACGAGTCTACAAAATCTAATATCAGTATTCTGATTTTTCAAATAATTGGGTCTTGGATATGCTGAAGTCATTCTTAATGAGAGGGAACAGGCATATGCAAGACTTTTTTGATAACACGATCACGAGCAATGCAAGCAGCAATGACATTCTGAGTATTTTGATCAATCCGCAACTACTCACAAAATGGGATAGTGGCGTGCTACGATTAGACCCCAATTCAGAAAAGCAACACGTTACTATTGTCAGGAACCGTGCTGCCATTAACACCACCGAAAGGCTAACAGTCAGCCAAATCGCCAACACCGTTATTTACGCTATCCAAGGCAATCGGCTTAACTATCAAGTACAGTTCACCGTTAATACTGCTGCACGCACGACCATTCTCAATCAACATGTATTGACTGACAAAGGCAGGCAACCGCACCTGCCGTTGTCCTTACTTCGGCCAATCGCCAAGCACGCATTCTTGGAAAATCTCCATACGCTCGTAATTCTCGCTGAAAAATGGTCAACCGAGATTGCGGAACGTCTATGAAGACCATTAAGCAAACCGATTATTCTGGAATCAGTGGTCTGCAAATCACAGACCAGCCCGAACCCAAACTCACACCAATGACGGCATTAGTCCAAGTAAAATATACCCCCGTGTTACCTTACGATATTTTGACTGAGGAAGGTAAACTCAAGAATATTCGTCCCGTTAAACTTCCCATCGCTGTCGGCTATGGATTCACAGGCATTGTCACCGCGGTTGGTGCGCTTCGCTCGGCCAGTTTGGTTGGTCAAGCAGTGCTTGGGGCTAGTCCGACTGGCGCAGCGCAAGAAGTGATTGCCAATATGATGCCACCATTGTTGTTTAAGCTTCCAGACAATGTTGGTCTAGATGCTGCCGCAACACTCATTGGTGGGGCAGACGCAGCACTAATGACGGTCATTGAACTGAACGTGACAAATATGGACACCGTGCTTGTCACCGGCGCCTCGGGCGGTGTTGGTAGCTACTTGATTCAGCTATTAAAACGGCGTGGTGCGCATGTCATCGCGATCACGTCGCCAGGCAACATCGCGTTTGCCAAGAGTCTTGGCGCCGATGAAGTGGTGGATTACACAAAACCACTTGCGCGGCAACTAAGCGCGATTTCGCAACCAAACAAGATTGTGGATACGGTTGGATCAGGCACACTGTTGAACGCTTTGTCTACTTGTTTGGGAGGCTATGACCTACTTTCACTAGCGACACAGAAATTCCCGGCTGGCAAAATCAACCAAACATCTAGATTTTCAAATGCTTCGATTGGTCTGCGTGCGTATACGAAACTGCTAGATTTACTCAGTACCGGTGCTTTACAGGCGCACATCGATTCCATTATTCCATTTCAGCAAATTGCAGTCGCACAAAATCATGTCAAAAATGAGCCTGTTCAAGGGCGACTCCTGTTGGCATACTGAAAAGCATTAAGTCTAAAGCTTTTACTCTGATGAAGCTATAAGGTATTCAGACAGCAAAACGTCCACAAGGGGCAGCGGTTGAAAGCGCCGGGTACCTTTGTGGACGTTTGGTGCTGTTGAAATTTTAACGCTTTGAAAAAACCTGTTTTGCGACATTCAACGCATTTAATACCCGAGGAAAGCCGATGTAGGGGATGCACTGGATGAAGGTTTCAATGATTTCCTCTTTCGTAAGGCCAACATTTAGTGCACCGTTGATGTGGACGTTAAGCTGAGGTGCGGCATCGCCTTGGATCAGTAGCGCTGTAATTGTGATCATCTCGCGCTGTTTCAGGTCTAGCACTGGACGTGTGTAGATATCACCAAACGCAAATTCCAAGATGTATTTGCCAACGGCAGGGGCAATCGTCTCAAGTGAATTCATGACACCGTCTGCCGCGCTGCCATCGACTTGTGCAAGTGCTGTTTTACCAATTTGTAACCTTGTTTGTTCAGACATAAGATCAATTTCCTTCTCATAAGATAGTTGTATCTTAAATGCTGGAGTTAACTCCAGGTCAAGCATTTTTATTGCGACAATCCAAATTCTGCTTCATCTCTGCGTATGTTGACATCTTCTTATCAAGAAAGGCGAGATGCGAATCAATTTCGGCGCGTTGTGCCGCCAAAAGTTGCCGTTGGGTTTTCAATAGCGCTACTCGGTCATCGATCGTTTTGTTTCCTTGGTGTCGAAGCGCGGAATACTGCTTGATGGCGCGTAGGGGCATGCCTGTTGCCTTGATTCGCTTGATAAACTCACACCAGCTGCGATCAACTTCAGAGAATTGGCGTCTGCCATTTGCATCCCGGTGTGGCTCAAGTAGGCCTTCCTTTTCGTAATACCGTAATGTGTCAATAGTTAAACCGGTTTGCTCAGCAAATTCGCCAATAAAGTAAGTGGTTTGATTTGTCATAATCCGATTCTTTTTTCAAAACATGGGTCGATTTTCCGATAGATTTTTACTGGCTTTACAAGACTACTCTAAAAGCTATATTTTACATTAGAATTACGTATTAAAAAACCGCAACCGATGCGAACGGCTAATCCCACACAACCATATCGACTGATAAGGGGTGCCGGCAATTGCGAGTTAGATCGTTGCTGCTCCGATATCGCGCGGCAATAACCAGGTCTCCACGAGAGGATACACCATTAACACGCCTAAGAAGATGAAACAGCCAGCGTAAGCCTGTGTTTGCGACATCGCAGCCGACAATCCGGCCAACACGATCGTTACCAGGCTGACACCTAACCCTTGAGCCATGGTACTAGTCACCGCGTTCAGTGTATTGGCGTCGCCGCGATGCTTAGGCGTGAGGTCTGCGAAAGTCAAGCCGTTATATGCACTTAACGCCATCGACCGCGCCGCACCAGAGAACAATGCTAACCCGGCGATTATTGCGGCCGCTGTGGTGACTGTCACCATTGCGAACCCGCACGCCGTCATCGCGATCACCACGTCTGATGCAATCAAAGTGGCTTTGTAGCCGTAGTGGCGAATCAGCGGCGTGGTGAAAGGTTTGATACCGATGTTGCCGACGAAGATCCACAACACGAACCCGCCGGCTTTCAGCGCACTCCAGCCGAAATTGCGCTGTAAATCCACCGTCAGCAGATACGGCATCGCGCCCACTGACAGCCACAGCACGCTGCCACCGGTTTGCGTTACGCGAAATGACAGTTGCTTCAACGCACCCAGTGCAATCAGTGGCTTTTTAGCAAACAACAAGTGCCGCACCACGAGCACCGCGCAAACGGCACCCATGGCCACAAGGATCCCAGCCAATCCCAGCCATGCCACGCCATGCGTGCCTACTTCGACACCGCCCAATAGCGCCGCACTGACAATCGCTAACCCAATGAATCCACGCCAGTCAAAATGCCTGGATGCACTGGGCTGATCCGTATCGATCAAGTGCAACCCGATCAAATAACTGACCACGCCAAATGGGATGTTGATCAGAAACAACCACCGCCAATCTAGCACAGCCAAGATCGCACCCCCTAATGGCGGCGCGATCGCCGGTGCCAACAGCGCGGGCCAGACTAAATAGCTCGTCATTACCAACAAGTCTTTGGGCGCCGTTTTCTCCAGCACGATCAAGCGGGCTGTCGGCGTCATCAGTGATCCGAACACACCTTGTAGCACCCGCATTACCAGCAGCATGGCGAAGTTGACCGCTAGCGCCGTGCCGATCGAGGTCAAGGTGAAACCGGCCACCGCCAGAAGCCAGGTACGCCGCTTGCCGAGTCGGGTGCTGATCCAGCCCGACAGCGGGATGCACACCGCTACAGTAATCAAATAGATGCTGATCATCATTGCCGCCGTCAACGGACTGACGCGCAAAGCGCGCGCCACGCTGGGCAGCGCTGTAGTGACGATGGTGCCATCCATGATCTCCATAAACAAACTTGCCGCCATCAATAGGGCGACTTGAACTGATTTTGATAGACGCAAAAAAGAACCTCCACAATTGAAATAGAATTGCGTAGATTCACGTTTACGCTTACGAAATACCCGAGTGAAATCGATCTCAGGTTTTGCTGGCTGGTGCTGCTCGATGGCCAAATTGAAGGTGAGTGTACTTCACTGAGCACAACTCAATGTTTTTGCAGTCTACCAGACCACCGGGGTTGCTGTCAAGTACGTCATCGAGGTAACCTTCGGCAGACTTATACGCCTAGTAAAGCGCCACGGCTAAAAATAGACGCACAATTATCACTGGTTGCAACCAACCATCTGGGACGTATTTCTAACAGTATCAACCAGTAATCGGTGAATGACTTGTATTCAGTCGATTCTGCCAAAACAAAGGATTTCAACGAATTTTGATCGGGTATTTTCCGAACATATATGCGCGAATGCGTATATTCGCACTGGATAGCAACCAATAAAGCTTCTGTCAAGGTTGATATAGCGGCTTTTAGCAACAAAATTTTTGCCGATTACCTTTTCAAATCGCGAAATTCTTGGTATACTATATTCTGTTGTTATGGAGAGTTGGCAGAGTGGTAATGCAACGGACTCGAAATCCGTCGAACGGGCTAATACCCGCGCGCAGGTTCAAATCCTGTACTCTCCTTCATAAACGTTGGTATATCAGCGTTCCGCGACCTTTCGGGGTTGCGTTTTTTTGTTGTTTTCAAACGCTTGTTTGGGTCGAAATCGGCCTTCCAGTACCAGTGCAGTACCAGTTCGAAAAATCAGACCGCCGTTCTTGGCGGCAAACGTGTTCGGAATTTCATGTGATCAAACCTTTCTCTTAAAAGAATTTATCGAGGGCATCGGCGGTTTCGCGTTGCTTGTTAGGGAAAAGATGCCCGTAAGTGTCAATAGTTGTGACGATGCTGGCATGCCCCAATCGCTCCTTGATGATCGTGTACTCTGTTTCTTGGTCGATCAACAAGGCGACGTGCGAGTGTCGGAAGTCGTGAATCCGAATCTGCTTCATCGTAGGGTCACGCTTGCAGATGCGTTTATAGCGCATGCGGATCGTGTGCTTGTTGCGACGTATCAGCGTCGCTTGGAACATTGGCGTATCTTCGCTCCAGTCGAGGGCTAAGTCGTGCTTAAAGAGTTCCTGTTGCTGTTCACGCCATTGTAGAAGCAAGGCAATCATGCCTTGGTTGAGGCTGATACGGCGATTGCTGGCCTTGGACTTTGGCGGGGTAATGATATCCACGCCGCCGCGCCGGAACACAGACTTGCTGACAGTCAGTTCCTTGCGCTTGAAATCGAGATCCGACCAGTCTAGCGCGCAGAGTTCTCCAACTCGCAAGCCGGAGAAGAATAGCAGCGAGAACAGTACGTACCAGTCGAATTCTTCTGGCAGATGAATCAGCTTGGTAAACGCGTGAAATTCATCTGGCGTGTAGAATTCCATTTTCTTGCGTTCGATTTTGAGCTTCTTCACCCCAATACAAGGATTCTCGACGATCACGTTCTCCTCAACAGCGACGTCGAGAATCAGTTTCAATTCAATCAAGGTCTTGTTGTTGGTGTTATTGCTCAAATCGCGTTCCTCGGTGAGCCATTCCTGAAAGTCACGGATATGCTCGCTCGTCAGGCGCTTAATATCGGCATTGACGAAGAATGTCTGGATATAGCGCTTGTACACGGCGCGTTGAGACTGCAAATAGGACGGCTTGATGTGAATCTTCACACGGTTCACGTAACGCTCGAACAATTCGTCGAAGGTGACGGTTTCTTGGTTGAACAGTCGGTCGACGCTAGTACGCATCATCTCCTTTTCAACTTTGCGGGCAGCCGCCATTGAATGAATGCCTTGTTTCTTTTTGCGGCGGCGCTTGCCGGTGACAGGGTCAGTGCCAAAGGAGACACTGACAACATAGGTGCCATTAGGTGCTTGGGTAATGCTCATTTCATACCTCCAAATAATTGAAGGCACGCTTGCTTTGGTCGTTGACCATGATATACTTGGCTTGTCTAGGGCAAAGTATCGGGTGCGTGCAATCACGTTCATTCGTTGCTTTGTTTTTTTTCATCTTCATGTTGGGCTTGTTCCAATACCTCCTTGAGTAACGTCTTTTGTTGCGGCGATAATTCGGCCTCGTTGATCATGTCCGCGATCATATCGGTGCCATTGAGTGAATCGACTTGCTGAACCATTTTCAGACTAGGCGCGACTTGTTTGGTCAGCCAGTTCAGCACGCTGTCCATCGTGATCGGTTCCGGCCGCATTGCCAGTTTCAAGCGATTACGGTTATCGCCGATAAAAGTTTGCCAGTCTGGGTCTAGTGGACAATCAGCTAATTTCTTTGAGCCCTGTGGCGTTACGACCCGCAAGTAATGGTTAATGATCCCGAAGACGACCGTTTCGGCGTCTTGGCAGGCCAGCAGTTCCTTCATGGCTTTTTGAGCACGCTGGTCGCGAAGTCGGACTTCAAACCGGTTGAGGATTGGAGAATCCTCTGGATAGTCGA
>JALCQM010000055.1 GCA_022651245.1 Lactobacillus sp.
GAGTATCGGGGGCAACCGATACTCTTTTTTAATATTATACCGAAAACGCCACCTGACGAAAATCCGAAGATTTTCATCAAGTGGCGTCTTATTCGGGACTTATGTCACAGTCCCTTGCTTCGGGTTATTTTCATGGTCAAAAAGGTTTGACATTCAAATTACTTTTGATATACTTTGAAGGTCCAAGTAATTACGAACGTATGGAGGTGAATGCATGCAGACTTTGGATAGCTTGGCGGTTCGCGACTTGATCCCCAACCGGTACCCGATTTTGTATATCGACCGGGTGAGCGAGCTGGTTCCCGACCAGCGGGTGGTGGCTGAGACTTACCTCAGCATGGCAGAAGACCACATGGTTGGCTACCGCCCAGACCGGGCCACGCTGGCCAGTACGTTGATCATCGAGATGCTGGCCCAAGCCGCTTCTGTTTTGATCTTGAACTCCCCGCAATTTGCAGGCAAAACCGCGTACTTAGCTGCGGTGTCCGACGCCGAATTTCAGCAGCCGGTGACCGCTGGTAGCGTCATGGTCATGACGATCACGCTAGGGAAGGTCAAGGCTACGATGGGTGTGGTGCACGCGCAAGCAGTTGTCGCCGGGCAGCCAGTGGCACACGCCGAGCTTCATTTCGTCGTTGCAGATGCCACGGCCGGTTGACGGGCGCTCACTTTTGACTGATACTTTGAATATCAAATCAGTCAAATTAGGAGGCCATGGGATAATGGCACAGCGTCCGATCATGAAGCGTATCAACACAAAACTAGAAAAGGTTTACCGCGATATTTTGCGGATAGAAGAAACCGAACTAAAAAAGAGTCAGTTTCGAGACCTCAGTATCACCGAGATGCACACCATCGACGCCATTGGGTTACACCAAAAGCCAACGTCTAGTACGGTGGCGGCCAAGCTGCACGTGACGCAAGGCACCCTGACGGTAGGGATCAAGCAGTTAGTGCGGAAAGGCTACGTCGATCGGGAGCACGCAGAAGATGATAAACGGATCGTGAATTTGGTGCTGACGCGCAAGGGCCGCTTAATGTATCGGGCCCACCAAGCGTTTCATCAGCAAATGGTCGACCGGTTCGTGCAAGGGTTCGATGACGACGAGATCCACTTGATCGAGCACGCGTTAGACAACTTGATGACGTTTATCGCGGAGCAAGATCGGCAACTTTAAGCATGAAATGGAGGGATAGCCGTGCAAATCGTTGCGACCGCGGCTGAGTTACCAGCTAAGCGGGTGACGAATTACGATTTGAGTCGGCGAATGGCGACATCGGATGAATGGATCCGGCAGCGGACTGGTATTCGGGAGCGGCGTATCGCCGAGACGGAAACCACCTACAGCCTCGCGTTAGGCGTGGCTCAGCAATTACTCGCCAAGAGTCACTGCACGGCCGCTGAGTTGGATTTTGTCTTGGTGGCCACCATGAGCCCAGATTACTTAACCCCGAGTGAGGCGAATCGCCTCCAAGCCGCATTAGGCGCAACGAACGCCTTTGCGTTGAATCTCAATGCTGCCTGTGCCGGGTTCGTCTACGCGTTGGATATGGCGGCGCACTTATTGGCTGGTCAAGCGCAATGCGGCTTGGTGATTGGCAGCGAGTGCTTGTCGCGCCTAGTTGATTGGGACGATCGCGCGACAGCCGTTTTGTTCGGTGACGGGGCGGCAGGCGTCTTGGTCAAAGCAGACGCGCAACCACTGCCGCCAGCCGACCTGCGCAGTTTCGGCGATCTCGAGCTGGTTTTACAAGCAGGCGCCGCGACTGGCCGGCCGTTTTTCCAAATGAATGGACGCGCGGTTTACCAGTTTGCGATCCGTGAGGCGCCGGCCTCGATCAGCCGACTGGGCCAAGCGCCTTGTGATTGGTACTTGATCCATCAGGCGAATGCCCGGATCATCGAAGCGATCGGGCGCAAGCTGGCATTACCGCCAGAACGGCTGCCGCTGAACCTGGCGAATTACGGCAATACCAGTGCCGCAAGCATTCCATTGTTGTTGAATGATATGGTGACTGACGGTCGCATCCAACGCGGTCAACGCCTCTTGTTGTGTGGTTTTGGCGGCGGCTTGAGCGTCGGCAGTCTGATCTTAACTTACTAAAAAGGAGACCATTATTATGGCAAACGAAGCAATTTTTTCTAAGGTACAAGCAATCATCGCAGAGCAATTGGACCAAGAACCGGAAAAGGTGCAACTCAACACGAACTTCAAAAATGACCTCGACGCCGATAGCCTGGATGTATTTGAGATCATCAATGAAATTGAAGACGCGTTCGACGTGACGATCGATACGGATGAAACTATCGAAACGGTCCAAGACCTGGTGAGCTTCTTAGCGAAGGCGGCGTAGTGATGGATGCATTGATGACGCGTATCGGGGTGCAGTACCCGATTTTTCAAGGCGGGATGGCCTGGGTCGCCGATGGCCAGTTGGCGGCGGCAGTGTCTGCGGCCGGGGGCTTAGGCATCATCGGCAGCGGGCACGCGCCAGCCAGCTATGTTGCAGAGCAGATCGCCATTGCTAAGGCGCGCACCGATAAGCCTTTTGGCGTCAACGTGATGCTGTTATCGCCGTTTGTCGAAGAGGTGATCGCGGTGATCGCAGAAGCCGGCGTGGCGGTGGTGACGACTGGTGCCGGTGATCCAGGCCGCTACCTGGGGACCTTGCAGGCAGCCGGCAGTGTCGTGTTACCGGTCGTGCCTTCGGTTGCCTTGGCCAAGCGCATGGCTCGCTTAGGGGTCGATGGGGTGATCGCTGAAGGCATGGAATCAGGCGGGCACATTGGCGCCATGACAACGATGGCCTTGGTACCACAAGTGGTGGATGCCATCGACATTCCAGTAGTCGCGGCCGGCGGGATCGCTGACGGTCGCGGCGTCGCCGCAGCGTTAGCGTTAGGCGCTAGTGGAGTGCAAATGGGCACGCGCTTTTTGGCCGCCAGTGAGACGCAGATCCACCCGCAGTACCAAGCGGCCGTGTTGAAGGCCAAAGATGTGGATACGCTAGTGACAGGCCAATATATCGGCCACGCCGCGCGAGTCTTGAAGAACCCGATGAGCCGGCAATATCTGAAGCTGGAAAAGCAGTTGGCTATCAATGGCGGTGATATGACGGCCGTCGAACAGTTGGGCAACGGGAGCTTGCGGATCGCCGTTAAAGAAGGCGATCCGCAGCGCGGTTCCTTTATGGCTGGACAGGCAGCAGGGATGGTGCACGCGGTCACGCCGGCTGCCGAGATCTTGCAGTCGCTGGTCGCCCAGACGTTAACGTTGCTCGGCGATGGCCCGCTACGGGCGAAGGTGGTTTGAGATGAAAACGGCAGTGGTATTTAGTGGCCAAGGCAGTGAATTTGCTGGCATGGGGCGTGAACTTTACCATAATAGTTTGATTTTCAAACAAAATATTGACGCCGCCAATGCCATCCTCGCGTTTGACTTGCCGGCTTATTTATTCGGGGAGACGCCATTAAGCGCACGGCCACAAGACTTGCAGCCTGCCTTAGTGGCGTTCAGCGTGGCCTTGTACCGGGCGGCTGAGCTCCAGGCTGACGTCTTAGCTGGGTTGAGCCTAGGTGAATATAGCGCCTTGATCGCCGGCGGCCAACTCGACTTAGAAGCGGGATTAGCCCTGGTGGCCAAGCGCGGCGCCGCCATGGCGGCTGCCTGCAAGCAAAATCCAGGGGGGATGTTGGCATTGCGGCTCAAGGACCCGCAGGCACTAGCGGCGGTGATGGCACTGCCTGATGTGTGGCTCGCTAACCGCAACAGCCCAAAGCAAGTGGTCTTGGGTGGGCGGCAAGCCGCGCTGCTCACTGCGCAACAGCAGTTACGGGAGCTAGGCATCAAGGCGCTGCCGTTACCCGTTGCAGGCGCGTTTCATACGCCACTCATGGCACCGGCGCAACCGGCGCTGGCCACGGCCTTAGCAGCAGTGGCATGGCATCCTGGTGAGCGGCCGGTGATCAGTACCACGACGCAAACCGCGTTGACGCCTGAAACCAGCGTCGCGAATTTGACGGCGCAAGTGGCGACTGCCACGGCGTTAGGGGAGACGATGGCAACGCTCAGCGCACAAGGCGTGACGCATTTTGTCGAAGTCGGGCCCAAGCCAATTTTGGCCAAGCTGATCCACCAGCAGCTCCCGGCTGCCACGGTCGCGACCGTGACGGCCACAACCTTGTTAGGAGATGACTAGATGACCCTATCTGGAGAAGTCGCGCTTGTAACGGGTGCGAGTCGTGGCATCGGTGCCGCGATCGCCAAGCGTTTGGCCCAAGACGGTGCGAATTTGATGTTGAGTGCCCGCGGGGAGATCCCCTCGGCGCTCGTGCAAGAATTAGAAGCAGCCGGCGCTACGGTTGCGACGTTTCAAGGCGGGATCGAGGATGTTGAGGCGGCCCAAGCCTTGGTGGCCGCGACGCTTGAACGTTTTGGCCGACTTGATATTTTGGTCAACAACGCCGGGATCACGCATGATCAGCTGGCGTTGCGGTTATCGCCAGCCCAGTTTGCCGAAGTGGTGAACATCAATTTGAATGGGACGTATAACGTCACGCAGCCGGCGTACCGGGTGATGATGAAAGCCAAGCGTGGCGTGATCATTAATTTAGCCAGTGTCGTCGGACTCGTCGGCAATGTTGGCCAGGCCAATTATGCTGCCAGCAAGGCTGGGGTGATTGGATTGACCAAAACGTTGGCCAAAGAAGGTGCTCGGCGCGGTGTCCGCGTTAATGCCATCGCGCCGGGGATGATCAAGACGGCGATGACCGCGGCGTTAAGTGCTGAGGCCGCGGATAACGTCTTGGCCACGATTCCGCTCAAGCGTTTTGGCGCGTCGGAAGAAGTGGCCGATGCGGCTGCATTTTTGATCGGTAATGCGTATGTGACCGGGCAAGTACTCGCCGTTGATGGCGGGTTAACGTGATGGGAGGAAGTAGTTTGCAACGAATCGTCGTAACCGGAATGGGGACGGTGAATGCTTTGGGCCAAGATGTTGCCCAAAGTGTCGCCGCCATGCAGGCAGGGGAGATCGGGATCCGGTCGATCAGCCAGTTTGACGCGAGTGCGACGGGCATCAGTGTGGCCGGGGAAGTTAGCGATTTTGAACCTACCCAGCGACTGGATAAGAAGCTCGTGAAGCGGCTGGATCGGTTTACCCAGTTTGCCTTGTATAGTGCGATCGAAGCGGCCGAACAAGCGCACTTAGCCGGCGCTGTGGCCCCTGAGCGCTTGGCCGTGATCTACGGTTCAGGAATCGGTGGCTTGTCGACGATCGAAGCACAAGTCACGAAGAAAAATGCGAAGGGCCCTAAGCGCATTTCGCCGCTATTCGTCCCAATGGCGATCATCAATATGGCGCCAGGAGTGTTGGCCCAGCATTTTGGCGCCCATGCAGAAAGCTATGCTGTGGTGACCGCGTGTGCTTCAGCTACCAGTGCGATCGGCCAAGCCATGCAGTGTTTGCAAGCCGGCCGGGCCGATATGGTAATCACCGGGGGAGCCGAGGCGTCCATCAACGAAATTGGGATCGGTGGCTTTGCGGCACTAACGGCGTTGTCAACGGCCACTGAGCCGCAAAAAGCTAGTTTACCGTTTGGCCGCGAGCGTAGCGGCTTTGTGATGGGGGAAGGCGCCGGGACGTTGATCTTGGAAACCGAAGCACACGCCCGAGCCCGCGGCGCCGAAATTTTAGGGTATGTGCTCGGCCACGGGGCGACCAGCGATGCATACCACATGACCGCACCGGACCCGAGTGGCCAACAAGCCGCGGCGGCAATGCAACAAGCGCTGACCACAGCGGGGCTGGCCCCGAGCGCGATCGGCTATGTCAATGCGCATGGCACCGCCACGGTGGCCAACGACTTGATGGAGTCAAAAGCCATCCGCACCGTTTTTCGCCAACACCCCGTGGCGGTCAGCTCGACCAAGGGGATGACCGGGCACTTGCTCGGCGGCGCCGGCGCGATCGAGGCGATTTTGACGCTAGCGGCGCTGAATACCGCCCGCTTGCCGGTGAACCTGGGCGGCACCCCAGATCCAGATTGTGCCGTGTCACTGGTGGCAGACACGCACCAGCAGCCGCAGACCCCATTTGCCTTGAGTAATTCGTTTGGCTTCGGCGGCCATAACGCCGTCTTAGCATTGGGAGGGGCGCGGGCTTATGGATGAGAAAATGATTGCCGCCTTGATGGCCCAGTTTGAGCAAAGCTCGGCGGTCGAACTAGAATTGACTTCCGGTGAAGACCACCTGCGGCTCAAAAAAGCGCGGCACTCGCAGCCGGCGGCCACAAAAAAGCCGGCTGCGGCGACCCCCGTGCCAGCGGCGGGAACCCCGGTCCAAGCACCCTTGGTGGGGATCGCGTATCTACGTCCGGCGCCCGACCAGCCGGTATTCAAGCAAGTCGGTGAGCACGTCACGGCAGGTGAAGTCGTGTGCGTGATCGAGTCGATGAAGATGATGAATGAAGTTACCAGTCCGGTATCCGGCGTGATTCAAGAGGTGTTGATCGCCAATGAATCATTGGTCGAATATCACCAGGATTTATTTTTGATCACGGAGGAAGCAGATGCTTGAAGCACAAGAAATCATGGCGATCTTGCCACACCGTTACCCGATGTTGATGGTGGACCGCGTGTTATCGTCCACCCCTGGGGAAGCGGCCGTCGCCATCAAGAACGTATCGGTCAATGAAGCCATTTTCCAAGGACATTTTCCGGGCAACCCGATTTTTCCGGGAGTCTTGCAGATCGAAGCACTGGCTCAAACTGGGGCGATCGCCCTTTTGCAAGAGCCTGAATTAGCAGGCAAAACAGTGTTTTTAGGCGGGATCCGCAAAGCTAAGTTTCGTAAAATGGTTCGGCCAGGCGATACGCTGCGGCTGGAAGTGACGTTGACAAGGCGTGCAGAAGGCATCGGTAGCGGCGTCGGGCGGGCATACGTTGGTGAAGATCTAGCCTGCATGGCCGAATTGGTCTTCGCCATTCAGTAGGGAGTGACGAGATGTTCAAGCGGATCTTAGTCGCCAATCGTGGCGAAATCGCCGTGCGCTTGATCCAAGTGATCCATGAGCTCGGCGCTAGCGCCGTCGCCGTTTATTCCGAAGCAGACGCATCGGCGTTGCATGTGCAGTTGGCAGACGCCGCCGTTTGTATCGGTCCGGCGAAGGCCAGCGACTCATATTTACACATGCAAAATATCCTTTCCGCCGCCGTGTTGACCGGAGCAGAGGCGATTCACCCGGGTTTTGGATTTTTGGCCGAAAGTGCCGATTTTGCCGAATTATGTGCGCAAGCAGGGGTTGTTTTCATCGGGCCCAAAGCGCAGGTGATCCGCCGGCTAGGGGATAAAGCGCAGGCTCGGACCCTAGTTCAAGAACTCGAGGTGCCGGTGATCCCAGGCTCCGAAGTGGTGACGACGTTAGACGCGGCGCTAGCGGCAGCCGCAACGTTAGGCTACCCGGTGATGCTCAAAGCAGCCGCAGGTGGCGGTGGCAAGGGAATTCGCCAAGTCACGTCTGCGGCACTGCTGACAGAGGCGTGGCCGCTGGCCCAAACCGAAGCGACCGCCGCGTTTGGTGAAGCGGGGATGTATTTGGAAAAGGTGTTGGTCGGCGCCAAGCACTTAGAAGTGCAGGTGTTAGCCGATCGGCAAGGGGCCGTGTGGACGTTGCCAGAGCGTGATTGTTCGCTACAACACCACAAGCAAAAGCTGCTCGAAGTCAGCCCTTGTCTCAGCTGTACGCCGCAAACACGCGCCCGTCTGCAAGCCTTGGCAGAACGGATCGCCAGCGGCAGCGCCTATGAAAATGCAGGGACAGTGGAGTTTTTGGTGACGCCAGACGAGCAGGTCTACTTCATGGAAATGAATACGCGGATCCAAGTCGAACATCCGGTGTCTGAAATGGTCACCGGCCTTGACCTGTTGGCCACGCAGATCACCGTGGCGGCCGGACAGCCGCTGCCCAATGGGACGCGCCGTTGGGCCCCGAACGGGGTGGCGATCGAATGCCGCGTGAATGCCGAGGCCCCGACACAGGATTTTGCCCCGCAAACAGGCACCGTGACCCGGCTGGAATGGCCGTTAGGTGGCGCCGGTGTGCGCGTGGACCGCGGCCTGCGGGTGGGCGACACGATCACCCCTTATTATGATGCGATGTTGGCGAAGCTGATCGTGCACGCCGCCACGCCTGCGCTGGCCTGGGCCAAAATGGCGCGGGTGTTAGCCGAGCTAGAAATTACTGGCGTCCAAACCAACCAGCGCTTCCAGCAAGGCTTGGTCCAAGATGCGACCATTCAACAAGGTCACGCCGCGATCGACTATGTGGACCGCGTTTTCATCCCTGATTGGCAACAAAAGGAGGCTGCCTCATGTTAAAAGCGAGTATCCCGGCGCCGTTAGACCGCGCCGTTTTGGCTAAGGCTGCGGCGTTGCCCGCAGGTTTGTGGGTCACCTGCCCGCATTGTCATGAAAGTGCGTATCGGCGTCGGTTTGGGGCGGCTAAAGTCTGCCCCAACTGCGGGTATGGGCTGCGCTTGACGGCGCATGAGCGCATCGCACAATTGACCCAATCCTTCAGTGCCTGGGATCAGCATCTGCCGGAAGCGGCTAGTGATTTTCCAGGGTATGCGCAAAAGCGCCAAGAAGCGGCTCAAGCTAGCGGTAGCGATGAAAGTGTGCTTTGCGGGCAAGCCCATATCGGGGCGCACACCGTGGCCTTAGGCGTCATGGATAGCCATTATATGATGGGGTCATTAGGTACGGTTGCCGGCGAACGGTTGTGTCGGCTATTTGAGCGCGCCACGGCCGCGCAGTTGCCGGTGGTGGTCGTGGCGACCAGTGGCGGGGCGCGGATGCAAGAAGGTATTCACTCGCTGATGCAAATGGCCAAAGTCTCGCAAGCAGTGGCCGCTCATTCGGCAGCCGGCTTGGTGTACATCGTGGTCTTGAGTGACCCGACTATGGGTGGCGTGGCCGCTAGTTTTGCCATGCAAGGCGACATTATTTTAGCCGAACCGCATAGCCGTGTCGGCTTCGCTGGACGCCGCGTGATCGAAGCAACGATTCACGCCAAGCTACCGGCAGATTTTCAGCGGGCTGAGCGGGTCCAAGCGGCCGGGTTTATCGATGCGATCGTACCGCGAGAAGCGCTACCGGCAAAATTAGCGGCGTTACTGGCGCTGCATGGAGGCCACTAATGACGGCATACCAACAAGTATTAGCCGCCCGCGCCCCGCGCCCGTATACGACACGGACGCTGATCGCCGGGCTGGTGCAGGATTTTCAAGCGTGTCATGGCGATCGCGTCCACGGGGATGACCCGGCGATCATCGGTGGCATCGGTTGGCTGAACGACCAGCCAGTGACGGTGATCGCCACCACTAAAGGGGAGACCTTGCCGGAGCGCTTAGCGACGCATGGCGGGTGTCCAGAGCCTTGGGGATACCGCAAAGCCTTGCGTTTGATGCGCCAAGCCGAAAAATTTCACCGTCCGATCATTACGCTGATCGATACACCTGGGGCCTACCCAGGCAAAGAAGCTGAAGACAACGGGCAAGCGGCCGCGATCGCCGACTTATTGTTGGCGGCGAGCACGTTGGCAACGCCGCTCGTCTCAGTACTAGTTGGTGAAGGCGGCAGCGGTGGGGCCTTGGCACTGGCTTGTGGCGATGAAGTCTGGATGAGCACCAATAGTATGTACGCGATCTTATCGCCAGAAGGGTTCGCGTCCATCTTATTTCGTGACGTCAGCCGCGCCGAAGAAGCCGCAGACTTGATGAAGCTCACGCCAGACGACTTGTTGGCCGCCGGCGTGGTGGAAAAAATCGTGCCGGATTCAGGCGTCGGGTTTGGGGCGGCGTTAAAAGCCGCCTTGCTACCGACGATACAGCGGTTGAACGCCACGCCGCTACCGCAGCTGTTGGCCCAACGCCAAGCCCGGTTCCGGCGCTTCTAACTGCCGGTGACAGGCCCAAGCGCACAATGAAGCCCCATGCAAAACCCAAACTCGGGTCTTGCATGGGGCTTCGTTAGTTTTCGCTACTGGCCTATTAGGCTGGTCGTGTCGGTGTTGTTGAGCTTCTTAGCGGCCTTGTAAACGCCGTAATAATCACCGTTGGCCAAGGACTCCCGGACACCATCGAAGGCACTGGTTTTGAACAAGGCGCTGGTGACGAGTTGCGCGACATTACTGTTCAAACCAGATTGGGTGAGCAGCTTCGTCGCGGTGTCTTGATCCTGCGCGGCGGCCATCACCGTCGACATCTTGGTGGTATCGATGGCATGGGTCGTGGCGTCGATCACGCCATCGGTGATCACATTGCCATTTTTTTTGCTGTCGAGGGCCTTGATCACGGTGGCTTTGACCGCTTTATCGGCGGGCGTATCGTTGCCACCGTTGGCGTTACGCCAGGTGTTATTGATCTGCGGGAAAAAGGCGACGCTTATCCCGCAAATGGCGGCGATCACGAGCAGTGTGATCAAGATGCGCCGCCCCCAATGCTTTTTTTGATGCGTTGTTTGCCGTCGTGGCATCGTCGCAGCCCCTTCTTTCTATCGCGATATTAAATCAATTATCCCATGGTCAACTGCGGTCAGCGGCGGTAGCGGGCCGACTTAAGAAATAATTTAACAGCAAGGTAAAATTCGGTCTTATGCCGGATTAGTTCGACTTCAGTTTCTGATACAATACCTGAGTAAGTGAGAATTTTTGCGCTGACTCCAGTTTGTCTTTATACTGTAGTTAAAAGTCTGTCAGCGTTTGGAGGAAGTCTGATGAATATCGGCATTTTTACGGATACTTATTTTCCGCAGGTCTCAGGTGTGGCGACGTCCATTAAGACGCTGAAAGAGGATCTGGAGCGCAAGGGGCATGCGGTGTACATTTTTACGACCACTGATCCGCACCTGCCGGAATCGGCGGTCGAGCCGAACGTCTTTCGTTTCACGAGCGTCCCCTTCGTGTCGTTCACGGACCGGCGGATCGCGGTTCGTGGGCTTTTTCACGCCTATGCCGTGGCTAGAGAATTGAAGCTCGATATCGTCCATACCCAAACAGAGTTTTCGATGGGGTACATCGGAAAGTTCGTGGCGCGGCAGCTGAAGATTCCCACGGTGCACACGTACCATACGATGTACGAAGATTACTTACATTATGTGATGAATGGCCACCTATTACGGCCGTACCACGTGCGCCAATTCATGCGCGCTTACTTATACCATGTTAGCGGTGTGATCGCACCGTCAGAGCGGACCGCAGATTCCTTGTTGGGATATGGGATTAAGACGCCAATGGCGATCATTCCGACAGGGGTCGATTTGACCCAATTCAAACACGCACAAAACGACAACTTACGGGCCTCTTTAGGGTTAGCCGACGTGCCGGTGTTGTTGTCGCTGAGCCGAGTGGCGTATGAAAAACGCATCGATCGCGTCGTTGGCGCCATGCCGGCCATTTTGGCGCAACAACCGGAAGCAGTGTTACTGGTGGTTGGTGATGGTCCCGCCAAGGCGGATCTTGAGGCGCAAGCGGAAACGTTGGGGCTAGGCGCACATGTGCGCTTTATTGGCGAAATCGATCACGATGCCGTCGCGGATTACTACCGGGCGGCCGACGTCTTTGTTTCGGCCAGTGATTCAGAGTCGCAAGGGTTGACCTATATCGAAGCGCTGGCCGCCGGGCGCAAGGTCGTGGCCTGTGCCGGCGACTATACGCAGGCATTGCTCGATGACCCGGCGATCGGGACGACGTTTAATACCGATGCGGAAATGGTGCATGAAGTCTTACAGTATCTCGGCCATCCGCAGGCGTTCGATGATTCGGCACCGTTAGCGGCTAAGTTGACCGCGATTTCAGCGGATCAGTTTGGCGACGATGTTTTAGCGTTTTATCAACAAGCCGTTGCGCGGTATGCGCCAGAAGATGCGGCGACAGAAGAAGAGGATTCGCCGCGATTTGAGGCGAAGGGGTAGCGATGATCGACATCCACATGTTTAGCTCTGCAGATAAGGTCGCCGGCCAAGGGGTCGGTGCAGTGTATACAGAGCTTTTAGACTTACTTAAGCGGTATTTTCCCAAGGAATTTAAGCTCAGTATCAACGATTACTCGCCGAGTCTGGTGAGTCATTACCACACGATCGACCCGGCCTTTTACGCGTCGACTTTTTCTAAGCGTCGCGGGCGCAAAATCGGCTATGTGCATTTCTTGCCGGATACGCTCGATCAAAGCTTGCGTTTACCTGGCGTGGCGCGGTGGACGCTCGACAAGTATGTGGTCGCTTTTTATAAGCGGATGGACACGCTGGTGGTCGTCAATCCCAACTTCATCTCTCGTTTGGCGGCGTACGGGATCGATCCCAAGAAGGTCGTGTACATCCCAAATTTTGTGTCCCGGGAGACGTTTTATCCAGAAACTGCGGCGAACAAGCAGATTCTGCGCCAAAAGTATGGGGTGCCGGCTTCGGCCTTTGTCGTTTTCGGTGCCGGCCAGGTGCAAGACCGTAAAGGCGTCGATGACTTTATCGCGTTAGCCAAGCGGAATCCGGAGATGCGATTCATTTGGGCAGGTGGTTTTTCCTTTGGCATGATCACGAACGGCTATGACCATTTGAAGTCGGCGGTGGCCAATGCCCCAGAGAACTTGACCTTTACCGGGATCGTGCCGCGAGAAGAGATGGTGGATTACTATAACATCGCCGACGTTTTTTTATTGCCGTCATTTGAGGAATTGTTCCCCATGGCCGTGTTAGAAGCTTTTTCGACCGAGACACCGGTGATGGTCCGCAATTTATCTTTGTATGATACGATCATTCGCCCGTATGCGTTAATGGCCGAAGACGGCCAGGCGATGAATAATCAGCTGCGTGCTTTACGGGACTCCCCGGCGCTTCAAGCCGAATATACCCACAAGAGTCAAGCAGCAGCGGCAGAATATTCGGAGGAGCGGCTAGCGCGTGTCTGGGAGCGATTCTATCGTGAACAGGCGGCCCTTGTGAAGACACATGAGTAAAACGAATCGAATTGCCGTCATCGTCATGGTCTTGATCGGCGTGGCCATTTTTGGCTTTGAAATGCGTGACCTCGACTTTCACCAAGTGTGGCACACCTTGAACCATATGCAGCTGCAATGGTTGGTGGTGGCGTTTGGGGTGATGGTCGGCTCTTGGTTGATCGAAAGCGTCGTGGTAAAGATCTTCGTTGAACACGAAGGCGAGCACTTGGGTTTTCGTGCTGCCCTGCGCGTCCCGTTGGTCGAGCAGCTGTTCAATAACATCACCCCGTTTGCGTCGGGCGGGCAGCCTGCGCAGCTCGTGGCCTTGATGCAAGCCGGGGTGGAAGGCGGCCGTGCCAGTTCCGTTTTATTGATGAAGTTTGTGGTGTATCAGTTCATGGTGCTGATCAACTTTGTCTTGACCATCTTGATCGGGTTCAACCGGGTGGCGACGCATTTTGGCGCCTTGGCGTGGTTGATCGTCTTTGGGTTGGTGATCCATGTGGTCGTGATCGTCGGGCTGTTGCTGGTGATGTACCAATACCGGTTGACTAAGCGCCTCGTTGGCGTCGCGGTACGCGTTTGCGGCTGGTTTGTGGGTCGGGAGCGGATGTTGCGCTGGCAGGCCCATATGGATGCGAAAATCGACACCTTTTACGCCGAAAGCCTGCATTTGAAGCGAGAGAAGTCGAAGGTCTTGCGGGCGGCGGGGTTAACGCTAGTGCAGCTACTGTTGTATTATTCGGTGCCGTACTTTGTCTTGTTGAGCTTTGGCCTGGGCCATGTGGATGTGATCACGGTGATGGTCTCTCACGTGATGATCGTGATGATCGTCTCCTTATTCCCGATCCCTGGGGGGACTGGCGGCGCGGAGTTAAGTTTCAAGACGCTGTTTGCCAGTTTCGTGGCGACGCCTTCGCAATTAGTATTAGCGATGCTTTTGTGGCGGCTGCTGACGTATTATCTCGGCATCGTGTTTGGCATCGTGGCATTGGCGATTCCAGTTAAGCGGATTGCTCGCTCAGAAAGCGCTAAAAAAGTTTGAGTTTCAGGGATTTTCATAGTCACGAGGGGCCATTTTATGGTACGCTATCACAGAAGTACAGGAAGGGGGCCGTTGGTATGAAGAGCTCACAGTTAGTTGCGATTATCAAGCGCTTAGAAGCGATGCAAGAAGCAACCGATGGCGAGGTACAGACGCGGCGTTTCGAAAAAGAAGGCACCGAAAAAGGTCTCGTTTCATTTGACCCAAAGACTGAAACCTATACACTTGAAGAAATGGATCATCACCAAGAGTTTGATTTTGATGATATCGACTTAGTGGCGATGGAGATTTATGATCTCCTCGGGGACTAGTCAGCGGGAGCGCAGTCGGCCAAGGTGACTTGGGCGGCTTTTTTATTTGCAGATGAAACCTGTGTTGAAATTTGCCTGCCGGTTCAACCTTAAGATGTGCTTAAAAGCGCGCCGGGCAGCCGGGGATGAATTGAGTTTTCACGGGTGAATGTGTAGACTAACGGTTGTGCTATAATGATTTATTCTTGAAAAATTAACCATCTGGAGGATCACGATGAGACATCTCGGCAGCAAAATTCGGGCGCTCTTAAACTCGCGACTCGGATTTTTTGTCCTCGCCATCGCTTTGTTTTGGGCGAAAACATATTGGGCGTATCACAACAAGTTTAACCTTGGCGTTAAAGGTAGCATGCAGGACATGCTGTTGGCGCTCAATCCGATCCCGACCACCTTGCTTCTTTTTGGGATCGCATTGTATCTCAGCGGGCGTAAATCTTACATCGTGATGCTGATCATCGATACGTTGACCTCCGTGTGGCTGTTTGCCAACATCTTGTACTACCGGGAATTTTCGGATTTTCTGACGTTCGCCTTGATCAAAGGTTCCGGTGCGGTGTCGAATAACCTGAGCAAAGGGGTCTTCGGGATCATGCGAGGGAGTGACTGGCTCGTCTTTTTAGATGTCGTCGTCTTGATCGTCGTCTTGGCCACGCACCTGATCCGGATCGATATTCGCCCGATCAAGAAGCGCTTCGCCGTCGGGATCTCGGTTTTGGCCGTGATGCTGTTTGGGGCGAACCTGAGCATGGCGTATTCGGATCGCTCTGGCCTGTTGACGCGGACGTTTGATAATAACTATATCGTCAAGTACTTAGGCTTAAACGCCTATACGGTCGTTGATGGCGTGAAAACAGCGCAAACTAGCGCGACGAAAGCCAACGCGAAGGCTAGCGACATCAATTCGGTGTTGAACTACCTGAAGAAGAACCCGGCCGCACCTAGCGCGGAATATGCCGGGGTGGCGAAGGGTAAGAACGTCTTCATCATCCATTTGGAATCGTTCCAGCAATTTTTGATCGATTACAAGTGGAAGGGCCAAGAAGTGACCCCGAACCTCAACAAGCTTTATCACGAAAATGACACCTTGAGTTTCGATAACTTCTTCAACCAAGTCGGCCAAGGGAAGACGGCCGATGCCGAAATGATGCTGGAAAACTCCCTGTTTGGCTTGCCAGAAGGGTCTGCGATGGTGTCGGATGGGACCACGAATACTTTCCAAGCGGCACCGGCGATTTTAGGACAAAATGGCTACACGACCGCCGCGTTCCATGGCGACGTGCCGAGTTTCTGGAATCGAGACAACACCTATAAGTCATGGGGCTATGATTACTGGTTCACGAAGAACTATTTCTCCTCTGGGAAAAACTATGACGTCGGGTACGGGTTGAAAGATAAGATCTTCCTCAAAGACTCGGCGCAATACATCGAACAGTTGCCGCAGCCGTTTTACGCGAAGCTGATCACGGTGACGAATCACTATCCGTATACCCTAGACAAGCAAAACCAGACGATCGAAAAAACCGATACCGGGGATGACACCGTCGATGGCTATGTGCAAACTGCCCGCTATTTGGATGAATCGATCGGAGAATTCATGACCTGGCTGCAACAAAGCGGGCTGGCCAAGAACAGCATGCTCGTGTTCTATGGGGACCACTATGGGATCTCGGCCAATCATAAAAAGGCGGTCGCGAAGTTGCTCGGGAAGAAGTCCTTCAACGACTTCGACAACGCACAGTTCCAGCGGGTGCCACTGATGATCCATATGCCAGGCTTGAAGGGTGGCGTCAACCACACCTATGGCGGGGAAATCGACGTTTTACCAACGCTATTGAACCTCCTCGGGGTCAAGCACTCAGGTTACGTTCAGTTCGGGACAGACTTGTTAAGTCCCCAGCACAGCCAAACGGTCGCCTTCCGGAATGGGGATTTCGTGACGCCGCAGTTGACCAAGGTGGGGAGCACCTACTACGATACTTCAACTGGTAAGGTGATCAAGCGCCTGACGGATGCGCAAAAGGCGGTGGTTGATAAGGCCACGAACCAGGTGACGACAGAACTGTCCTTGTCTGATCGGGTCATGAACGAAGACCTTTTGCGCTTCTATACCCCGAACGGCTTCATGAAGGTGGATAAGAGTGATTACTCCTACAATAAGAAGAAAGCCTTGGCGAAGTTAAAGAAGAGCCAGAAACAGAAGACGTCTATTTTGTATCAGAATCAAGACAAGTCGGTGCCGTACCAAACGGATGCACCGGAACTGAAGGACAGTAGCGAATCAAGTACGAATTCTAGCAGCTCAGAGAAGTAACCAATAGAGGCCTCATGGAGGTCTCTATTTTTGGCTCAAGTGCCTGTGGCTAAGGCGATGAATTTAGGTTGTACTTAATGGAAAAAGGGTTTAAGCTTGCGTTGACAGATGTGAGCAGTGAAAAGAAAGCAGGTGACGCACATGCAAACAAGTGTCTATGACGAGACGTTAAAGCGGCTCAAGACGGAAGGAATTCGGGTGACGCCACAACGGATGGCGATCATTCAGTACATGATTGCTAGTACGGCCCATCCGACTGCCGAGATGATCCATGCTGCGCTAGCCCCACAATTTCCGCATATGAGTGTCGCCACTGTCTACAATAATTTGCGGCTGTTGGCGGATCTGGGCTTGGTCGAAGAAATGAGCGTGGCAGATACCGCCACTCACTTTGATTTTGCGTTATCCCCGCATTACCACGCGGTGTGCTCGAATTGTGGTAAAATCGTGGACTTCCACTATAATCAACTCACGAATGTTGAAGCGGTGGCCGCGGCAAAAACCGGATTTCATGTGACGGGGCACCATTTGGAAGTCTATGGGCTGTGCCCAGATTGTCAGCGTAAACTAAAACAGGCGAATAATTAGTCAGAATTTCCTAAATTACACCGGATAGGCCGAATATATAGTCGCATATTACGACGTATGTTCGGCTTATTTTTTTTGTGGGAATTTTTGCAACTTCTTGTTGACGAGGCCTAGCCACGCTGGTATGATAGCTATTGTTGTCGAACGGCAATGAGCTAAGTTGACAGCGGTCGATGAAAGATTATTCATAAGATGAATAATCAATCAAAAAAGCTGTTGACAACATTATCCCGATAAGATATACTTACAAAGTTGTCTTAACGGACAAGGTAGTCCTTTGAAAACTGAACAAAGTTTCGTTATGTGATAGGGCTTTTCTTAATTGAAAAGAATTAAACATTGCG
>JALCQM010000056.1 GCA_022651245.1 Lactobacillus sp.
TGAGAAACCTAATTCTGGGTTTCTCAGGGCCCGCCTCTTATACTCTGGGCTAATCCAGCCGCCAGCGGTGAACCGCCAAAGCGATAAAGTAAAAACAAAATTCGATCGCTGCAATGAAAAACGTCACCGGCCAGTTCGTATAGTACCCTAACGCCAGTCCCGCCCATACGCCGATCAATGCAGCCACCACGGAGATGACCAGCATTTGCGGCAACGTTTTGCCCAAATACTTGGCCACTGCTGGCGGTAGCGTCAACAAGATGAACACTAGCAGCGAGCCCACAATCTGGGCACCAATCGACACGGAGATGGCTAAGATCAATAAGAAGTAAATCGAGATCAAGTTGCGGCGCACGCCTTGTGCTTGCGCGCCGACCGCATCAAATGAATCAAAAGCCAAACGCCGGTAGCCAAAGCCCAGCGTCACTAAAACCGCCGCTGCCAAGCCGAGTAACTGCCACACATCCCCACGCGAGATGCCAATGATACTCCCAAACAAAATCGTCGTCGCATAGCTGGCACTCGCCGATGATAACGACAAAAACAAGATCCCTAATCCCACAAACAGGCTAGAAACCGCGCTGATCGATGCTTCCCGGCGCGATTGCTGGACCGACAACCGCCCGACTGTGATCGAACTCGTGATCGTAAATAACAGCATCCCATCTAGTGGGCGGATTCCCATGAAGACGGCAAAAGCCGCACCGGCAAACCCCACTTCGGATAACGTATGGGCAAGAAAACTCATCCCTCGGGCCGTCACGAAAACGCCAACGATCCCGGTGGTCAGCGCGATGAAGGTACTAGCCAACCAGGCATTTTGCATAAAGTCATAGCTGAACACTACCGCACCTCCGTCACTGGTCGCAATTCCTTAGGCATCTGTGACTCGTCCATCTCCGCTGTTTGCCGCAGTTCATGCCCATTCGGGGTTAACAACAGGTATTGCTGCGTGTAGTCTTTCGCCAGCTGCAAATCGTGCGTCACGAACAAGACGGTCAGATCAAGCGCCGCATTCAATTCTTGAACTAATGACATCAGTTCGGTTTTCGTGTTCACATCCAGGCTCGCCGTCGCCTCATCTAGAATCAAAAAATTAGGTGACGTAAGCAAGGCTTGCGCCAAATAGGCTTTTTGCTTCTCCCCGCCGGAAGCCCGGCCAAGCAGCTGATGTTGCCGGGCGGCCAGGTGCGTCTGCGCCAAAACGGCATCGAGTTGCCGCTTCTCCTTGGCGGTGTGCCAAGGAAACCCATGTTGCAGCTGATTGAGCTGGACAAAGCTACGAATCGACAGCGGGTATTCTGGGTCGATATTACGAAATTGCGGCACGTAACCCAAACGCATGCCAGGCATAAAGTTGATCTGCCCGGCTTGTGGCCGTAGTTGGCCCATCAATAAGCGGATCAGCGTCGTCTTGCCGACGCCGTTAGCGCCGATCAGGCTGGTCATCGACCCTTGTTTAAGGGTGAAAGAAAGATCGGAATAAAGTTGGCGGTCATGAAAGCCAAAGCTTAAATGATCGACCGACAGTAAGTCTGTCATATGTGCCCCCAAAAAAGAAAATAGTAACGATTACGAATAAATAGTTTACACGTTACCGCGGTTTTTGACTAGTCTTCTGCAACAAAAAAACGGTATTTTCTGAAAAAATACCGTTTTGGGCTCATTTTTTGCCTAATTCGTCGAGGTTATTTGCCTTGCTGAAGTCAATGTAGATCGCTTTGGGATTGTCCTTCACGATCAAGATGTACCCGTGCCCTAAAAATGGCTTGTCGCCGGAATAAGTCAACGGGAATTCTTGTGCCGGCGCTAAATCGCCTTGGATCAATAGCGCGTACATCTCGTCATCGTCATAGTCATCAGAAAACGCGATCGCCACCGGTGCCGTCACTAATTGATCGGCTTGGTTCATCAACTTGATCACCGAAAAGATCTGATCGGTAACTTCTTTAGGAAAAACGGCGCTGACCTTATCACTCACATGCCGTCGCTTCGTCGCTTCGTACATCACTGCCTCCTGTTGTCTTGCGTTAAGTCTCTTAGTAGCCTACACCAAAATCTAGCGCATGGCTACCCGCAGTTAATCTTTGGAGGCAATTGCCGCGTTTTTATCTGGATGCCGGCGTTGGAAACCAGCGATTGCCGCATAGGCCCCCGCCAGCCGCGAAGCGCAGTCCGCCCAAATCGGCATCAATTCCGAATACACCGCGACATCTGCGGATGGCTGCTGCGTGTGGGTTTGGCCCACCATCGCGGCAACCGCGTCTAATGAGGCACACAACCCCAACGACTGCATCCCGAGTACCGCCGCTCCTAACGCCGAACTTTCAAAGCTGTCCGGAATCGTAACTGGCGCGGCAAAAATATCCGCCAACAGCTGTCGCCACAGCGCGCTGCGGGCAAAGCCGCCGGTCGCCTGGATCGCCTTAGGCTGCCCTGCTAGCTCGGCGACCAGTTGCATTACGGCGAACAAGTTGAACGTGATGCCTTCCAACACCGCGCGCAACATCGTCGCTTGATCATGCTGCCGGGTCAAGCCGATAAAACTGCCGCGCGCATCCGCGTCCCACAGCGGCGCCCGCTCGCCTCCAAGATAAGGCAAAAACAACAAGCCGTCGGCACCTGCTGGCACCTGCGCCGCCATTGCCGTCAGTTGATCATAATCGCGCCCGGCAAAGAAAGTATCGCGCGCCCAGCGCCAAACCACACCGCCGTTGTTAACCGGCCCACCAACGACCCAACGATTAGGGGCCAAGTAGTACGTGAACAAGCGGCCGCTGGGATCACACACCGGCCGGTCCACGACTGTGCGAACCGCACCAGACGTCCCGATCGTAACGGCCACCGTCCCTGGCGTGATCGCAGCAACCCCTAAGTTGCTCAGCACCCCGTCAGAAGCCCCGATGACCACCGGCGTGTCTGCCGCAACGCCGATCGTCGCCGCGAGTTCTGGCGCCATCCCCTGCAATTGGTAATCCGTATCGACAAGCTGGGGTAATTGCGCCGGCTGTAGCCCGGCCAAGGCTAACGCATCCGGGTCCCAGTCCATGGTGAAAATGTCCATCAGCCCCGTCGCATTGGCCAACGAATAGTCTTGGACGTAACGGCCAAATAAGCGAAACAAGACATAGTCCTTGATCCCGATCACGTGGGCGGCTTTGGCCATCACGGCCGGCTGGGTCTTTTGGAGCCACATTAATTTGACCAGCGGGCTCATCGGGTGGACAGGGACGCCCGTTTTCGCAAACAATGCGGCGCCTCGCCCATCCGCGCGTAACTGCTGCGCAAAGGCGGCACCGCGATTGTCTGCCCAGGTGAGCACCCGCGTCAACGGCCGGTTTTGCGCATCCATCACGATCACACTATGCATCGCCGCTGAAAAGCTGATCCCTGCAACTGATTGTCCAGCCACTTGTGCAACGACGCGCTGTAGGCCGATGATGACCGCCGAAAAAATGGCCTCAGGCGATTCTTCCGCCATGTCCGGCTCGGATTGGATCAAGGCGTACGGGTTATTCGCCGACGCCAAGGCCTTTCCCTGTAAATCAAAGGCGACCACTTTTGTACTGGTCGTGCCAATATCCACACCGATCATGACTGCCATAGTAGAAAACCTCCGAGACTATTTTTTATCGACGGCGTGACCACCGAATTGATTGCGTAAAGCCGCAACCACCTTCCCAGTCATCGTGTCGTTTTCTTCCGAACGGTACCGCATCATCAAGGCACTAGAGATCCCCGGGGTCGGCACGTGCAAGCGCAAGGCTTCCTCAACGGTCCACGCCCCTTCCCCGCTGGAGTGCATGACACCTTTGATCTCATCTAGTTGCGGATCTTCGCTGAAGGCCGACTGCGCCAATGCCATCAGCCAGCCACGAATGACGGACCCGTGATCCCACAACTTGGCCACTGCTTCATTATCGTAGTCGAAGTCGCTCTTGGCAAGCACATCAAAGCCCTCGCCGATCGCCTGCATCATGCCGTACTCGATCCCGTTATGCACCATTTTTAAATAGTGCCCACTACCTGCCACACCGGTATACAGGTAACCGTCCTCTTGCGCGATCGCTTTAAATAGCGGTTCGATCACCTTGAACGTCGCCTGGTCGCCACCGATCATAAAGTTGCCGTCATGCCGCGCGCCTTCCATGCCCCCAGAGGTCCCGGCATCAAAGAAATGGATCCCTTTTTCAGCCAGCTGCGCACTGTGCGCCATCGAATCGCGATAAAACGAATTCCCGCCGTCGATCACGATGTCGCCAGCCGTCAGCAAGTCGGCCAACGACGCGATGCACCCTTGCGTTGGCGCGCCTGCCGGCACCATCAACCACACGATTTTAGGCGTCGGTAACGCGGCGATCAGGGTTTCGATCGTCTCATAAGCCACCGCACCGGTTTGCGTCACTTCAGTACGCGCGGCTTCGTTCAAATCAAATGCCGCCACCGCGATATCATGATCTCGCATATTGCGCACCAAATTCATTCCCATCTTACCTAAGCCGATCATCCCGATATTCATCGCAATCTCCTCCTTGTTTGCCCCTAGTATATGAAAATAATTTACACATTACAAGTTAGAGTCGTGTAAATTTTTTTCTCATCAAATTACGAATTTGCGTCATCATGCTATACTAGAACTCGGAGGATCTTTCATGCACAACTTCGCCTTGCAATTCCAAGCCAATCGGCAACGCCTGAGTACCAAAGAGCGTACCTTGGGCCAATTCCTATTACAAAACCAACAAGCCGCTAGTACTTGGTCGATTTCGACACTGAGCACAAAAACCAATATTTCGACCGCGACGATCTCCCGGTTTGCCAAAAATTTGGGTTATCCCAATTTTCAAAGCCTGCGCTTAGCCTTAGCTATGCCCCAGGGAAAACACCAACTTTTTGAAGAAATCGGCGATCATGATTCTCTGCTAACCATGGCAGACAAGGTGTTTGGGGCCAACATCGACGCTTTACAAGCCACCGCCAGCAACCTCACAGAAAATCAGCTCCAACACGCCGTTACCTTGCTGACGCAAGCCAAACAAGTCGGCTTGTACGGCCTCGGCGCCAGTAACCTGGTCGCGTTAGACGGTTACCATAAATTTTTGCGCACGCCGATCACCACCAACTACGCTAGCGACTTTCACATGCAACTCATGTCGATCACGCGCTTGACCCCAGCCGACTGTGCCGTCATCATTTCACACACCGGGACCGATCGCGACGCCTTAGCCTTGGCCCAGGTGGCGGCTGACCACCACGTCCCTTTGATCGTGATTTCCGGGGCCCCTAAGTCACCGATCGCCAAATTGGCGACGGTGTTACTGGTCGCAATCGCCGAAGAAACCCAATACCGCGTTGAGGCTTTGCACGCCTTGATCGCCCAGCTATCGTTGATGGACACGCTATTCATCCTTTGCGCCGTCCAACTCGATCAAGGCGCTGCAGCAGTGCTCGAACAGATTCGCGCCACGATCCATAAAACGCGTAAATAACGGCCTTTAAGTGTCCAAGAACCAATCCCGGCCACGCAAATAGCGCCGCTTGTGGCCTCCAAGAATGGGGGCACAAGCGGCGCTATTTTGCTTTTATCGCGTTCAGCTTTTAATTTAGAACGTTGCGGTGTCTGGATCCGTATAGGTTCCGGCCACGCCGTGTAAGGCATCAATGACTTCCATGTCATGATGGCTCAGTTCAAAGTCGAACAACTGCGCGTTTTCTTGGATTCGGTCGGCGTGCACCGACTTCGGTAATGGCAAGAAATCGTTCTGCAAGGACCAGCGTAAGACGAGTTGCGCCACCGATTTATGGTAGCGGTCGGCCATCTTCTGCAATTCTGGTACGCCAAAGATCTTACCCGTGCCGAGTGGGCTGTACGCTTCATTCAACATGCCATGGGCTTTGTTATACGCCACCAAGTCCTTTTGCATCTCAGACGGGTTCAAGAAGATCTGGTTGACCATCGGCGCAACAGTCGCCGTCTTGGCCAGCTCTTCAAGGTGATGTTCACGGAAGTTTGACACCCCGATCGCCCGGGCCTTACCCGACTGTAAAATTTCTTCCATCGCCCGCCAAGTTTCAGCATTGACTTCTTGCCAGTGCTCGCGGAACGTCACTGGGTTTGGCCAGTGAATCAAATACAAGTCCACATAGTCCAATCCCAACTTGGTCAAGCTTGTATCGATCGCCGCTTTTGCAGCCTTATAGCCATGATCTTCATTCCATAGCTTCGTCGTCACAAACAGGTCTTCACGCCGGACGCCAGAAGCCTTGATGCCAGCACCAACGCTGTCTTCGTTCTTATAGGCCGCAGCCGTATCGATGTGCCGATAGCCCGCAGCAATCGCGGCCTCAACACTTTGCTTGGCGACTTCACCGTCAGGGGTTTGCCAAGTCCCGAAACCAACGATCGGGATCTCAACACCATTCGTCAACGTAAACGTGTCCGTTAATTTTGTTAAATGTGCCAAAGCGCAATCCTCCTTATTTCTGAAAGCAATGCCTTCGCTTACGGTATCTAATTTATACTGAATCAGGCAACGACGCAATAACGCACTTAAAAGTGCCTTTGCCAACGTCAAAAATCGCTAAAATCGTTCCCGAGACAGAGACCTAAGGTCCCGTATCCTGGTTTCAAGAACTCGCCGTCTTAATCCGCCATTAATTCGGCCAGGCGGGCTTGACCTTGGGCCACGTCAGTACGAAAAGCGCGCCCTAACATCAGCGTCTTATCCACGATGATACTTTGGGCGTCGATCACCTGATATGGGTGCTCCGGCGCCTTTTCTTGCGCTAGAGACAACTCCGTGCACCCTAAGACGATCACGTTCACGTCAAAGCGTTCGTGCATCTGCTTCAAGATCTCATGATACAGTTGGCCATCAACGCGGTTGTGTTCCTTGATGTCTTGGTAGATCAACGTCATGACCAGCTCTTGGATCTCGGCGTCGCCTAACACGACCTCACACCCATGGGCTTCGATCTCACGCGCATAAATCCCGTCTGCGAGCGTCCCTTTCGTGGCGATCAAGCCGATCCGTTTCTCGTTTGGGTACTGCTTCGCCATTTCTTGGATCGCCACCCGTGGCATGTGCAAAAGCGGTACTGTGGTTGCCGCTTGCAGTTCATCGTAAAAATAATGGGCCGTGTTGCAGACCATCACCATAAAATCCGGGTTTAACTGACTTTGCTGGCGAATATCATCGAGCAAGTCAGGGTAAAAACTCGGTTGCGTATGATCGAGGATGTAACTCGTGCGGTCAGGCACCGAGGCGTGATTCACCAGGATATAGTCCATATAATCTTGATCTTTTTGGGCCGCAGAGCGTTCATTGAGCAACCGCACGTAACTTTCTGTTGCCGCGGTACCCATCCCGCCAATGACCGTAAAAAAGCGTTGCATGTTTAACCTTCTTCCAATTCACTCGCGATCGCTTGTACCACATGCGTATCTTGTGGCCAAGGCGTATCAATGCCTCGAACCTTCTGGTAAGGATCGGCCCCTTTCCCTGCAACGATCACAACGTCACCTGGGCGGCTAGCCGTCATAGCTTCGCGGATCGCTTCTTTACGGTCGAGGACCGTGTGGACCGTCACCTTATCATGATCGATACCACCGTCAATTTCAGCGGCGATGTCTGCTGGATCTTCAAAACCTGGGTCATCGGTCGTCAAGTAGGCGACGCTTGCGTATTCGGTCAAGACCTTCGCGAACCCTGGTCGCCGGGAGACCCCTTTATCCCCCGGACTGCCCACGACCACTAACAACTTAGGATCATTGTACTCGGCCTTTAGAAAATGCATCAAAGCCTTCATACTACCGTAATTATGCGCATAGTCCACATAGACGACCCCATGGCCTTTGACCGCAAACTGTTCCATGCGACCCGGGATCTGCACACGGGCGATCCCAGGATTCGCCTTGGCCGCATCTACGCCGGCCAACCCACCGCCGATTACGGCGGCAGTCGCGTTGCTTTCGTTGAAATCACCGATCAAACTCAAACTGTAACGACCCCCGACGTTCAACGCCGCGGCCTTTTCCGTTACCGGCACTAGCGTGAAGCGGCTCCGGGTCGTATCCAGGGTTTGGCTTTCAAAGCGAAAATCGATCGCAATGTCTGAACGCGTCGGTTTGAAGTCTGCGCTCGCGAACAAGTAGATCGACTCAGGGTACGTCGTCGTGGTCGCCGCCGCGTAGACTTCGTCAAAATGATCCGTCTCGGCGTTGATCACGACCTGCCGCGAATTGACCAACAGCTGCATTTTACTGTGCAAATAATTGGCAAAGTTGGGGTGCTCATTAGGCCCGATATGGTCCGGCGTGATATTCAAGAAAAAGCCCACATCATAGGTCAACCCAAACACCCGGTTACGCAAATACGCTTGGCTGGACACCTCCATGACCAGGTGGGTCATGCCGTTGTCGACGGCGACACGCATATCATGAAAGAGATCCAGGCTTTCTGGGGTGGTCAGATCAGACTTGAAGCGCTGGTCTGGGTTAGGCCCCACGATCCGGTCTAAGGTCGAAAACAGCGCCACACGCTTAGGGTGTGCTTGTTCCAAGATCCCCCGCGTGAAGTAAGCACTGGTGGTTTTGCCTTTGGTTCCGGTGTATGCGATCACGAACAAATCATCTTGCGGAAAATCATAAAAAGCGGCGCTCAAAATCGCCATGGCCTTCGTCACGTTCACGACGATCAACGCATTCATCCCGTTGCCTTCGACGTACGGTTTCTCCGCGACATAAGTCACCGCCCCGTTATCTTTGGCCATCGACAAGTAGATCGGGCGGAAGTGGCTCCCTTTGCAGAAAAACAGGCTGGGACCAGAGACTTTGCGCGAATCATAGGCGATGCCAGTCATGTCCGCGTCGATCGAGTTTTGCACGGCGCTGCTTTTGAGCAAGTGGTGTTCTTTGAGTAACAAAATACATGCATTCAGTGATAATGCCATGAAGATTTCTCCTTACATGAGCGATTGCGATTCATCGCATAGGTAACGTCATTATACCATATTGGCCGTCATACCGTGATGGCGACCACCGTGACCGGATAGCGTCCGGCCGGGGCCTGCACCGTGACCGTTGCCCCCGTTCGTTGCCCCAATAAGGCGGCACCTAATGGAGAATCTGCGGCCAGGTTGTCCGGAGCCAACCCGGCTTCTTTGGGGCCAACAACGCGATACGTCTCCCGGTCATCCGGCGCAAAGGCGATGGTCACCCGCGTCCCGATCGCCACTTGCTCCCCCGTCGGTGCCGGAATGACCTGGGCGTAGCGGATCAACTTATCCAAGTAACGTAGGCGGCTTTCCAAATGGCGCAAATCGCGCTTGGCCGCGCTATAGTCTGCGTTTTCCGAGCGGTCGCCTAACGCCGCGGCCGCGGCTAATTGCGCGATCTTCGCCGGCCGCTCGCGTTGCAGCGCGACCACTTGGGCCTGTAACGCGGCTAACCCGGCCGGCGTAATCGGATGGTAATTCACACGCACCCCTCCCTCTGCTTTAACTGTAGCGCGTTTGCGCAGCAAATGAAACGCGCTGTGCCGCAGTAAATGAAACGCGCTGTGCCGCGGTAACGATTCCGCTTGCGCAAACGCAAGTGGCGCCTCCATCTCCGCCAGTGGGGTGATGAAGGCGCCACTTAACCGTGACACGGCGGTTTTTAACTTAGGTCCATTGGGCCTTCAAGTCGCCAAAATATTCCCCGATCCCACGGAAGATCAGCACGAAGACGTTGGCTTTTTTCACTGTGGTCGTCGTTTTAAGCGTGACTGTCTCTGCCTTTTGACCGCTGAGGTAGCCTAACGTGTCGCCTTGTGCCGCTACCGTCAAGGTTCCGGCGACGCGCCCTTTGGTGATCGGCGCGGACACCTTCGGCCCTAGCTGCCGCTGATAAGTATACTGCAAGGTGGCGGTGGTCGTGTCTTTAGGGACGTACAGTTTCAGCGTCTTGTCAGCCGCAAGCGAGACGTGGCCTTGCTGCCCACGCGTCACGGTCAACCGTTCATGTCCCGCCACCGGTTGGTTGGCCGTCGTCACCGTGAGTGCCTTCCAGTTGGCAAACGTAGCGCGCATCAGCTTGGCGGTTTGGTCAAACCGCTTGTTGTCCCCATTGCCGTTAGCGTGCATCACCACGGTAATGATCCGCATTCCGTTGTGGGTGGCGGTCCCGGCAAAACAATCGCCCGCGCGGTCTGTGGTACCGGTTTTCAACCCGTCAACGGTCAGGTCCTGCTGGGCCGCCGCTAACCCCGGCAACATCGCGTTATAATTGGTCATCTTAGTGGCGTCGCTATTCCCCGAGTCGAACAGCATTTCTTTGATGCGCGTCGTCGCTAACGTCTCCGGATAATCATTGAGTAAATGCTGGGCCACAATCGCAACATCTTTGGCAGATAGCAGGTTCTGGTCGCTATCTTTAGTGCCGGGATAGCGGTCGGCCGCGGCCAATTCGTTGTTATCTAAGCCGCTAGCGTTAATGATCGTCGCGTCGGTGATGCCCCAGGCTTTGAGTTGCGCCCGCATCTGGTCGACAAACTTAGCTTGGCTGCCGGCCACCGCGTTCCCCAACATCATCATTGCTGCATTGGCCGAATAGATCAGGCTCGCTTGATAAAGCGCCTTAACCGTATACTGCCCGTCTTGGCGCAACGGCACGTTGGACAAGTCGTGATTCTGACTGAGCGTATAGAGGTTCGCGTCTGGCGTCAGCGTCGTCGTCCATGATAATCTTCCTTGCGCGACCGCTTGTTGCACCAGATAGATCCCGAGCAGCTTGGTCATCGAAGCGATCGGTAAAGCTTGATCGGCATTCTTAGCGTATAAGATCTTACCGGTTTTGGCCTCGATCGCTAAGGCCGCACTCGCATCAATATCAACGTTGGTAGCCGCCTGTGTCGACGTCCCCGGAGACAGCCCCATCCACACGCTGAAACTCACCACTACCATCATCAAGCCGCGCCACAATTTAGCCATGACTGCTGACATCCTCCTTTTTAAGCTGCCCTTTTTCAGGGCGTTTTAACGTCGTTCCCAGCTTCAAAGGAAGATGGATCACGAAACTCGTTAATTCGGGCGTTGAATCTGCATAAATATACCCGCCATGCAAGCTGACGAATGATTGGGCGATCGCCAACCCTAAGCCAGACCCCCCGGTTTCTTGCGACCGGGATTCTTCGACGCGATAAAACCGGTCAAAGAGTTGGCTCAGTGAATCATTGGGGATTTGCTCCCCGTCGTTGGACACCTTGATCACGGCTTCAGAGCCCACTTTTTGCGCATCCAAAAAAATGTGCCGCGCGTCTCGCCCGTACTTCAGCGCGTTGGTGATCAAGTTATTGAACACCCGCCCCAGCTTCTCGGTATCGGCTTCCATCATCAAGGGGTCCGGATTGCCCGTCACCTGAATCGTGATGCCTTTTTTCTCGGCTTCTAACTCAAAACTAGCCGCCAACTGTTCCAGCATCGCCACCATGTTGAAACTGACCGTATTCAGCGGCGTCGTGGTTTGTCTGGCTTTAGTGTACTCAAAAAGGTCCTCGACCAAGACCTTCATTTGCTTAGCCTTGAGGTAAGCCGTGTGGGTATATTTGATCAGTTCTTCTTCGTTGCGGTACTGCCGGTCTTCGATCAAGCCTAAATAGCCGATGATCGACGTCAACGGTGTGCGAATATCGTGCGATACGTTCGTGATCAGTTCATCTTTACTCTTTTCGATTCGGCGCTCTTCTTCCATCGAGTTGACCGTCGAATCGACTAAGGCGTTGATGCTCGCCACAACTTTTTGCAAATCAGAATTGACCTCAAAGCGAATTCGGTGCTCAAGGTGGCCATCAGCAATGTAATGCAGCTCCGCAATCACGTGCCGCATCTGCATCTGCCGGTAGCGGCGGATCAACCGCCAATACACCACGATCGCATCCGCCACCGCCATGCCACCGATCGCAAAGTTGCGCCAGCTCCACAAGTGGACGTTGTCTTGACCAAAGGTGAGTACTTTTTTGACCCCCCAAATGGAATTTTCCAAATGCGGATCAGCGGCGATGAGCTCCTTACCTAAAACCACGATCGCGAGGTTCAGCATTAACAGCAAGATCACCGTGATCAAGCCTTCGCCCCACAGTTCAGATTTTTCTTTGCGGGTCAGATGGACCTTTTCCATGCGTTACCCCTCAACTTTGTAGCCAACACCCCACACCGTTTCGATCACTTTCTCCCCGTCAGTGGCTTCTTCGATCTTATCGCGCAAGTGCGACACGTGCACCATGACCGTCTTGGCCGACACGATCGACTCTTGTTGCCACACCCGCTCGAAGATCTCATCCGCTGAAAAGACCCGGTTGGGATGGCTCGCCAGCAGGTACAAGATCCCGAATTCTAAAGCCGTTAATTGGATCTGCTTGCCGGTCAGCGTCGTCACTTCATGGCTATCTTTCTTGATCGTCAACGGCCCGACTTCCAAAACATCAGGTTCTGGGTTCGTGACTTTATTCTGGCTCCGGCGCAAAAGGCTCTTAACGCGTGCCATCACCTCTAACGGGTTGAACGGCTTTGTGACATAGTCATCTGCCCCTGTGATCAGTCCTTGGATCTTATCCATGTCACCGGTTTTGGCCGACACGATAATGATCGGGATCTGCGAGTCCTTGCGCACTTCCTTGACCACATCGATACCGGACATATTCGGCATCATAATGTCTAAAATCATCAGCGAAATGTCTGGAGTGGTCACCAGCTTCGTAATGGCTTCCTTGCCTGAATAAGCTGTGATCGCCTCATAGCCTTCGTTTTTAACGTAAATACTCAGTAATTCAACGATTTCTTTATCGTCGTCTACAATTAAGATTTTCATCGCGATTCTCCCATTGCACAGTTATGCATCATCGTCCATTGTATCAAAAGCGCCTAACCTTTGCTGAGGCGTGTTTAAACCATGGAAAAAATTAAGACTCGCTTTGGATCGCCAAGCCCCTTGCGTGCCGCGACAACCATCTGAGGCCCCAATCGCGGCGCAAGATTACGCCAGTCGTATGCGCGTATTAAAAAAACCGGGCCCCAAGCGGTCCCGGTTTGATCGGTTTATTCGACAGAGTAGTTAGGCGCTTCCTTGGTGATCTGAACATCGTGTGGATGGCTTTCCTTCAAGCCGGCACCCGAGATCTGAATGAACTGTGCGTTATCAGATAGGGCTTGAATCGTATCCGCACCGACGTAGCCCATCCCAGAACGCAAGCCCCCGTCCATTTGGTAAATGACATCCGCCAGGCTGCCTTTGTACGCCACCCGACCTTCGATACCTTCAGGGACAAGCTTCTTTGACTCATTCACGCCGCTTTGGAAGTAACGATCACTGGAGCCGTGGGATTGCGCCATCGCGCCCATGGAACCCATGCCCCGATAAGTCTTGAACCGCCGGCCTTGATAGATCTCGAAGCTACCAGGGGCTTCATCGGTCCCCGCCAACATCGAGCCCAACATCACGGCAGCACCACCAGCTGCCAAGGCCTTGACGATATCGCCAGAGTACTTGATCCCACCATCGGCGATGATCGTCTTCCCGCGCTTGCGGGCTTCCGTCGCCGCTTCGTACACAGCGGTCAATTGCGGGACCCCGACGCCAGCGACGATCCGTGTGGTACAAATCGAGCCTGGACCGATTCCAACTTTGACAACATCAACACCGGCATCATATAACGCCGCGGCGCCTTCTGCAGTCGCCACGTTCCCTGCAATCAAGGTGACGTTCGGGAAGTGGGCGCGGATCTCCGTGATCTTACGTAAAACACCGGCGGAGTGGCCGTGCGCCGTATCGATCACTAAAGCGTCTACACCAGCGTCTAACAAGGCTTGCGCCCGTTCAAACGTGTCGGAAGTCACCCCGACGGCGGCGGCAACTAGCAGGCGACCGTGATCGTCTTTGGCGGCGTTCGGGAATTCAACGACCTTTTCGATATCCTTGATCGTGATCAAGCCAGATAACCGGCCTTCTCCGTCTACCAATGGCAGCTTCTCGATCTTGTGTTGTTGCAGGATCGCTTCGGCTTCTTCGAGGCTAGTCCCGCTTGGGGCGGTGACTAAGTGGTCCTTCGTCATCACGGTCCCAATCGCAACGGCATGGTCAGAAACGTAACGCAAATCGCGGTTGGTAATGATCCCGGTCAACTTACGCGAGTCTTTGGAATCAACGATCGGCACTCCGGAAATACGGTACTTATGCATCAACTCGTTGGCTTCTGAAACCGGATCGTTCGCGGTCAAGAAGAATGGGTTGATGATCACCCCATTTTCAGAACGTTTAACGGTCAACACTTCATCCGCCTGTGCGGCAATACTCATGTTTTTGTGGATGACCCCTAACCCACCTTGGCGTGCCATGGCGATCGCCATGTTGCTTTCGGTAACGGTATCCATCCCAGCAGAGAGAATTGGAATATTGAGCTTCAAATTATCCGCGAGTTGCACGGAAAGATCGACATCTTGTGGCAGGACGTGACTTTCAGCAGGTACCAATAACACATCATCAAATGTAAATCCGCGGCGCGCAAACTTTGTCTCCCAATTACTCAAGTGAACAGCCCTCTTTCGTTTTTTGTTGTTGACCAGAATAGCATTGCGACGCGAACTCGTCAATTATTTCTTACTGAGCAAGCAAAAAAGCCCGCTGTAGCGGGCTTTTCAAATGAGAAACGGCTCATTTTTAGCACGTGTAATACCGAACATTCCGGTAATATTCGGCGGTGGAAAACTGTGAAAGTCTTTTCTCCTCGAATAAAGTCCGAATAAAAATAATATTTGTTCGGAAACTACCCCATCGCCATGATGCCGTCCAGTTGGTAGCGGCGCTTGAGGTACCAGTGGGCCCCATAAGACACCACCGCTAACCCCAAATAGACTGGCCAAGGTGACGGATTCGTTAACGGCGACTTCAACAGCGCCAAGCTACTAGAGGCAATAGAGGCCAGCATGACCAACGCTACCCCCGCCAACATCAACAGCCACGTCTTAGGCCGCTCTTTTTTCGGCTTATGCGTCCACTGGTTGTAGTAGGTGAAGATGAAGCCTGCGGCGATCGCCATCAACAATAGCGACGCAATGCCGCTTGCACCGGTCATTTGCTTCGGCCGGATGTACGCCATGATCCCGTAGATCAGCGCGAAAATACTGATGAAAAAGAGGCTGAGGTCGATGCCACTGAGCCAAAACGGCACCTTCTTTTTCGGTTTAGGGGCGTTGATCAAGCTGTCCGCCTTAACCGTCACCGGTCCGTACAGCTGCGTAGCCGGCTTGCCTTGGCGCTGTGCTTCTACCATCTCTGGTAACATGCTGGCTAAAAGCTGACGTTGTTGGGCTTCGGTGTACTGGTGCTCACTCAAGATCCGCCGCAACTTAAAAACGTACTCGTCGTTTTTCTTGGTTAATTGCTGTAACAGCGCATCAACATCGACAGTTGGTGCTTCTTCCGGTGTATTCTTCTTATCCGCCACTCCGTTATCCCCCTTGAAAGATCTCTGCTAAAGAGACGTGCTTTAAACGTTGAACCGGAACTCGATGATATCCCCATCTTGCACCTGGTATTCTTTCCCTTCAGAACGCAAGCGCCCCGCTTCGCGCACCGCTGTGACGCTGCCGTATTGATCAAGATCGGCGAAGCTCATCGTTTCGGCGCGAATAAACCCGCGTTCAAAGTCGGAGTGGATCACCCCGGCAACTTGTGGGGCCTTCATCCCTTGTTTGAAGGTCCACGCCCGGGTTTCTTTGCCACCGGCGGTAAAGAAGGTCGCTAACCCTAACAAGTGGTAAGACGCCTTGATCAGCTTATCCAAGCCAGACTCGCTGACCCCTTCTGCTTCCAAGAAGTCAGCCTTATCTGCGTCATCTAGTTCGGCGATTTCTTCTTCAGTCCGCGCAGAAACCGCGATCACTTCGGCGCCTTCTTTGGCCGCGTAATCTTGGATCACCCGCACGTAGTCACAGTTTTCCGGTTCTGCCATATCGTCTTCGGCGATATTAGCCACGTATAACACGGGCTTTGTGGTCAACAAGAACAAGCCTTTCACAATCTTTTGCTCGTCTTCAGAGAAATCAAGCGAACGCACCGGCTTGCCGTCTTCTAACACGGGCCGGATCTTCTTGAGCACCGCGAATTCGGCGACGGCTTCTTTGTCTTTGGTCCGGGCGATCTTTTCGACTTTGGCGTAACGCTTGTTAACGCTGTCGAGGTCCGCTAAGGCCAATTCTAAATTGATCGTTTCGATGTCGTCCAAGGGGTCAACCACCCCGGTGACACTGGTGATTTCGTCGTCATCAAAAGCGCGGACCACGTGCACGATCGC
>JALCQM010000057.1 GCA_022651245.1 Lactobacillus sp.
AAGGACCAACCCAATGACCGCATGACCAGCTTCGTGGTACGCGACAATTTCGCGTTCCTTCTTCGAAATGACGCGGTCTTTCTTAGCGGGACCGGCAATCACGCGATCTTCCGCTTCATCAATATCCGCCGCATCGATCTTCGTCTTAGAACGTCGTGCAGCGACTAATGCGGCTTCGTTCAGTAAGTTTTCCAAATCGGCCCCAACAAACCCTGGTGTCGTCTTTGCCAATTCTTTCAAATCAACATCGTCAGCCAATGGTTTGTTCTTAGCGTGGACCTTAAGGATCGCTTCACGCCCTTTGACGTCTGGTTGACCCACTAAGATCTTTCGGTCAAAACGCCCAGGACGTAACAACGCTGGATCCAACACGTCAGAACGGTTCGTCGCCGCCATCACGATGACGCCTTCATTCCCCGTGAACCCATCCATTTCAACCAGTAACTGGTTCAAGGTTTGTTCCCGTTCATCATGGCCGCCGCCCATGCCGTTGCCACGCTGACGACCGACCGCATCGATTTCATCGATGAAGATGATCGCAGGCGCGTTCTTTTTGGCTTGGTCAAACAGGTCCCGGACACGAGAAGCCCCGACCCCGACGAACATTTCCACAAAGTCAGACCCAGAAATGGAGAAGAATGGCACGCCGGCTTCACCAGCGACCGCTTTAGCAAGCAACGTCTTACCTGTACCAGGAGGGCCCTCAAGGAGCACCCCGGCTGGTATCCGTGCGCCTAAGCTAGAGAACTTCCGTGGATCCTTCAGGAACTCGACGACTTCGACTAATTCCTGTTTCTCTTCTTCGGCCCCCGCGACATCCGAGAAACGTACCTTGTTGGCTTTTTTATCCGCCTGCTTCGCCTTGGACTTGCCAAAGTTCATCACCCGGCCGTTGCCACCGCCTTGGCCCGCTTGATTCATCATCATGTAGAAGAACACCATGATGACAACCATCGGCACGATTGTCAGCAGCAAGGAGATCCACGTGCCCGATTGCGATTCCGTCAATGTATTTGACTTGACATCATTTTTTTCGGCGGCCTTTTGGATCGACGCGATCGTCGAATCGCTATCCGGGATGTTCGCGGTGAACTTCTTCGTCGTTGCAGGCGCAGCACTAAACAAACTGCCTGCACCACTTGAATCACCGGTGACTTTCTGCGCCTTGCGGTATTCGCCGCTCACCTTGTAGACCCCACCTGAGGGTTGGATCTCAAAGGATTTAACTTCATTCTTCTTCAGTTGGCTAACAAACTGACTGGTTTGCAACTCTTGCGTCGCACTGCCACCACTATCACGCAGATAGTAAGCAAACCCAGTCACCAACAGCACAAACAAGATCACATAGGTCAGCGTGCTGCTGAATAGCCCATTTGGCTTTTTATTCATAGATACCTCCAGCGACAATAAGCATAGATTCTTGGGGCTTTAGTAGTCATGATACTACATCAGTCCTCATCATGGGCATAAACTTCGGGTTTTAAAACCCCAATGTAAGGTAAATTACGGTATCGCTCTGCATAATCCAAGCCATAACCGACAACAAACTCGTTCGGCACGGTTGTCCCAACGTAATCTGCATGCACATCCGCGATGCGTCGTTCCGGCTTATCCATTAACGTACAGATCTTAACGGAGTTCGCCTGTCGAGTCTTGAACAATGCCATCAGGTAATGCAACGTCCGACCAGTATCAACAATATCTTCTACGATCAAAACATCCCGGTGAGCAACACTCGTGTCCAGATCCTTCAAGATCTTGACTTCACCGCTAGATTCCGTCGCGTTACCGTAGCTCGAAACGTCCATAAAGTCGATTTCCAAATAATCATCGACTTCTCGTACTAAATCGGTCATGAACATGATCGCGCCTTTTAAAATACAGATGACCAGCGGATTTTTCCCCGCATAATCACGATGGATCTCAGCGGCCAAACGGGTCGTAATCTCATGGATGTCCTTTTGCGAATACAAGACCTTTAAGATATCGTTTTCCATTATCGTCCTCACTATCATTGAATCGGTGGTTGCAGTGCCAATACAGCTTGCATTATATCAGTTCGCTGTCCTTGAAACAATTCGCGTTCCGGCATTCCTGCGACCCAATAAACAGTTTGACCACACGCCGCGACCACGATCCGGGCGCGTTGTGCTTGAGGAACTTTATGGTCGATCAGCCAGCGGCGTAACAGCTTGTGGTGCCCACTCGCCAGCCGCACCCGGTCTCCAGGCAGCCGCTCACGAATCAGCACCTCGCCGGATGGGACCCACAGCCACTGTGCCGCCTCTGCCGGCCTTTGGGTAAAAGTACCGATACGGGTCCCATCTGGTAGGGTTTGCCACTGCCCGAGTGCAAGTTTTATGGGCGGCATCGTGGGTGGCACAGTCGGTTGACTCTGCCACCGTAAGGTTTGGTAACTCACGATCAACTCACCACGACTCAAGCTATAGGCCTTGCTTCCTGCTCCTGCTTGCAAAGCCGACAAAACTGCCGTGACGGTGTTGGGCGCGGCTTGAACTCGCCATTGCGTCAAGATTGCCTCCAACACCAATCGCTGTACGGGTAATGGGGTCTTGGTGAGCGGGCCCCACTGCGCCTGCACCCCTGTGACCGCTTGTGTAACCAACTGCTGGATCACGGGTTCCGCTAGCGCGATCAGCCCTTGCAGGCCGTCACTAAAACGCGCAGTATGCGCTAAAATCTGGGGGTTAAGCGCTTTTAATACGGGTGTCACTTGCTGGCGAAGACGGTTTCGACTTAGCGTCACATCGCGATTTGTCTCATCCTCAGCAAACGGGACGCCTTCGGCTTTGGCAAATGCGTATAATGCTGCCTTTGGCACGCCCAATAGTGGCCGCAACACTTGCAACTCAGCTAAGTTGTGGTTGGGCGCCATCCCCGCCATCTTCAGCACGTTGCCTGAACGCAATAGCTGCAACAGGACCGTTTCTAACTGGTCGTCCGCATGCTGCGCAACGACCAGGTACGGGGTGTGCACTTGCCGCGCAACCCCTGACAAAAATTGATAACGCGCCGTTCTGGCAGCGGCTTCAAGGTCACTTTGCGGATGTGCCGCCAGTGGCCACTGCCCCCGTACACACTTCACGCCTAATCCTTGTGCGTAGGCCGCAACCATCTCTGCTTCCGCCGCGCTGCTTGGTCGCAGTTGATGATCGAATTGCGCAGCGATCACTGGGTGGGTCGTCTTTGCTAATAAGGTCAATAAAACCATCGAGTCAACCCCGCCAGAGACCCCAACCACTAACGGCATCTCTGGGGCTAAAGCAAATGGTGCCAACAGCGCTTCACCGGATAACATGTGCTCCTCCTCTCAGTCATGTGCATTCACTCTACCATCAGACCGGGCGCTTGGCGTGGGACTAAAGTCTGAATTATGACGTCTTGTCATCTTTTTTGACCAATTTTAACCAAGCTGCTATCACAGGGGCTAACGCCGATAAATCACCCTGCAGTTTCCCGTCCTCCTGACACACAGTCACCCATTCCACAAAGCAAGGCCCCTACGCCGCGATTCAAAGCACAAATCGTGATGTAGAGGCCTCGTTTTATGGGCTAAGACGAGCTTGTTTCAACCCTTGGTTAAACTTTAGCTACGGCGACCGCCACGACCGCCACGTTTACCTTCGGTATTGCGCCGCAGACTGCTCAGGCGATCTTCACTTTCTTTCAAAAACCCTGACATCATTGAATCGAAGTCATCTTTTGCAGCGGGCTTGCCGTGGCTAGCGGTATGCGCCGCCGGCCGCCCTGCACTGTGGTTGTTATCATGACGAGGCTTTTGAAACCGCGGCTGTGCGCTAGGACCACCATGGCCGTGCGGTGCATGATCACCGTGTTCCCCTTGCGGTTGATCTTGGGCCTTGCGGATCGATAAGCCGATTTTGCCATCTTTGATCTGCATCACCTTGACCGTGACGGTATCGCCAACACTCAAGACATCGTGAATATCTTTGACATAACTGTCAGAGATCTCACTGATGTGTACCAAGCCGGTCTTCCCCTCACCCAGATCAACAAAGGCGCCAAAATTCGTGATTCCGGTGACCTTGCCAGAAACCTTCGCGCCAACTTCAACTGCCATATAAAAAGTAGTCCTCCTACGTAAAATTGTGTCTCTTAGTATACCATGACGACTTGCAACTGCAAGCACACTCAGTTATCCGATGTAGGCGTGGTAAGCTTCGAAGCGGTCCCAGGTAACTCAAAAATCACCTCACCGGATTTCGAAACCATGTACTTTTGCCGCACTAGTTTGGCCAAGTAATCCGAGTTACGCAACTGATCGACTTGCACTTTCAAATCGGCTTTTTTCGCTTTGACTTGGCGGAGTTCGGTACGTGCTGTCGCCACCGACTGATCACTCTTATTGATCGCCGCATGAACGCAATACAATTGCCAGCCACCAATCATCAAGATCACCGCTAATAATCCCAAAAGTAAACGCACTCGGCGCCGATGAAGTTGATTCATCTGGGGCTTACCTAAACGCGGCGTTTTGGGCATGAATTTGATTTTTGATTGCTGCATCGTTCTCCCACCTTTCGTCATTACTCCCTAGTATACCAAAGTATCCGCTTACCCGTGTCGCCTATTTTTAGTAATTTTCCTTGTAGCTCTCACTGACGACGCTGTACATCTCACCCGCGTCTTGTTTCTTCGTCGATTCGACTAACGCCTCGACCTTCACGCTTAACGTTTTGTTACCAAAAGCAATCACCAAAACGTCGCCAACGCTGACATCTGTGCTCGACTTCGCGATTTTATCGTTGACCGTGATCCGCCCTTTATCAGCGATTTCTTTGGCCACCGTCCGTCGCTTGATGATGCGAGAAACCTTAAGAAACTTATCCAAGCGCATAACTATTCCCTCCTAATATTTGAGACTGCCGCGGTTTTAACATTGAGCAGAAGCCTGCTTCTGCTCAAATGCGTCGCGTCTATTTCGTTCACCGCTTTAATCATTGTCTTCGCCACGAGTCTTCGCGCGATTGCTTATCCTCGTGGCACTATTTTCTTCAAAAATCGGCGACCAAATGGTAACGCCAAAACTTCTCGTATGGTCAGTAATCGCAGCCACGTTGCGCCGCCAATGAAAGCCACGACACCGACAACAACACCGATCACCGCTTGGATCACCGCATCCAAGCGGCTGCCAAACGGGATCACGGTACCAACTAACCAGACGGCGCCAACCATGCCGCCGGTAATGACGATTAGTTTCAGCACGAAGCCATCTTTCGTCAGCTCACGCCCAATCACCGCTGGCACCTGCACCGCCAGTAATAACGTAATGACCCCCAGTGCCAAAAGGGTGCTAGCACTCGCACCAGCAGTGCCATACGTCGCAACTAACCATTGATTCGTCGCCATTTTCACCACAAACCCCACCACTAATGACCACGTCATCCGCCGATAACGGTTTAGGCTCTGCAAGATGGCATTATACGCGTTAATCATTGCGACAAAAACAATACTGAGAACATAAGTCTGTAAGGCAAACTGTCCCGCGGTATCACCGAACAATAGCCAATTGACGGCCGGCATCAATACCACTAGACCAGCACTTGCCGCTAGAGACAAGGCTAAGTTGAACCGCAAGAGCTGTCCAGCCGTTTGCACAAACCGCTGCTCTTGGCGGCGGGCATACGCGGTCGTCAAACTGGGCAATAACGTTGCTGAAAGGGACGTGGCAACAACCAGTCCCAACTGCACCAACGGCTGCCCACGATCATAGATCCCCTTTAACTGTTTCGCGGTGACCATCAAGACCCCGCTGGCCGTTAACCCGCGCGTCACGGTAAAACTATCGATCAACTGCAAAACGATCAACATCGCTGCAAATAATGCGATCGATCCGCCTTCGCGCACGAAACGGCCAAGGAGTTGCCGGTAAACCGTCAGCCCTGGAAACGCAAACCGTAGCGGCTTAAAGCGACGCCGATACGCTGGCCATAAGGTCAACGTCGCGGCGACCCCACCAAAAAAAGCCCCGCTCATGGCGATTGCCCCCATTTGGTAAGCGCTCCAGTGTGCCCGCGTCGCCCAATAAGCGGCTAACAAGATGACGACGACGCGCACCAGCTGCTCAACAACTTGACTCGTCGCGGTTTTACTCATGTCAAAGATCCCTTGGAAATAACCGCGGGCAGTGGCCAAGATCGGCATCGTCAAGAACATGAAAGCCACCGTTTGGATCAAACTAGTCAGCTCTGGGTCAGCCATCAACACCGCGATGGGGTGGGCAAATAGGGTCAGGCCAATAAATAACGCCCAAGAGAGCCAGGTCAGTAACACCAACGCGCGGTGGGTGACGGCCACTTGCAAGTCTGGCACCCGCGCTTCTGCCACTAATTTCGAGATGAATACGGGAAACCCGGACAAGGCAAACGTCATCCCGATACCATATATTGGATACACCTGTTGATAGACATAAAAGCCAGTATCACCGACTAAATTCTGAAACGGGACCCGGTAAACCGCACTCAATATTTTCGCGATCAGTGCGGCTAAGCTAAGCGTCCAGGCCCCTTTCATGAGGTGCTTCATCTGCGGATTTTCCATATCAGACCTCAATGGGCTTAGCGGGCTTAGACGCCACCAATGGCACTAAGGCGGCCAAAAACGCCTGCAACTCTGGTAACCACTCAGCGCTGGCCAGCGACTTAGGCACGATCAGGCTCACCCGTAACTTCGTCGTTTCGGTCGTGACGCGTGCTTTCAGCGTGGTTTGCTGTAACGCTTTGAAGAGCGCTTCACCTTTCACCTTCGCCGTTGCTTGCGGCGCCAAGATCACCTGGATCAGCCCGTCGCGACGCGTGATTTTTTCGACCAAAGCGGCATCCGCATAGCGCTTCAGCGTCGTGATCGCTAATAGATCCGCCACCGGCTGTGGATAGTCGCCAAAACGATCGATCAAGTCGGCTTGAATCTCTTCAAGCTGGTCTGCCGTCTCTGCTTCCCGCAACCGCTTATACAATTCGATCTTCTGGCGTGAATCCGCCACGTAACTGTCCGGCAAGTAGGCTTCCAAATCAAGGTCAACCTCGGTGTCCAGTTTTTGTTGCGGTTTTTGGCCGCGCTTGGCCGCAACGGCTTCATTCAGCATTTGGGTGTACAGATCATAACCGACTGAATCGATAAACCCGTGTTGCTGGGAGCCGAGCAAGTTGCCTGCACCGCGAATCGACAGATCGCGCATCGCGATTTTAAAGCCGCTACCTAATTCCGTAAAGTCGCGAATCGCCTGCAGTCGCTTTTCGGCCTCTTCACTGAGCACCTTATCCGGCTGGTACATGAAGTACGCATACGCGACTCGGCTAGAACGCCCGATCCGCCCACGAAGCTGGTATAACTGCGAAAGCCCGTAGTGATCCGCGCGTTCAATGATCAAGGTGTTGACATTCGGCATGTCGACCCCGGTTTCAATGATGGTCGTCGTGACGAGCACATCATAAGCCCCGTGAAGAAAATCGTAGATGACACTTTCGAGTTGGGTTTCCGTCATTTGGCCATGCGCATACGCGACTGTGGCTTCGGGAACCAGTGCTTCGATCTGATTGACGGTATGCTCGATGTCCTCCACCCGATTATGCAGATAAAAGACTTGCCCTCCACGCTCCAGCTCACGCTCGATCGCACTGCGAATCGTCCCGCCGTTTTGTTCCATCACAAACGTCTGGATCGGGTAGCGGTTCGTCGGTGGGGTTTCAATGACACTGAGATCACGAACGCCTAACATCGACATATTCAACGTCCGCGGGATCGGCGTCGCCGTCAGCGTCAAGACATCCACATTTTGCCGCAGTGCCTTCAAGCGTTCCTTATGCTTCACGCCGAAGCGCTGTTCCTCGTCGACGATCAACAAGCCTAAATCGTGATATTGGACATCTTTGGACAACAAGCGGTGCGTCCCGACCACAATGTCCACCTCGCCCGCTTTTAGCGCCTTCAAGGTGGCGGTGACCTGAGCGCGGGTCTTGAACCGTGACAGCATCGCAATATTCACAGGAAAATCAGCAAAGCGATCGACCATCGTATCGTAATGCTGTTGCGCCAAAATCGTCGTTGGCACCAAAAGCGCGACTTGTTTACCGTTTTCCACAGCTTTAAACGCCGCTCGCAATGCGACTTCTGTTTTGCCAAAGCCCACATCCCCGACCAACAGACGGTCCATCGGCCGCTGACGTTCCATATCTTGTTTGATTTCCTTGATGGACCGTAACTGGTCGGCAGTTTCAGGATAGGCAAATTCGGCCTCGAATTGCTGCTGCATGTCATCGTCTGGACCAAACGCAAAACCTGGCTCGGCTTCGCGTGCGGCGTATAACCGAATCAGATCATCCGCAATGTCTTCGATTTTAGCAGCGACACGTTTTTTGGTCTTCTGCCACTCGCTGCCACCTAGCTTATTGATCTTAGGCCGCTTACCATCTGCCGCAACGTATTTTTGCACCAAATTAAGCTGACTGACTGGAATGAATAACTTATCCCCTTTTTGATAGAGGATGGTCATGTAATCCTTGTGCACCCCGTCAACTTCCAGCGTCTCTAAGCCGACGTATTGACCGATCCCGTGGTTGACGTGCACCACATAATCGCCAGGCGCCAGTTCGGTATAGCTGCGCAGACGTTCGGCATTTGCCAGCGTTTGGTGACGGGCCTTGCGGTGGGCCTTAGCGTTGAACAGCTCATGTGCCGTCACAACGACCAAGTGTAGATCTGGTAATTCAAAGCCATTTTGTAAGTTGCCGGTGACGAGCTGTTGCGTCTGCGGTAAGAGGGCATCCGGCTCACTGATCACCGCATTCACGTCGAAGTCGCGTAGGTTTGCGGCCAACTTGGTCACGCGCCCTTGCTCTGGGACCAAGTACACCACGGTCATTTGCTGCTTTTGCCACCGGTCCGCTTCCGTTTTTAATAGCGGCATCTGGCTGAAAAACTGCTGGATGTTACGACTCGTCACATTGGTCAGGCTTTGCAGCCGGACTTGCCCCATACCCTTTTGAAACAGGCTCAAATACAAGTGTGCGCCGGTATCTTGGCGGAGCAAATCTTGCACCGTGGGATTCGGCTGATCCCCCAGTAGGCGACCGCCTTCTTGCAAACTGGCATACCAGTCCAACGTCTCCTGCACTAAGCTCACATCGCTGTCGAGCAGGCGCGTATAATCATCCAGCACTAATATGGCATCGGCTTTCGCATAATCGCGTAGCCGCGCCGTTTCTGGATATAACGCTGACATGTACAAGGCTAGTTGGGGAACGACTTCTCCCGCCTGCAGCTGGGCGGCCGCCGCCAACACCCCGTTGGTCAACGCCTCTTTTTGGGCTTTGGACTTAGCCGCTCGCTTGGCTTCTTGACCCGCCGTCAACAAGCGCTTCCCCGCTGCCTGCAAGGTTGCCCGCGAGGCGATCAGATCGGTGGCTGGGGGGATATCGATCGCATTCAGTTGCCGAATGCTACGCTGCGTTCGCATATCAAATCGCCGGATCGAATCAATCTCGGTATCAAACAATTCGATTCGCACCGGGTCATCCGCGTTCAGCGGGTAAACATCGATAATGCCCCCGCGCACCGCAAATTGGCCTGGCGCCCCGACCAAGCTGTCCCGTTGGTAGCCACTATCCACCAGCTGTTGACTCAGCGCCGCGATTTCGACGTCACTGTCCATGTCCAGGTGAATCGATGCGGCCTGCCAAGTCGCTAGCGGCGGCAAAAGGCGTTTGTAGCCCGCGAGGCTGGTGACCACGATCCCCGGCTGACCCGTCGCCAGCCAATTCAACGTGTTGATCCGGGTATTTTTAGTGTCTGGCGATGAAACAGCCACCTCAGCAGCTAGCACGTCTTCGACTGGAAAAGCCCACACCTGCGCCGAGCCGAGCAGGTCTTCCAGGTCGGCAACCAACTCTTCAGCGTGGTAGCGGTTGTTTTCAATAACGATCAGTTGTCTGTTCAAGCGGCGTAACGCCGCCGCCAACAATAACGTCTTCGCACTGCCATCAAGTCCCGTCACCAAATGCTGGCCGGCATCTAATTGCGGCCACAACTGTGCCAGCTGCGGTTCTTGACCAAAAAGCGCGATCAGATCCATGCTGTCACCCCCAAGAGATTATTTTTATTTCTATATATTAGTTGTATTGGTTCATCAAGTGGTTAAAACTCATGCCGTGGATCCAATCGATCAACGCGTCTTGCGCCTTGTCGATCCCCTTTTCGATGGCGATCGCATCATCCGGGGTAAACGGAGTCAGCACCCAATCCACCACCTTTTGCTTAGCCGGGTGCTGGATACCGATTTTGGCCCGTTGGAACTCCGCTGTCCCTAGCACACTGATGATCGACTTGATCCCATTATGACCACCAGCTGAACCCTTGGGACGTAACCGCAAGCGGCCCATCGTCATGTCCATATCGTCTTGGATCACCATGATCTCTTCTTGTTCGAACCGATAGAACGCTTTGAGTTGCCCCACGGCACGCCCTGAATCGTTCATGAAGGTCAACGGCTTGACCAGCATCACTTTTTCCCCATCGACCATGCCGGTGCCCGTCAAGGCATCAAACTCATGCTTGGTCAGTGTAATCGCTAAACGGTTGGCTAATGCGTCAACCGTCATAAACCCAACGTTATGTTTCGTACGTGCATATTGACTGCCTGGATTGCCCAAGCCTACGATCATTTTCAAAATTTGCCTCCGTATCAAACCGACTTCACGACGCAAAAAAGCCGGCAAGTTGCCTTTCCCGACATACCCACAAAGTATACCATACCCACCAGCCTTCAGCGCCAGCAGACACAGTTTCACGCCTACTACTAATACAGGTTGAAACGCCGCAATTTTGTTGTGAAAATTAGCGCATGAAACCGATTACTCCTAATCTGTGCAGGCGTTCATATCTTTCACAAAACCCCGTCAGTACACGGCCACCGTGAATTGTAAGATTCATATTAGAAATGAAAAAATCTGGTGAAAATACGTGCACACAAGAATAGTTGTGCTATACTAACAGACGAATTGCATAATTGCAAATAAGAAAGGATGATATCACTGTGGCAAACGCTCAAACAGATCACCAAAAAGTAATTCTTGTTGGTGACGGCGCCGTTGGTTCCAGCTACGCCTACGCAATGGTTTTGCAAGGCATCGCTCAAGAAATCGGGATCGTTGACATTTTTAAGGATAAGACAAAGGGGGATGCGATCGACTTAAGCAACGCATTACCTTTCACTTCTCCGAAGACTATCTACTCCGCTGAATATAGCGACGCTAAGGATGCTGACCTTGTTGTCATCACCGCCGGCGCCCCACAAAAGCCTGGCGAGACCCGTTTGGACCTCGTTAACAAGAACTTGAAGATCTTGAAGTCCATCGTGGACCCAATCGTTGAATCTGGTTTCAACGGGATCTTCTTAGTTGCTGCTAACCCAGTTGACATCTTGACCTACGCAACGTGGAAGCTTTCCGGCTTCCCGAAGAACCGCGTCGTTGGTTCCGGTACTTCCTTGGATACCGCCCGCTTCCGTCAATCCATCGCTGAGATGGTCGGCGTTGATGCGCGTTCCGTCCATGCCTACATCATGGGTGAACACGGTGATACCGAATTCCCTGTATGGTCCCACGCAAACATCGGTGGCATCAAGATTTCCGAATGGGTTAAGTCACATCCAGAAATCGATGAAAGCAAGTTAGTCGAGATGTTCGAAAACGTGCGTGACGCTGCTTACGAAATCATCAAGCTCAAGGGCGCGACCTTCTACGGTATCGCCACGGCACTGGCACGGATCTCCAAGGCAATCTTGGACGACGAAAATGCCGTTCTGCCATTGTCTGTTTACATGGAAGGCCAATACGGTCAAAACGACATCTACATCGGTAGCCCTGCCGTGATCAACCGCAATGGTATCCAATCCATCCTTGAGATCCCGCTGACAGACCATGAACAAGAATCCATGGACAAGTCTGCTAAGCAACTTAAGGACATCATCACCGATGCCTTTGCTAAGGCAGACATCGAAACTCGCCAGTAATTTAAGCGGGAACACAGGCTGAGCCACAAATCGGTTTTAGCCCGTAACACAGGCGCCCTCGCACCGCGATTCGTTCCTTGAATCGTGGTGCGAGGGCGTTTGGGTTTCTGGATGTTGTGCAGGGACCGTGACCAGTGCCATTGATCACGGTCCCTTTTTGCATCTAGCCAGACCGATTCAAAAACCCAGTAGATACCGCTAACGCTGACGCGCACTTTTTTTATGCAGAACTTTTTGTCTTTAGTTGAATATGGTATGATGAATCAAGATTAGAAAATTTTAATTTTATCAAAACGTTTTCATGAAACATGGAGGTTGGGTATGCTGATCAAGTCGCTGGTTCTCAAAAAGGAATTTTTGACCACCGTGAAAGAAACGGACACGCTGGCAGAGGCGTTACAGGTGCTCGAAGATACTGGGTTTCGGTGTGTCCCGATCCTCGATGAAAGCGGCCAGATGTTCCGCGGCAATATTTATAAGATGCACCTTTACCGACATAAGTCCCAAGGCGGCGACATGGCATTACCAGTAACCTATTTACTTAAGAATGCGACGAAAACCATCCCGGTCAATGCACCGTTTTTCAAAGTCTTCTTTAATATTAAGGACCTTCCTTACATCGCCGTCTTAGATGAAAATGCTAATTTTTTCGGGATCTTAACGCATACGGCCTTGCTGTCGATGCTGTCTGAATCTTGGCATATCGACGTCGGCTCTTACGTGCTGACCGTGATGTCTATCAGCGGTCCCACGGGCCGCGGGGATTTAGCCAAAATGAGTAAGATCCTCGCGCGTTACACCGACTTAGCCAGCGCGATTACACTTGACGCCAAAGGAACAGAAAACGTTCGGCGGACCTTGTTCACATTACCCGCCGGAACGAGCGAGAACACATTAAACACGGTTGTCGCTAAGCTCGAAAAGAAAGGCTACCGCGTCGTCGAAATCGACGACCTACAGTCGGGGCAACCGTTACGTAGCGACGAGCTTTACTAAACTTTTTACCCTTCTGGCTCAGGGGGGTTCACCAATTTTTGCGCATTATCATTATCGGTTCTACACCAAATAAGCGGGTACTGCCAGAGTGTGGCAGTGCCCGCTTATTTGGCTCATGCCAAGCAAACATGTCCAAATGTTACTGGATCACGCTGGCGAAGTGCAAAAGGCGGTCTAAACCCGCCATGATCGGTGCTGTCAGCGTCATGATGATGGCTTCTGAAAGCATCAAACCAGCATAGATCCCCCAAAAAGCGGCCGCCATCGGGGCGTGACTCGTCCACACAATTTCGACCGCGATCAGCGCCATGGTCACCGTCATGACCACGATGTTAACTAGCTGCTGTTGCCACAAATGCTTGAAGCGTGGCGCCAGCCAAGTCACCAGTAGTAACCCGATCAAACTTTGGCCACCACCGAACGCGACATCGAGCCATCCCATCGGGCTAAACAAGGCGTTAAACACAACGACCCCTAAGACGATACCAAAAAGATATTTGCGGTTAAACACGACTAAATGGTTCAAGCCTTCAGAAACCCGAAACTGAATGGCGCCACTCGCCAGATTAAAGACCCCTGGCACAACTGATAAAACGACGTATAACGCGGCGATCAACGCACTGACCACGAGCGTTTTAGTTTTTGATGATTGCATCTAAATGCCTCCTAGTTTTTTTACGTGGGCGGATTTTCGAACCACGACGCTTTATTTTAGCATGAAAAAAGAACGCAACCGCATGCAATCGTCGCGTTCTTTAAAATCCCAGTGAGCGGTTCAGCTGCCCACTGCTTTGATTCCTAGTGAAACGGCTAAGGCCCCGTCGACCGCCGTCATTTTCGCCCGATCAAGCGTCGCGACTTTATCGCGCAGCCGTTGCTTATCGATCGTCCGGATCTGTTCCAGCAAAACGACGGAGTCCCGTTCGACCCCGTCGCGACCGTGTTTCAGCCCCACGTGCGTCGGCATCTTCGGCTTATCGATCCTAGAGGTGATCGCCGCCACAATCACGGTAGGGCTGTAGTGGTTACCCACATTATTTTGAATGATCAAGACGGGTCGCATCCCACCTTGTTCCGATCCCACCACAGGAGAGAGATCAGCGAAAAAAATATCGCCACGCTTAACCACCAGATCCATGCTTCACCCCTAACAACGGCTTAACGGATATGGTTGTAAGCTTCACTCTCACAAGCGATAAATTCATGACAGATCTCGGTATTCAACGCTGCCATCTCTCGATAGCCATTGACCAGACTTGCCACTTCTACCTCTTTATGCGCCAAATAGTCCGTCAATACGTCATCGATCAAGTCGCTTGGGTCCGTTATGCACGTCTTGCAATAATTGTCGAGTTTGTGTCGTAGCCCTTCCGTCATGCTTACCGTTAAGAACTCCGCTTGTACCATATCGCGCCCTCCTGTGGGTTTATTCAAGCTTCATCCTACCACAGGAGGCCAAAATTACAACCGTGAAATCGAACGCCTCGGCACGCGTTCGGCAAGGTTGCAAGCGATCTCATAATGAATCGTATGCGCATAGTCCGCCACATCTTGGAGCGTAATGGTTTCTTTTTTGCTCGTCCCTACTAAAACAACCGGCGTGCCAAACGGATAATCATGCGGTAACCGGATCATAAATTGGTCCATGCAGACCCGCCCGACGATCTCACAACGATGACCATCCACCAGGACAAAAAAGCCTTGCATCCGACGTAGCCAGCCATCGGCATACCCCATTGGTACCGTCCCGATCCATTCATCTTGGCTGGCATGATACGTCGCCCCATAAGACACGGCATCACCCGCATGTAGCTGCTTCGTAAAGACCAGCTGAGAAACGAGCGACAGCGCCGGCTTCAGCGGATACGGTTCCGGCAACGCACGCCCTGACGGATTCAGGCCGTACATCGCCACGCCAAAACGAATCATATCGCTTGCCGTTTTTTGATGCCATAGGCTAGTGGCGGAATTCGCCACGTGCACAAATCGTGGACGCTCAGGAAGCGCCGCCAACATCGTTTTGAAGCGCGCACTTTGCTGATCAAAATACTGCGTGTCGGCTTCGTCGGCCGTCGCAAAGTGCGTGAATAACCCTTCGACCAGCAAATGCGGGGCCGTTTTGACAAAAGCGGCAGCGTGCGCGATCGCCTCAGGCTGGCGAAAACCGATTCGTCCCATGCCTGAGTCCACCGCGAGATGCACCTTTAATACTGGTGCGTCAGCAGCGGCGAGCAAGGCTTCCGCTGATTGCAACCAGGCTTCATCCCCTACCGGCAATGCCACGTCATGGACTGCCGCCAGCGGGGCCAATTCCGGCGCCACAATGCCAAGCACTAAGATCGGCTCCGTAAAATGCGCCTGGCGCA
>JALCQM010000058.1 GCA_022651245.1 Lactobacillus sp.
GGGAAAGGTAGCAAAGCAATTGGGTGTTTCGTCGCCTTCAAAGAAAAACAAATGGATCAAGACTGGAAATCTTCGTGATTTCCGAGTCTTGATCCATTTTTTATCGGGGTTTTGTCACAGCCCCTTGAGGAGGATTAACTTTAAACGCGTTCTCCAGCACAACGGTGAGGTGTCTAGGCCATCCCAGTCGGATACGGCTGGCGCCGCATCGCCTAGGCTGTCCTAGACACTCACCTAAAATCGTGCTGGCTCACGCTCTAAACGCGTTCGCGCCCACTGCAGGGGGATGTAGAAGCCAGCTCGGCGGCGTACGGCTGACGCCGCCCACCACCAGGCTGTTCGTCTACACCCCCTGCACCCGTGGGCGCTCGCGCTCTTAAAACGGGACCACGTTGTTGACGGTTAAGACGGCGTTCAAGGCGCCTAGTTGGAGGTGGCGGCCGGTACGGACTAAGTCGCTCATAACGGCGACACGGTCGGCAATCGCGTTGTATTCGTCTTCGTCTAAAGCGGCCATGCGCTCGGCGAGTTCTGCCATCGTGTTGACCACGATACCGACGCCGTTAGCTTGCACGAAGGTTCCAATCGCGCTATTAGCATTGGCGATTACCGGCAGTCCTAGCGACATGTACAGGCTGAACTTGTGCGGCATGTTGATCAAGGCATAAGGATTATACTCGTCATTGGACGAACAGTCCCAAATCAAGCCGAACCCGTGATCTAAGGCCATCGCCAATTTTTCTTGTGAATATGATCCCATCCGTTCGACCCCTGGCGCCAAGTCGAAGCCCAGATTGTCGTCACCATCTGCCGAGCCATACAATAAGACGTGTAAGTCGGCCGGCAGATTTTGCAGAAAACCGGCCTTCCACTCGACCAAGTTACCGGCGTAGTGAATGTCTTTAGAAAACTGTGGCCGCCGCTTCGGGAAGGGTTGCACGTAGCCCCATGGCCCGACTTCCACGATCGGCACCGTGACGCCGGAGTCGACCACTTGGTCACGCATCTGCTTGGTATTGATCATCAGCGCGTCGAAGCTGTTCAAAAAGGCCACGCCTTCTTCGCGGTTATAGCTTTGCGGGTAGCGTAAGTATTCGACATCGTGCACGAAGCCGATGATCTTGGCGCCTTGTTCATGGGTTTGGCTGATGATCATTGCCTCGACTTCAGGAGCAGCGTAAGTCGGCGTCTGGTAGATGACCACGTCGCCGGCCACCACCGTCGCCAGCATCCCCTTAATCTGAGACGCCCAGTTATCATCATTCCAGGAGACATAGCGGGAGTAATACAGCGGCGTGATCCCGGCTTGCGCGAGCAATATCGCGACGTCTTCTTTGGGCTTGATCACAGCCTGATCAGTGGGCATTTGCATTGGGGTTACGGAATAGACAGTCATTTTTTGTGCTCCTTTTTTGAGAAGAATTTGGTTAAAATGCAATTTAAACGCGGCTTTTTAACAGTATAATACGGGCAACACCCATTTGGAGGAAATGAATATGCTTTGGATAATGCGACCTAACTATGATATGACCCGTGCCAGCAACCCCTACAAGAGTGGGGCGATGTTTAAGGCGCGGGAAGATTACGCGACAGACCTCGTCGATATCGGCGCCAAGCCGCTGGATATGTACGACTATTACTACCGCAAGGAACCAGCCGACATGTGGTCTGGACGCATGGACGGCATGCTCGCGGGTTTTCATGCCGGTGACACCTTAATCTTACAGCTACCTTTTTTCGTGCGGCCCTTGAACCTCAAGTACATCACTGAACAGATCCAGCAAGTGTACCACGGCAAGGTGATCGGCATGGTCCATGATTACGAACCCCTGCGGCAGCGCGGCTTGGCGATCCACGACAAGAACTCTGATGGCTGGCTAGACCAATACTCGTACAAGACTTACAAGCTCTTGTTCCCGATGATGGACGCCTTGATCGTCCACAGCCACGCCTTCAAAGACGCGATTCAAAAGGACCTCAACTACAAAAAGCCGATTATCGTGCAAGGCCCATTCGGCTACCACTTCACCAACGCCGCCAACATCGGTGCCCCGAAGTTCGAGAAAAAGTTGATCTTCGCCGGCTCCTTGCCTAAGGCGCAATACCTGAAACACGTTCCGGCCGACTGGCAGCTTGAAGTCTATGGCACCGCGCCTGCCAAGGAGATGTTAGCCTTGAAGCAAGTGGACTACCGCGGCTCCTTCAGTCCAGAACAACTACCGAATGAATTCACTGGCGGCTTCGGCTTAGTCTGGGACTCCACCACTTTTCCCACCGTCACCGGCGAACTCGGCGAATACACCAAGCTCGCCTATGAACATAAGCTCAGCTTGTATCTCGCTCGCCGTATCCCCGTAATCGTATGGGACGAATCGGCCCCGGCGCAATGGGTGGTCAAGAACCACCTCGGCTTCGCCGTACACGACTTGACCGAAGTTGCCCCACTGATCAACAGGCTCACCAAGAAGGACTATGACAAGCTCCAAAGCAACCTCTCCCGCGTCGCCCGCTTGATCCAACGCGGCGACTACGTCAAAACCGCAGCCATGACCGCCTACATGGCAGTCAACGAACAAAACCACCAATATTAAGAGCGTGAGCCAAAGCGCACTTAGGGGGCCGGGCTAACAGGGCGTGGCGGTAGTCGGCAAAGCCGGCTGGCGATGCGACCGGTTAGAACGCGCCCCCGTTGCTTTGGCGAACGCGTCTAGGGCGTTAGCCAAGGCGGTTTTAGGGAAGCGCGTAAGGCAGCGTGACGCGTTATGGCGCAGCCATAGCGTGGCGCGATGACTTACACGCCTTCCCGTTGCTTTGGGGAACGCGTTTAGAGCGTGAGCCAAAGCGCGCCACCGAAGACGATCAAACCGATCGTCTTTTTTTGTTCCCGGCACACCGTTACTAGAAGCTCGTCGCCACCATCTGCAAGGCTGCCGCGATCACTTGATCCATGTTGTAATACCGGTACAAGCCCAAGCGACCACCGAAGATCACCTGTGGGGCATGTTCTGTCGCATATTGCCGGTATTGCTTGAAAAGGTGGTTGTTGTCCGGGTCATTGACCGGATAATAAGGTTCCACCCCACGCGACCATTCTTGCGGATACTCATGGGTGACCACGGTTTGCATCGTATGGGTATGCGCTTCATCGAAGAACTTATGCTCAATGATCCGGGTGAATGGCGTCTCGGCATCGGTATAGTTGATCACCGCATTGCCTTGATAATTCGGGGTGTCCAACACCTCAGTATCAAATCGCAGCGACCGGTAAGCCAACTCGCCTAAGGTATAGTCGAAGAACTGGTCGATCATCCCGGTGAAGATCACCTTGTCGTAGTCGTGTAAATACGCCTCACGTGCAGCAAAAAAGTCTGTCTGCAAGGAAACAGTAATTACCGGTGAGGCCAACAACTTTTCAACTAACTGGGTATAGCCCCCGATGGGAATCCCTTGATACGTATCGTTGAAGTAGTTATTATTGAACGTCAGCCGCACAGGTAACCGCCGAATGATGAACGCCGGTAACTCGGTTGCTTTACGGCCCCACTGTTTTTCGGTATAGCCCTTAATCAGGCGTTCGTAAATATCAGTCCCGACCAGCGACAGCGCTTGTTCTTCCAGGTTGGCCGGGGTTTTGACGGCTAAGCGCTGCGCGTTGATCTTCGCTTGTGCTTCTTCAGGCGTACGCACACCCCACATCTGGTTGAAAGTGAACATGTTGAACGGTAGGTTATACAGTGTGCCCTTGTAGTTGGCCACAACTTCATTCGTGAAGCGGTTAAAGGTCACGAATTGATTCACATAGTCCCAGACCTGCTGATCACTGGTGTGGAAGATGTGCGCGCCATAGCGATGCACCTGCACCCCCGCCACCTCTTCCGTGTAAATATTGCCAGCGATGTGGTCGCGTTTTTCAATCACCTGGATCTCGTGACCTTGCTTGGCCAGCTCGTGCGCTGCCACTGCCCCGAATAACCCGGCGCCAACGACTAGAATCTTCATACTCTTAACGGCCTCCTATCTTGTTCTTACCCATTACTGGCCAGTATACAGGTAAGCGCTGACGACTAATGCTCATTTTTGCCAAATTAAAAATTAATATGAAATATATTTATAATTCATCTTACCAATTTTGCTTTTTTTGAACCCTAAGCCGAAGTACGGCGTCGTATTCTATAGACATGGGTTAGGAATACAATGCGTTTCTAATTCACTAGCTTCGTGTTTTCTAGGTTTCCCCAAAACCTTATGTGAGGACATTTGATACATGCCCTGGCCATCCTTTCCCCCGAGAGGGTGGCCCTTTTTTTTACTCCTAGTCAGAAACAAGAGGCGGCCCCTACAAAAACCCACAACTCGGGTTTTTGAAGAGGCCGCCTTTTGTCTTTTTTGGCTAATTCTCGGTCTTGTCTAAGTACTAGTTTATTTAGTTTTCGGGGCTGGTTTGGTCTCTGCCCGTAGCTGGTCGGCTAGCTGTAAAAGGTACGGCCGCAGCTGATCTTTGACTTCTGGGTGGGTCAAGCCGTATTCGATCGTGGTTTGCACGAACCCAAACTTATTGCCGACATCGAAACGCTCGCCTTTGAATTCATGCGCGAACACGCGCTGGGTCTGGTTCAACGTGTCGATGGCATCGGTGAGCTGTACTTCGTTACCTTTCCCGGGTTTTTGTTGGTCCAAAATGGTGAAGATCTCAGGCGTCAGCAGGTAGCGGCCGATGATTGCCAGATCAGACGGCGCGTCTTTGACCGCGGGTTTTTCGACGAATTTCTTGACGTTGAACAAGCCTGGTTCGACTTCTGATTCAGGGTCGATCACCCCGTAAGCCGACACTTCTTGATGTGGGACGCGCTTAACCGCCAGGATCGAAGCGTGCGTCCGGTCGTATTCATCGATCAACTGCTTGGTCAGCGGCACACGGTCTTGCATCAAGTCATCACCGAGCATCACGACGAAAGGTTCGTCGGCAATGAACGATTTCGCCAAGCGCACGGCATCCCCTAAGCCATTGGGGTGCGGTTGGCGCGCGAAGAACAAGTTCACCCCAATATCAGTGGTTTCATGCACCAATTTGAGTAGCTTGTCTTTGTTTTTAGCTTCCAGATTCTGTTCCAGCTCGGGCGCCGAGTCAAAATGGTCTTCGATCGAGCGCTTCTGCTTGCCTTCGACAATTAAGATGTCTTCGATGCCAGAGGCCTTCGCCTCTTCCACGATGAACTGGATGGTTGGCTTATCAACGATGGGTAACATCTCTTTGGCCAAGGCCTTGGTTGCGGGTAAGAAGCGGGTTCCCAACCCGGCAGCGGGGATGACGGCTTTACGTACTTTCATGTGCAAACTCCTCCTCATATCAATACCCTTAGCTTACCCGCCTCCCTCGCGCGCTGGGGGTCAAAAAGGCAAAAGCTTCCTTTTTAAAGGTACATTTAATCAGTAATCGCACCCGCACATCATAAAAGCCAGCACACCGCGATTCTATGAACGAATCGGGCTGTGCTGGCTTTTTTGTGCTGGGCTAAAACCACCGATGTCTTAGCTCGTCTATTACCAGACCGCTTATTTCCAAATCACACTAACACGACCACTTTACCGAAGCTATCCCCGGCTTCCAACGCCGCTTGCGCCTCTGCCGTATGGGCCAGGTCAAAGGTCTGTGTCGGCGCCACATCCAGGTGGTGCGTCTCGATCACGCTCAGCATCTCGTTGAACGCCTTGGCGCCGTTGGCCTCGCCTGACGAGAAATTGGTCAAATTAGCCCCAGCAGGAATCGCGAAGGGATCGAACTCAGGCACGACCCACTGGTCCCCGAGCCCCCCTGTCACGCAACAATAGCCGCTAGGCAGCAGATGCGTCAGCGAGTCCATCAACGTTTTGGCGCCCACTAACTCGATGATGGCGGCATACTTGGCATCTGTTTGCAGGCGGCCGGCCTGATCGCTGAGCGGTTCGTCACAACCAACCGCTCGCAGCTGCGCAAACTTCGCCGGTTGGCGCGTGCTGCCGCTGACCCGTACAGTCGGATTCATGGCCTTAGCCAACTTGACCGCGGCGACCCCCACACCACTGGTCGCCCCGCGGATGAGCAGTGAATTGACACGTTCGCTATGCACCCGCCGAAGCGAACCATAGGCGGTAAAATACGTCTCGGGCACCGCGGCCAACTCCGCCCAAGACAAGTCGGTCGTCACAGGATATAACTGGTGATTCGGCAACAGCGCGTATTCGGCGTAACCACCGTCAAAATCGCGGCCCATCCCACCCATCATGCTGACGACCCGCTGGCCGACCGGCAATTGCTCAGGCGCCGTTGTTTTCGCGATTTCGCCAACACACTCGATACCCAAGATCCGAGGAAAGTGCACATCAGGCGATTCTCCGCGCCGCGTATACACCTCAGACCGGTTAATACCAAAGCCTTTGACCCGCACCAAACTCCAGCCGGGCTTGACTTGCGGCGTCGGCACGTTTTGGAGTTGCAACACTTCTGGGCCTCCTGGATGAGTGATCACGATTGCTTGCATGTGCTAGCTTCCTTTCTTAACTGCCTGGATACAGACGTTTCCCCTATTATCCCGCGGCACCAGCGCATCCGCAACGAGAGCGGAGAAAGCCGGTTTTAGGGGTGGGTATAAGATGGCCTGGTCGTTGCGCGGTGAAGCCGGTGCGTGACCGCGGTGACTTCGTTGCATCACGGCGTTCGCCAACTCAAGCCCGCTACATGCCAACCGTTAGCCTTTCGTCAGTCGCTTCTTCCGCCGGTCATCCGCCCAATAGACGAGTTCGCCGACTGCGGCAAAACCGATACCGATAGTATACGTCTGCAAATTGAACTGTAAAACCAGGTATGCCAGCAACACTAACGACAGAACCGGTATCAGGCGGCCACCCCACAAATGCACCCCACGCGGCAGCTTTGAATCATTGCGCAATTTAAGCGTCGCTAATACTGTCGCAATATACTGCACAAACGAACTCAAGACGATCAAGTTGACCAAGAATAGGTAGCTGCCACTTAACACCAGCACAGCAGCTAACCCCATCGTGGCCAACAACGCGACGATGGGTGCGCCAAAGTGGTTTTGCTGGCCAAATTCGCGTGGTAACAGCTTCTTTTCAGTCGCTAACGATGCCAATTCAACCGGGGTATCGAAAGACACGGCCACCGCAACGCCAAGCGTCGACAGCAACATCCCCCCTAGAATAACCGCGCGTCCCCAAGCGCCAACGACCTGCATAAACGCAGCCGCAACCGGCAATTTCTCAGTGATGATGTGATCCCCTAACAAGCTCACCGTCAAAAACTGCGTCAATAAATACAGCAGCGTCACCACCACCATCACGACAATCAGCGCACGGGGAAGCGTGCGCTCTGGGTTTTGCATCTGCTTGGCAGCGATAGGCAAAAACGAAAATCCCGTAAACATGTAAAACGCCGTCGTAAACGCACTCATCAGCTGGTGTCCTGAGGCGCCTACCACAGGCGCCACCAAATGGCCAAAGTGAATACTCACGACGCCACTAACACCAATGAACAAAAGGATCAGGCCAATTTTGACGGCACTAGAGAGGTCATCAATCATTTTCATCGTGCCTGGGCCAAAGACGTTAAGCAGTGTGATCACGCCCAAAATCGCTAACGCCACGCCAATATAGGCCGCCCGCTGTTGGACCGCCGGCCAGAAGCCAGTCAAGGTCGTGAGGAATGCAGCGATCTCCGTACTAATGGTGATAACGCCAAGAAACCAGCTGAACCAGCCAATTTGAAACCCTGCGTGCGCACCAAATGCCTGGTTGGCATACACCCACGCGCCACCATCCTCATCGATTTTGGACGCCATCACGGCATAATTCATCGCAATCATGAGCGTCGCCAACCCGGCCAGCCCAATCGTGCCTAGGCTGGCCCACCCCGCCGCCTTGAAAAGCGTCCCTGGCAGCAAGAAGATACCCGAGCCAATAATGCCATTAATTCCCAGTAGTAGCACGCTACCGAAAGAAAGTGTGGTCGATTTTGCCATGATGGACCTGCCTCCCTGCGCTCGTGATTCGCCAATGCTCCCCTGATATTACCCACGATAAAGTGGCACCATTTTCAATACCAAGCATAATGGACTAACGACGCGAGCGCCAGTATTCTGTCTTGAGGCAGACGTCTGCCGTGCTTATCACGATGAATGTTGCCGCCACCAAGCCCGGTACTGATTCACGTAAAAATCCGAGTACGGCTTGCCTTGCGCTTGATACGCGTCCTGATTCGTTAACATGATGTAGCCGATCAACGCGATTTTATCGTCCAATGGATCGGGCATGACGGCATGCACCGCATAGGCAGAGGCGCGCAACAAAACCTTCGTCGGGCGCACTAACTTGTAGTCTTTTTGCCTCGGTGACAAGTAGTAACCTTTCGTGTAATCACCCACGCGGGCGTCAAACTGAATCACATCCCCTTTCGCCAACTCACCTAACCGTGCAAATTGACGGCCGTAGCCTAACCACAAATGATCCGTAATCTCTTGATTGCCTAGTTTGATCGTCGTCAACAATAAGGTGGGCAAATAACTGGGTAAACTGCCATGCCAAGCAGTTTTTAACCCCACACCTGCAAATACGCCGCTGAAGGTATGCCGTTCGGCGGCACCTAGAACTTTAAGCTTCTGACGCATCATCATCACCATCTCTGAGAAAGTCATTCCGACGATCAGTTACCGTCGTCTTAATAATATTTCGCAGTTTCAGGGGATTCTTCGTCAGTCGTTAAAAAAGTCCGGACAGGCAAGCTCCCGTCCGGACTTTTTGCAATTCAATGGCTTGTTTCTGGCGTCGGCGGGCTACTTCAAGTCACCCGTTAGGAATTGGGCCTTACCAAAGCCAAAGCTCCAGTCCTCATCCGAATTAACCGTCAGATTGATCACCACATCACTCGGCGCGATCCCGAGCTTAGCTTGCAGTGCGCTGACCAATTGCGCATAGAACGCCTGCTTTTGTTCTTGGGTACGCGGGCGCGTGGTGAGGCTAAAAATCACAACGTTCTTGGTGCGGTTGATGCCCAGCCCGGTATCTAACACTTGCATCTCGTACGGCTCATGCTGCGTTACCACCTGATACCGATCGCCTTCAGGGGCATTGAAGGTGTCTAACATGACCCGGTAGGAAATATCGAGAATATCTCGGATTTCCTGCTCACTATGGCCTTTTAACAGATCTATTTTCATTAATGGCATGGGTGTCGTTCCCTTCTATCCTGTCGTATTTTGTTGACCACCATCAGTATGCACCTGATCTAAGTATTTGAATAGTGTGCGCCTGCCGCTACTCTCCTTGCGCGAAGGCTTCGTTCAACAGCTGCCGCACCGCCTGTTCGCCTTCTACCCCAAACACTTGTTGATACTGCTGATTGAGCGCAGTCCACAACTGTTGCAACCTTGGCTGCAGTGCCTGCCCGCTGGCCGTTAAGGTGACCTTCACGTGACGGCCTTCTTGAGCACGCGTGATCAGCTCAAGTGTGGTTAATTTGTCCAGAAAACGGGTGATCGTCGATCGATCCAAAAACAAATCCTTTGCGAGTTGCGACGGCAGCACCTGATCCCCGTCTTGTAGCGACATCAAAATGAACGCAGCTGTTGGCGATAGCCCGACTTGAGCAAAGGCCTTATCGCTCATCTGGATCACCATCCGGTTAAACCTCGCACTGCTAAAAAATAAGCATTCCTCAAAGTTAATTTGACTCATATTACCCCCTAAACGCCAGCCTGGACGCTAGTCATCCCACCGTCAACCACAATTTCTTGGCCGTTGAGATAACTCGCCGCGTCAGACAGCAAGAACTCGACCGTCGTCGCAATTTCACTACTGTCGCCAAACCTGCCTGCTGAAACTTGGGCAATCATCTGCGCTAATCGTGACGGCTCAATGCTTGCCTGATTGAACTGTTCCGTATTAGTGTATCCTGGACTGACTGCGTTGATCCGAATCTGCCGCGGCGCCAACTCTAAAGCCAGTGCCTTGACTAAGTATGAAACGCCGGCGAACTCCGCCTATCACGATTTAGTCGCTGCCTATGCTGCCGGCGGTTTTAGTGGCTTCACCACCACAGCCGAGCAAATTGCCGCACTTATATGGCGCGCACTGTCGGCCAAGCATCCCAAAACCCGTTACCAGCCCAATCGAGCAATGACGATGCTCGTTATCGCTGCACGAAAACTATCGTACAAGCGCTTCGACAAAATGATGTTCAAGCAGCTACAAAGTTTGATGAGACGTTGAATAGCTCATCCCACCTTTCAAAATAGCCCTCGACGAAACCCAGTTTCAAGTTTCGTCGAGGGCTATCCTTATGACTAACGCCAAAAAACGGTGTTGCTCCGGCGTCGGTAAGATTTTGGCAAGCCATCACCAAGCACTCTCATGGTAACAAGGTGTCGTCTGATGTTGAATTTGTACTGACTTTAGTATACGCATTCCTGTATAGAACATGTACAACAAAAATAAGTGCTTTTATTCTGTAAAAATTGTTTAAAGCATAATAAAGCATTGTAAATATAACCGAAACGGTTGAAGTGCTTATTGAATAACTGTATTCTACGTATGTGATCAGCGCTGTTCACAGGAAAGGAAACTACAAATCACTAATAGCATTCTCGGGCTTGAACTTCCACATATTTGGCCTAACCAAAATCACACCCATCGGAGGTTATTTCATTATGATTAAGGCAACTTCGAAATTCTACGTGCCCGCTCTTTTAGCGCTATCAGCTGCAAGTCAGGCCGCACTAATGAGTACAAGTGCAATTGTTTCGGCATCTACTGCCGAGCAAATCAAAGTGACAAAAAGTGTTTCTCATTCTAATGACGCAAACCAAGATGCAGTTCTCTTCTCCAACGGTTTAGATAAAGGCGCAATTACTTTTATTGAAGCAAATGGTCATACGGTTTTTTCCGAAGCGCAACAGGCGGAGGCAAAACAGCGAATCGACCTCATGGTTCGGATTTCGCCGTCACTCTCAGTTTTACCAAACGGTGAAATGCAGCTGACACTCACTAAGGCAGAATTGCAATCTAAATATGGTCTCACGACGACACAATTAGCGCTTGTTAATTCGATCATGACTAATTATAATATCGGCGTTTTCGGCGGCACATCAGACGTTACAAAATCTTACTTTAAGGGTGGTAACTTGTATCTGTCATATGGTGAAGTCGTCGGCATTCTATCAGCAGTAAATGACATTGGCCCAATGGCCTTAGTTGCAGCCATCAGCGCTGCTTCCTCTGTGGTTCCAGGAATTGGTACCTTCATCGGTGCGGCAGTTGGCCTTCTCGGTGCAGGCACCATCATTCTTGCAATGGCAGACGCCGTAGCCAACAGAAAAGGTATTCGAATCGGGCTTGGCGGGATTGCTGCCGTGAAGTACTAAAGGTGTGAAATTCTCTCGAAAAGCGCTACGATGGTTCTCAGTCGCCACCCTTCTAGGTTTTTTATATCTCATTTCTCCTCCCCTTTTCTCAAGAATTCAAAACTACGCCGTGATAATCGTGATACTTTTCCCGATATACGTTGTCATAGTGGCCAGTGTTTTAATTCATCGTCGGAGAAGAAAAAAGTAAGCTGCTTGTATTGCAATTAAAAACATCAGATTTTAACTGATTTCCTTTACTAGACAAAAACGACCTGATTTAACCAATCAGGTCCCCCAAAAAGAGCCAGTCCAGATGTCTCCGGACTGGCTCTTCTCTTCTTGGCAGGATTTTGGCAGGCAACCACTTCAATTCTACCCATTTCACTTCGTCTGAAATGTCGTTAAATCAAGCTTTTCACTTCAAGTGATACCTGCATTTTATTCCCATTCGAGCGTATCTTCAGCGGCGTCACCCCGCGTCACCACTGAATTTCTATGCCTCAACTGCCGTTTTGGCGGGGAGTTTGGCGGGGCTTAGTTGATCGTACTTCACCGCCTGATTCCCCACGAATCGCACCTGATTCTGCCCAGCCGTTTTGATTGTGATGTTGCCTGCAATCTGTTCGGCGATGTCAGCATCCAGCCCGCCCCACAAGTGCGAGTAGTGCTTCAGCGTAATCTCAGGTGACGAATGCCCTAAGCGCTTAGACAACACCAGCACTGAGACATTGAACTCATTGATGAGATACGACGCGTGACTGTGGCGCAGCCCTTTGCCTTCGACTGGATGCACCTTCGCTAACTTGGCGTAGCGGTGGATAATTCGCGAGATCGTGGACTTGGTCATCGGCAAGCCGTCGTAGGTCATGATGAAGTCATCAATCCCGCCCAAACCGAAACTCGTCCGCACCTCTCGCCAACGTCGCAGAATTGCCACGGTGTCATCGTCGAGCGTCAAGATCCGCTTGCCACTGTCCGTCTTAGTGTAGTCGTGGCGTTCCCAGTCATGCCGGTTCTTCATCACCAGCATGTGGTCAACGTGCAGCTGCTTCTTAGCAAGATCAACATCCCGCCACCACAGCGCCGTGCCTTCGTTGACGCGTACGCCAGTCAGGAAGTACAGCCACAACATCACAAAGTTCAGGTGTCCATAGATGTCATCGATGCAAATTTGCGCGATAACTTGTTCAAACTCGGCTTTCGTCCAGAACGGTACGCTGCTTTTGGCCTTAGGAATCGCCTTAACTCGCTTCGACACATTGCTGGACAGATACTGCATCTGCACCGCATGATCAAGGGATTTGCGGAAGCAGCCGAACACCAAACCGGCATAGCCTTGCGAGTAGCCCGCACCACCGTCTTTCTCATCCGTGAGCAGCCACGTGCGGAAGTTCTGCACGTCGGTGATGTCGATATCACGCAGCAGCAAGTCGCCAAACCGTGCGATACAGATATCAAAGCTGCGGTTGCGGACAGCGAAGGTGCTTTCCTCCACATCAGTTTTGTACGCTGGGATATACGCGTCTTTTATAAATTGGCGGTAGGTCATACGGAAGTTTGTAAACCCATGTGCCTCATGATATTCGCGCTTCACCCGCGTCAGTTCCTTGTTCGCCGCAAACGCGGTACTGAATGGCATTCCTTGACTGTCCTTCCGCCCTTTCTTGCGGACACGCTTGCCACTCATCTTGTCGGTGCCCAACTCGGTTTCATAGTAGAAATTACCTTTGGCGTCTATGAACACGCCTGGATATTTGGTTTTACTCATTCTCAACAACTCCATTCATCGGTGATCCGAGAATGGACTCAACGACAGAACGCGGCACGCGCCCTAAGTTTCGGTTGAGATACAAGGGATAACCCTTTTGTACCATCCTTTGCTTCGCTTGTCTAATGATATCGCGCGCGGTGTGCTGCTTAAAGCCTAACGCCATCAGATCTTGATAGCAGACAAAACTCTTATCCAATTACGTCACTTCCTTCTCGTTGATTGAAGTGAGATAATCAAACCAGATAGGACCCAAATCTTATCTGTGAAGGGTGACTACTTGCTTTGGTCGGCATAGTCGCTCTTTTTTGATGTCTCACTCGATTCTACATCCGTCAAAACGCCATTGCGATGGTGCTGATAGTGATGGATCAAATCCCAGTGGCGCTGCGTCAGCTTGCCGCCGTCAATGATTGCCATCAGCTCGGTGGTGCCGTTGTACTGATCAATCAGCTGCAACATCTTCAGCGACGGCGCAACCTGTTTCCTCAGCCAGCGGGTAATGTGCTCGTAACTCAATGGTTCAGGATTGGTTGATAGTCGCAGCTTGTCGCGATAATTGCCAATGAAGGCATCCCAACGCGGATCAGTCGCCCACTGACTCTTCGCTTTGTGGCTCGGCGTCAAGAAGCGCAGATAACGGTTGATGATGCCAAAAACCACTTTCTCCGGATCACGCTCCGCCAACAAGTTCTTAATTGCCGCAGCGGCGCGTTTGCGACGTAGCCGGACTTCAAACCGCGTGCGTATCGGTTGATCTTCAATCGCAATCTCAGGGTGCTTCTGGTGTTGCTCAAATGCCTTGTCATAAATACAGAAGTACACCTCACTTTGCGGTGACCCCAGATACAAAGTTCTGCCTGATACCTCCCACTGCTTCGTGCGATTATCTCGAAAGCCGTGAAAACGCGAGGTGAATTCATCGCGGTCACACTTCTCAATCAGCGTCGGTACGTCGAGCAAACCATTGCGATCATTGATGGCGAGGTCAACGCGGGTGAAATGACCGTCAAGCGAAATGCAGGTCTCCAAGAAGTCGTACCAGGTGCGATCCTGCTGACGCAAATACGACTCAACATAGCGGCAACCTTGGCCCTTCAGCTCAATCATCGTGCCGCTATCTTCGCTTGGATCATAACCGTCTGCAGTCACATCTTGATATGGCGATAGCAACACGTCGATTTCACCACATTTGAAAGTGGCACTGTAACCATAGCGCGCACCTTCTTTAAGATTAAAGTGATTGAGATTGATCTGGAACAGTTCCATTACCAGTTCTTCATAGTCGTGCGACTTGAAGGTAACGCCCAAGTAATCAATACAGACGTCAATGTTGTTCTGGCCGGTCAGTGACCGCATCGCCAACGTCAACCGCAATCGCGCTTGTTTGTTAATCGGCTTATTTCCCGTCAGCAACTGGTTCAAATGCGATCGACTATAATCAGCCATCTTCGCTAATTGACCTTGAGTAATCTTATGCGTGCGCATCTCATCATGAAACTGGTTTAGCCAGTCGATATTCGTCATTCCACTGACTAAGTTCAAATCTTTCAGCATGTTAGCTCCTTTCGAAGCGACCTGACAGCAAAGCCGCGTTTCTGCTTACGCAAAGTGGCTTGCCACCGGCGCTTTCGTCCTACTTACGTGTATTTTGTCTCTAATATTTGCCCCCCTATTAGAGACCGGGGGCTTGTGGCGGCCGGCTAACGCCGACCGCCGCCG
>JALCQM010000059.1 GCA_022651245.1 Lactobacillus sp.
AATAGCTAGTTTTTCAAGCGCTGTGTGTCTGGATCTTGGCATACAAAAATCCCTCCATAATCATCAAATGAATTATTGTATTTCATCTGACAACCATAAAGGGATTATCGCAGATCGGGCTGCTGGGGGATTGTTTTATGAATCGACTTCTAGCGTGAGCAAAGGGGCATATTGTTGGGAACCGTGCATGTCGCTTTCGCCAATGCTCCCTTGTGGCCACGGCCGGGGAATCGTGATCTTCACGCCGCGAGCGGCATCGAACTGCTCGAAAGTGATGATGTGATCGACGGGAATCTGGTAGAGCGCGGCGAATTTTTCTGGTGTCAGCACGCCGGCATCAACGAAGTGCCGGTAGTCTGCGGCCGACTTGAAGAGAATATCGAAGGTCAATTCGAATGGCCCGGAGTTTTTGCTGCGGATGACGGCAGCGTAGTCTTGGAGTTTCATGGCTGCACCTCCTCAATATGGACAGGAAACTGGCCGACAGGGTCACTGATCGTCATTAAGTGATAGACGGAAAAGGCGCACACCTCGCCTAACGGGATCTCTAGCGGCGTGAATGGCATGCCGATGTTGCCAGAGGTGGCAATGCGGCCGGCGTAGCCATAATGTAACAAGGTAGTACGCAGCCGGTTGGCCACGAGCAAAGCGGTGTCTTGGTCAGGTGCGGTGACTTCGGCGATCAAACACAGCTCGTGGGGAATCGTTGGGGTTGGTTCGAATTGTTGCATCGTCGCATTTTGACCATAGCGGTGGAGATGGACTTGGCTTTGCGCCCACTCGTCTGGTAGCTCGGCTGCGACTTGGGTTTCGAGTGCGGCTAAGATCTCGTCGAGTTGACTCAGCAAGATTGGGTCGCGTAAGCCCATGATCGTGATCGCGCGGTAGCCGACGACCTTGGCACCTTCCAGTTTGACCTGGTAATCTGGTGTTGGTTCGAAGCGGCTCCCGGTCACGCTGGCAATCCGCGGCGTGGCGGCAGTGAACTGACTATCATGTAAGTAAAGCTTGCCGCCGGGACCAGGTAAAACAAGGGCGCTACTTTTTTCATACATGGTGTGTGCCGCGACGGTGTGTGGGAGGGCGCGTGATTCTGGGGCCATCGGCTCAATCAAGAAGTGGTCCTTGAACAACCGGCCCAGTACCGTTTTACCAGCCGGTACGCAACAGATCGCCCCGCATTCAATGATCTTGCCCATGTGCCAGCTCAAGGCGGGATCAAAACCGTTGAGGATGCCCATTGCGGCTGTCGCTGACGGGTCGTAAGTGCGGCCGCCGATAATCACGTCAGGTGGCGTCGTGGCCCGTAGCAAGTCGAGGTACGGTTCGGCGCCCATTTGTGCCGTGATCACCGTGGTGTCGGCGATTACCGCTGGGGTCAAGGTCGGCGCGTTGACCATCGACTGGATCTGGCCAGCGTCTAAGGCCGCTTGGACTTGCGCCTTGGGCACATCGGAGTGGATCGTCGCCAAGCGGAGGTGGGCGTGGTGGTTAGCCGCGATTCGCCGGACAATCTCCGCAAATAAGTCGACGTGTTGGTCGGTGCCATCCCCGCCGGCGGACGTGACGATCAAGGGGATGTGGGCGGCGAGTGCAGCCGGCACGAGGATGTCGAGTTCCTTTTCGTAAGCGGACTCTGGACAAGTCATCGAGCCGAGCGCAAGTTTTTGCGGGCCTGAATCAGTCGAGCCGGCATCAACGATGATCGCATGCGGCTTTTGCGCCATGCCTCGCTGAAAATCGGCCAGCGGAAACCCGTAACCCAACATCCCGTTAGGAACTAAAATTCGCAATTCTTCCATAAGTGTGCCTCCTTATCGTTACCTTTATAGTATGCTAGAGGAGAAACCGTGTAAAAGACGATAAGGCAATAGTCTTTAGAGGAAAAACCGATGGGATCAAAACGATATGATTACGTGATCGCCGTGGCAGAATGTGGGAGCTTTTCAGCGGCGGCCAAACGGCTATTTATCTCCCAGTCATCGCTAAGCCAATATGTTAAAAATTTGGAAATCGCGCTAGGCGTCACGCTGTTCGATCGCGATACGCGGCCCTTGCAGCTGACCGCCGCCGGACAGCGCTATTTGAGTACGGCGTACCGCGTGAGCCGGCTGGAAACTCAGTTGCAAGGCGACTTAACCATGTTGCAGCCAGTGCTCACCACAACGTTGCGGCTGGCGGTGACGCGCTACTGGGGCGCCTTGATTTTGCCACGGGTCTTGCCAGCGTTTCAGCGGCGTTTTGCCAAGGTCCATATCAAGATCGTCGAAGGGCGTACCCGTGAGTTGATGGCGGCGTTGACGGAAGGCCGCGTCGATCTCGCCTTTTTGACCGCGCCGGAAACGCTAGAGGCGGGGTTGGCTTGCGTGCCGCTGCTACAAGAGGCGATCACTGTCGCGGTCCAACCAGAATGCTTGCCGCCGGCGGTTGCCGAACAGCGCGTGCTGACGCCAGAAATGTTGCAGACGGTGCCGTTCATCTTGTTGCACCGCGGCCAAAAGCTTCGCCAAATCGCCGAAGAGGTGTTCACCCGTGGCTTGCCACCGGTGTTGATGACTACGGAAAACATTACGACGGCGTACAAACTTGCCAGTACCGGGCTGGCGGCGACCTTCGTGCCAGAGCGGATTGCTAACTTAACGCCGCCGCTCCGTCCGATCCCACATTACGCCTTACAGACACCAGTACACTGGCAGTTAGACGCCGTGTACCCTAAGGCGTTGGCGGCGCGGCCCGACATCAGTGCGTTAGTCCGGTTAGCAGAACAAGGGTGGTAAGTGATCAGTCGTCTATACGGACGGCTTTTTTATTTTTCCCTTGTATTACCATCAAGACGGCAGTATAGTATGAGTGTAATAGCTAACTAGAACACTAGTGAGGAAGTGCGAGATGGAGTTTGACGATAAAGTCCCGATCTATTACCAGATCGAGCAATACATTGATCGCGAAATCATCACCGGTAACTTGGCCCCTGGCGATCAAGTGCCTGCTGTGCGGCAGTTAGCGCTGACGCTGACCGTTAATGTGAACACGATTCAGCGCGCGCTCGCCGAGCTGATCCGCCAAGGAATTTTGGTGTCAGAACGTGGAAAGGGGAACTTTGTGACGACTGATACGATGGTCATTGCGAAGATGAAGCGGCGGGTGATCGAAACCGAGCTGGCCAAAACCTATGAGCATCTGGCTGGATTGGATATGGCCCCAGCCGAGATGGTTGCGGCGTTAGAGGCATACATTGAGACACGAGAGGAAGGTGAGCGGCATGAATGAGGCATTGACGATTCAAGGATTAAGTTACCGCCGGAACCAAAAACAGATCTTAAAAGACGTTAATTTAACGTTGCCCGATGGCCAGATCGTGGGGTTATTAGGCGCGAACGCCGCAGGTAAGACGACGCTGATGCGGTTAATCGCAGGGAGTGCCATTCACTTTCGCGGGACGATCGCGGTTGCAGGGGAAACTGAGGTGGCTTTGCGAAAGTCACGGGTCAGTTTTTCCACCCAGCTGGACGGTTTTGATGCGAACTGGCGGGTGGGCCAAGTGGCAGACGTGATGGCCATGCTGTTTGCCGACTTTCGCTCAGAAGACTACATACAACTGGTCTCGCTTCTAGGGCTATCCCAAAAGCAGCGGATTAAGCGATTGTCTAAGGGCAATCAACGTAAATTAGGGTTGGCCGTGACGTTGGCTCGGCGTGCACAACTCTATTTGCTGGATGAGCCTTTCGACGGGATCGACGTGATGACACGTAAGGCGATGTTGAACAGTATTTTGCAGTGGAAACCGGAAACGGCCACAATGGTGATCTCGGATCACCACGTCGAAGACATTGAGCGCTTATTGGATCAGGTGGTTGTCATCAAGGACCAAACCGTCGTGGCTCAGGAGGACGCGGATAACATCCGTGCGCAAGGACAGAGTATCGAAACTTATTTTGAAAGCTTTTATGGAGGTGAGACGCATGACTAATATGGGGAAGGTCACATGGCAACTCGTGAAAGAACGTGGGCACAAATTGCTGCAACTGCTAGGGCTCTACCTTTTGGTCATGATGATCTTAGTGGTGGTGTCGTTGTTGGGGCGGCTTGGGGCTAGTGAGCTGTTCGGGATCGGTGTCTCGTTTGGGATGCTCACTGCCATTGCTGGGTTTTTATCGTTAGCCGTTAGCCAAGAGCGCGTCTGGGTGTCGAATCGTTGGCGCTTAGTGCCGATAGCAAATTGGAAATTGTACGCTGCAAGCACGCTGGCCAACGTTGTCGCGACAGTGCTTCTCTGGTTGCTACTGGGACTCATCATTCTTGCTTTGGCGATGGTGAAGCCGGTTCAAATTGATTGGCCGATTGAGGCCGTCCCGTTTGCCCTTTCATTTGGCTGTTTATTCTTGGTCATGTTACTTTTGCTGGGTTGCTTGATTAGCCTCGCGCACATGCTTAGTCTGATGATCACCGACTTTTTGCCGGGGATGAAAGAAAAGTGGTTAAAAGGGTTATTAACCTTTGGCGTCGTGTTGGTGGCGCTAAAATTAGTAGCTTGGTTCTTCGATGGGATCAGCTGGTTGTTTCGGGTCATGGGCTTTTCTGCCACGGCGGTGGATTATTCTACTGGCACAGCGCTTACGGCCCAAATTAGCCAGGTCATCATTGTTGACATGTGGTTGGCAATCGCAATATTTCTGGTGGGGAGTGTCTGCCTTAGCCTGGTAAACTGTTACTTATTACGCTATTGGGTCGAAACTAAGCAGGCCCAACAGACGGCATGAGGAAGCCTTAAGGTGGTCGCACCATGAAAAAGACGAAGAGGCCGACTGTGGGCTTCTTCGTCTTTTGGTGTTTGGGGGTTAGGCGCGTTGGGCCAGTTCGGTACGCATTTTTTCTGGTGCATAGCGGGCTTCGCGACCGTTGACGTCGTCGAGGCCGACAAACTGGTTGAACCGCTCGAAGGTCATCATCTGGTCTTCACAGCTGGCAGTGGTGCCTTCTTTGATCATGGTTTGGACCAAGTGCTCTTCGGCGTAGGCGGTGGTGTAGGTCATCGCCGTTGGGTACACGACGATACGAAAACCCAGGCGCTGTAAGTCTTGGGTGGCCATCAACGGCGTCTGGCCGCCTTCGATCATGTTCGCCATCAGCGGGGTATCGGGGAAGGCGGCATGGATCTGTTCGAATTCGGCTTGCGAGCGTGGGGCTTCGATGAAGACGAGATCGGCACCAGCGGCTTGGTAACGCTTGGAGCGGGCGATCGCTTCGTCGAGTCCGTACACGGCGCGGGCGTCGGTGCGCGACATGATCAAGAAATCTGAATGTTTACGGGTCGCCACGGCGCGGCGGATCTTGGCCTCAAGCACTTCGGTGGGTTCAACAGCTTTGTTCGCCATGTGACCACAGCGCTTGGGCCAGGTCTGGTCTTCGAGGAAGATTCCAGCGGCACCGATCTGCTCGTAACTGGCAACGGTACGGGCGACGTTGTCTAAATCACCATACCCGGTATCGGCATCGGCAAAAACGGGGATATCGATAGCGTTAACGATTTGGCGGCATTTCTCCAGCATCAGCCCAAAATCGGCGATCCCACGGTCGGGTAAGGCCAGGTTGGCGGCGGCTGTGGCGTACCCCGCGGCAAATACGGCGTCGGCGCCGTTACGTTGGGCGATCTTGGCGCCTAAAGCGTCAGGGGCGACGAACATCTTCATGATCTCTGTGCCGAAGGCCATTGTCTGGAAGGCTTGGCGCATACGTTGGGCTTTACTCATTTGAGCACCTCCTTAGGTAAGGTGAGGGCGGCGGGTAAGTTGGTGATCAGCTGCCGTTGCCAGTTGCCTGCGGTGTCGGCGAGGTAGCCGGTGTCTAACCAGCCGTCGATGCCTGGAAACGCCGGGACGTTTGGCTGCCAGGTCGCGATCAGCCGGTGTTGGTGCGGCATCGCAGTTAGCGCCATCAAAATGTCGCGGTCCCAGTGAGCGATGACGATCGCCCCGATCGGGAGTTGGTCGACCCACGCAAGCTTGGCCATGGTGGCTTCTAATCCTTGTGTCGGCATGCCTTCTAGTAAGGCCCAGATCTGGGTATTTTCGTCGTCAACCGCGTCGAGCGCAGCGTGTAACTTACCTAAAAAGTCCACGTCGGTGGCGATTGGGGGGCAGTCTTGCGTGTGCGCGGGGTAGCGTTGGTCGCTCAAGATCAGCCGGTTGGCACCGGAGCGTTCTAGCTCCTGGGTCGCGTAATAGGTATTCATCGGGTTGCCGAACCCGGATTGTAAATCGGCGATTAAGGGCTTATCAGTCAACAGCCGCATTCGGCGCAGGTGTGCTGCGTATTCACTGCAACTGAGCATTCCGGCGTCACGGACTCCGAGTAACGTTGACGCCGCTAACGAGCCGGCCATGAAGAAGCCTTGTGCGGGATGGTCGCGTAATAACGCGAGTGTTTGACCTGAACCGAATGCTGGATATAAGGGTGCATTTTCCATGAGCAAGGACCTCCTTGAATTAAGCGACAAAAAAAGCGCCTTAGCGAATAGAATTCGCAAGGGCGCTTCAGCGCGGTACCACCTTGATTTTGCTGACTGAAGTCAGCCTCTGCGGACAGCATAAGGCCTATCCGTTGGCCAAATAATGGTGGCACCCAATCGGCACTCCTCGCACCGATAGCTTCGGGCCTACTTTCTTTGTTGTGTGCGCAGCCCCTTCCACCACTATGGGACCTCTCTTTGGCGTCGCTCACAATTACTCTCGCCCTTCATTGCTGATTATTCATTGTAATTTAATGACACTTTAATATGATTAGAGGAGCGTGTCAAGGGGCTGACGCAAAAAAATTGTGGCGGCTAAAAGAAATAGGTTCGTGGTGGTCGGTGACGAGTCTATTTTTTGTACTGATTGGTGAAAGTTCACCGCAGACGGCACTGGGGTATTGACAACGGCTGCTAATTAAAATATAGTGTGCTTAAATCACACGGGCATAGTAGAGCCTCACAGAGAGATGGATGCTTGCTGAGAATTCATCATGGTGCTCGAATCCTAGCCGTGGTCGGCGAACTGAATAGGTAATGCAAAAAGTGTGAAGCGCAGCTTCGAACGAGGATGGTACCGCCCGGATAGGGTGCCTCGGCCGAAGTTGCGCTTTTTGGGTTCGTCGACGATTTGTTGGTAGAGGTTCAGTAGGAGGATAGCATGATCCGCAATTTGCAGCATTGTCACCGCATTGTGGTGAAGATCGGGACGAGTAGTCTGATCCACCGCAACGGTAAGGTCAACTTACAAACCATCGACCGGTTGGCGTACACGCTGGCCGCGATGAATAATCAAGGCTTCGAGGTCGTCTTGGTCTCCAGTGGCGCGATCGGCGTCGGGCTGGATAAGCTGCACTTGCCTGAGCGCCCTGCTGAGATCGCAGCTCAACAAGCGATCGCAGCAGTCGGACAAGGCGAGCTATTGCGGTTGTATATCCAGCGGTTCAGCGATTACGACACACAGGTTGGCCAGATGCTTTTGACCCACGATACCTTCGATTACCCTATCAGCCGGCAACACGTTTTGGATACGTTGGAAACCTTGCTCGCCCAAAGTATCATTCCGATCATCAACGAAAACGATACGGTCGCCGTCGACGAAATGGACCACCGTACGACCTTCGGGGATAACGACCAGTTGTCCGCCTTGGTGGCCTCGCGTATCGGTGCGGATTTGTTGGTGGTCTTGTCCGATATCGACGGGTTGTATGATGCCGATCCCCACAAGCACGCCGAAGCCAAGAAGCTCGACGCTATCACGCACCTCAGCCAAGACGTCTTGGCAGCCGCCGGCGGCACCAGCACGCGTTTTGGTACAGGGGGGATGGTGACCAAGCTCAAGGCGGCCAAGACCATGATGCAAGCGGGTAAGCAGATGGTGTTATGCAGCGGTGCCGATCCGCGGGTGATCTTGAAGGTTGTCGCCGGTGAAACGGTCGGGACGTGGTTTGGCCGGCCGGTGTCGGCGGCGCAGTAAGCTAGATGGTCTGTTGGCAGGGCTACGCGCTTAAGTTCGTCTTGGCTCACGCTCTAATCGCGCTCCCCAAGACAACGGGGCTGCGTGTAAGCCATCGCGTCGGCGTGTGGCTGACGCCACCCACCACCACGCTGGTTTACACACGCCCCTAAGTTCGTCTTGGCTCACGCTCTCAACGCGCTCACCCGCACAACGGTGGTGCGTCTAAGCCGTCGCGATGGCCACCGACTAACGTCGCTTGCCACCGCGCCATCTTAGCCACCCACCTAAGCCCGTGCGGGTTCGCGCTCTAAACGCGTTCCCCAAGACAACGGTGAGGCGGACAAGCCATCGCGTCCCGCTCCGGCTGACGCCGCATCGTGCCACGCTGGCTTGTCCACTCACCTAAAATCGTCTTGGCTCACGCTCTCAAAAGGAGGATGTCTCATGGATACGCAGGATTTGATTATGATGGGTCAGGCCGCTCAGGATGCGGCTAAGACTCTTGCTCAGTTAGACAACGCGACGAAGAATCGTGCTTTGAATGCGATGGCGGATGCTTTGGTGGCGCAAGAAGAGACGATCTTGGCTGCTAATGCGCAGGATATGGCGGCTGCGCAGGCCAAAGAATCCAAGTTTACGGACCGGTTGTTGTTGACGCCGGCGCGGATCGCCGATATGGCGACTGGCTTGCGCCAAGTGGCGGGCCTTGCAGATCCGACGGCCCATGCCGATCAGGCTTGGCGTAATGAAGCGGGTTTGCTGATCATTCAGCAGCGGGTGCCGCTTGGCGTGGTGGGCATGATCTATGAGGCGCGGCCGAACGTCACGGTCGATGCTGCCGGGCTGACGCTGAAGTCAGGCAACGCGGTGATCTTGCGCGGTGGGCGCGAGGCCTTAGCGTCTAACCAAGCGCTAGCGCAGGTTTTGCAGCAGGCGCTGGTCGCAGTGGACTTACCGGCTGCGGCAGTTCAGTTGATCACCGATCCCAGCCACGAAATTGCTAACGAGATGATGCACCTCAATGACTATATTGATGTGTTGATTCCACGCGGTGGTGCGGGTTTGATTCAAACCGTGGTGAAAAATGCGACGGTGCCGGTGATCGAAACCGGGGCGGGTAACTGTCATATCTATGTCGACCAAGCGGCTGATCTCCAAATGGCAATTGCGATCACCGTCAACGCGAAGGTCCAACGCCCAAGCGTCTGCAATGCGGCCGAAAAGCTGTTGATCCACCAAGACGTGGCCGCAGCCTTTTTACCTTCGTTGGCACAGGCCTTGCGCGACCATGGGGTAGAATTGCGCGGGGATGAGGCAGCGCGGGCGCTCGTGCCGGATATGCTGGTGGCGACAGACGCTGATTGGGATACGGAATACAACGACTTGATCATGGCAGTCAAAGTCGTGGCGTCCGAAGAGGCGGCGATCGCGCACATCAACGCACACAATACGAAGCACTCCGAGGCGATCGTGACGGCAGATTACGCGGCCAGCCAAAAGTTTTTACGTGAGATCGACGCGGCTTGCGTCTATGTGAATGCCTCGACACGCTTCACTGATGGCTTCGAGTTTGGCTTCGGTGCTGAGATCGGGATTTCGACGCAAAAGCTACACGCCCGTGGTCCAATGGGATTGGCACAGTTGACGACGATCAAGTATCAGATCCTAGGCGACGGCCAAGTCCGCGCCTGAAGCGGCAGACGTGCATGTTGTGCGGTCGTCTTGGTACACTTAGGTCAAACCCCAAGGGAGGCCAAGTGTATGACGTTATTACCAGTGGGTACGATCGTTTCGTGCCTTGCAAATGGCAACATGGAACACCCTTTTGTTGGCCAGATCGAGAAGCACTATGAGCGTTCAGCGCTCGTGAAGATCCTGGCCCATCACCCTAAGGACAAGTTGAACGCACGGGAGTTGTTGCAACGCGTCGTGATCAGTTTTGACACCATGACGCCTGCGCGTATCGGGGATGATCCTACTGCCGTGACCCCACAAAATGTGGTATAATTGGACAACACCACACAAGGAGGGACCGTTTTTGGGACAAGAAATCGCCGTCGGTGATAAGGTCACCGTTCGTAAAAGTGCTAATGTGCCGTTGAGTTTCAAGGGGACCGTGGAGAAGCTGTACACCAATGCTGCGATGATGACCATCGACAGCTTTGATGAAGCGGACGCGATGATGGTCGAAGATCTCAAGCATAAGACCGTCGTCAACTATAAGCACATCCTCAAAGGCGGCAAGGCCGTCATTCCACCGAAGCCAGAAGAAAAGAAGTAAGTGCTAACGCCGCAGACTGCGGCGTTTTTTTTGTTGTGCAAGGCTTCTAATTGGCATTTTGCACGCCGATTCCGTTATGCTTAGGATATACCGAAAGGAGTGATGAAATGGCAGACCTTAAGGGAGCCAAGGACAAAGCACTTGGTAAGGTGCAAGAAGCCGGTGGTAAGTTACTCAACGACGAGAAGTTAGAGGCGAAAGGCAAGGCCCGGCAAGCAAAGGGTAAGGCCGAAGAAAAGGTTGAAGAAGGCAAGCAAAAGATTGCCAAGAAAGTCAACGATATCGTTGATGACGACAAGTAGTGCGAAAAAAGCACAGTCCCCTGCCAACCATTTTCGGGAGGTAGGGGCTGTGCTTTTTACGAGACGACAGCGCCGACGTCTTGAATATGTAGTTGCAACAGATCGCCAGAAGTCAATTGTTGCCGCAAAAGCGCTTCGAAGCGAGTGTTCGTAACCGGCGCGAGGCAAACGATCGCCGGGCCGTTGCCGGCCATGAAGCACCCGTAACCGCCACACTGGCGCACGGCACGGCTGATCATCTCGGCTTGGGGAAAGTACTCGGGAGTGACTTGGCTGCGCAAGGGCTCGATGGGAAAATGGTGGCGAAGCCAAGCATCGTCACCATTTTCTAATGCGGTGAGTAAATGGGCGTAGTCCGCCGCCGTGGTCGTTTGATTGGTGAAAACGCGTGGGACGCTGGCTTCGACGAATTGGGTCGGCGAGTAGATGAACCATTGCAGCGGCGCTAGGTGGTGCGTGGTGATCATGCCACTCGTCGGGTCACGATACTGACAGCCGCCATGGATCGCGGCGGCTAAGGCGGCAGGATACGGTTCAAAGCGCATGGCCTGTTCTTGGATCTCCGCGGTCGTCAGGTGCAAGTCGGCCAGTTGGTTGGCCAGTAAAATACCTGCCAATGCAGCGGCGTTAGAGCTGCCGAGTCCCTGGCTGAGCGGTAACGTCGAGGTGACTTGCAGGCGGTGCGGTAACAACCACGGCGCCGTGGCGTCCGCCACTGCCACAATTTCATTATTTTGGTCGTGGGGTAAGCGTGGGTCTGAATGGCCGACCTCCCATTCGAGACTTTCTTCTTCGATGCTGACGGTAATGGCGGCATCGACGGCGATCGCCAGGTTCTGCCCTAATGGTGAGCGAGATGTGATGACGCCGGGAACGCGAATGCGCATAGCGTGTCCTCCCTTCGGTAAAGTGAAATTGCATTAAGTATATCTAATTGTAATCTCATTTTCTAGTCATTTTTGAGAATTTCATGAGAATTTTTACCGAAAGGGACATTACCGTCAGGTTCACGTTGCCGAAGGGACAATGGTATACTGGACGGATACTGGAGGTTGGCGTAGCATGGTCAAATTGATTCTATTGCGGCACGGTGAAAGCGCCGCAAACTTCTCGAATACGTATACCGGGTGGTCAGATGTCCCACTGACAGCACGCGGCGTTCAACAGGCGCAAGCAGCCGGGGCCGCCTTGGCACAAGCAGAGTTGCAGGTGATGCACGTGCACACCTCGCTATTGCAGCGGGCGATCATGACGGCTTATCTCGTGCAGGATGCCTTAGCAGCGAATTGGTTGCCGATCACGAAGTCCTGGCGACTCAACGAGCGGCATTATGGTGCGCTGCGTGGGATCAACAAGGACCTGACTCGGGAGCTGTTCGGCAAAGCGCAGGTCGCAGCTTGGCGGCGCAGCTTCACCGCTAAGCCCCCGTTGCTGGTCCAACCGACGCGCTCGCGCCGCTATCGGGGGTATCCGGCCAGCATTGTCCCGCGCGGCGAAAGCTTGGCGGATGCGGTCGCTCGCTTAGTCCCGTATTGGGTCGACGAACTCGCACCGCGCCTATTGGCAGGTCAAGATCAGCTTGTGGTCGCTCACGGATCGACGTTGCGGGCATTGATCAAATACTTAGAAAACATTTCCGATGCGGAGATCGATCACGTCGAAGTCGCTAACGCGCAACCGATTGTGTACACGTTGGATGACCAGCTTGGGATCAGTGACAAGGTGGTTTTACCGACGAAATAGTCTGATGAAAAGGTCATGGCGCGCGCAAGACGAGTACAGCGAGGTTATGGCTAGAAAAGGTGAGGAGAATGAGTCGTTTGATCGGGTCATGGCTGGTGGTTACCGGCTTGTTGCTAGTGACCGGTGGCGTCATGCTCGTTTCCGGTTTTAAAGCCCGCTTACCCCGGCGCTGGCGGTGGGGGCTAAGCTTATTAGGTGCTGGTGTGGTGTTAGGCGCGCTCTATTGGTTCCTGTTTGGTTTTGCTTTTTTTAGCGGTTTGTAAATGTCAGGCCATTGTTCGCCAAGAGGGCGGAGAAGTCACTATTCGGCCCTTTTTTGGGTCAGCCACAGCGGCTTTGGTTTCGCTTGTGCCGCCTTCTGCCATCGTGGTAGAATAAGAATAGCAAAAAGCGCCACCGTCGCCGGTGACGCCGCACCCGCTTAATCGCGGTGGCTTAATTTATAGCAAACTCATTAGCCGCAATAAAACTCGCCAAAGTTTACTGGATGCGGCTATTAGTTTGCGCTTTTTTAGGTCAGTTCCGTCGCAACCGAAGCGCCTTGATGAAAGGCGATGAGGCTGTCTAAGGACTGGACCACCATGTTGCGCACCGCGGTGTCGGTGTAATAGGCAATGTGGGGGGACAACATCACGTTAGGCATCGCCAATAGTTCGTCCCATAATGGGTCGGTGAAGGTTTCGCCTTTTGCGAGTTGCAAAAGATCGTCAGCCTCATGCTCGAAGGTATCGATCGCGACGCCACCTAGTTTCCCGCTGCGTAAGTGCATCAGCATGGCGGCGGTGTCGATCAGGTTAGGCCGGGCCGTGTTGACGATCAGCGTGCCAGCCTTCATCTTGGCGAAGGCGGCTTCGTTGAGCAGGTTGTCGTTGGCAGGGTCGCCGGGGATGTGTAGGGTCAAGATGTCACTTTGCCGCAGCAATTCAGTGAAGCTGACAGGAGTAAAAGAAAGGTCGCGGGCTTCTGGTAGGTGGCTATCGGTGATCAAGACGCGGGCGCCAAACCCGTTCAGGATCCGAATGACGGCCTGACCGATACGCCCGGAGCCGACGACCCCGACCGTTAAGTCGCCTAGTTCGCGGCCGATAAAGGTTTTGGCCAGCGGGTAGTCGGCGTCGTGGAGGGCAGTTTGCACCGCCCCGGCTTGTCGCAACAGGTAAAGCATGCTCATCACCGCAAACTCTGCAATCGCCCGTGGCGAGTAGGCCGGAACGTAACTGACCCGGATGGCATGCGCTTGGGCGGCAGGCAGGTCGACATTTTCAAAGCCTGCATTACGCAGCGCTAAAAAAGGCACGTGCAGGCGCTGCATCCCCGTAAAGATAGTGCTGGCATAAGGAACCGTCTGGAAACAAGTCATCCCATCGTACCCTGCGGCTAATGGCAGAGTCTGTTCGGTGAGATAATCGGTGTGTAGCGTCACCGTATTGTCGGTGTGCGCGGCCCAACTTTGGAAGTAAGGCACCTCGTCGCCGCGCACCCCGAAGGCACAAATTTTCATTGTCATCCTCCTCAGGTTAGCTTAGAAACTTAAGTGTAGCATGATTTCACCGAGATGAGAGCGCTATTTTAACGGCTATGGTTAAATTTGGGTCTGTCTTGGCGGATGCCGAATTTCTTCATATACCCTGCCAGCCAAGGAAACTCGGTAATTGATTGCCGAGAGGAATTGGCGCTAAGGCAGGGCTTTTTTAAACCTAAATTTTTTTAAATTAAGCGCTTTTAGATTGAATAACGAACATACGTTTGCTATATTCTAGATACGAAAGGAGGTGACGTGACAATGCAAGCTAAGTCCGCTCATCCAAGTAAGAAACCAGGCTTTGCCAAACTCGCTTACCACTTTGGCATCAAGCTCGTGGCGTTCCCCAGTGCCGATCAAAAGGCCACGATACGCCACAATTCTGACGCTGCCCGTTTTGTCTACAACGAGTTCGTGGCTTTGGGCCGAGAGGCATGGCACTTACGCCGGTTAGAGAAGAGTTTGCTTCAAAATCAAGCTTGTTCGCATAATCCCGATTGGTTTGGACAACCGCTCGAATCCGTTGCGACGCGACTGCAGGTGATTGGGGCGCAGCTAGCCAACCCCACCCATTTAAAACGCCGCTTTAAGTGGCTGGATAAGAACAAACGCTTAGATGCGATGATGTTTTATGCGACGCTGAATTTCTATCGTGCCAGTTGGAACATGTTTCGCAAAGTCCATGCCACCGGCATCCCAAAGTTCCACAAGAAAG
>JALCQM010000060.1 GCA_022651245.1 Lactobacillus sp.
AGAAGGATACACCTGTTCCCATGCCGAACACAGAAGTTAAGCTTCTCTACGCCGAGAGTAGTTGGTGGGCAACTGCCTGCGAGGGTAGGAAGTCGCCACGCTAAGATAAGACCAGTCAGTTGACTGGCCTTTTTTGTTGGTTATTAAAGATGGTACAATCAATGCGAGGTGAAGATAATGACGATGGCAGTGACAGCGACGACCTTGCCGGAGAAAATTCGTTCAGGCGTCGTCGTTTTGGAATTGTGGGCGCCTTGGTGTGGTCCGTGTAAAATTATGAGCCCAATCATGGCAGCGCTTGAAGCGGAATTGCCACTGCGCGTGGTGACGATGAATATTGATGAGGATAAGCGTATTGCTGAGCAGTTCGGTATTCAAAGTATTCCGGCGATGATCATTTACCGTGATGGCACTCCTTACGAAAAAATTGTGGGCGCTTATCCTAAGGCTAAACTGAAAGAACATCTTGAAAAGGTGTTAAGGCCCAGTGATGCAAAATGATGAATTACTAAAAACCTGTTTGTTAGCGGGACGGATCATGATCGAAGGGGGATCGGAAATGTATCGTGTCGATGATACGATGCGTCGGATCGCTCAAAATGGTGGTGCTAAGAATGCCTTAGTGTTTACAACGCCAACAGGGTTATTTATTGGCTTAGAAGAGACGCCAATGGTCAAATTAAATCCGGTCGATCGGCGCTCTATCGATATGGAAAAGGTTGCGCAAGTGAATCAGTTATCACGAGAGTTTGCGACGCAAGCCATTACGTTGTCTGGTTTACACCGCGCCTTACAACGACTGGACCAACATACGCCGTTTTTCCCGTTTTGGTTGCAAGTTATTGCGGCTGCGGTTTGTAGTACCACATTGATGGTCGTGTTTGCACAAACTTATGACTGGGTTGATATGCCGTTAGCGGCAGTGGTCGGCGCACTGGGATATGCGGTTTATGGCAAGTTGAGTTCGTTGACGCGAGTGCGATTCATTAGCGAGCTAATAGGGGCCTTTGTGGTCGGCTTTAGCGCTTGGTCAGGAATCAGGCTAGGTCTGGGCCAAAACCTCGATAACGTTATTATTGGTGCCGTAATGCCGCTGGTCCCAGGCGTTGCAATCACGAATTCGATTCGGGATATGCTGGCAGGACACCTCTTGTCAGGGATTGCGCGCGGGATGGAAGCGCTACTCAGTGCAGCGGCGATCGGGGTCGGTATCGCGGTGATTTTTCGGTTTTTCTAGGGGGACATTATGCCATATGGGATACAGTTACTGATCCAGATCAGCTTCAGTTACCTGTCCACTGTCGCTTTTGCGATTATCATCAATGTACCGCGCAAGGCCCTAAATTTGGCAGGTTGGGCTGGCGCCATTGGCTGGCTTGTTTACTGGGTATTGCTTTATGACCTAGATGTCGGCCGCATGCTGGCGAATTTATTAGGTGCTTTTGCAATCGGGTTATGTGGCATGATTTTTTCGCGCCTCAAAAAGATGCCGGTGATCATCTTCAATATCCCAGGCTTAGTACCGTTAGTGCCTGGGGCGACGGCCTATCAGGCGGTTCGCGCCTTGGTGCTCGGTCAGGTCACTGAGGCCTCTAGGCTGACGGTGCGCGTGGCAATGGTGGCGGGGGCGATCGCGGTTGGGTTTATGTTGGCGCAATTGTTGGCTGAGCAAACCTACCGGCGAGCGTGAGTGGTTTGGCCAATCGCAGCGGACGTGGTATGATAGTCTCATGCGATGAGTCGAGTAACCCACTTTTTGGGTGAAAGCGCAGCTGGTAGGCATGAATTACCACCCGACGGATTTCGGGGCCAGTGGTCACAGGTTGTGGAGCCGAGATGACCTTACCCGCTATGGCGGATACTGCACAAAAAAGTCGCACTTCTTCGGAAGTGCGGCTTTTTTGTGCAGGATTTTGGTGCGATGACAGGTTTTTTTGCTAACGCTTTTTCTTTGGGGTCCGACTCATCATAAAAACAGCGCTAAGAACTAAGACGATACCAACCAACTGTAACGTGTGAAAACCTAAAGAGAGAAACAAGATAGAGAGGATCGTCGCGGTCAAGGGTTCAAGGTTGCCGATCATACTAGCAATCGCTGGTCGCAAAACTTTCAGGCTCGAAACGTATAGGATGTAAGCCAAGAAGGTTGCCCCGAAGACGATGAAAAACACTGCGGCCCAAGTCCAGGGGGTGAGGCCCTTGGGAATGTGCCATACTGGCGCGATGCTGTTCATGAGTAGCGCACCGATAATTAATCCCCAGCCGACAATGGCCAGTGGCGGTTCACGGCGTAATAGCGGTCGAGGAAGCATGGTATATGCTGCCCCGGTAATAGCCGCCAGTAAACCCCAGAAAATCGCGATGGGGGCGACGTGGAGTTGGGTGAGGTGGCCATTGGTCACGAGCAGGAAAACCCCGAACAACGCAAGAATAATGGCCAGTGTATCGATCAGATTAGGCGCTGTGCGGGCACGGATACAGGTGACAACGGTGATCATCGCGGGTACTAGGGATAACATGATCGTGGCGATTGCAGCGTTACCGTGAAAAATGGCCAATAAGTAGGTGAACTGTGCCAAGGCGACTCCCACGACCCCGAAAAACAGCAAGCGAATCGCACTTGGTCGTTGTTGCCAAACCCGCACTAGCGGTCGGTGTGTCACTAGACTGTAGATGATCATAGCGATGCCAGCCCAGTCAAGCGCATACTGACGAGCCAGGCCGGGCTGGCGGTGCTGGTGTTGAAGATCACATTACTTAAGACGCCGCCAACGCCCCACATGGTTGTCCCGCAGGCGGCTTGGAGTGCAGCTTGACGCGCTGTTTTAGCCATTTTGTTTCCTCCATCAACGGTGAAATACCGCATTGGTTTCTAGTATAGCGAGTTCGGCTGCGAAGCTCTACAAATTTATTTTTCGATTTAAGGTTGACAATTAAGAGGATAAGACGTAAATTCTAATTAATCATTAATCTTGAAAGGGGGATACATCATGACTAAACAATTTGCACTGGGTGTATCCACCCGCCAAGCTTTGGCCTTGTTGTTGAAGTATCAGGACCCGACGATCGACTAGCGCTGCTGGTTGAAAAGTTGAGCCCTGATTTTGCTTTGACGATGGGGCTCATCATACCACTAGATGATTGGCCTCATCCGATAAGGGATGAGGCCATTTTTAATGTCTGACAATCCGGAAGCGCGCCCGGGTTGCCACAGATGAAAAAAAGGGGAAGACTACTTATGACAAACACAATGACGAAAATCATCGGGGCTGCAGCGACTGTTGCTACAATCATGGTCATGGCCGGGTGTACGGCTAAGAACTCAGGCACTAAAGGAAATGAAGCTTCTGGTAACACAATCAAGATCGGGATGAATATGGAGCTTTCTGGCGCCGCTGCCGGTTACGGGAATCAGATGAAGCAGGGCTTCGATTTGGCGGTTAAGCAGATCAACGCGGATGGTGGCGTTAAGGTCGGCGACAAGAAAATGAAGATCAAAACCGTGGTCCAAGATAATAAATCAACGACTTCAGGCTCTGCTTCCGTGGCAGCACAGTTAGCAACGAAAGATAAGGTGACTGCGATCGTTGGGCCAGCGACAACCAATGATGGCACTGCGGCGATTCCAAACATCACCAAGGCGTATGTCCCGTCCGTTAGCCCGTCAGCGACGGATCCGGATTACACGCTGCAAAAGAACGGGAAGGTGCAAACCTACGTCTTTCGTGCTTGCTTCAACAATGACCTGCAAGGGGAAACCGCAGCGCATTTCGCTAATGACACACTGAAAGCCAAAAGCGTGGCGGTTTTAGCAGATAATTCTAGTGATTACGGGACGGGGTTAGCCAAGGCGTTCAAGAAGGCGTACACCGGCGATATTAAGTCGACCCAGTATTTCTCTGAAGGCGACAAGGACTTTAACGCCTTGATCACCAGCATTAAGAATAAGAAGGTTGATGCGATTTATGCACCGGGTTACTATTCCGAATTAGGGCTGATCATTAAGCAAGCGCGTCAAGCCGGTGTCACCGTGCCGATCATCGGGTCCGATGGCATGGCGGATCCGAAACTGGCGCAAATCGCCAGCAACGCCAACGCAACGAACGTGTACTACACCACGCCATTCTCGACAAAGGCCGGGGATACCAACGCGGTGGCTAAGAAGTTCATGACTGATTTTAAGAAGACCTATCACGAAGACGCTCCGACTTTCTCTGCGCTAGCTTACGATTCTGTGCTGATGATCAAACAAGCGATCGAAGACAGCAAGTCGACCAACTCGGTCAAGGTTGCTAAGGCATTAGCCAAAATCAAGGACATGCCAGCGGTCACCGGAACGACTTCTGTCGATAAGAACCATGATCCAGAAAAGCCGATCGTCGTTGAACAGCTGACGAATGGTAAAGTGACAAGCGCGACAGCCGTCAAGTAATCTGTTAAAACGATGAGAACCTCATCCGCGACGTTTTCGCCAGTACTCGCGGTTTCTGATGGAACTAAAATTTGAATCTAATGTGAGAAACTTATTGACTTTTAATAATATCCCCATTATTATTAAAACATTCAGCTAAGACTAGAACCCAAGTATAAATTCGGCCGGGGTGTCGGCCATGGGCGTGGGTTGACGACTTAGGTAATGAAAGAAGAGGGATATTGATGAAAAAGTCAATGATGAAACGAGTGGCTGTGCTTAGCGCAGTTGCTGCAGCGTTTGCGGTTCTGGCGGGTTGTGGCGCGAGTGCGGCTAACAAGGGCAATACCGCTAGCGGCAGTACGATCAAGTTAGGGGTCAACATCGAACTGTCTGGTGTCGGTGGTGGCTACGGGGAACAAGTCAACAACGGGATCAACTTAGCCGTTTCTGAAATCAACAAGGACGGTGGCGTGAAGGTTGGCAAGAAGACTTACAAGTTCAAGACTGTCACCCAAGACAACAAAACGGCGACATCGACCGCGGCTTCGATCGCGGCGCAGTTGACCAGTAAGGAAAAAGTTTCGGCATTAATTGGTCCTGCGACGACGAACGCGGCCACTGCAGCGCTGTCTAACGCGACGAAAGCGAGCGTTGCTCAGGTTTCACCATCGGCGACCGCTGCTGCGTACACCTTACAAAAGAGTGGTAAAGTTCAGCCATATGCGTTCCGGACGGCTTTCACCGATGACTTCCAAGGTACCAAGGCGGCGAACTTCGTCGATGACACCTTGAAGGCGAAGAAGGTGGCGATCCTTGCTGATAACTCTAACGATTATGGTAAGGGCCTAGCAGCTGCGTTTAAGAAGGAGTATCAAGGAACCGTTGTGGCGACGCAATACTTCCAGGCTGGCGATAAAGACTTCAACGCGGTGTTGACCTCTCTGAAGAATAAAGGCTTTGATGCTTTGTACATCCCAGGTTATTACACTGAAATTGGCTTGATCATCAAGCAAGCACGACAAATGGGCATTAACACGCCGATCGTTGGTGGCGATGGGATGATGGATCCAAGCTTGACCAAGATCGCCGGTGCTAAGAATGTGACCGACGTGTACTACACCACACCGTTTTCAACCTTATCGGCTAAGACGGATAAGACCGTGGCGAACTTCCTTGACGCTTACAAGGCGAAGTATGGCGAAACGGCATCGGCTTTCAACGCATTGGGCTTCGATTCAGTTTACTTGATCAAGCAAGCAATCGTGGATGCGAAATCGACGAACTCTGTTGATATCGCCAAGGCGCTGGCCAAAGTGAAGGACCTTAAAGGGGTAACAGGAACAATGACGATTGATTCTAAGCACAATCCAGAAAAGACAATTTCTGTTGAAAAACTGGTTAACGGTAAGGCCGTATCTGCCACGACCGTTAAATAATCATTGACGATAGCAGGCGTGTAATTTGGCGCCTGCTATTGCGCTTATTTGGAAAAAGGAGGCGAGCTCTTGCACACAGCGATGCAACAAATCATTAATGGCTTATCCCTCGGGAGTATCTATGCGCTGTTAGCACTGGGATACACCATGGTTTATGGCATTATCAAACTGATCAACTTTGCGCACGGGGATGTCTACATGCTCGGGGCGTTTTGGGGTTATTTCATCATTAACAAGTACCATGTCGACTTCATCGTCGCGTTGCTTTCGGCGATGATCGTGACCGCTTTTGCCGGGATGCTGATCGAATATCTTGCTTATCGGCCACTGCGGAATTCGCCACGGATCACGGCGTTGATCACCGCGATCGGGGTATCATATTTCCTGGAAAACGGGATGTCTTACCTCTTCGGTGCGAACACGCGTAACTTTCCCCAGGTGGTGCAGCAACATAATTACACCGCTTTTGGGATCAGTATTTCGAATATTCAACTGCTGATCTTAGTGACCGCGATCATTTTGATGGTGTTGTTACAACTGATTATTCAAAAGACAAAAATGGGGACGGCGATGCGCGCTGTCGCCGTGGATCAAGAAGCGGCCGCTTTGGTCGGGATCAATCCTGACCACGTCATTTCGTTCACGTTCGGTTTAGGCTCTGCGTTAGCAGGTGCCGCGGGCGTCTTGATCGGGTTGTACTATAACTCGATCGATCCACTGATGGGGATGACGCCTGGGATCAAGGCGTTCGTTGCCGCTGTTGTTGGTGGCATCGGTTCCGTGCCAGGGGCCGCGATCGGTGGGTTCTTGATTGGATTGCTGGAAACTGGCGTGCAAGCGATTGGCTTGTCAGCGTACAAAGACGCGGCGGTGTACGTGGTCTTGATCTTGATCTTGATCGTGTTACCGGCGGGGTTACTAGGCAAAAACGTGAAGGAGAAGGTGTAAGCATATGACCAAAAAGAAACTCCAAGCGAACAGCTTGTGGCTGCTTGTGATGATCATCGGCTTCGTGGTGATCAACCTCCTCGTTTATGTCGGTGTGATCGATAGCTTCATCGAAAACATGTTAGTGACCATCGGGATCAATATTATTCTGGCTACCGGCTTGAACTTGATCATTGGGTTTTCCGGCCAGTTCTCACTCGGCCATGCTGGGTTCATGGCGATCGGCGCATACGCGACCGGGATCATTCTTCAAACGGTGCCGACAGTCGGAGGTTTCATCGGCTCGATTATTGTCGGGATCGTCATTGCGATCATCGCGGCAATCATTGTCGGCGTCCCGACTTTGCGGCTGTCAGGGGACTATCTGGCGATCGCGACAATGGGTGCGGCAGAAATCATCCGTGTGGTGATCAACAACATGAAAATCACGAACGGGGCTGCGGGACTTTTCAACATTCCGCAATTTGCGACTTGGCCAGTGGTGTATGCCCTCGTCTGCGTGACGACGATCGTGATCGTTAACTTCGCTCATTCCCGCGCTGGTCGTGCGATCCAAGCGATTCGCGATGACGAGATCGCCGCCGAAGCTGTCGGGGTCAATCCGACGAAGTGGAAACTGGCGGCTTTTGTTCTCGGGGCCGCAACTGCTGCGATCGGCGGGTCACTGCATGCCAGTTACATTCAAACCATCGCCCCAAGTGATTTTGGGATCATGAACTCGATCGCGTTGTTGATCATTGTGGTCCTCGGCGGGGTCGGCTCGATGACCGGGACCTTCTTAGCGGCGATCGTTTTAGGAGTCTTGGATACGGTTCTTCAAAGCTTCGGGACCTTACGGATGGTGATCTACGCGGTTGCCTTGATCGTGATCATGGTCTTTAAGCCAAGTGGCTTGTTAGGGCGCTACGAATTCTCGTTTGCCCGTGTTTTGAATCGCCATAAGAAGGAGGATGCCGCATGAGTAGCCTTTTACAAGTGGAGCATGTCTCCAAGATCTTCGGCGGTCTCAAGGCGGTCGAAGATGTTAGTTTGCACGTTGAAGAAGGCGAACTGGTTGCCTTGATCGGTCCTAATGGGGCGGGGAAAACGACGCTGTTCAACGCCTTGACTGGGGTCAGCCCAGCCACAGAAGGCACCGTGACTTTCAACGGCGTGTCGCTGGACAAAAAGAAGCCATACCAAGTGGCCAAAATGGGGATCGCCCGGACGTTCCAAAATATCCGCTTGTTTCATCAACTGTCTGTCCGTGAGAATTTGCAGGCTGCGATGACGCACCGGTATAAAGAAGATTTCGTCTCGAGCATCTTACGACTACCGACCTTTACGAAAAAGGAAGCCTTAGTCAATGGCTGGACCGATGAAATCTTGGCTAAACTGGACTTATCAGCAGTTGGGGATACCATCACGGCTAACCTACCGTATGGGACGCAACGGCGTGTCGAGATTGCGCGGGCTGTGGCTAGCGATCCTAAGCTGATCTTTTTGGATGAACCAGCTGCTGGGATGAATCCGGAAGAGACAGCTGATCTCACGGCTTTGATCCGGCGACTCCAAAGTGAGTTCGGGCTAACGGTCGTTTTGATCGAACACGATATGTCGCTGGTGATGAATTTGGCCGAGCGCATCTATGTCTTGGAACATGGGAAGTTGATCGCTGAAGGAACACCAGCCGAAATTCAGAATAACGATGCGGTCATCACCGCGTACTTAGGGGGTGGCGTCCATGCTTGAGGTAACCGGATTAAAGGTCAATTATGGCGCGATCCAGGCAGTACGAGGGGTCGATTTTGACGTACAAGATGGTGAAATTGTCACGCTGATCGGCTCTAACGGGGCCGGCAAGTCGACGATCGTCAAGGCGGTGTCGGGTCTTTTGCGGCCTAGCGCGGGTAATATTGTCTACGAAAACCGTGGCTTGACGCACCTGTCAGCTTCGCGGATCGTCGGTGCTGGGATCGCGCAGGTACCAGAAGGTCGCCGGATTTTCGCTGGGTTGTCTACAATGGAGAACTTGAAGATGGGGGCATATCTGGTGCCTCGTAACGAACAACAAGATGTTTTGGCCAATGTTTTTGACCAATTTCCAGTCTTGAAGGAACGCCGTAATCAAGATGCGGCCACCTTATCTGGGGGGGAGCAGCAGATGCTAGCGATGGGCCGGGCCTTGATGGCGCGTCCGAAGCTATTGTTGCTGGATGAACCGTCCATGGGACTGGCACCGATCTACATTCAAAAGATCTTCGATATCATCAAGATGATCAATGGCCAAGGCACGACTGTTTTGTTGATCGAACAAAACGCGCTGCAAGCCTTGCAGATCGCTAACCGCGGTTATGTTATTGCGAGTGGTACCGTTAAGCTTAGTGGTAGCGGTAAAGACCTCTTAGCTGATCCAGCTGTCCAAAAGGCTTACCTTGGAGGCTGAGAAGACTAAAATAGGCGCAGAGTCGAATTTTCGGCTTTGCGCTTATTTTTTTGGTGATTATTTAGAGGTGTTGGTAAATGGTGGCCCCCGTTGGCGGTCTATAGGTAACTAGCCTGCCGTATTGTTTGGCAGGCTCCACGAATAGCTGATAGTGGGCGTTGCCCTTAACCAGCGGCGGTGGTCGTCACTTGACGATGGTCAGCCAATGGGTAAAGAAGGTTTCTTGCGTCGTTTGCCACGACCAGGTGTCATGCAGTGGCAGCGGCCCACTATCTTCGCGGAGATGTTCTTGCCATAAGCCGATGCGGCGGTATTCGAGGTGGGCAAATAAGTAAACCACTTGCCCAGCGTTAGCAGTTGCCAATAACGGGTGACCGTCGGTAGTGGTGGCGTTGAGCGTTAGCGCAGGCTCTGCGATCAACGCGGCTGCTGGGATATCGACGTAGCGTGCGTGCGGCGCCAAAAAGCCGTTAGGTAAGTTAGCAAGTAGCGGTGTCGCTTGAACGATTCGGTGTGCAAAAGCGCCAAACAGTTTTCTTGGTAAAGGAACCTTATTGATGCCGTAATGGTGGTGCAACGCCGCCATCGCGCCCCAGCAGATATTGAGCTGCGGAATTTCAGCGGCGGTCAAAACATCCAAAAGTTGCGTGACTTCGGGGTAATAGTGAACTTCGGTAAAATCAAGGCGGTCGATCGGCGCCCCTGTCACGATAAAGGCGTCCATTTGGATTGCCTGGGTCAGCGATAATGGGTGAATTTGGGCATCTGGCTGCTTGAGGGGATGGCTTTGTGGTGTGAACCAATGTAAGTGGATGTCTGGGCCAAGGGCTTGCTGAAAATCGCGGATCGTTGCCGACTTGTCGTGCATTAATAACAAAATGCCGATATTCATGGCATCACAGCGTTAAAACCAGCGGTGAGGTCTGCTTTCAGGTCGGTGATGTCTTCGACACCGACAGAAAGGCGGATTAGCTCGTCTTGAATACCGTTTTGTAAGCGAATCTTTCGGGGAATCGCCCCGTGGGTCATTAAGGCGGGGATCTCGATCAGCGACTCCAGTGCGCCTAGGCTTTCGGCAAGGGTGATCAAATGCAGGTGCTCGACGAAGACTTTAGGGTCCAGTCCGGGTTGCAATTCGAACGACAGCATCGCGCCAAAGCCATGCATTTGTTTTTTGGCGATGGCGTAATCAGGGTTATCGGGATCACCAGGATAGTAGAGCTTAGCGACGGCCGGCTGTTCTTTGAGGAAGGTGAATAGCTGCTCGGTGTTGGCTAAGTGCGCCTGCATCCGTAATTGCAGCGTCTTGATCCCACGTTGTAAAAGCCAGCTTTCTTGTGGGGCCAAGATCGCACCGATCGCGTTTTGTAAAAAGCCGATGCGTTCGGCTAATTCAGTATCTTTGACGACAACGACCCCAGCGATGACATCGGAGTGGCCCCCGAGGTACTTCGAAGCGGAATGTAGCACGATATCGACGCCTAAGGTGAGCGGCTGCTGGATCACTGGGCTGGCGAAGGTGTTGTCGATGATGCTGAGGAGGCCATGGGCGCGGGCAATCGTGGCAAGCGCATGGATGTCCGTGACGCGTAGTAGCGGGTTGGTTGGGGTCTCCAAGTAGATCGCTTTAGTCGCTGGCGTGATCGCATTTTCAACTGCCGTTAAATCGCGGGTATCAACGGCGGTGAAACTGATGCCTAGGCGGCTGAGTACCTGATTGAGTAACCGGAACGTGCCACCATAGACGTCATCGCCGACGACGATGTGGTCGCCAGCGTTGAACAGCGAGAAAACGGTCGTGATAGCTGCCGAACCAGAGGCGAAGGCAAACCCTGCGGCGCCTTGTTCGATGTCGGCCACTAAAGCTTCAACAGCTTGCCGTGTGGGGTTGCCCGTGCGCGAATACTCCCAAGGGGCTTGGCCGATTTGTTGTTGATGGAATGTTGAGGCCATGTAAATCGGCATCGACGTCGCGCCAGTGGCGGGGTCTTCAGAGATACCGCCGTGTAATAGTTGCGTTGCTAATTTCATGAAAAAAACTCCTTTATGAGAGTGAGAGCCATCGCGGTTTTAGGTGCGGATGCAAGGCAGCGCGATGTGATTCGGCGTTAGCCGGATCGCGGCGCGAAGGCTTGGATGCGGCACCGTTGCGAAGGGGAACACGTTTAATGAGAGTGAGAGCCATCGCTGTTTTAAGGTGCGGATGCCAGACAGCGCGATGTGATTTGACGGAATGATTAAGCTTGATAAATTGCTTCGCTCAAGTAGCGTTCGCTGCTATCAGGGAAAATTGTGACGAGGTTGCTTCCAGCGGGAAGTCGGGTCGCGACTTGTAGGCTCGCGGCGACAGCAGCACCGCTGGAGCTACCGATCAGCAAGCCGGCTTGTTGCGCTAAGGCGCGTACTTGAGCGAAGGCGGCATTGTCGGAAATGGTCAGAGTGTCATCAATCTGCAGGTGCTCGAAAAACGGTGGCGTAAACTCGACGCCAATGCCTTCGGTGCGGTGAGCATGGGCGGGGCCACCATTGAGAATCGAGCCTTCTGGTTCCACGACGATCACTTGGGTCCGTGGGTCTTGGCTTTTGAGGTAAGCGGCCACGCCGGCAAAGGTCCCGCCACTGCCGGCGCCGGCCACGAAGGCTGCGATCGGCTCGCGTAAGTCGTGGCTGATTTCTGGGCCTAGGGTGTGGAAGTAAGTACCCGGATTCGCGGGATTCGTAAACTGCATGGGAACGTAACTATCAGGAATATCAGCGGCCAAGGCCTTGGCTTTGGCGATCGCGCCTTGGATACCTTCGGCAGAAGGTGTATTGACGAGTTTGGCGCCTAGCGCCTGCATCAATGTCTGCTTTTCTGCGCTGAATTTTTCTGGTACCACCAGAATTACCGGTAGTTGGCGTGATTGTGCAGCTAAGGCGACGCCAATGCCCGTATTGCCTGCGGTCGGCTCGATGATCGTCGTGTGTTTGGTGATCAAGCCGCGCCGGATCCCGTCGGCTAAAAGGGATTCCCCGAGGCGATCTTTGATGCTACCACCGGGATTGAACATTTCGAGTTTGGCGTAGATATGGACGTGGTTAGGGGTCGTGATCGGTAATTCAAGCAAGGGCGTGTTACCGATCGCTTCTTGGATGTGGTGGATCAACATTTGCAAGCTCCTTTCAAAAGGGCAAAAAAAGGCGCGCCACCAAAAATGGTGAACACGCCTCAGTCCAGTCCGCTTCCCGAACATGGACTCATTCAGTCACTGAGTCAATGCAAACAGGCCGGACATCGCTTGAGGCGCGCTATCCGACAGCAACAGTTAACGTTGTAAGTTGGCATGACTAACATAAACTGAACCCTCCTGAACTCGATTACCGTAACTTTAAACGCTGACGCCATATCTGTCAAGCCGCAAAATCAGGTACCGGCGGCTAAAAGCAGGCGTTTGCCGACTTGTCATGACTATTTTTGTTATGATAGAGAGGAATTGGAGGGGTGTTCATGGCAGAAAGGCAGACGCCGTTAAAGTTACGATTACCAGCAGCGGTGTGCGCGGAATTAGGTGTCGATGCGCAGACACCGTTACAGATGCGCGTCAAAAATGATCAGTTGGTGATCCAGCCACGCTTGCGCGAGCGAGTCGCGGGGCGCCGGTGGTTTTTATTATGGCCTGTGATCGTATCAGTGGGATTGGCCGTCGGTGTGTATGCGTATTGGTGGTGGCAACACCTGGATACTCTGCCACTTTCTGGCGGCACTTCGGTGGCCAGTTTTGTGATCGGATTGGGGTCTGTCGCCGGTTGGTGTTTGTTTGCGGGCTTTTTTGTTTATACTCGCCGTTCAGAGGAACACCCATTGATCTATTGGCGTAATTTTCCGGTGATCTTGGTTGCCTTTGCCGTGATGCTGAGTTTAGCATTGATCGGTGGTTTTTGGTTGTTAGGCCAGTTGTTTCCGGGGGCGGCGTTCGACCGCTTCACAGCAGCGTTAATTTTTGGCGTGTTGACCTGCATCGCCACAACCCTGATGGTTGAGGCGGCATTAACCGTCACAGCGACAACGTTGAGCCAGCTTTTGACCGTAGTGATCGTGACTGGCGTGGTAATCGCGATGGCCGCGAATAACCACCGGCGCTGGTGGCAGCATAACTTGAGCTTTTTAGGGACGAATATGGCCAGTAACGCGTGGCAATTTAATGTCACGCTAATCATGTCGGCCCTTTTGATGATCGCCTTGGTCGATACGATTTTCGTGGCGTTACGGTCTGCTTTTCCGCATGACCGGCGGCTGTGGCTCATGCGTGGGATGTTAACCCTTGTGGGATTAGACCTCGCTTGTGTGGGGTTGTTTCCCAATAATGCCGCGTCCCACCTCCTGCATGATCAAGCCGCGGGGATGTTGGTTTTCTTGGTGGCGGGGTTGATCATTGGCTGTCGCTGGTTGTTACCAGGAGTGTCCAAGGCGTTTTTGACGTTATCATACGGGATCGCGGTGGCGTTGTTAGCCTTGAATTTTGGTTTTCGGTGGTTTGGCTACCCCTCCCTGACATCGTTTGAAATTCAAGCCTTTGCGCTCGCTTTTGGCTGGTTGCTCTTGCTGTTTAGCCGGCTAGAAGATTTGGTCGCGCAAGGCAAACAGGCCTGGACCGTGGTGATCGAAGCCGATTAGAAATCAAAAATAAGCGTCGGCGCTCACACGTACAGTGAGCGCCGACGCTTATTTTGATGTTAGGGTCACGCATCCTGGCGTTGTGCAGGAGCCTGAATGGCAAAAGACGTGATCAGCGCCACGATGGCCAAGAGTAGCACGAAGATGAAGCCGTCGTGTGTCCCGGTAGTCAAACCCGCAACTCCGGCATGCTGCTGACTACCGACGGCGATCAGTGACGTGGCGACGGCGGTACAAACTGCCCCGACGATTTGCTGTAAGGTGTTTAAAATGGCACTCCCATCGGCGTTAAGGGCACCGGACAGGCTATTGAGACCGTAAGTTTGGGCGGGAGACATCGCCAGCGGTGCGCCGATCATCAAAGTGACATGACCGAAAATGACCCAGGCGAGGCTGCTATTGGCATTGGCAGTCAAGAGGAGCACGATGCCGCAGACGGCGATGATAAACCCGCCTCTGGTGAGCCACTTCGCGCCATGGTTGTCGTAAAGACGCCCGGCGACCGCCGAGGTCAAGGCGTTGACGATCCCGCCGGGTAACATCACGAGTCCTGTCAAGGCGACGGGTAGCGCCATGACGCGCTGCA
>JALCQM010000061.1 GCA_022651245.1 Lactobacillus sp.
GCGGTGAAGCACGGGCATTAAAGTGGACAGACGTTGATCTCGAAGCTAAGACCGTGAACGTCAATAAGACGATGGACTATCACAACCGCAACTGGTTTGAAACGCCCGCGCCAAAGACTGCCGCTAGTCGCCGCACCGTGGCGCTTGATGACGATACCGTTGCGTGCTTAGGCGCGTGGCAGGACGCACAAGCGGTAATGGTGAATTCCGAGTGGGTATTCTCACTTAATGGGATTCCGTGCTCTGACGGTCAATTCATTGATATTGTGGACACGTACAGTACGCTCGCTAAGGTTCAGCGGATTACCGTGCACGGCCTCCGCCACTCGCATGTGTCGCTGTTGATCAGCCTTGGTGAAAATCCACTCCAGATTAAAGAACGTCTGGGGCATGAGGATATCGAAACGACACTCGGCACTTACGGTCATCTCTACCCAAACAGTAACTTTGAAGTCGCAAAAAAGCTCAACGGGATATTCTCCAAGGAGGTGCCCGATGAGCCAAAATAATTTGAAAAGGGTCAAAACTGTGCCACCGTAAAATCGATGGTGCTAGAAACGTTGATACCACGGGACGGGCGCGAAATGCGCGATTGTTCCCGGGAAATATCCCCGAGAAACGCATAGTTGCGCCGGGAAAATCACCTGCAGACATTGCGGGATTAAGGCGTGACGCGTAGTCTTGAGGCGAGGTGAGGGTCATGTTGAAGATGGGTGATGCAATTCGCGCACAACGGGAAACACAGGGGTTTTCGCAGGCACAGCTGGCTGAACAGTTAGCAGTCACGCGGCAGGCAGTTTCTAAGTGGGAGCGTGATCTCAGTTATCCGGATGCGGACATGTTGGTCCACTTGGCGGCGTGTTTAGACTGTGACGTGCGGCTCTTATTAGGAATCAAGCAAAAGCGCGAGTGGCGTGGTTGGGCGCGCCTGCGGTTACAAAGCGTGGCCGAAGTCATGCTGCCAAATGCAGATCACAAACCAGAAGATGTTGTCGCGACCGCGAAGCAGTACATCAAGGAGCTATTCACCTTGTTGCGTCAACGGCCTGATCAGTCGGGACAAATGCTAGATATTTTGGATGTTTTAGCACAAGTTTATCGCAAATTAGATACCGTCAAGAATCCAGAGGCGATCCTTAACCGGATGACGAACTACATTCGTATTACCGCTCGCAGCGGGCAGATCACGTTCCCGAAACCGCAGGAAAGCTTAATTGATGAGCTCGCCTGGATCGGCGCCAAGGCGGGTTGGAATGGTGCCTATATGTCAGACTTCTCGGATAAGCGGCAGTTTTATGGCTTGTTGGAGAAAATGCCCCGGCATTAGCGGGCATAGCAAACAAAAATACCGCGATGACCCGCCAATAGTGGCCGATCATCGCGGTATTTTATTGGGCTTGGCATTCGGCGTGACAAATCGTCATGCCGACCATGTGATTACCGTCGTGGTCTTTTTCGAAAGTGTAATACATGAACATATCGAGGTCAACATAGGGATCCCCGCTGCTGGCGGGAAAGCGCTGATCATCCCCGGTAGCCGTCAGAGACAGCGTTATGGTCAGTGATGATTCGCTGATCGCCATGTGTGTGTTTGTGATGGTGATGCCAACGTCTTGCCCGTCGCGCTGTGCAAGTTGCAACGCGCGATCGGCGGTTAACGGGTCGCAGTAGTCCGCTTGGCGGGCCATGGTGACCAGTAAGGTCTCATTAACCATAAATCTGCCTCCTTTATTTTTCGATCGTGATGATCGGGTTAAAGCCATTTTACACGGTTTCGTGGTAAAAGCGAGAGTTTTTTGCGGGATTTTGAAAAGAAAATGATGACAACGTCTTCGCCGGTTTCTTAGACACGAAAAAACGGCCACCCGCAGACGACCGTCCAAAACATATTGTTAGGTTACTGGCGCCGGATCTTGTCGACGGCCTTACCCTTAGCCAGATCGTCGACGACTTTATCCAGCTGACGAATCTGTTGCATCAGCGGATCGGTGATCGTTTCAACGCGCACGCCACACACCACACCGGTGATCTTGTCGGCATTCGGCGACAGCTTGGCTTGCTTGAAGAAGTCGCGCAGCGGTAGCGTACTGGTGTGTAACGTCTTAGTGTCGTAGCCCGTGAGCCAGGTCAAAACGCTGTCCAGTTCAGCTTGGGTACGGTTTTTGCGCTGGATTTTGTTGAGGTATAGCGGATACAGTTGGTTGAACGGTAGGCTGAAAATACGGTCACTCATGTCGTTTCTCCTTAGCTGATGGCGCTCAGAGCCCGAATTCCGGGGCGTACTGCAATTGGCCGCTGACGCCTTGCAAGCCGCCGGGGAATAGTTCCTTGAGCAGGAAGTTCTCCTCTGGAACGGCCGTTGGGGCGGTGATCCCAAAATTTTTGGCGGGTTGGTAGCCGAAGCGACTGTAATAGGCGGGGTCGCCTAAAATCGAGAGCCCGCGCCGGGCGTCTTCGCCGGCTTGGATCTCCAAGTAGGTGAGCAACGCGCCACCAACGCCTTGGCCTTGGCTGTCCGGGCGTACGGCTAAAGGCGCTAAGACAAATAGTGGCCACTGTTTGTCACCGACGGTCGCCGGGCTGAGCATGGCGTGGCCGATCACCTGGCCGGCGTCGTTGAGCGCGACCACATCATAGTCGGCGTGGTAGGTGGGGCTTTGCCGCAAGGCCTTGACCAAGTCGGCTTCGTGACCGTCGGTATGCGGTGCGGTGGCGAAGGCCGCCTGGATCACGTGCAGGCTTTCGGTAAGATATTGTGCGGTAATCGGTTCGATGCGCATAGAAAAACCTCCTTCAATACTTCTCAAGTATACCAAATAGAAGTAGTGCCAAAAAAAGAAGCCGGGAGCGACTCCCGACTTCAATGTGGTTATTGCTTAGCGGCGGCTAGTGCCTGTTGGATGTCCGCCAACAGGTCTTTTTTGTCTTCCAAGCCGACGGCGAAGCGCACTAATTGTGGCGTGATGCCGGTGGCGAGCCGGTCAGCGACGGGGAGTTCGGCGTGGGTCATCAGGTAAGGCAGTTCAGCCAGGCTGGAAACCGACCCCAGCGACACTGCCAACTTGAAGAGTTGCAGGTGGTTGACGAAGGCTTCGGCGTTATACGCGTCGTTGAGGTAAACGGCGAATACCGCGCCGGCGCCGTTGGTTTCGGCTTGGGCGATGTCGTAGTCCGCAGTCCCTGGCAGACCAGGATAAAAGACAGTGTACGCGGACGCGTTGGCCTGGAAAAATTCGGCTAAAAATTGAGCGTTGGCTTGTTCACGATCGATCCGGACACTGAGCGTCTCGATTCCGCGACGCACCAAGTCGGCATCGCGTGGCGACAAGACGCCGCCTAATGCGTTTTGCGCGAAGTAGACGCGTTGGGCGAGTTCTGGGGTCTTGGCGACCACGATCCCGGCTAGCACATCCGAGTGACCGTTGAGGTACTTGGTCGCAGAATGCAAGACGATGTCGGCGCCCAAGGCCAGCGGCTGTTGCAGGTAAGGGGTTAAGAACGTGTTATCGACGACGGTCAGCAAGCCGTGGGCCTTTGCGAGTGCGGCCACCTTTTTGACGCTGGTGACGTGCAATAGGGGGTTCGTGAACGTCTCGAAATAGATCGCCTTGGTCTTCGGCGTGATCGCCGCTGCGATCGCGTCAAGATCGCGGGTGTCCACGGCGGTGATGTCCAAGCCGTGGGTGGCAAAATAGCTGTTCAAAAGGCGCCAAGTCCCGCCGTAAACGGTGTCGCCAACGATGACGTGGTCGCCAGGCGCGAATAAGGAAAAGACGCCGTGGATCGCGGCTAACCCAGAAGCGAAGGCAAACGCGGCCTCGCCGCCTTCAAGCGCGGCGACTTGATGCTCCAGATAGTCGCGCGTGGGGTTACCGCTACGGGTGTAGTCCCACCGCGGCTGACTGTCGGCAGTGGGGAAAGCGAAGGTGGTGCTGGTGTAAACCGGCGTGTAGATCGCACCGGTATCGTTGTCGTTCACGGGTTCGCCGTGGATCAAGCGGGTATTGAATTCAGTCATAGCTGTTCCTCCTATGTAAAAGGGACGAGGCGGGCTCGTCCCTGAAAGTGATAGTTATTCGAAGTTAGTGCTAAACGCGTTCACCCAGGCAACGGCGGTGCGGGTAAGTCATCGCGCCACGATCCGGCTGGCGCCGGACTACCGTCACGCTGCCTTGTACACTCACCTAAGCCCGTACTGGCTCACGCTCTAAACGCGCTCGTCCAGGCAACGGCGGTGCGGGTAAGTCATCGCGCCACGATCCGGCTGGCGCCGAACCGCACCACGCTGCCTTATCCACCCGCCTAAATGCGCCTGGGCTCACGCTCTAAACGCGTTCGCAGCCGCAACGGCGGTGCGGATAAGTCATCGCGCCACGATCCGGCTGACGCCGAACCGCGTCACGTTGCCTTATCCACCCGCCTAAATGCGCCTGGGCTCACGCTCTAAACGCGTTCGCAGCCGCAACGGCGAGACGTCTAGGTCATCTTGTTCGTGATGCGGCTTCGCCACACCCCGCCCAAGCTGCCCTAGACACTCACCTAAGCCCGCGGCTGCTCACGCTCTAAACGCGTTCGCCAGTACAACGGTGAGGCGTACAAGTCATCGCGCCGTCAGCCCGGCTGGCGCCGGACTACCGTCACGCTGCCTTGTACACTCACCTAAGCCCGTACTGGCTCACGCTCTATTCTTTTTCAGTCAGGTCGCTGCCTAGGTACTTGGTGGAGAGTTTCTTTAAGGTGCCGTCGTCTTGGAGTTGCTTGATGGCTTTGTTGATCGCTTTGCGTAGCTTCGGGCTCTTTTTGCTCATCAAGGCACCGATTTCAGCAGGGGCGGCGTCTTTGGCCGGGATCTGCTTGGCGGTGAAGCCTTTGGTAGATTTGGACTTCTTGTAGTCGTTCCAGGCGGTCACCGCGTTGACGGTCCCTTCACCCCGGCCGTTTTGGATCATCGATAAGGTGGTGGAGAAGTTGCCGTTTGGAATCAGCTTGGCGCCGAATTTTTGGGCCACGACCGCGTTGTCGGTGCCGGTTCCGGCGATAATATTCTTGCCTTTGACGTCTTGGATGGTCTTGATCGCGCTCCCCGACTTGGTGATCAGGATATAAGGCGAGTACAAGTAGGTGTTAGAAAAGGCGTACTGTTTCTTCCGGGCGGGCGTCGAGGTGATGTTATCAACGGCGATGTCGAAGCGCTTAGAGCCGACCCCGGCGATCAAGCTATCCCATTTGGTCGGGACGATCTTGACTTTGACGCCGATCTTCTTGCCGACCGCCTTAGCGAAGTCGACTTCGAACCCAGTCATCTTGCCGTCTTTACGGTAGGCGTAAGGCTTGTATTCGCCTTCGGTGCCGACGGTGAGGACGTTTTTCTTCACGAGTTCTGATTTGTAGGTGGTTTTGCTGGCGGCATGGGTGGTGATGCCGGTGGTTGCGACGGTCGCAAGCAAGGCCGCCGAAGCGACTAAGGTACGGATGAGTTTCTTTGACATAATGGCTTACCCCTTTTATTTTTCAGTAATGTCGGTGCCAAAATACTTGGTGGACAGCTTCTTCAGTGTGCCATCTTGGCGCAAGGTTGCCAGTGCCTTGTTGACGGACTGGCGGAGCTTCGGGTTCTTCTTGCTCATCAAGGCCGCAATTTCTGCTGGGGCGACGGTTTTTGCCGGAATCTCTGTGGCCGTGACACCGGCTGTTGAGTTGGTCTTCTTGTAGTCTTGCCAAGCGGACAAGGCGTTGACCGTGCCGTCAGCACGCCCGTCTTTGATCATTTGAATATCGACGGCAAAATCGCCGTTAGGAACGATCGTGGCGCCGAATTTCTTGGACACTTGGGCGTTATCGGAACCGTTAGCTGCCAGCATCTTCTTGCCTTTGACATCGCTGATCGACTTGATCGCGCTGCCTTGTTTCGTGACCAGGACATAGTGGGAATAAACATACGGCGTTGAAAAGGCATATTGCTTCTTGCGCGCCGCAGTCGCAGTGATGTTATCGACGACAAAATCAAAGCGGCCGCTGCCGACCCCGGCGATCAAACCGTCCCATTTGGTTGGCTTAATGTTGACTTTAATGTCCATTTGCTTGGCCACTTTCTGAACCAATTCGACTTCAAAGCCGGTCAACTTACCGTTTTTACGGTAAGAATAGGGTGGATAGACGCCTTCCAAGCCGACGGTCAAGGTGTTTTTCTTGACTAGTTCTGACTTGTAGGTCGTTTTCGTCGCTGACTTCGTGCCACAAGCACTCAGGCCAACGCCGAGTAGTAAAAGACTCGCAGCAGCGACAACACTGCGCCATAAATATCGTTTGGACATATGATTACCCCTTTTTTGGTTAGGTTGGTCCTGACCTCAATGCCACCGCGCTGCGCCAGCGCGGCAGGATGAAGCGAGCACCTAGATCGAGAACGTCATCGACGCGATGAAATTCTTGATCCGTTCGTCATCGGAGTTGAAAAAGCCTTCGGTCGGGCCGTCGTAGCGGGCGTCGCCGTGTTCGATGAACAGAATCTTGTTGGCCACTTGCTTGGCGAAGGCCATGTTATGGGTAACGATCACCATCGATTGGTTCTCGTTGTGAATCTTCAGCAAGACTTTGAGCACTTCCAACTCGAGTTCTGGGTCTAACGCGCTGGTCGGCTCATCTAACAGAATGTATTCCGGATGCATCGCCAAGCTGCGGGCGATGGCCACGCGCTGAGCTTGCCCACCAGATAGCTGGGCAGGATAGGCGTCTTCTTTGTCCGCCAAGCCAACGCTGGCGAGTAACTGCTTCGCTTCTTGGATCGCCTTGTCCTTCGGCGTTTTGAGCACGTGGACGGGGCCTTCGATAATGTTTTTCAACACGGTTAGGTGTGGGAATAAGTTGAAGCTTTGGAACACCATTTCGGTGAGTTGGCGCAGGTCTAGTGTCGTTTTGCTCGACACCGGCTTGGAAAAATCGATCGTCAAATCGTCGATCGTGTAGATCCCGGCTTCTGGCTTTTCCAGCAAGTTCAGGCTTCGTAATAACGTCGACTTACCTGAACCGGAAGGGCCCAGGATAACCGTGGTTTGCTTTTCAGGAAAGGTGGTGGTGATGTCTTTTAACACGACGTTATTCCCGAAGCTTTTGGACAGTTTCTCAAGTGTAATCATCCGTTGCTGCCTCCTTGGGTCGGTAACATGTACGCCGAGGATTTCTTCTCCAGCCATTTTTGCAGCCAGCTAAGGACGGTACAGAAAACGGCGTAGATCAAGGCGACCAGCGTGTACATCAACAGCGGTTGGTAGTTCGCTGCGGCAATCTGTTGGCTGACTTCGAACATTTCGACGATCGTGATCGAAGCCGCCAGCGAGGTATCTTTCACCAAACCGATGAAGCTGTTACTCAATGGTGGTAAGGCGGTGCGTAGGGCTTGGGGGATGATGATCCGTCGCAGCACCAAGCTACGGTTCATGCCGATCGCATACGCGGCTTCCCATTGACCAGTCGGCACCGACAGCAACGCCGCGCGCACGGTTTCGGCACAATAAGCGCCAGTATTCAGCGAAAAGGTGATGATCCCTGCGGTGTAGGGATCGAGCTTGATTCCATTGGGGAACAAGCCAGGTACGATCAGGTAGGGTAGGCCGAAATAGACGATGAACAGTTGCACCAACAGCGGGGTGCTCCGGAACAGCCAGACGTAGAAGCTTGCGATCCAGCGTAGAATGCTGAATGCGCCGCGTTTCTGGCTGATCCGGGTTAAGGCCACGATCAAGGCCAAAATCAATCCGATGACAAATGAGATCACCGCGATCGGGATGGTGTACTTCAGTCCGGCCACAATCAACTGTGGCGTAGACTCAGTGATGATTTTCCACATGGTAATTCCTCCACTAAAGAGTTAACTAATCTTACAGATGTTAATTGTACACGTTGATCGTTGTGTGAACCACCGTTAGACGTGTAAATACGGTTGCCGCTTGGGCGTTGTTATATGTAGGAATCAAAGGCAACAACGGGAGCGTAAACCTCACCTAAACCCGCGCTGGCTCACGCTCTAAACGCGTTTACCTCAGCAACGGGGCGCGTTCTAACCAGTCGCGCCGTCCGCCGGCCTTGCCGACTGCCGCCACGCCTTTGTTAGCCCGTCCCCTAAATGCGCCGAGGTTCACGCTCTAAACGCGTTTACCCAGCGCAACGGTGAGGCGTACAAGGCACCGCGCCACGATCTGGCTGACGCCGAACCGCGTCACGTTGTCTTGTACACTCACCTAAACCCGCGCGGGTTCACGCTCTAAACGCGTTCGCCTCGGCAACGGGGCGCGTTCTAACCAGTCGCGTCGTCCGCCGGCCTTGCCGCCTGCCGCCACGCCTTGTTAGCTCGTCCCCTAAATGCGCCGAGGCTCACGCTCTAAAAAAGCCACCCCCGACCGGGTTTTGTTTCCGGTCAAGGGCGGCTCTTTCTCCGCGTTACCACCTTGGTTTAGAGTCTACTCACATAGACTCCCTTTGCAGGTACTTGCCATAAGCGCATACCCAAGCTCGTTAACGGGAGTGACCGTCACTGGCTCGCGAAGCTCACCAGCGATGTCTGAATGAAGACCATCTTCCGTCGTGTCATGCGGGCCCCTTGCACCGACCGGGGTTTCTCTGAAGCGATGACTGCGACATACTCATCTTCTAGACGTCTGTATAATTGTATTTAGATTAGACTGTTTTAATGGCCTTGTCAACTGACCCTAATCAAAATAATTGTAAATTGGCATTAAAGAAAGTTAGTCAGAAATTACCTCACAGCCAAAAAGTCGCGCCTGCTAAGCGCAGAAAATTATCCCTGTTATCATCAGCTGGCGTGCACCGGTGGCGGTCCTCGGGCTATGAGGCGATCACCACGGCCGCTTCTGGATCAGTTGGCGTTTGATGACCTTGCGCACGATCGTAGCGTTATTGGTATTGATCGGTCATCAATTGTTGCCAAGGTTACTTTTTTGGCAAATCTGTCCTACTAGCGAAAAGAGAGACGGTGTCCCACCACACGATGGCAACGTTGTGTGGTGGGGTATTTGTGTGCCGACGAATACTTATAATCTGTATTTTAATGACGGATGTTATCTAATTAAGCTAAAAAAAATTAAAAATTTTGATACTTTTGATTTTATTTCGGTGCCTTGAGCATGCTAACCTGGAATTGTAGATAAATATAATCGTAACAATAAGGAGGTGGCTCACACAGCCAACATTGGGGGGACTGGTCATGGAAGGAGGCTACTCATGAAACGTAGGTTGCTCAACGCAGCACTAGCGCTGTTGTTGTTACTCACACAATTCAGCGCGTTAGTCGGGCTGCGCCCAGTACGCGCTGAAACGCATCAAGAGACGACGTTGATCGCACAAAAAGAGCTAAATCTCACCGCGACAGATGAGGTGGTCGGCGAACAGCGTCAGTGGACATTGCACTATACGCGTGCCGAAACCGAGCAAGTGCGGGCATTAAAGTTGCGTGTCAGCACGGATGAGGCGGGCGAACAACGCCTTGCGCCGGAGACGACGCCGGATTGGCAGGAGGTGCAGGCAACAGACGATCAACCAGCACACCAATGGCTGATCGAAAAGACGTACAGCACCCATAGCCAAGGTAAAATGGTGTTCAAGACGCCAAAGGACACGACGACCCTGTTTGTCACTGCCCAGCTTAATGAACGCCGCGCGGCGACAGCCAGCGCGACCACAGCGGAAACGGTGACGCCAGCGGTCGCTACGGCAGAAGAGGCATCGATCACTGCCGATCTGTTGACGGAAGCAGTCGCAGGGCCCCACCAGGTCACGGCGACGATGACCGAGCAAGAGGCGGATGATGCTGCCGTGACGCCTGAGGACAACACGGCGGCAGAGACGACCACGCCAACCACACCGGCACCTACCGCCCCGGTGACGGCAGCACCAGAGAAAGAGGCGACACCAACCGTCGCAGCGCGAGCGTCACTGCCGGCGCCAGGGACGAGCAATCCAACCACCGGCACGAACCTGGTGTTGACGATGGCGGCGCGGGCGACGTTGCAAGTGGCAGTGGCCGGCGCAGACGGGCACTACCAGTCATTTTTTAAAGGTACAAATGCCAGCCGGCAGAAGTACGGGACGCAGCAGGCGATGCAACAGTCGGTTTCGACAGACTATGTGACCAATTCGACGGCTACGGCGATCATTTTCGATTCGCAAGCCGCAGCGGAAGGGGCCACGCTGAATCTAGATTACAGTAATGTCGGCTATGCTCAAACCGCCGGGGACCCCGTGGCGATCGGAGCGTATGTGGTCATCGACAACATTGTCTTTCGTGACGTTGAATGGGATAAGAAAACGGTGGGGATCGACTTTTCCAATAACTTCTATTCTGGCATCTCCTTCGCGAATATCCGCTCGTTCGATTGGCACGTGACGTTTTACGATCAAAGTACGAAACAAGCGATCAATTTCATTGAAAGCACCGGCAATACGAAACCACAGCTGACCTTCACCTCGCTGAATCCAGGGGAATTTGTGGTCGCGCATAATGGCGCTGCGGCGATGCTGTCTGCAAATTCTGGGGTGCAGTTGACTAGCTTGGGGACGGACAATACGGTCCCGGCGGAATGGAAAGATTTTGTCACCCACACGTGGAAGGCGTCCACCGATCCGAATGCGGTTAGCGCCTACACCTCGCGTAAGTGGGGGAACTGGGACATCGTGAATCCGTCAGAGATTAACCGTGAAGTTGAGTGGCAGGACCGCTTAGGCGCGCCGACCTTCGGGGATGGCGCGGCAGGGTTTGCCCTTTTGGGGACGACCTTTTCCTTCAAGCGCGGGACGTATTCTCAAGGGAATTCGACTTGGTTAGCCAATGCCTCTGGGGACCCGGCGTTCGTGATTCCGGAGCTGGCCAACAACAAGTCGATCACGACCAATGGCGCGCTCGGTGGCGGAACCAGTACCCAAAAAACGGGCGCGATCTATACGGATAACGAATTGGACGGAACTAACATCAACGACATCGCTAGCGGTGCTAACCAGATGTATTACTACATCAACCAAGAGACGTACACCGTGATCGAAGACTTGATCAGTCGGCCAGGACAAATCGTGATCGAAGACACCTTGCCAGCCGGGATGACCTTACAAAACGGGTTGGCTAGCGATGTCGTCGTGCTCAACGAAAAAACCAGTCCGAATGCAACGCCGAAGGTCTTAGACGGCGTGAAGGTGGTTGTCTCCAAGGTGGACGGGCGTGACCACATCGTGATTACGATCCCTGGCGATATCGTCATGAACATGCCGTTTGCAGGTGGGTTCTTCAGTGTCCGTATGGCCGTCAAAACGACCCATGACCCGGACGCGATCACCGCCGAACAAACGATGACTAACCGGGCGACTGTCAAGATGTACGATGGTCACTTAGCGCTAGGTTACGAGGAAGAAACCAATCCGGTCACGGTCACGGTGACCCCGAATCACCGGGAAGTGGACCTTAACTTCAAGAAGGTGGATGGGTTCGGTCAGCCGCTAGCCAATGTCGGGTTCGGCTTGTTCGCCGCTAAAACCGGTGGCGAAAGCTTGTATCCGGTAGCGACCAGTAACGCTAGCGGCCAGGTGACGTTTGCGAAGATTGCCCCAGGCACCTATTGGCTGCGGGAAACCGTCATTCCGAATGGTTATCAAATCGCAGACCCAATACAAGTGACGATTGCTAAAGACGGAACGGTGACGTGGCCGGCGACGCATGCAAAACCGGGCGTCGTGGTGAACCCACTGAAGGACTTCACCGTCGAATTGCTCAAGGAAGCCACCGATAAGACGCGCCTGGCAGGCGCCGAGTTTGCGATCAAGCAAGGGAATGACGAAGTTGCCCGCGGGCAAACGGATGCGAATGGCCACACCGACTTTGGCGCGGCCAAACTCAAGCCAGGTACCTATACCTTGCACGAAATCAAGGCGCCAAAAGGGTACTTGCCACTGGCGGGGCATTTTGAATTCACAATCACCCGCACCGGTGACATCACCGGGGTCAAGTACACGGGCAATGACTTGCAAAACGGCCAATACGCGTTTACGCCGAAGCGGCAAGGTGGGGACACCTTGAACCAATTGGCGATCCGGGTGGAAAACCATGATGAACCAGGGAGCCTACCGCTGACTGGGGGCTCAGGGTACCAAATGTATCTGGCCATTGCCAGCTTGCTCTTGTTGCTCGGGACTGGCTTATGGTGGCTGCGACGTCAAGGGGGTGCACGCTGATGAAGACCCGTTTATGGTGGCTTTTAGGGCTCCTCGTGGTCGCCTTAGGCATCGCTAAGGCGCCAACTGTGACGCCTGCTGCGGCGGAATCAGAAGTTACGGTCACGCTGCACAAGCGGATCTATCGTGACGCCCGTTTGAAAGATGTCGACAAGTGGCAGTATGACAACCAAGGGCAAGAAATCGCTCTCGGGGATGAATCTTTCGGGTTAAACGGCGCGTATTTTACGGTTTATAACGCGACGACCTTGTTTGCCCAAGCAGCGCAAACCGGCGAAAGCGAGAAGACCTTCGCGGCGCGCTTGAACAAAATGTCCCGTAAGGAGATCCAAGCCTTAGTCGCGAAATACCAGTTGCAGCCGGCCGGAACGACTGACGCTGAAACCGGCCAGATCACCACCAAGACTGTCGGTGGTGAAGCGGGGGTGGGCAGTGTCACGTTGCCGGTCAAACAAGCCGGTCAAGACGCGCGCTATTTGATCGTCGAAACCGGGATCGCTGATGACGTCGCGGTGAATGTGGATGTGACCAAGCTGGCTGGCCCAGTCTACGTCAGCTTGCCTTTGGTGATCGCCGGCGAGGCTCTGTCGACGATCCATATCTATCCCAAGAATATTGGCTATGTCCGCGATCCGTACTTTTTCAAGTTTGGGGTGACCTTAGCCGGCGATAACGTTCGGCTGGAAGGCGCAACGTTTGCTTTATATGAGATTCAAAATGGGGTCAAACGGTACTTGTCGCTGTCGCCTGTCAATGACTTGAAAAACGATTGGATCGAATCGGCCGATCCGCTGAACGATCCGAACGTGAACTTGTTCATCTCGGATCACAACGGCTTGGTGAATACTGGAGAGCGCTTCTTGCCCAAAGGCACGTATTATTTTGAAGAGTTGAAGTCAGTGCCAGGTTACATCAATAACTTGGCGGATCATCCCGTCAAAGTTGAGGTGCCGGCCTCATGGTACGACGAAGACGGGAACTTTTTACCCGTGTTAGTCAACGGCGAAGCGATGGAAGAAACAATTTCTGGGAAAGTGAAGGAATCAACTATCGCGATCGGGCGCCCACGCGTCTATAACTACCAAAAGGCAACGTCTGGTGGTGGGGGCGCTGGTGGGCAAACACCGGGCAACCAAGACCACGATGTATTACCAAGCCTTGGGGAAATGGCGACTTGGACGGCCGTCTTGTTCGGGCTAGTCTTGCTATTTGCCGCTTGGCTATTGCTCCGGCACCGGAAAAACACTCATGTAGCGAAAACAGACGACAAAAAATAGGGGGAACAATGATGAAAGACACCAAACTAACGCGCGTTGTGATCGCGGGCTTGATGACTTGCACCATGGCACTATCCACGTTACCAGTCGCGACGATCGTTCATGCGCA
>JALCQM010000062.1 GCA_022651245.1 Lactobacillus sp.
TGTTGGTTCCATGGTCTAGTTGGTTAGGACGCCTGCCTGTCACGCAGGAGATCACGAGTTCGAGTCTCGTTGGAACCGTTAATGGCTCGGTAGCTCAGTTGGTAGAGCAATGGATTGAAGCTCCATGTGTCGGCGGTTCGATTCCGTCCCGCGCCATTTTATGGAGGATTAGCGAAGAGGCTAAACGCGACGGACTGTAAATCCGTTCCTTCGGGTTCCTAGGTTCGAATCCTAGATCCTCCATTTTTTATAGGGATATAGTTTAAAGGTAGAACTACGGTCTCCAAAACCGTCAGTGTGGGTTCAATTCCTACTATCCCTGCTTTTATTGCTATGGCGGATATGGTGAAGCGGTTAACACACCGGTTTGTGGCACCGGCATACGTGGGTTCGATCCCCACTATCCGCCCTTGATTGGGGTATAGCCAAGCGGTAAGGCAACGGACTTTGACTCCGTCATGCGCTGGTTCGAATCCAGCTACCCCAATTGCTCATTAGAGCATAACATTCCTGGCGGTGTAGCCAAGTGGTAAGGCAAAGGTCTGCAAAACCTCTATGCGTCGGTTCAAATCCGATCACCGCCTTTCTTGCGGCTAGGGCCAAAAGAGTGTATAATCTTTAAATATCATGCCGGCGTGGCGGAATTGGCAGACGCGCTGGACTCAAAATCCAGTTCCAGCAATGGAGTATCGGTTCGACCCCGATCGCCGGTATACGATACCGGATGGTATGATATGTGCTTCAAGACGTTGGTCAACAACGTCTTGAGGCTTTTTTTGTATTGATGTCACCGCTGGTCAGGGGACGTTAAGACAGGTAAAATGTGTTATGATATTGACGTTATGCAATGAAAGGAAGGCAACTACTGTGACTGATGCAATCAAAGTAGCACATCTTAGTTATCATTATCCAGAAGCTAAACAGGCAGCGCTTAGTGATGTCTCCTTTTCAGTGCCTGCAGGGGAGTGGTGGGCGATTATCGGGCACAACGGCAGCGGTAAATCGACCTTGGCTAAAAATATTAATGGCCTACTGGCGCCGGAGACTGGGACGGTGACTGTCTCGGGGCTGAAGCTTAGCGAGGAAACTGTCTGGGATATTCGCGCGAAGGTAGGTATCGTTTTTCAAAATCCAGATAACCAATTCGTTGGTGCAACCGTGGCCGATGATGTGGCGTTTGGTTTGGAAAATCGTAGCGTGCCGCGACCAGAAATGGTGACGCGCGTCCAGGCTGCGCTGGAAGCGGTCAATATGCAGGATTTTGCGAGCCGTGAACCCGCCCGTTTGTCTGGGGGGCAAAAGCAACGGGTCGCGATTGCTGGAATCGTGGCCCAACAACCAGAAATTATCATTTTGGATGAGGCCACCTCGATGCTGGATCCGGCCGGGCGACAAGAGATCCTGACTTTGATCCGGGAACTTCGCCAAAAGCAGCGGTTGACGGTGCTGTCAATTACGCATGATATTGATGAAGCGGCCAGTGCCGATCGTGTTTTGCTGTTAGATGATGGTCAAATCAAAGAAGTTGGGACACCGCGCGAGATCTTTGCACACGGCGAGGAGCTGTTGTCTTTGGGCTTGGACGTTCCGTATCCTGAAAAAATGAAGGCCGCTTTACGCCAACGTGGTGTGAGTATGCCGGCGACATATCTTGATGAAGAAGGGTTGGTACAGGACCTGTGGACATTACATTCAACCATGTAAGTTTTACCTATCAAGCTGGCACGCCTTTTGCTGGTGATGGCCTCAAGGATGTGTCAACAACGATCCACGATGGCAGTTATACCGCGATCATTGGCCATACTGGTAGCGGGAAATCGACGCTGCTTCAACATCTCAATGCCTTATTAAAACCGACCAGCGGGACTGTAATGATCGGTGACTTTAAAATTACGAATGAGACCTCGAATAAACACCTCAAACCGTTAAGACAAAAAGTCGGAATGGTGTTCCAGTTCGCGGAGAACCAACTCTTTGAACAAACGGTCGCCAAAGATATTGCTTTTGGCCCACAAAACTTCGGGGTACCAGAGGATGAAGCGTTGGCATTGGCGACTAAAATGGTCGGTCAAGTGGGATTGCCTGAAACGGTTTTGACACAGTCGCCGTTTGACTTGTCTGGCGGGCAAATGCGACGGGTGGCAATTGCAGGGGTCTTGGCGATGCAGCCGGAGGTGTTGGTTTTGGATGAACCGACCGCCGGATTGGATCCTGCTGGCCGCCAAGAGATGATGATGATGTTCAAACGACTGCATGATGAGCATGGATTGACGATTGTTTTAGTGACGCACCAAATGGATGACGTGGCAGATTATGCCGATCATGTCTTGGTGATGGAACACGGTGCTTTGGTACGCCAAGGAACGCCAAGAGAGATCTTTGCCGATCCTGATTGGTTAATCCAAAAACAATTGGGGCTTCCTAAAACAACGCAGTTTGCGCAACGTTTACAGCATCAAGGCTTTAGTTTTTCGCCTTTACCGCTGACAGTCGACGAACTAGCAGATCAGCTTCTACCACAGATCGGAGGGCGGTCACATGGATAAATTGATCCTCGGACGATATATTCCTGGTGACTCCTTTGTACACCAGTTAGATCCGCGGACGAAGCTGATGGCAAGTTTTTACTATATCGCGATCATTTTCTTGGCCAATAATTGGCAGAGTTATGCGTTAATGTTTATTGCGACAATGGGGATGATCCTTTTGTCCCGTGTCCGCATTGGCTTTTTCCTGCGCGGCGTCCGGCCCATGATTTGGCTGATTTTATTCACTGTTGCTTTACAGATATTTTTTACCAAAGGTGGCGCAATCTACTGGTCTTGGGGCTGGTTAGCGATTACCCAATACGGTTTGACGAATGGGGCGTTTATTTTTATGCGTTTTGTTTTGATCATCTTCGTATCGACGCTGTTGACCCTGACGACGCAACCGTTATCTTTGGCAGATGCTGTTGAATCCTTGTTGAAACCGTTGCGGCGAGTCAAAGTTCCCGTGACAGAGTTGGCGTTAGTGTTACAGATCGCCTTGCGGTTTGTCCCGACATTGATGGATCAGACCACGAAGATTATGAATGCGCAGCGTGCTCGTGGCGTGGATTTTGGGACGGGGAATCTCTTTCAGCAGATGAAGGCAGTAGTGCCATTATTGATTCCGCTGTTTGTTGACAGCTTTACCATTGCTGAAGACTTGGCAACGGCGATGGATGCCCGTGGCTATCAAGGTGGCGACAACCGCACGAAGTTTCGAATTTTGCAATATCACACACATGATGTTTACGCAGCAGTCGGGATGGCGGTACTGACCGCAGTCCTAGTCTTCTTGCGGCAATAAGGTGAACTGAAAGTCGTGTGTCATCGCATAACGCCTTCGGACGTGATTCGCAGATCGAATCATGCTGCGAAGGCGCTTGTTATGTCGGCACGAAACGGTCACATTTAATGGGGAAAATAATGACACAGTATAAATTGACGCTGGCCTATGATGGCACTCATTTTGCTGGCTACCAGATCCAGCCGCATCAACGGACGGTTCAAGGGGTTTTGCAAAAGGCCTTGGGAAAAATGGCTAAAGTGCCAGCAGTCCATGTTGATGGTTCGGGGCGGACAGATTCTGGTGTGCATGCTTTAGGCCAGGTGATCTCATTTACTTATCCCGGCACGATCCCAGAGCAGGCAATGTTACGGGCAATGAATTCCTTAATGCCGTTGGATATTGAGATTCTGAAAGCTGAGATCGTTCCAGCAGATTTTCATGCCCGGTATTCGGCCAAGGGAAAACGCTACATGTACCGGGTCGCACGCGGCCGGTTTACGGATCCGTTCAATCGCTTGTATACAGGACATTGGCCGTATGCGCTTGATCTTGAACGGATCCACGGCGCTTTGGGCGATGTCGTTGGCACGCATGATTTTACGAGCTTTGCCGCTTCAGGTGGCGTTATCAAGGATAAGGTGCGCACAATCTACGATGCGACGGTCAAAGAAGACCGCGCACACAACGAAGTCATTTTTGAATTTTATGGGAACGGGTTCTTGTATAACATGGTCCGTATCTTAGTGGCGACCTTACTGGAAATTGGTAGTGGGCGGCGAGACGTGCATGATTTTCAGCGCCTGTATCTGGTCAAAGACCGTCAACAAGCCCGGGGAACCGCACCGGCGTCAGGGCTTTATCTCAAAGAAGTTTATTATTAGGAGGGGTCGAAATGGCGCAGAAAAAGGCGACCTGGCTCGTGATCGTCGGTGTATTCTTGATTGGTGCCAATTTACGCTTACCAATCACGATGATGCCGCCGTTGCTTGGGACGCTAGCGAAAAACGGTGTGTTACCGCAATCGCTGGCTGGTTGGGTCACCACGATCCCGTTATTGATGTTTGCTTTGGCTTCGCCGCTCCTTGGTCGCTTGGGCACGCGTTATGGCCTTGGTAAAGTGCTGGCACTAGCAGCGGTGGCCTTGGTTTTGGGTGCAGGGTTTCGCCTCTTGCCTAACGCGGGGAGTTTATTGTTTGGAACAGCGCTGGCTGGAATCGGAATCACCGGTGGGAATGTTTTGTTGCCGGCGTTGATCAAGCAGGAGTTTCCTAACAAAGTCGCGGTGATGACAACGATGTACACCACCGCGATGGGGGTAGTGGCGAGCTTGGGGACGGGTACTTCAGGCATCTTGGCCCATCAAGTCGGCCCGACAGCGGCAATGGCGATATTAGGTAGTGTCAGTATTTGGGCGTTGGCGGTGTGGCTGCTGGTTATTCCGCGTTTACATACACCTCTTGTTAGCGTTGAAGGTTCTTCAGCAAGTGCACGCATAACCCAGCAACCGTTAGCTTGGGGGATCGCCTTGTATTTTGGGCTACAGTCGCTGTTGTACTATTCGCTGCTGACTTGGTTACCCAGTATTTGGCAACAAGCTGGTTTTAGTCCAGTAGCCGCAGGTAACCTTGCAACGTTATTTCAACTATTTGGGTTGCCGCTCACGTTGTTGACACCTGGCGTTGCGGAACGCAAACACGGGCTGACAGTCATCGCGACAATTGCCAGCGGCGGTTTTGTCATTGGGTTACTTGGGATTTTGATTGGGCCAATGGATTTTGGCGTCCAGGCGCTGTTGGCAATCGTCACAGGCGCTGCCAGTGGGGCGGCTTTTTCGCTTTGTATCGTCTTTTTCCAGAAAAAGGCGACTACGGCGGCAGGAACAGCGAGTCTTTCGGGGATGGCTCAGTCAGGTGGTTACCTGTTGGCCGCAGTGGGTCCGGTCAGCTTTTCACTCATCGCGACTGTCATGACGTGGAGTGGCGTCTTATGGCTATGCTTGGCCTTGAGCGTATTGCTGGGGGGATGTGGCTGGTGGATCATTCAGCGGCCTCAATTGGCCGCCTGAAAGTTTCTTAGGCTGATTGACCCGCCATGAAATTTGCGGTATATTAATAGCTGGTATTGTTTGCCCCACGATAAGCCCCGGAAACTTAACGTGTCAAACTCTTACTGAACAAATTGGAGGAAACAAATCGTGCGTACAACATTCATGGCTAAGCCAGGCGAAATCGAACGTAAGTGGTATGTGATCGACGCAACGGACATCGCTCTTGGGCGTTTGTCTTCCGTTGTTGCCAGCATCCTGCGCGGCAAGAACAAGCCTACCTTCACCCCTAACGTCGACACTGGTGATAACGTCATCGTGATCAACGCTTCTAAGTTGAAGTTAACCGGCAAGAAAGCCTCTGACAAGATTTACTATCGTCACAGCCAGCATCCAGGTGGTTTGAAGCATGAAGTCGCAGGCGACTTGCTGAAGAACAACCCTGCTCGCTTGGTCGAATACTCTGTTAAGAAGATGTTGCCAACCAAGAACACTCTTGGTCACCAACAATTCTTGAAGCTTCACGTGTATGCAGGGGAAGATCATTCTCATGCTGCGCAAAAGCCTGAAGTACTCGATATCACGAACTTAATCTAAGGAGGATACAACTGTGGCTCAAGTATCTTACAGCGGCACAGGTCGCCGCAAAAACTCTGTTGCCCGGGTCCGTTTGGTTCCAGGTAGCGGCAAGATCACGATGAACGGCAAGGACGTTCACGACTATCTCCCATACGAACACTTGATCTTGGACATGACTCAGCCTTTCGGGATGACCGAAACGACTGGTCAATATGATGTCCTTGTTAATGTTAACGGCGGCGGTTACACTGGCCAAGCTGGTGCGACCCGTCACGGTATCGCCCGTGCATTGTTAACCGTTGACCCAGACTTCCGTGGCGCCCTCAAGCGCGGCGGCATGCTGACACGTGACCCTCGTATGAAGGAACGTAAGAAGCCAGGTCTCAAGAAGGCTCGTAAGGCTAGTCAATTCTCTAAGCGTTAATATTTACGAATATCAACGTTTACAAGACACTCACATGATTGTGGGTGTTTTTTTGTGCCCAAATTCGTTTCAATGCCAATGTCGAATCGGCCGTGCGACGTCGCACACCTCTCTATCAATAGGTGCTGAGAATATATTGGATGGAAATATATCTTGAGATCAAGTTTATAAATATTGAGCATATAGATTTAGATCGTTCTGATAAGCTTACTATGGATGCAGATTGTATCCATAACTCAAAACGATGCGTTAAGCTATCGCTATAAAGGAGCGTATAAATGAATAAAAAGTGGGTATTAGGGTCAACCCTTTTAGCAGGGGCTGTATTAGTAGGTCTGGCTGGTCAGCCGCAAGAAGGGGTGCATGCAGATGAGCAGACACCGACAACTGCGGCAACCGGCACACAACCAGCAACTGCAACACCGGATGCAACCAGCAAAGCAACACAAAGCCAAGTGCCAGCGGGACAGACAGTCAAAACGACTGGTACTAACGATACGATCACGCCTGCAGACGCCAATACGACCAACTATAAGAATGTTGGTGAGAATTCAAAAGTCATGGTGGTGCAGCAATATGATGAGGACGGCAACTTAGCGGATATGTACAAGGCCTCTGCCATTAATCGTGACGCCTTTACAGGAGATAACGCACCCGCTAGTACTGAAGGGGTTGACCAGCTTGATGCGCAGACCATCATGAATGGGGATACTACCCATTATGGGGAGTATGTTAACGGTAGCTGGCAAGTGAATAGCTTGACGATGCAAGGCGGCCATGAAGTCGCTGATCGCCAGAGCTTCGATCTTGACGTAACCCCTGTTGCTTCCGATGCAGAGGTGACACATGATTATACGGTGGCTGATGGGGTTAATGTCCATGTCGGCAAGAGTGAACATAGTCAAGAACTCAACGATCAGTACGGAAACAAGATGGTTACTGGCACTTACCTGACCGTTTCGATTTATGGGCAAAATGTTTTCGACGACAATCATGAGACTAAGGTCGGCGATGAAAATGGGCTTGGCCAGATTGGTTTCGGATTCGTCAATGTGCCGTTCACGTTCCATTATTACAATACTGAAGGTGGGCTTGTGACGGGTACCTTGAACTTTATCAATGGTATCAAGGCCAACACGTCCTCTAACAATAGCAAAGGGACTAACGCCACAGGAACACCTGAAAAAGGGACCGTGCCAGCTACTGGTGCTAACAAAGGCGCGGGAACACCAACGACGGCTACCGCTGATCATGTGGTCGCTGATAAAGAAATGACGACCACAGCAGTCGTCAAAACTGGTGATTCACCGAAGCCTGTTGCCGCGGCGACGACTCCGGTGAAGGTGGTAGCCAAGCAAACAGGTGTCGATAAGACGGCGACAAAGCCGACAAGCTTACCTCAAGCGGGTGACCACAAGTCTAGCCTCGGAATGTTTGGCGTCGCGCTGCTGGCCTTGATTGGTGTTGGTGGTGTGACCCGTAAGCGTCGTGCATAAGCTATATTTTTCGCCTCCCAAAAGCATGCACCATTAATCAGAAAAATATAGAAAAGGACCGTTGATCGCTTGAAAGTGTGATCACCGGTTTTTTTGTGGCTTGGGCGTGGATCGTGTCATCAAATACGGGTCGAGGCGGTTTTAAGCGGGTAAACTAGCTCGCTGTTGCCAGCCGTTTCGATAAGCGGATTGTTGCACTGGTGGGGCATTAACAGTAAAATACGGGCAGTAACTTAAAGGAGGTAGTGATGCAGAAACTTAAAAATAGGTTAGATGCCTTTTCTGATGGCATCATGGCGGTCATCATCACGATCATGGTCTTGGATATCTCGCCTGTCTTGCGCGATAGTTGGCCGCACTATCTGGAGATGAGTGAACATATTGGGATTTATTTGATTACCTTCGTATTTGTTTTCAATATGTGGTATCAACATAGCACTGTTTTTGCCGAAATCGAGACCATGACGTATTTGATTTTGATTTGGGAAGTCGTATTTTTGGCCTGTTTGTCGCTAATGCCGTTATTCACGTCGATGATGGCAGAAAACACCACGCGAACAACCGTCATCATGTACGGCGTGATGCAAGCGCTGATCAACTTGATCTTTCGTCGGCTAGCTAAAGCGGTGATCCACCTGCAATATACGGTCAAAGAAGAGATGCAAAAGGTCTACCAAAAAATTTATGGTAACGCCAATCGGTGGTTGGATGGGTTGTCCTTACTCGCCATTGTGTTTGCCTATTTTTGGCCACGAATAACGCTGTTGTTCTATCTGGCGTATCCGATCCTTAGTTTTTTGCTGAATGCAGATGCCCGGCAACAGATGTATGACGCCGAGGCACTACCAGATGAGCAGCAAAAAGAGCTAGCCGAATTGCCGGCTTCTGATTATGTGGATTGGCGAAAAGCGGCTAGACAAATTTGGGCAGAAAAGCAGACTAGTGGTGAATTTGCGCAGGGCGCAAAACAAGATGCCGACTCAGCTACGTACCAACCGTTGTCCGCAAAACCAGCGGTTCGGCGCGCAGGGCCTTTGCCGGCAGATAAGGAGCAGTCAGGCGTGCTACCGGAAAATTGGCTCGAGTGGCTCAATCAAAATGCTGATCCGCGGCGTCAGAATCGTCTTCAGGAGCGTTTTAGTGCTGCCACACCGGCTCAAAGACAACGGATGGCGCAATGGTTTGAGAAACGGCAGGCGCAAAGAGATAGGCAGAAACAGGCCCAAAAAAGGAACCACAACTAAAAGTTGATGCGTCCAGCAAGTGAATCCGAGAGGAAGCATGATGGTAGACTACGGTAAATTATTGAAGCACGCCACGAATCAGATGAATAAGACGATGGCGCTTTATGCGAAGCAGTATGGCTTGACTGGGACTCAGATGTCGATCATTGATTTTGTGGGTCAGCATGAACGGGTCTTGCAGCGGGATATTGAGGATGAGTTCAATATTCAGCGGTCAACAGCAACGGTGGCCCTGCAGAAAATGGAGACTCGTGGTTTGATCGTCCGTACGGCTGCCGCCGATGATGCCCGCCAGAAGTTGGTCCGTCTGGCGCCTAAGGCACAAGCCTTGTTCCAGGTCGTGACACAGTTTATCGCTGAGCAGCAAGCGGCAATGACCGCAGCGTTCACGTCTGAGGAACGCGCTACATTTGTTCGGATGTTACAGTATTTTACGCAGCTAAATACGCCAGAAAGCGACTCCTGACAGTGCATGAGGGGCCGTAAGCGTCTCCTGCAAGCCCAACTGACTTGCGGGAGACTTTTTTGTTGCACTGGGTGAGATTTGCGCTACACTAGGTAACGTTAGTACACTAACGAGCTGGAGGACAACATGACAGCAAAAATCTCACCCAAAGTCATCGGGGCAATCATTGCGACGGGGTTAATGTCGTTTTGCGGTGTGATCATTGAAACTGCGATGAATATCACGTTTCCCACCTTAATGAAAGAATTCGGCATCGCAACGAATACGGTTCAGTGGTTGACCACGATGTATTTGCTGGTAGTGGCGGCCATGGTACCGCTGTCGGCCCTATTAAAGCGGCGTTTCAAAACAAAGACCTTATTCTTGTGTGCGATCAGTTGTTTTATTGTTGGGATTATTTTGGATGGTACCGCAATGAACTTTGAGCTGTTATTGTTGGGCCGGGGCATCCAAGGCTTAGGCACCGGCATTGCGCTGCCGTTAATGTTCAACATCATTTTGGAGCAAGTGCCGCGAGCGCAGATTGGTACCATGATGGGCGTGGGGACGATGATCACAGGGGTTGCGCCGGCGATTGGGCCGACCTTTGGCGGGGTGATCGTTTCAACGCTGTCGTGGCGATACATTTTTGTTTTCTTGTTGCCGCTGCTGGTAGTTGCCTTGATCATGGGGATTTGGTGTATTCAACAAAAGACGCCGACCGTGGCGGTACCGATCGACTGGTTAAGCGTAGGTTTGATTGTGATCACCTTTTGTGGGGTGATCTATGGGATCAGCAACTGGGGAACGCGTCCCTTTTTGAGCTGGTCAGTCGCTGGCGCCAGCGGTAGCGGCAGCTTAGCCTTTGTCGCTTTTTGGCATCGTTGCCAACGGGTGGCCCAGCCGATCATCAATTTACACGCGTTTGCGACGCCAGCATTTTGCTTGATCATTGGGGCATTTGTATGCTTACAGATCAGTGCTCTGGGCTTGTCGTTTTTATTGCCGAATTATATTCAACTGGTCAATGGCCAAACGGCGCTGCTGGCTGGCCTAGTCGTATTGCCAGGTGCAGCGTTTGGCGCATTAGCAGGACCATTAAGTGGCCGCTGGTTTGATCAAGTCAGTGCGCGATGGCCGTTACGGTTAGGCGCTTTGCTAGCTTTAGTGGGGCTGCTGGGACTGACGCTTGGTCGACACGCCTTACCTGATGCAGCAATCATGGGCTGGTATCTCAGCTTTATGTTAGGGATCGGCTTGAGTTACGGCAACCTGATGACATTTGGGTTGCAACACCTGCCACCGGCGGAAAATGCAGATGGGAATGCCATCTTTAATACGTTGCAACAATTTGCTGCTGCCGTTGGGACAAGTGTCGCCGCGACACTTGTGGCTGCAGGGCAATCTGGGAGTCAGTCACTGGTTGCTGGGACGATCGTAGGGAGCCAGCATGGTTTTACCGTTTTGACTGGGCTGTTAGTTTGTGAGACCGTTGGGGTGATGGTGGTCACACACAAGGCATAGGTTTCGGCTAAACGCAAAAATCCCTAAAAATACAAAACACTCTCCGTCCCATGATTCATTCCTTGAATCGCGAGGCGGAGAGCGTTTTGTATTTGTGGACTTTAATCGAACGGGTAACTGTTATGCGTTAATCGGCATTGGGGGCTAGGAAACCGTGCTCAAGAATATCGATGTAGTCAAGAACTTGAGCAATCACTGGGTCGAATGCTTCGATTTTGATATCAGCGTTTTGACGGATCATTTCTTTGCTTTGTTCGCCGATTAGGTTCGTCATTACTAATAATAATTTAGCGACAGTATCGGCAGAAACGCCTTCACGCAACGGCAAGCGTTTTAGAATCGGTGAGACCATGTCAGGAACTTCTGCGGCGGACATAGTTGTCCAGATTGCTTGCACTTTGGGGCGCAAACTCTCTGGTAAATACCCGGCTTCAGCATAGGCTTGCATGCTCAAAGCAAATTCATCTGGATATTGAAGCTGAAGGCTGATCTTGTACCGTAAGGCGCGTTGAACCATCGTTTTGAGGTCCGGAGAATCTTGCCAAACCGAAAGGTCAGCAATGTTGATGATCTTGTCATAGGTGGTTTTCACGGTTTCGAGGTATAAATTTGCTTTAGAGCCAAAATAATTGAAGATCAGCCCTTTGGAAACATTGGCATCGACGGCGATCGCATCGGTTTTCGTGTCGCGATAACCATGGTGTGCGAACTGGTGCATAGCGCAGTCGAGTATTCGCGCTTTTTTTTCTGGATCAACTGCAGGACGAGACTTTACCATAGGAACTCCATTTCTAGAGATTAGTTCTCAATCAGATCTCTCTTAGCATACGCGAGATAGCCGCCGATAATCAAGATGGCACCTAAAGCAGTCATCCAGCCTGCAGTCGGCCATTGCACCGCCTTGACGGGCACGTTATTGACCCAGCCATAAGGGGTTAGTTGCGTCAGCCATTTTGGAAAGTTCATGAGGCTGCCGAGGTAAAGGGAGAAGAAACCGTAGGCCGGCAGTACCCAAGCGATGGTTTGCCACCGCGGCAATAGGCCCACAAATAAGGCGCCAATCCCATATGTGACGATCAAGGCTGGTGCGTAGCCCCAAAAGGCGCGCATGAACCGAGAAAATGTAGGCGCATCCGGCATTGCGGCGTCCCCTACGACGATCATCCCCAGCATACCGCACCCAAAGGCAAGTAACGCGATAACTAAGCCGTAACCTGTGAGGCTACTGTATAAGCGCAAGCGGCTGACACTACGAGCGTGGAGCTGTTCAAAGTAGCCTTTACGTTCATCAGTGTTCAAGCGGAACAAGATGATCAGACCCGGAATCGTTGCGAGGATCACGAAGATCACGGCGAGTTTGTTGGCGAACGCTAGAACGATCGTGCGGTTGGCGGCGTGTGTGGCCGCGGTGCCAATTAGTTTGGCCATCGTGGGGTTAGAGTTCAATAAGTCACCGGCGGTCCCAAAAATCGAGCCATAGGTGGCTCCCAGGATAAACAACCCGATGAGCCAAATCATCGTGCTGGCGCGTTCTAGACGGCCAACTAAAGACAATGGCCCGCGGAGCCAAAGCGAGGCTTGGCGACGACCGGCGCGTTGAGGTAGGAGGCCGGCGCCAACGTCGCGGGAGGCGGATAAGCCGACGGTTAAGGCGCCAACGATGACCGTCAGGCCTAGCATCAAGACAACGGGTTGCCATTGATTGGCCCCATAGATTTCGAGTTTCTCGATCCATCCGTAGATGGTATACCAGGTGTTATCAGGATTTTGAATATCGGTCCCCATACGGGCGATGAACAAGAGACCTAGCCAGCTATAGCTAAAAATAGTGGCGCTACGGCTGCTATCAGCGATTTGTGCGAAGAGTAAACTAAACACACCAAACATTAACCCGAATGCGGCCAGGCCGAGCCCAAATAGCCAATTCCCCGCACTGTCCATGCCAGACATGCCAGAAAGCTGTAAGCCAAGTGCTTCAAGGATACCGGCGCCAAAATTTAGCAGGATCAATTGGAGAATAGCAGCAGTTAAAGTCGCGTTGCGCCCGACGGCATGTGCGCGGACAAGCTCAACGACGCCAGAGTCTTCGTCGCTTCGTGTGGCATGGATGGCGAAATAAATATTCATCATAGCCACAAAAAGGCCCATGAAAACCATCATTTCAGCGGCGTAAATAGCCGCGACGGTATACGGCTTTTCGGCCGTGAACGGACCCAATAGTGACACCATGGCCGGCGTTTTTAAGGTGGTGATGATCGATGCCATTGTCTTAGGAGTGCCGTATAAGCCATCAAATTTGGCAGCGGCGCCAGCCATCAAGCCAACCAGGCCGATCAACCAAAGCGTGAGTTTCAGCCAGTCGCGGCGCAGGTTCAGCCGCAGTAATTGGCCAGTTTTTGCGTAGTGAGTACTCAGCATGGCTCACGCCTCCTCCTGATTGTAATAGCGTAGGAACAAGTC
>JALCQM010000063.1 GCA_022651245.1 Lactobacillus sp.
GTCGCAGTCCGGACCAGTTGCCCTCGGTCCCTCTTTGCTCACGGCTTGGCCCGGCCACTGTCCGTCGTCCCCGTGCCTGTGGGCACCACCCGCGACGATTTGGCGCCGCGGTACTTACAACTGAAGCCTCAAAGGCTCGCAATGTCTAATGGCGTTGGGGGTCTTTGGTGTGCAAAAAACCAGAGCGTAGCAAGCCGCACTTAGCAATGTGTGTAAGGCGGCCTGGGTGCGTCGCGGCACGCGGCGTGACCGGGACGACTTACACGCAATTGCGTTGGCTTGCGAAGCTCGACGCAAAAAACCAGAGCAGAGCATCGCGGTTTTAGCGGTGTGTGTAAGGCAGCCTGGTCGTTGTGCGGCGCCAGCCGTGCAGCGGCCGGGATGACTTACACGCAACCGCGTTGCGATGCGGCGCTCGACGATAAAAACCAGAGCGTAGTGGCGCGGTTATGGGGGACGAGCTAACAGGACTTGGTGGTGGGTGGCGACAGCCGCACGCCGCTGAGACCTGTTAGAACGCGCCTCCATACGCTACGGCGCTCGACGCTAAAACCAGAGCAGAGCAACGCGGTTTTAGCGGTGTGCGTAAGGCGACCTAGTACCTCTGTAGACAACCCAAAAAGGCATCAGTCGACGCAATCCGACTGATGCCTTTTGCCATATTCTGTTGTTCTTAGTGCTTACGCCGTCACAGCCACCTTGGTATCCAGCTTTGCCCGGTTCAACAAGACAGAACTGGTCACCACTGACAACGAACTGAACGCCATGGCCAAGCCGGCCAGCTCGGGACTGAGGGTCAGGCCGGCGGCGAAGAAGACGCCGGCGGCTACCGGAATACCCAAGACGTTGTAGATAAACGCCCAAAACAAGTTGAGCTTGATCCGGTTGAAAGTCTTCTTGCTCAAGGCCAAGGCGCGATCCACGTCGCGCAAGTCATTCTTGACCAGCACAATACCGCCAGATTCGATCGCAATATCGGTGCCTGAACCCATCGCGATCCCGACATCCGCAACCGTTAATGCTGGGGCATCATTGATTCCGTCGCCAACGAAAGCGACCGAACCAGTTGCCTGTAATTTCTCCACCTGTGCCGCTTTATCTTCCGGCAACACATCGGCGATCACTTCATCGATGCCGACTGCTTGCGCAATGGCTTCAGCCACCCGCCGGTTATCCCCGGTCAACATCACTGTATGCAAGCCCCGGGCCTTCAAGGCGGCGATGGCCTCTTTTGAGGTGGCTTTAGGCGTGTCTTGGATCGCGATCAAGCCGCTGACTTGCTGGTTTTCACCAACAAAAACCACCGTCTTGGCTTGCGCTTGCAGGTCTGTCGCTTGTTGCTTCAATGCCGGCGTGATCGTGCAGCCGGCAAGCAGCTTGTCATTGCCGACAAACGCCTTGGTCGCGCCGACAGTCGCCGAGACCCCTTTACCTTCCAAGGCGCGGAAGTCTTGCACCGCAGCAGGCGTGATGCTTGCGGCTTCGGCGCGCTTCATGATCGCCGTTGCCAGCGGGTGCTCGCTGGCGGCTTCTAAGGCCGCCGCCAAGGTCAAGACCTGCTGCTCATCCCCGACCACATCTGTCACTACCGGCTGGCCGTTGGTGATCGTGCCGGTTTTGTCGAACACGACGGTGGTCACGTCATTGACGGCTTCTAAGACCTCACCGTTTTTGATCAAGATGCCCATTTTGGCGCTACGGCCGGTGCCGACCATTAGCGCAGTCGGCGTCGCCAAGCCCAGCGCACACGGGCAGGCGATAACGACGACCGCCACCGCGAAGATCAACGCGCTCGACAGACTCGCGCCTAAGAACGAATACCAGACGACGAAGGTCAAGATCGCCAAGATCAACACCACCGGCACGAAAATATCAGAGACTTTATCGGTCAGCTTCTGGATCGGGGCATGGCTAGTCTGGGCCTTTTTCACCAGCTCCACGATTTGGGCCAGCATCGTGTCTTCGCCGACTTTTTCCGCCTTGAACGTCAAGGTCCCGTTCGTGTTGATGGTTGCCCCGATGACGCGGTCGCCGGCTTGTTTTTCGACCGGCATGCTTTCGCCGGTGACCATCGATTCATCGATCGTCGAATGGCCCGCCGTGATCACCCCATCGACCGCGATCTTCTCGCCAGGGCGTACTTGGATCAAGTCCCCCACGACGATCTCCGCGATTGGGACGCGCACGGGCTGCCCGTCGCGCAGGACAGCGGCATCTTTGGCTTGTAAATCGACCAGCTTCGACACCGCATTCGAGGCGTTGTTGCGCATCCGCTCTTCAAACACCTGCCCGAGCAACACGAAGCAAGTCACCACAGCCGCACTTTCGAAAAAGACCGGCTGATGGGTCGCCATCGCGTAGATACTGTACAAATAAGCCGTAGCCGTTCCGATCGCTACCAACGTATCCATATTCGCGTGGTGCTTCTTGAAACTCGCCCAGGCGCTTTGCCAAAATGGCCGCGCCGAGGTCGCCATGATGATCGTGGTCAAGATCAGCATCGTCCAATGGCCCCCTGGTAGCATCCAGCCAAACGGCTTGAGTACCATTTCGAGCAGCATCGGTAACGACAGGACTAGCGACAGCCAAAACCGTTTGCTCGTCGACATTAGGCGATCACCACCTTGCCATGAAACATGTCCATGCCGCAGCTGAAGCCGAATTCACCCGCCTTCGTCGTATCGATCGTCACGGTTTGCGGCTGATTAAGCGGCAAGTCTGTTTCAAACCCAAAATCCGTCGAATGGACCACGTCTAAACACCCGGCGTCACTGGTCCGGGTAAAGGTGATCTGGGCCGGTACCCCTTGTTGTAAATTGACTACGGCAGGCTGATAGCCGCCAGCAACCGTCACATTGACCTTTTGCATTTTAATTTCCTCCTTAGCGGGCATGAACTGCCCTTGATAGTGTTACTCGATCACTAATTGGCCGTGGAACATATCCATCCCGCACGCCCAGGTATATTCGCCAGGCTTTGAGGTATCGATTTTGATGGCTTCGGTTTCTCCTTGTGGCAGTGCCTGGTTGATCCCAAAATCCGGGAACACCACCCGGTCCAAGCAACTCGACGGGTCTTCGCGGGTGAAGTTCAACACCGCTGGCACGCCTTGTTTCAAAACCACCCGTTCTGGCGAATAGCCCCCTAGCACCTTCACATCGACGCTTTGGGTTTGCCCTTGGACTTCTGCGGCAACAGTTGCCACCTGATGGTGACCAAAGAACCACCAAACAATAAAGCCACTCACGATCACACCTGCGACCGCCACGATAATTTGACTCATTTTTCGACACACTCTCCTTCACAGCGACAGTTATCGCCTAAACAGTTACACGGCACGCTTGCAGGGGCTTGTGGCAATTTTGCCGCCAGAATTGCCTGCATCCGTTGAATATCCGCTTGGCTCAACGTTGTTTGCGTCAGCAGATCGGCCAACACGCCGCCTTTTTTCATCGCGCACAGATGGTCAAATAATTCTGTTGTGGTTTCTGCCATCGCCACTTTTTCACTCACCTGGGGATGATAAACAAACATCCGCCCGGCCGTGGTCGTGGTCAGAATCTGCTTCTTCACCAACCGCCGCAACAAGGTCTTGATCGTTGACTCCGCCCAGTCGCGTTTGGCCTGTAACACGGCGACGATTTCGGAACTGCCTGCTTGGCCCTTCGTCCAAATCACCCGCATTACTTCCCACTCGGCCGGCGACATTTCCGTCGCGCTCGCCATGACGTCACGTCCTTTCATTTACACCTGTAGTCTACAAATAGAGTGTACGGCGCTGATTTACATTTGTCAACGAGAATATTACCAGCTGGCGACCAAATCTCGCCGTAACCAACCCAAAAGCCCCTTGCCACACCCTGATTTCTCAAGGCATGGCAAGGGGCTCTGTGGCATCAGTACTCGTCGTGATGGTGACGCTTTTTTTCTAGTTGCCGGCGCAAGGCATCTAGCTTGGCCTTTTGCTCTGGGCGCCAAGGCACATTGCGCCGCGCTTGGCGCATGATGAACGGATCCGTCGAGTTGGTGAACTCACGGTGTGACCGCTGCACCTCACGCAAGAAATCGCGCGACGAGATCCGCAAGGCGCCACGGGAAAACACGGTCCACTGTTCGGCTTGGTCACTCGTGACCACCGTCAGTTGGACCAGCGGTGAGTTGTTTTGTTCCGCCAAGGCCTCGATGTACGAGTCGGCGGTTTGATCTTCGTTGGTCCAGACGATCTGCATGTCCCATTGATCGTATTTTTGCCCGATCCCTGGGACGTACATTGCGTCGAACACCACGATGATCTCTTCTTTTTCGTGCGCGCGGTATTCTGCCAGAATTCGCAATAAGCGGTCGCGGGCGGCATCGAGCTTATCATCGGCCTTGAGCTTGGCGAGCTCCGGCCAATTACCGATCACGTTATACGCATCCACGATTAAAATATGCCGCCGCATCTTATTGCCCTCGACTCGTGAAGGCTTGATACATCAAGATCCCCGCTGCGACGCTGGCGTTGAGGCTTTGGACGTGGCCCACCATCGGGATCGTCACGGTCGCATCCATCAGCTTGGCCACGCCTGGGCTGATGCCTTTGCCTTCGTTGCCGATCACCAAGGCGATTGGGCCGTGGGCATCCCACTGGCGAAAATCCTGGCCGTCCATGGCGGTGCCAAAAACCCACACGCCCCGTTCTTTCAAGTCGCGGATCGCGTTGGCGAGGTTCGTGACCCGGGCCACTGGCACGTGCTCGATCGCCCCAGTCGACACTTTGGCCACCGTCGAGGTCAAGCCGACAGCCCGGTGCTTGGGGATGATCACCCCATCGACGCCGATCGCATCGGCGGTCCGTAAGATCGACCCCAGGTTATGGGGGTCTTCAAGGTTATCCAACACCACGAAAAAGGGCGCGTGGCCTTGGGCGTGCGTGAACAGCTCGTCGATCGTGGCGTAAGCATACGGGCTCATTGCCAGCAAGACACCTTGATGATTGCCCCCATCGGTCAAAAGGTCCAGCTTGGCCTTAGGCACTTGGCTCACTAAGATCTTCTTGCTTTGTGCCGCTTTGACGATGGCGTGCACCTGATCGCTTTTGAGCTCACTTTGCACGAATAACTTGTTGATGTTGGCGGCCGAGCCGACCTTCAAGGCCTCTTCAACGGCGTGGCGGCCGAAGACGAATTCGTCTTCTTGCGCGTCTTCATCCGCCTGTGGTCGTTGGTGCCGCCGATCTTCTTGTTGCGCCCGGCTATAGCGTTCATCGCGCGCCGCTTTTTGCGTCGGATCGCGATGGAACTTACCGGTACGCGGTTTGCGCTTATTTGGTTGTGATTTGGCCATGACCGGTCCCCCCTGTTTCGACGTAGTCGATACACCACGCGGCTAATTCATCGATGCGTGCCTTTTGTTCGGTCAGTTGCAAATACCCGAACAAGGCCTCGAAGCCCGTCGAGACCCGATAAGTCACGACGTCTGTGTGCTTGGCGTGGGTGTAACTCTTGGCGTTGCGCCCGCGCTTAAAGTAATCCCATTCGGTCGCCGTCAATTTTTCATCTGCTTCCATCCCCGCGATCAATGCCGCTTGGGCCTTGGCCGAAACGAAGGACTTAGCCGCCCGCTGCAACTGTGCCGGCCGGACTAGCCCGCGCGCCAACAGGTGCTGGCGCACGTAGACTTCATAGACGGCGTCGCCGAGATAGGCTAAGGCGATCCCATTAAGTTGTTTTGCGTCTGTCATTTACGACGCCACCTCGTTCCTTGCGGCGTGTCTTCCAAAAGGATCCCTTGCGCGGCCAGCTCGTCTCTGATCTGGTCACTCTTGGCAAAATCCTTGGCTGCCCGCGCCGCATCGCGTTGTTGAATCAATTCATCGACATCGGCATCCAATAGCTCGGTAGCGGCAAAATGCACCCCGAAAATCGCCAACCAGTCACGCAATGTCGTTTGCAATAGCGTTAAGCTCTCCGCCGCAACCGTGGTCGCAGCGGCATACTCGTTCATCAGCTTGGCCAACTCGTAAACCACGGCCAACCCGTTTTGGACATTGAAATCATCGTCCATGGCCGCGATGAACTGGGCCTGCTTCTCCGCCACTTGCGCGGTTACGGTCGCATCCGCGCCCGCTTGCGCATCCTTGAGGCGATAGGCGACATTCGTATCCGCGTTGTGCAACTTCTCCAAGTTGCGCGCGGCCTCTTGCAGCCCCGCCTCTGAATAGCGGATCGGCCGCCGGTATTGCGTGCCCGCCATCAAAAAGCGTAGCACCATCGGATCCACGGTTTGCAAAATATCATGGACGGTGATGAAATTCCCCAGCGACTTGCTCATTTTCTGGTCGTCATCGCCGACCGTCACGAACCCATTGTGCAGCCAGTAATTGGCAAACTTTTTACCTGTTTTGGCCTCCGACTGCGCGATTTCGTTGGTGTGGTGGGGAAATTCGAGGTCTTGGCCGCCGGCGTGAATATCGATCGTATCGCCAAGCAGCGTGGTGGCCATCACTGAACACTCGATGTGCCAGCCCGGCCGGCCTTCCCCCCACGGCGACGCCCAAGAGATCTCACCTGGCTTGGCCCCTTTCCACAAGGCAAAGTCGATCGGGTCTTCCTTGCGCGCCGTTTCCGCGTCGGCCGTGTGCTGGCTAGCGCCTTGCTCCAGCTCATCGATGTTCTTGTGGGCCAAGTCCCCATAATGCGGGAACTTGCGCACGCGGTAGTACACATCCCCGTCAACGGCATAGGCATAACCCTTGGCGATCAGGGCTTGGATGAAGGCGATGATCTCCGGAATCATGGCGCTGGCGCGGGGATGTGCCGTGGCTGGCTCAATGCCAATGGCTGCCGTGTCCGCCATGAAGGCGTCGATATAGCGCTGGGCCAAGGCCAACGGCGCAACGTTTTCTGCCTTCGCCGCGTTGATGATCTTGTCGTCAACGTCGGTAAAGTTGGAGACGTAATCGACTTGGTACCCACGATATTCAAAATAGCGCCGGATCGTATCGAACGCGATCGCGCTACGGGCATTGCCGATGTGGATGTAGTTATACACGGTCGGGCCACACACATACATGCGCACCTTACCAGGAACGAGTGGCTTGAACACTTCCTTACGCCGTGTCAGCGTATTATATAGTTGCAACATCTGCAAACTGCCCCTTTCCTAAAAAAAGCGTCTCGTGGCTATCATACCGAATATTCGCGGTGCAATAAAGCTAGTTCTCTTGTAACAACGTCAAAAAAGCGTCGCCATACTTATCTAGTTTGTTTTGGCCGATCCCTTTGACCGCCAATAAGCCTAAGCGGTCTTGCGGCTTATCGGCCGCGAGTTGCTTCAAGGTTTGATCCGAGAAGATCACATACGGTGGGACCCCGGCATCTTCGGCGAGTTCACGCCGTAAGCTACGCAACTTCTGGAACAAGTCGTCATCGATCGCCAAGGTGGCTTTGGCCTTAGCCGCCAATTTGCGTTGGACGGTTTGTTGGCCGCGCAACACGGCCGCCCCGCTGGCGGTCACACCAAGCGTCGGGTACTGGCCACCAGTTGCCGCCAAGAAGCCGCTGGCCGTCAAGAAATCAATAAACCCAGAGATGTCTTTTTGCCGCTGGCTTGCCATCAACCCGTAAGTCGACAACGCTTCGAGGTGTAAATCGCGAATCCGCTGGTTACTTGAGCCGCCTAAAACTTGCGCGATCAACGCCTTGCCGAAGCGGGAATGCATCCGCACCACGCAAGATAAGACCTTCTGGGCGTCTTCGGTCACATCGACCAGTTCGCGCTGGTCTAAGCAGTTCGAGCAGCGGCCACAAGGGGCGCTTTTTTCCCCGAAATAACGCAGGATGAACTGTTGCAGGCAATCGCCAGTGTTGGCGTATTGTTGCATGGTTTGCAACTTCATGTACTCGCGCTGCTTATAATCCTCATCGCCGTCCGATTGGTCGATGAAAAAATGCCGGATCTGTAGATCTTGTGGGGCAAACAGCAAAATCGCCTCAGACGGCAACCCGTCCCGGCCGGCACGCCCCGCCTCTTGGTAATACGACTCTAAGTCCCCTGGCACCTGCGCATGGATCACGAAGCGGACGTTGGACTTATCGATCCCCATCCCAAACGCATTCGTCGCGATCATGATCGGCTTGCGGTCGAACAAGAAGTCTTCTTGATTCTGCGCACGCTCAGTTTCACTTAACCCCGCGTGGTACTTCGTCACCGGCAGCTGCTTGTGGTCCAAGGCATTATACAGCCGCTCCACTTCTTTGCGCGTTGACGCGTAGATGATACCACTTTGCTCTGCGTTGAGCTTCAAATATTCTTGCAGATACAGGTCTTTGTCTTGATCCCGGACCACATTGAAGCTCAAGTTCTCCCGGGCAAACCCGGTATTGACCATTTTTTGCGGGGCGATCCCCAAGCGCGCACAAATATCTTCTGCGACCCGCGTCGTTGCCGTCGCCGTCAACGCGACGACCGTCGGGTGTGATGGCAAGTTTGCCGCCACTTGCTGCAAGTTCAAATAGCTCGGCCGAAAATCGTGCCCCCATTGCGAGATACAATGGGCTTCATCGACCGCCATCAAGCTGATGTTCAAGGCCCCCAGTTCGTCTTGGAACTGCGGCATATCCAACCGTTCTGGCGCCACGTACAACAGCTCCACATCGCCTTTGGCCGCCAGATCCAGGCGGTGTTCTGCTTCTTGATAGGTCAATGAACTGTTGATGAACGTCGCTGAAATGCCATTTTCATTCAAGGCATCGACTTGGTCTTTCATCAAGGCGATCAAAGGTGAGACCACCAGCGTCAACCCTGGTAACACCAATGCCGGGATCTGGTAACAAAGCGACTTACCGCCTCCGGTCGGCATGACCACTAAGGTGTTTTCCCCGGCGAGCACCTGCTCGATCGCTTGGTCTTGCCCGGGGCGAAACGCCGGATACCCGAATTTTTCCTGTAAGATTGCTAAGGCTTGCGCGTTGGCCATGTTCACTCCCTCGTTTCTATCCTACCATTCTACCTGTGTTAACGACCTCTGTACAGATTTCGCCATTCAGCTGCTAATCTCATCAAAAAAATCGATGCGGGCTCGCGACAGGCGTGGTAAAGTCTAAACCAGCAAGACCCGAGAACAGGAGGAACACATGGCAACCATTAGTGAAGTCGCCCAAAAGGTCGGCGTAACCCCTAACGCATTGCGCTACTATGAAGAAGTGGGCGCCTTACCGCAAATCGCCCGCGATGAGAACGGGTTTCGGCATTATTACCCGCATGATATCGAGCGCGCTGAGATGGTCCACGTCCTGCGGAAAATGAACATGCCGATCCGCACCATCGTGGCGACGCTGGAAAAAATCACCGCCACGCCGACGGTGGCGGATTTGCAACAGTTTATCGGTCAGCTAGACACGCTGCTGGGTCAACTTGATGCCCAAATCGCGACGATCGAACAGGAAAAGGCACTCGTCGCGCACAAACGCCAGGTGGTCACCGACGAGATTCAGACCCAGCTTGATCAGCGATAAACAAAAAGCACTGCCACTTGCCGACGCGCCTTCGCCGCCGAACCAGTAGCAGTGTTTTGTTTTGCTTGTTGCCACCACGACTTACCAGCCGACTACGCCTTGCGTGTTAGAGAAGGTCGCAGTCGTGGCGTTATCAGGCGCCAAGGCCAAAGCGACAGTGCGTGCGACCCCTTCAGCGACCGGCTTGCCACCCATTTGTTTGGAAACAAAGGCCGGAACGCCGCCGAAGGTGGTGGCGACCATCCCTGGATCGATGGCGTTAACGCTGATCATGGCCTTTTCTTGTTGTAATTCCTTCGCTAGCTGAATGGTGAACATGTTCGCTGCGGACTTAGCCGCTTGATAGCCGACTACGCTCGCTTTATACACCTCAGATCCTGGGGTTAAAGCAGCGGTCATGGAGCCCATCATACTCGAAATGTTAATGATCTTAGCGCTAGCGCTTTTTCGCAACAACGGTAACATGGCCTGGGTGACCGCGATCAGTCCAAAATAATTAATCGACATGTTTTGGTGCAAGGTGTCTTGCGAAACCTTAGAAGGTTTAGTGCGGCTACCGAATGCCGCGCAGGCGTTATTAATGAGAATATCCAGGCGCCCGCAGTCTTGTTTGAGCTGCTTGACCGCAGCGGCGATAGATGCCTGATCGGTGACGTCTAACTGCACCAGCGCGGCGCTAACACCTTGGCCAGCTAGCTTTTCGACGGCGGCCTGGCCTTTTTTGACATTGCGGGCGCCAATGATGATCCGTTGGCCTTTTTGCCCGAGTTCAAGCGCCAGTTCAAAGCCCATGCCGCGGTTGGCGCCAGTGATCAGTGTAATCGTTTCTTCCGTCATATTTTTCCTCCGTATGGTGACATCGTTGAATTAGGCTCAGTATAAAACCTTCGTGTTACACGAAGGCAAGCCTTAAATCGCAATCACTCGTCGAGGCGCATTCAGTAGCTGGCGCAACTTCTGTTTAGGCCAAAAAAATACGCCGGCTAACCGGCGTATTTTGACTTTTCGCTTTAGGCTTGGCCCGCTAAGTGGTCGTTGCCAATGCTCATGTGCTTCTTGCGGTGAATGATCTCTTCTTGGCGCCCATGGACCATCGGCCGCTTGTTGGGATTCCCTAAGTAACCACACAGCCGCTTGACCACATCACAGGTCTCTGGGTCATGATTACCGCATTGCGGGCATTCATACCCTTTTTCAGTCGCCTTGAATTCGCCTTTGAAGCCACATTCGAAGCACTGGTCGATCGGCGTGTTCGTGCCGAGGTAACCGACCCGATCGTAAGCATAATCCCACACCGTTTCGAGGGCTTTGGGGTTTTGCTTCAGGTTCGGGTACTCACAGTAGTGAATGAACCCACCGGAACAATACTGCGGGTAGTCTTTTTCAAAATCCAACTTCTCAAACGGAGTCGGCTGCTTGCGGACATCGTAATGGAAAGAGTTCGTGTAGTAGTCTTTATCCGTGATGTCCTTCACCACGCCGAAGCGCTTCTTATCGGCGCGGGCGAAGGTATCCGTCAACGATTCAGAAGGGGTCGAATAAACGGAGAAGTGGTAGCCGTATTCTTTTTCCCAATCGACACAGTGATCATAGAGGTCCTTCACGACGTTCACGGTGAACTGCTTGGCGTCCGGGTCTTTCTCCCAGTCGCTCCCGTAAAAAACCGTGCCGACTTCATACAGCCCGATGTAGCCTAACGAAACCGTGGCACGCGAGTTTTTGAACACTTCATCGACTTTTTGATCGTCTGCTAAGCGCTTGCCAAAGGCCCCGTACTTGTACAGGATCGGCGCAGATTCTGGCGTTGCTTCCTTGGCCCGCTCAACTTTGTACACTAAGCCTTGCTCGCAGATCGCCAACCGTTGTTCCAGCAGCGCCCAGAACTTCTTCTTGTCCCCTTTGGACTCCATGGCGATGCGCGGCAGGTTCAAGGTGATGACCCCAAGGTTCATCCGGCCCGCGTTGACTTCTTCGCCTGTCTCCGGATCTTTCCAGCCTTGCAAGAAGCTCCGGCAACCCATCGGCGCCTTGAAGCTGCCGGTCAAGTCAACGATCTTGTCGTAAGACAGCACATCTGGGTACATCCGCTTCGTCGCGCATTCGACCGCCAATTCCTTAATGTCGTAATTCGGGTCTTGAGGCGCCAAGTTCAAGCCGCGCTTCAAGGTGAAGACGAGTTTCGGGAAAATAGCCGTGCGCTTTTCTTTTCCTAAGCCGCCAATGCGGATCTTCAAAATGTCTTTTTGGATCTCGCGTTCGATCCAGCTCGTACCTAAGCCGAAACCGACGGTGACAAACGGGGTTTGGCCTTGCGTTGAATATAAGGTGTTGACTTGGTATTCCAGCGTCTGCAAGGCATCGAGGATGTCTTTTTGCGTCCGACGCTTCGCATAGGCGGCTTGCTTATCTGGATCAGCCGTCAGCTCTGCTGCTTCGACCAAGTGCTTCTGGTAGTTCTTCTCTGCAAACGGCGCAAGCACTTCATCCGTGCGGTCGCTAGAGCACCCACCATATTGCGAGCTGGCAACGTTGGCAATAATCTGCGTCATCTGGGTGACCGCCACTTGGATCGAATTAGCTGGTTCCACTTCGGCGTTGCCGATGACAAAGCCGTGGTTGAGCATCTCTTTGAAATCGATCAAACAACAGTTGGTCTCCGCCATGAACGGCGTGTAGTCGAGGTCATGCCAGTGAATGTCGCCACGCATATGGGCATTGGCGACCGCCGGCGGTAACATCTGCAACCCCATCGCCTTGGCCACCGCGCCGGCCGTCAAGTCGCGTTGCGTCGAGAACACGCGCGAGTCCTTGTTCGCGTTCTCATGGACCACGGTTGAATCGCGATCGATCAGCTTCTGGACGTTATAGTTAACGTCGGCCTTCTTGGCCCGATCGATGTCCCGCTGCATCCGGTAGTCGGTGTAAGCCTTGCCCCAATCGTATTTATGGGCATTCAAAAGCGCCTCTTCAACGACACTTTGCACCTCCGCGATACGCACGTCTTTGTCGAAGCGATCGGTGATCGTCGCGACGGCGTCATCAGAAATGCCTTCGATCGTCCGGTAGTCTGCTGGCGACAATACCGGGTCAACAGAAACCGCCGCCTTGGTAATGGCGCGCGTGATCTTACTTTGGTCGAAGTCGACGATCCGCCCGTCGCGCTTCCGTAATTTGATTTTGACTTTAATGTCGATCATATCTCCATAATTCCCCCTAAAAATCTGATGTCTTCATCATACCATGGTGAGGGACCATATGTGGTATGAAAATGCTTTTTTTTATTTTTTTCAACTAGATATAGTGTAACATGTTGTCATCTATCATCTCGGACCTAAGCCTGATTTTACGCCATTTTGGTCCGCTGCCTGCAATTTTAGGCTACACTGAACACAACCATTAAATCGTTAACGAAACGAGGGATTGGACTATGAACACCAATACGAAACAGCTCTTAACGTGGATCGTGATCGCCATCATCGCCTTGATCCTCTTGCCGATTGTCACCGGGCTGATTGCCTTGATCGTCAAGCTTGCCTTGCTGGTGGTGATCATCGGCGGCTTATACTGGGTCTACCAAACCTTCATCGCCCACCACTAACGGCAGCGTTCGTGGATCGACTGATCTGGTAGAGCTGGCAACTGGCTCCGGCAATGAACAAAATAAACAACAGTATACGCCTGACGCCATGATTAGGAAGAATTAGAAGTGATTACATTTCAATCGTAGACAGGCCTCTGACCCACATAACCCGTTACCACTAACTGAGTTCGCAGGACAAGCACACAAAAGGGACTGTGACATAAGTCCCGAATAAGACGCCACTTGATGAAAATCTTCGGATTTTCGTCAGGTGGCGTTTTCGGTATAATATTAAAAAAGAGTATCGGT
>JALCQM010000064.1 GCA_022651245.1 Lactobacillus sp.
CGATCAGGATTGAAATTAGGGCTAAGCTGGTCGTAAAGTAAACGAAGACCTAAAAGCGAGCGTATACCGTTGACCTACATTTGGTGATATTTGTGGCAAAACACGGTCGTTGCGTTTAGAGTTCGGGCCACCCTAATGGCCTTGTAGGGATCATGAGTACTCCTTGTGACTCGCAGTTTACGATGTTTTCAAGAGAGATCTTGGAAACTTGGGAATTCATTCCCGAGTAGTTCATACTGGGTGGCACTTTGGGCCTCACCGCGGTGGTGGCGCTGTTGTGGGGCTCTGCGGGCACAACGTTGGAGCTGTCGGCCAATACCTGGACGGCCGTGTTACGCCTCAGTGTCTGGGCGTGTGCCGGCGACTGCTTATGTACACTAGTGGCGCGACCAGAGCTAGTGCATGACGCGTCATAAGCGCGACATTTTGAGACACTGCGCGTTTTTGGAGGAAGTTGATGACAAAAATGAAAAGTCGCATGCATGATAGTCGGTGGATTTTGTTGTGCTTGCAAGCCGCATTAGTGGTGAACATGGCGGTATTGCCGGGTATATGGATGGCAGATGTTGGTACTGGTCATTACAGTAGTCGACTGGGCGGTGAGCTCCAGGTTCTCGCGCTGGACATCATGATGGCACTCATGTTCATCACCATGGTGGGCGGGCTGATTTTGGTGCTCGCGGTGGCGGTGCTGCGGACGAAGGTATTCGCGACGCTGACCGGCACCAAGCCACACTGGGGGTTTTGGGGCTTGTTGGCGCTAGGCGGCGTGTTTAGCCTCACCGGGTTGTTTGGGGTGCGGTGGGACACAACGGATCCCGTTTGGTGGTTCGCCGGCGACTTCTTGTGTACGGTACTGGCCTGGCCTGAGCTGTGGCTCGGCGAAGAGGTTGACAAACTTTGAAAGCTCCCTTATTCTTTTCATATACACATCCGTTACCTATGAAGAAGCAGGATAGATCAGCTATAGCGACCCGGGGTTGGTGCAAGCCGGGAACGATCGAAAGGACACTTCTGAGGTAGAGACACTCCGGTAGCCACCGTTATGGCTGAGTAAAATCACAAGGTGGTACCGTGTTCGCACCCTTCGTTTAGGCGAAGGGTGTCTTTTTTTGCGGATGAAGAAAGAAGAGGAAATCTAATGAGTTACCAACGACCAAAAGGCACAGCTGATATCCTGCCTGGCCAAAGCCAGTTATGGCAACAAGTCGAAGCGATCGCGCGGCGCGTGCTGGATCAATACCGCTACCAAGAGATCCGGACACCGCTGTTTGAAAACGTCGAGGTGTTCTCGCGTTCGGCAGGCGATACTAGCGACATCGTGACCAAGGAAATGTACACCTTCGAGGACAAAGGCGGCCGCATGATGGCGCTGCGCCCAGAAGGCACTGCCGGCGTGGTGCGGGCGTATGTTGAAAACAAGCTGTACGGGCCCGAATTCCAAAAGCCCTATAAGGTGTGGTATGCCGGCCCGATGTTCCGCTATGAACGGCCACAATCTGGCCGCCAGCGCGAGTTCCATCAGATCGGGGTCGAAGCTTTCGGTGCGACTAGCCCGGTATTGGATGCCGAAGTGATCGCCTTGGCTAAGGACTTGTTGGAGGCATTTGGCGCCACCAAGTTGAAGTTTGCCATCAATACGCTCGGCGATCCTGAAAGCCGTGCCGCCTACCATCAGGCGTTGGTCGACTTTTTGACGCCGTTTCAAGCGGAGCTATCGGCAGATTCGCAGGTACGGCTGACGAAAAACCCGCTGCGGGTCTTGGATTCCAAGGACAAGCATGATCAAGAGATCGTGGCCAACGCGCCGAAGATCTTGGACTACTTGACGCCAGCAGCACAAGCCCATTTTGACGGGGTCCGGGACTTGTTGACGAAGCTGGGGATCGAATACGTTGTCGATGCCGACATGGTGCGCGGCTTGGATTACTACAATCACACGATCTTCGAGATCATGTCCGCCGACCCGGTGTTTGGTGGCGGCTACACCACGATCTTAGGTGGCGGGCGCTACAACGGCTTGGTCGAAGAACTCGGCGGCCCAGAGACGCCAGGCGTCGGCTTTGCGATGGGCGTTGAACGCTTGATGTTGTTGATGCAAGGCAAGCAAAATGCGGCGGCATTGCCAGCGTACATCGTGGCGATCGGGGATGCGGCAACGGCACAAGCCTTGGAATTAGCTCAGGCAATCCGCGCCCAAGGCTTCGCCGTGGACATGGATTACCTCGGACGCAAACCCAAGGCCCAATTCAAGTCGGCGAACAAGGCCGGCGCACGGCTAGTGTTGACGCTAGGCGATAGCGAGCTTGAAGCTGGCACCGTCGAAGTCAAAGATATGGCGACTGGGGAACAAACCAGCGTCGCCCAAACCGTTGTGAAGACCCAATTCGCAACGTTATACCAAGAAACAGTGGAGGATTAGCATGGCAAAGCGGACATATTATGCAGGCGACGTGACGGAGGCCCATTTAGGGGAAACCGTCACGCTCAAAGGCTGGGTGCAAAAGCGCCGCGACCTCGGGAACTTGATCTTCATCGATTTGCGCGATCGCGCAGGAATCGTGCAGTTGGTCTTTTCCCAAGAAATCGCTGCGGCGGCGTTAACGATCGCCGAAGGATTGCGGAGTGAATTCGTGATCGAAGCGACCGGGTTGGTGCGCGCACGTGAAGGCGCTGCGATCAATGACAAAATGGCCACGGGTAAAGTAGAAGTGGCCGTCCAAACGGTCACGATCTTGAATAAGGCGAAGACGCCACCGTTTGAGATCACCGATGACATCACCGCCAGTGAAGAAACCAAGCTCAAGTACCGGTATTTAGACTTGCGCCGGCCAGAGATGCAACACGCGATTATCACCCGTAGCAAGATCATGGCGGCGGCCCATCAGTATTTTGATGCCAATGGTTTCATCGACATCGAAACCCCGACACTGACCGCTTCGACGCCTGAAGGGGCCCGGGACTACTTGGTGCCTTCGCGGGTTTATCCAGGGAGCTTCTACGCCTTGCCGCAATCGCCACAACTGTTCAAGCAGTTGTTGATGGGGGCCGGGTTTGACCGCTATTATCAGCTGGCCAAGTGTTTCCGGGATGAAGACTTGCGCGGGGATCGCCAGCCTGAATTCACCCAGATCGACTTAGAAACCAGCTTCTTGGACGCCGAAGAGATTCAAGACCTGACGGAAGGCTTGATCGCCAAGGTGATGAAAGATGTCCAAGGCATCGACGTGCAGCTGCCGTTTCCACGAATCCAATGGCAAGACGCGATGGACAAGTACGGCTCTGACAAGCCGGACCTGCGTTTTGACATGCCGATCCAAGATGTTTCTGACTTGGTGAAGGACTCCGACTTCAAGGTCTTCGCCAACGCGGTGGCCACTGGCGGCCAAGTGCGCGCCTTAGTGGCCCCAGGCGCTGCGGCAGCGTATTCGCGCAAGAAGATCGACGCGCAACAAGACTACATCAAGCGCTTTGGCGCAAAAGGGCTGGCATGGTTGAAGGTGACGGATGACGGCATTTCTGGCCCGATCAGCAAGTTCTTCGGGGATGGTGCCACGTTGACGCAAGCTTTAGGGGCTAACGCCGGCGATTTGATCGTCTTCGTGGCGGACCAACCAAGCGTTGTGGCCGCAAGCCTCGGCTATTTGCGGACGCATTTTGGCCACGAGTTAGGCCTGATCGACGACAGCAAGTTCGCCTTTTGTTGGGTGGTCAACTGGCCGTTGTTCGAATATGACGAAGGGATTGAACGCTGGGTCCCGGCGCACCATCCGTTCACGATGCCTAACGAAGAAGACGTGCACCTGCTGGATACCGATCCGCACGCCGCGCATGCCCAAAGTTATGATATCGTCTTGAATGGGTATGAACTCGGCGGCGGGTCGATCCGTATCCATACGCGTGAGATCCAAGAGAAAATGCTGCACGCGTTGGGCTTTACCCCAGAACGTGCCCAAAAGGCGTTCGGCTTCTTATTAGATGCGTTGGACTTCGGGTTCCCACCTCATGGCGGCTTAGCGATCGGCCTTGACCGCTTCGCCATGTTGTTGACCGGGCGGGATAACATCCGCGATGTGATCGCCTTCCCGAAGAATTCCAAGGCTTCCGAGCCGATGACCAAGGCCCCGTATCCCGTTGCCGACCAACAGTTGGTCGACTTGGGGATCGAAGTCCGGGCCGGTGTTGATCCTGAACACGAGCATGACGACGATCCAGAGGCTTAATGCCGTTAATATGAGAAGTATATTCATTGTTTAGAATATCAAAATGTAAAAAAGGTTGCGACTGCGGTCGCGACCTTTTTTGGTGGTCGCGGCTTGGGTGGTGGCGTTTGGAATTTACCAGCGGTGAAACGATAGGCATGAAAGCCGTGTCACCACAGGCCTAAACCGCCACCGCAGGGAGGCCAGAGACGTGTCGATGAATAGTTGAAATGTCTAATAATCCAAATTTTAATTACGGTTTTTATTAATATTGCATTTTATTTTAATGAGAGCCGTGGTAAGCTAACGCTAATATAAGGATAGGAGTGTGCGAAATGGGAGTGAAAGCACGGCAAAAACTGATCCACGATACGTCCGAAACGAAGCGTCATTTTAAGCTGTACAAGTCTGGGGGTCGCTGGACCGTTGCCGGCTTGACCTTGCTGTTTTCTGGCTTGATGCTGACCCAACGGCCACAAGCGACTCATGCGGCGGTTAGCGATGACGAAGAAGCGGCGACTGTAACAGCGGCTGCCACCAAGTCCAGCGAGCCGTTAGTGCCGACGCCAAGCACCGTAGCAACGATCCAATCGCAAACGCTCACGGCAGGGGGTACGGTGCAACTACCAACAGTGACCATGACCGCCGGAGAAACTGCGCCAGCCTGGACACTGGCCGATTTTGATTTTAGCCAGGTGGACACGACCAGTGCTGGGACTTATACGGTGCCTTTGTCGGCAACAGGGTTAGCGGCCTTACAAGCCGAGAATCCGCAGCAGCAGATCACCACCGCCACCGTGTCCGCCGGGACGGTCACCGTTCAAGCAGCGGCGCAACCGGTTACGGCCGCTGAACCTGCTGCGGAACCAGTTGCGGCGACCGTGACGCCAGCGACGACGAGCACCACGCCACCAGACACGGCCACCAAGACGAGTGCGCAGACCGCGGCCCCTGCTGTTAAGACGACCACCCAGACGGCGGAAAAAACCGTGTCGGCGTCGCCTAGTGCACCTGCACCGGCAAAGTCTTTGTCACAAAGCGACGCTGACCACAAGGTGAGTGTGAGTTTATCGACCGATCAAATCGGCTACCAGTCTGGTACACAGGCCTTGACAGTCGAGTTGGGGATGAATGTGGTCGCCGGCGATACTGTGTCCTTGACGTTCCCGACCGATTCGCCGATCATCGCTTGGGATCGGGTGCAAGACTTGCCCGGGGCGACGGGTACCGGGACCAAAACCGAGAATGCAGACGGGACCACGACATACACGATCGCGATCGCGGCCAACAGTCAGATCACCCAAGACATTACCTTGAAGCTCAGCAGTAATCTGGATTCAAAAGTTATTTTAACCAAAGCGGACCTCGGGACGACGACCAAGCAGATCACTTGGCAAGTGAACGGTCAAGAACAAACGCCGTTGACCTTGACCCAAACAATTTCGCCTAATGCGACAGTTGCCGCACCAACTCGCGTGCATCCCGATCAGACCAATACGCCGGCAGTGGCGGTTAATACGCCAGTGGTGTACCAATTTGACCTAGGGGAATCAACAGGGGTTTTCGATGATAAAGTCAGTGGCTCTGTGCTCAAGGCGCTTAATCGTGGCGGCGCGACGATCACGATCCCTGCCCCAACCGGGTTTGTCCTCGACGACGCGGCGACAGCGACTTACAATGATCAGCTTAATGGTACCGTGATCACGCAACCAGATGGTCAAGGCGGGGACGTGGTCATTACCGTGCCTGCTGACGCAGAGACACTTGCAAGCCAGAGCGGTATCCAACCGTACTATCTGGTTGGCCAGTATTCGCTCGCCAATCCAAGCGCAAACACGACCGTTAGCGCCGCAGCGCCGGCGGTTTTCACACAGACCTTGGATGATGGTAGTGATCTGCGCTTCACCGGGACGACCTGGCAAGAGACGATCGCCGCCACAGCAGTGGGCAATGCGGTGGCGATCGCTACGCTTGAAACATACGGTAACAGTAGCGCTGCTCCGGACAAACTCACCTTAGATGAGAACCCTGATAACGATCCTGCCAGCTTAAGCAGTATGAATTTTGCCGTTAGCGCAGCGGCCCCGATCATTGGCGCGCATTTTATCATCACGATTCCCGACGGTATTGATGCCACGGGGATCAAGGTGCCGGATGCCGGACAAGATAAATATACCTATACGCCGGGGACTGACAGTTATGCGTATACCTTGACGTTGGCGGATGGCACCACTGAAACGGGCACGGTTGCGCCAGGCGGCACGATCACGCGCCAAGGCACCAGCGCGATCCGGCAGGTGGATGTGCAGCCTAACGTGCTGGCAGCTGGGGCCTTTACGACCCTGCAAGAGAAAACGATGCACGGTTTTTCGGTTATGGGGCACCTGGCCACGCAATACGACAATGGCGATCCGATCAAAACCCAAGACAAGCTAAAATTCGTCTATCGCTATGAAAATAGTGATGGCAGTTTTGTCGAAAAAGAAGCCGATGAAGTGGTCACCTCAGCGGTCGCTACCGCCTTAGGCTATACTTGGCAGCTCAACCACAGTCTCACTGGCAGCGGCTATGTCAGCCTGCAAATGGCGGGCATCAGTGGACAAACGACGAATGACATTTACGAGCCGATTCTCTATTTCGTGATCCCGGCCAACGCGACCATTAAAGAGACGAATTACCCGGCTCGCGATACGGTGGCACCAAAGATCTCGACGTATACCACTGCCGATGGCCGCACCGGGGTCAAGTACGACTACACCGGGACTGGCGAGTACGTCAGCACGGGCCTCTCGACCACGGATTACCAAATCACCTTGGACAATACGCCTGACACAACGGTCAGCACCTCTCAAGTCGCATTTTACATTAACAGTCCCAAAACTGCGCTAAAGCAAACCACTAAGGTGACCGATACCTCGTTGACAGATGGGGATGCCCAAGCCGTCCAAATGGGCCAAAGCCCGGCGAACTGGGTCGTGGACCTCGCCAGCGTGCAAACCAGCGTCAGCTTAGCTCAAGGCAACCAAAATCTCGCCCCAGTTGCTGCTGCGACAGCGGAGGTTCACGGCGCAGACCACACCCTGACCTTCACCTACAACCTCTTGAATACGATGAAAACGCCGACCACGGATTCGGCCACGGTCTTGAACTTACCGACGACCGGTGATGCGCAAGGTTCGACGTTCACCTATCAGTTGACCGGCCCCATTAGCGTCCCGGCCAAGACGAGTGGGAGTGGTGCCGTGATCGATCCGACGATCTTATATTCGACGAGTACTTATACGCCGCAAACCGCTGAGACGACCCCAGATCTGAGCCAGTTTGTGACGGCTGAACAGATCGGTACCGACTGGGCCAGTGTACGAGCGGTGTACGTTTATTTTGGTAGCGTGGTGGCAGGGGATGCCACGGGCCGGATGACGGTCACCGGAACCGCGCAAGATTTCATCGCGCAAGCCACCCATGTTGGGTATCTGGATGCGCTGACCTATATGAACGGCACGCCTGTGAATGAAGGCAAAACCACCAAGATCACCTTCGTGGGGACCTCGACGGTGACAGCCAAGTTGCACTATACCGATGATGCCGGCGAAGCACACGACATCGCGTTGCCTGATCAAACCAAAACGCTGAAAGACACGGTGGACATGTTGCTCTACCCGACGACGCTGACTGGGTTAACGGCAGACGACCAGGCCCTAGTGCCGGCAGGGTACGTGCTCAAGGAAGTCACGGTAGCGAATTCGACCGCCGATTATGGCAATTTTGAGAATAAAGTCGCGGCCAATCACGAAGTTTCTCAGTATTATTTTGACGGGGATGTGATCGTCTATGAACTGGTGAAAGCTGTGCCTGTGACGACGACTAAGACCATTACCAAGACGGTGCAGTATCAAGATGAAAGCGGCAACAAACTTGCCGACAGCTATACGGATACGGTGACGATCAGCGAAACAGTTGATCCCACGACGAACCAGGCGACGGACACTCCCACTGATGCGACCTTAGGCTTCCAGGCCAACCCGACGATCAAGGGTTACGCGGTCAAAACCTCGCCAGCAGAAGCGACAGCGGCTTCTGCGGTCACGTTTACCAGCGATGACATCACTTTGACAGTGGTTTATCACAAAGAGGCGCCGATCAAGGCGACGGACACGGTTAAGAAGGTCGTTCACTACATCGATCAGGACGGCAAAACGATCGCGTCAGACTTTGCAACAGAGGCGACCTTCACCGAACTCACCGATCCGGTCACAGGAGACAAAAGTTATGCTCCAGCGACAGCGGTATTGGCGCATCAAGCTAATCCTGTTGTGACTGGTTATCACGTGGTCACAGGTCCGACAGAGGCGACCACAGATCAAACCGTGGCCTTCGGTGACGCCAACATCGAGGTCACGGTGGTCTATAACAAGAACGCGCCGACGCAAACGCTGGATACAGTGACGAAGACGGTTCATTACGTCGATCAAGACGGCAAGACGATTGCGCCAGACTACACAACACAAGCAAACTTTACAGCGCTCACAGATGCAGTAACAGGAGCCAAGAGTTATGGGCCGACGAGTGCAGTGTTATCTCATCAAGCTAATCCTGTTGTGACTGGTTATCACGTGGTCACAGGTCCGACAGAAGCGACCACAGATCAAACCGTGGCCTTTGGGGACAGCGATATCGAAGTTACCGTTGTCTATAACAAGAACGCGCCGACCCAAGAATTGGATACGGTGACGAAGACAGTTCACTACGTCGATCAAGACGGTAAGACGATTGCGCCAGACTACACGACGCAAGCGAACTTTACAGCGCTCACGGATGCAGTAACGGGAGCCAAGAATTATGGGCCGACGAGTGCAGTGTTATCGCACCAAGCCAATCCAACCGTCAGCGGTTATCACGTGGTGGACAATCCTGCAGTGGCGACCGCAGATCAAACTGTTAAATATGGTGACGCCGATATCGAGGTCACGGTGGTCTATAACAAGAACGCGCCGACGCAAACGCTGGATACAGTGACAAAGACAATTCACTACGTCGATCAAGACGGCAAAACGATTGCGCCAGACTACACGACGCAAGCAAACTTTACAGCGCTCACAGATGCAGTAACAGGAGCCAAGAGTTACGGGCCGACGAGTGCAGTGTTATCTCACCAAGCTAATCCTGTTGTGACTGGTTATCACGTGGTCACAAGTCCGACAGCCGCGACTACAGATCAAACTGTTAAATTCGGAGACGACGATATTGAGACCACTGTTGTCTATAACAAGAACACACCAACCCAGGCATTGGATACGGTGACGAAAACAGTCCACTATGTGAATCAAGACGGTAAGACGATTGCGCCAGATTACACGGTACACGCGAACTTTACCGAGATCATCGATCCAGTAACGGGAGCAAAAAGTTTCGGCCCAGAAAGTGCAACGTTGGCTTACCAAGATAACCCATTTGTCTTTGGGTACTACGTCATTCTCAGCCCCGAACCTGCCACAAGCACACAGACGGTCCACTTTGGTGATGGCAATATTGAAGTGACCGTTGTTTACCAACGTCAAAGTGGGCTTTACCCGCCAAGCGGTGGTGGGAACACGAACCCAGGTGGCGGGACGAACCCAGGCGGCGATACCAACCCGGGCGGCGGCACGAACCCAGGTGGGAACACGAACCCAGGTGGGAACACGAATCCAGGCGAGAACACGAATCCAGGCGGGAACACGAACCCGGGTGGTGGCACGAACCCAGGCGGGAACACGAACCCAAGCGGCGGCACGAATCCAGGCGGCGATACCAACCCAAGCGGCGACACCAATCCAAATGGTGGCACGACTCCAGACGATAACACGAATCTGGGAGATGGCACGAAGCCAAGTGATGACCTAACTTCGAATAGCGGTCACGCCGCAACGCCAACGCGGGTCAAGTTGCCGCAAGCACCTAGTGGTCAGACAACCAGGAAGGCGGTTCCGTCGACGAGTGGCAATCAGGTGCAGACTGGGACTGCCGCTAATGCCCATAAGAAGCAATTTCCGCAGACCGGCGATCGCCAGGATGGGCTTTTCTCGATGCTCGGCATTAGCTTATTGGCACTCATCGGGATGACTTGGCCAGGGCGTAGGCGCAAAGGCGATTAGTATCAATAGTCCCGCATGCTAAAGCGGTCTTGCATTTTTTACTCAGCGTTGGGGTGAAGGGTGCAGGGCCGTTTTTTGCTGGTCGGTTGCCCTGGCTCCGAATATGCTTTTTGCGTCGCGTCATGGTATGCTGAGCATAATCGAAAAACAGGAGGAAAAGCTGAATGGATCAAGACGAATTGCGCCAAAGATTGACGCCGGAACAATTTGCAGTGACCCAGGAAGGGGCGACTGAGCACCCGTTCACCGGGATCTATGATGATTTTTGGGCAGCAGGCATCTATGTTGATGTGGTGAGTGGCGAACCGCTGTTTAATTCACAAGATAAGTATGATGCTGGGTGCGGCTGGCCCAGCTTCACCAAGCCGATCACCAAGCTGAAGGAGAAACGTGACCGGCGCTTTGGCATGGAACGCGTCGAGGTGCGCTCGACAAAAGGAGATTCGCACCTCGGCCATGTTTTCACGGATGGTCCGGCAGCGCGCGGGGGGATGCGCTATTGCATCAATGCTGCGGCGTTGCGCTTCATTCCGCTTGCAGAGTTGGAAAAGTATGGTTATGGCGAATATCGCGCCCTTTTTGAAAAATAGGTGGTATACTGATGGCACTGACTTGCAGAAAGGAATGCACACATTACCATGCTTGAAATCGATCGGTTGATCCGCCGACACCAAAATTGGAGCCGCTTCACGGCGGCGATCTTCTATAGTATTTGTGTCGGCGTTGCCTTGAATATGTTCTGGGAACCCAGCGGCGTTTTTGCCAGCGGGGTGACCGGGGCGGCGCAATTGCTCGCGACGGTCGTCCGGAAGTGGTTTAATTTTGGGACCCCATTTGGGGGGATGCGCACGACCGATTTGCTGAATACGGGGACGTTGTTGTTCCTGTTGAACGTGCCACTGTTCGTTGTGGCTTGGCGTAAGATCGGCCACCGGTTCACCATTTTTACGTTTCTAGCCGTTATCCTCAGCTCGGTCATGATCCGGGTACTCGGCGTGATCAAGCCGCTGACCACCGATCCGATCGTCTGCGGGATTTTCGGGGCGGTCGTGAATGGCCTCGGGACCGGCTTCGCGTTGCGCAACAACCTCTCGACTGGGGGGCTGGACATCATCGGGATCGTCATGCGCAAGAAAACTGGGACGACGATCGGCACGGTCAATATCGCCGTCAACATCGTGATCCTGTTCTTCGCCGGTTTCGTCAACGACTGGCCACACGCCTTGTATTCTGCGCTCGCGATTTTCGTGAACGGGAAGATCCTTGATTCCGTCTACACGCGCCAGCAGCGGCTGCAGGTGATGATCGTGACCGAGCATCCCAAGGCGGTGATCAATGAGATTCAAAACACCTTGCGCCGTGGAATCACGATCGTCCACGATGCAGAAGGGGCCTTCCGGCATGAAGAGAAAACGGTGCTGTTTACGATCATCTCACGTGCTGAGATCTATGATTTCGAAGCAGCACTGCATGACAGTGACCCGTATGCCTTTGTTTCGATCACCGAGTCGGTCAAGATCATGGGGCATTTCTACGAACCCAAAACAGACTGAATGATCTAATAGCGACTAAGCTGCGGCTGAGTCGCTATTTTGTTGCGTGCAGTTCCCGTGTATAATGTCGTTAAAAGGGCATCTTTGATGCGCCAACGAAAACAAGAGGTAAAGCGATGACATTATTGATCGGGGCCAATGTGAGCATGAAAGGCAAGGGGATGTTTCCCGGTGCCGTGGCGGAAGCCGTTAGTTACGGCGCCACCAGCCTACAGTTTTACACTGGGGCACCACAAAACACCCGGCGCAAAGACGTCAGTGAAATGCGGATTCCGGAAGGCTTAGCGGCGATGACGGCGGGTGGTTTGAGTCACTTGGTCATTCATTGTCCTTACATCGTGAATTTGGGCAATACCAAGAAGCCGGCAAACTATCCCTTTGCCGTTCAGTTCATGCAAGAAGAAGTGGCGCGTGCAGAAGCCTTACATGCGTACACGATGCCGTTTCATCCAGGCGCCCATGTTGGTGCAGGGGCGGAGGCGGCGATCGCGCAGATCGCCAAAGGCCTCAATGAGATCTTGACGCCGGAACAAACCGTCACAATCGCGTTAGAAACCATGGCGGGTAAGGGAACTGAAGTCGGGCGGACGTTTGACGAGCTGGCGGCGATCATTGACCAAGTCGACTTACAAGATAAAATTCGCGTGTGCATGGACACGTGTCACATGAGCGACGCGGGTTATCCCGTGGCGACGAATTTTGATGACGTTTTAGCTGAATTTGACCGCATCGTTGGCCTAGATAAGTTGTCTGTGATCCACATCAATGATTCCAAGAATCCGCAAGGCGCGCATAAAGATCGCCATACCAACATCGGCTTTGGTACGTTAGGCTTTGATGCCTTGAACGCGATCGTTCACCATCCCCAACTCGCCGCGATCCCGAAGATCTTAGAAACGCCTTACGTGGGCCCGGAAGAGCAGCGCGTGCACCCGCCATATGGCGTCGAGATCAACTGGCTGAAAACCGGTGAGTTCCATCCAGAGGAACTAGACGCCTTACGCGTCGCAAAATAAGTGCGAGCGGCTAGGCAAACGGGACATTATTCTGGATTTCGGCACAGTTACGTTCCACAAAGCAACGCCCAGGCATACAAATGCCCCTGTACCGCGGTTTAAAACCAAAGTGCGATAATCCCTTTATGGTTGTCAGATGAAATACAATAATTCATTTGATGATTATGGAGGGATTTTTGTATGCCAAGATCCAGACACACAGCGCTTGAAAAACTAGC
>JALCQM010000065.1 GCA_022651245.1 Lactobacillus sp.
AACCACCAATAAACAGACGATGAACAAATAAAGCCGCCTTCACCCTGAGTATATCAGCGATGGAGGCGGTTTCATATCATGGATACGAGGGCAAAGCGTAGCGGCGCCCTCCGAGAGTTTTTTGTGGTCATATCGGCAAATGTAGATACAAAAATGAGAAATAATAAAAAATCGAAGGTCAATATTTATATATTTAGACGGTTTAGCAAAAATATCAATGGTAAGCTAATACTATTATTGGCACAATTATGATGCCAACTATGGAGGAAGAAGATGAAAAAAGGACATAAACGCTTCGGGCAAGCGCTTGTCGGTGGCTTGGTGGTATTAGTATTAGCCGCATGTGGGGCGCAGTCAAAGTCGTCTGCAGGCACTGCAGGGGGCTCTAGCGATCAAGATGAGGTGAAGATCCTCTCCGGGAATTACGTGATCCCGTCTAACGGGGATACGCTGCAAGACACTCAAGGGTACTTAGCACTCAAGTTAGCGGTCAAGAATACGACGAGTCACAAGCAGTCGTTGAGCAGCTATAATATTACGCTGAAAGATAGCGATGGGGACAAGCTGGAAGGCGAAAGTCTCTACTCGGATGAAGATGGGATGACTGAAATCAGCGCCCATAGCTTGACTAAAGGGGAAACGGCTAAAGGCTACGTCATGTTCAAGGTGAAGAATAAGGCGAAGTACACTTTGGTCGTTGAGCCGTCTGGCGCCAGTGAAGACGTCGATAAAACCGAGTTAAAGCTCAATGCCACTAAGTATAAGGACAATACGGATGCGCCTAAGCAGGCATTGAAGTCTTACGTGAATCAGGTCTTTTTGAACCACAAGGATCTCGAATATACCAAGACGGTCGTCAACAAGTCGGATGAAGAAGCCGCTAGCTTTGCGACCCAGGCCCGCTCCTTCTTAGAAGACGCCGCGTTCACCACGGCGTTGCAACAGATCCAAGCTGAGAACCTGAAGCGTGGCGGCGCCGAATATGAGATCAAACTCTCGACGCCGACGGCAGCCGAAATCGAAGTGACGCCGAAGGTCTTGAACCTGACGGACGCCTATTCGGTGATTTCGGACCTCAGCAGCGCTTATTATGAGGCCCATGATGATGCCACCATGGATGAAGCCGATGACGCGGCCAACGAAGCCTTTTTGGCGAAGTTCGGTGAGATCTTGCCGAAGTTCCCGGTCAAGGCGGATTCGTATGGTGAAGACGTCAAGCTGGTCAAGCAAGACGGCAAGTGGAAGATCGACAGCACGACGGACGACTTCCAAACGTTACAAAAGACCTTTGCCGGGGATAATTACTAAGCATACTTAAAAAGAGGTCGGGTCAGTCAGTGACTCGACCTCTTTTGCGTGCCGCCAGTATGGGCGTTAATTAAGTTTTTTGGCCTCTTTTTTTAGGATTTTAAAACGCGTATGATAAAAGTGAGCTACTGTGGGGTAGTGATCAATTTTTGGAGGTTGGTAACTGCAATTAAAAATATGGAAACACCTAGAATCTCATCCCAGTTTGTGACGTTGTAGTAATTGAGTGGAAGGCAACGGCATAAATCTGTATGAAATGATGTACTCGTGAGAAAGTCATCGCAAACTGGTGATTTTCGGTGGTAAAAGTTTCTTTGTCCTGACAGGATAGCTTCACCTTCTTCGCGTAATTTATAAACAAAGGAGGTGAAGAGATGCTAAGAACTCACAAAGTGCGCTGCTACCCGAATGCCACGATGCAAAAGGCTCTAAAACAAGCGTGTGATTATCGCCGTTATTGTTATAACCAGGCACTAGCGACTTGGAATGACATGTACGATGAATCAGTCATCTTGGAAGATAAGCATCTGCGCCCAAACGAACGTAAAGTGCGTGACGAATTGGTCGCCAATAAAGCCGACTGGCAGTTCAGTCGTTCAGCCCGTGCCTTACAGCTGGCCGTGCATGATGTTGCCCAGGCGTGGAAGAACTTCTTCAACCCGAAGATGCCCGACCATGCTAAGCCAAAATTCAAGTCTCGAAAACGGAGTCGCCAGGTCTTTAAGACTGATCGTGCAACCGTCGTGGCTGGCAAGCTGCGGCTGGACAAACCACATGCGTATCAAGGTGCTTGGTATAGTATCCGGTTAGCGGAAAGACCACGCTGGGAAGGCACTATTCGGCTGGCAACCATTGTTGAAGAGGCCGACGGCTATTATGTGTGCTTAAACATTGATGTGGAACAGCCAGAAGCATTGCCCGCCTCTGAGCGGATCTGCGGGGTCGACGCCAATATTGGCAAGTATGTCTACAATGATGGCGACACCATGGCTAACCTGCCAGTGTTGAGTGCCAAACTCGTCAGCTTGTACGATCGCATTTCCTTGTACCAGCGGCAACTTGCCCGCAAGCGGCGAGCAAATCCAGGACACTTTCTGTCGAAACATTACCGCACAACGAAAACCAAGTTGAAGCGGGCTTATCAGAAAGTATCACGGATTCAAAACGACCTCTTGCAGAAGCTGACAACGATGCTGGTGCGGTCAAATGGCATCATCGCCATTGAAGACCTGGACGCGAAGCATATGAAGATGAACAAACGGCTGGCGAAGAACCTCCACCGCTCATTGTTTGGACGCTTCAAGGTACTGATGCAAGACAAAGCCACTTGGTATGGTCGAACATTGGTGCTCGTCGACCGCTTCTTTCCTAGCACGCAGCAGTGCAGCAATTGCGGCGTGGTCAAGAATGGCGTCGATAAGCTGACCTTGGCTGGCAATCAGTATCATCACACCAAACATCACGAGTTTCATTGTTACGGCTGTGGCATCCGGTTAGACCGGGACCAAAACGCCGTATTGAATTTAATTCAGTATGCAAAGGGGTAGGCTATACCCTCACGATTCAGGAGCTAGTCACTGTTGCCAAGGTAAATACCGCGGTAAGAATACTAGTGTTGACGGGATTAAATAAAATCAGAATGGACAACTAAGAAAGGAAATATATAATCCTTTACTAGTGTCAATGGACATTCTTCCACATCTTATATAGCAGGGGTTTTACATGAATAAAAAGCGCATCATCGGCGCTTCTTTAGCCGGGGCCTTGTTGTTTGTGCCGTTTGTGGCCAAAACGACGACGGCCTTAGCGGATAGTTTCTATACCAGCCAGACCAATGCCGAGCGCGCCGATATCACCAACTGGGTCGCGAATACGTCGACACAGATCAAAACCAATATTGCGGCACAACATATTGACGTCAACAGTCTCAGCGGGACACGCTACGTGATCCAATGGGGCGATACCTTATCCGGGATCTCGCAGGCGACTGGGATCTCGGTGGCGAAGTTAGCCTATGATAACCATATTCAAAACATCGACTTGATCTATGCCGGGGATGTTTTGATTTTGAACCGCGATGGGGTGGTGCCGACGGATTGGACGTATGAAGGCGACGGGACGCATGTGGCGTACACCCAAGTGACCATCAATAGTTACGTGGATAACAGCGACCACTCCGTCAATATCGATAATTCGCCAGTCACGGTCACCCAGAATACGGATGCATCGCAAGGCGACACCAACACCGCTTACGTGTCACCTAAGGATAATGGCAGCGACACGACGAGCGACGCGGCGTCTAGCAGCGCATCTCGCGACCAGTCGTCTAGCAGCAAGACGGCAACGACACTGGATGAGGATGATTTTGAATCAGCAGTGCAGACGGCCTTGGCGGCTAAGTTGGGCCTAGACGCTGATGAAGCGGATAAGTTAAGCGTTGATTTCTCCGTCAGCGATGACGCCGATACCACCAGCGACGATGATAGCGCCGATTCTGCTTCCAGCAGTGACGACGTCGACAGTGATTCTGAAGATAGTGCCGCTGACGACAGCGATGCGGAAGCAGACAGCCAAAGCGCTGAGGAGACGTCTAGTGACGATGATTCGGCGTCGGCCGATAGCTTATACACTGACGATCAGAAGTTGACGATGGCAAGTGCGGCGTTGACGAAGAAGAACGCTGAGAAGTTGGCGGATAAGCTGTATCAGCAGCTGGATACCGATGATAAACTCAGTGGCTTAGACGACGCGGATGAAATTGATGTGACGATCACCCAAGAAGGCGCCGAATTCACCTTCAATGTGGCTACCGGTAGCGATGAGGACAGTGACGCAGACAGCAGCTCGACGGATGCGGATTCTAGCTCAGATGATGCCGATGAAGACGACTCAAGCGACAGCTATTCGGATACCGTTGCGGATGATGACACAGACGAGGATTACTAACCATGCATAAGAAAAGATGGCCGCTTATCGGCTTAGTTGTGGTCCTGTTAGTCGTCGTCGGTGGCGGCGGTTATTGGTACGTCAGCCACGCTGCGGCCAAAAAGGTTCCGGGCAACACGTTCCGTTATCAAAGCGTGTCTAAAGATAAGACGCTTTACGTCACCTTTGCGGCTACTGGGGACAAAGCCGTGGTCAACCCTGACCGCAACACGGTTTTGACGGCTGCCAACAGCCAAGCTGATTTTGACAAGGCCTATGCTGCCCAGTCCCAAGATGCGACTTGGCGCTACAGTGTGGCGGCGAGTTCGCTGACCCTAGCCAAAGCCGACAAGGACGGCCAGATCTCGCAGTGGCAATACAACGGGATCATCGCGCTAGGCAAGAAGCTCACGTCGCGCAGTTTCACCTACCAGATCGCGAAGGCGGGTCAAGGGCAAGTGAAGAGCAAAACGACGTTCGAAAAGATCAACTAAGTGGTATGTAAAAACGCTCCGATCGCAAATCGCGATCAGAGCGTTTTTTGGTGAGATTATTCGAAGACGAATTGGTTGTGGTAAAGCTCTGCATAGAAGCCGTTGGCCGCAACGAGCTCGTCGTGGGTCCCGACTTCGATCACTTGACCGTCTTTGAGGACGACGATCTTGTCGGCGTTGAGGATGGTCTTCAACCGGTGGGCGATCACGAAGCTGGTGCGCCCGGCGATCGCGGCTTCCATCGCCCATTGGATCTGTTGCTCGGTGACGGTGTCGACGTTAGACGTCGCTTCATCGAGGATCAAGATCTCAGGATCAGTTAAGATCGTCCGTGCGATCGAGACTTGTTGCTTTTGACCGACGGAGAACACGGCATTGCTTTCGTCCACATGCGTCTCGTAGCCTTCTGGGAGGCTTTCGATGAACTCGTGGATGTGCGTGGTTTTCGCCGCGGTGATCACCTCATCCATGGTCGCGTCAGGCTTGCCGAAGCGAATGTTGTCTGCGATCGTGCCGGAGAACAAGACGGATTCTTGTAAGACGATGCCGACTTTGGCCCGCAGGCTGTCGAGGTCGAACTCACGGATATCCGTGCCGTCGTAGCGGATCGCGCCGCTATCGACATCGTAAAACCGGTTCATCAAGTTCATGACAGTGGTTTTACCGCTCCCGGTCGGGCCGACCAAGGCGACCATTTGCCCAGGCGCGACGTCGATCGTGACGTCTTTGAGGATCGGCTTACCTGGCAGGTAGCCGAAGTCCACATGGTCGATTTGGATGCCAGAACCCACGGTGTCAAAAGACTTCCCGGCTTCTGGACGAACTTCTTCGGGTTCATCGAACATCACGTTCAAGCGAGTCGCCCCGGTTACAGCCAGCTGCAATTGGCCGAAGGAACTCGAGATCTGCATGATCGGGTTGTAATATTGTTGCGCGTATTGAATGAAGGTGACCACCAGGCCTAAGGCGGCTGCGGTGGTTAAGCTACTGTCATTCAGCGCGATCTTCGTGCCTAAGAAGATCACCAAGGCGGTCGTCAGTAGGGAGAACCCGTTCATCAATGGGAAGATCATCCCCGACCAGGCTTGGGCCGCGAAGGTCGACCGTTGGACCTTCTGGTTGCGGTCGACGAAGCCTGCGATCGTGGCGTCTTGTTGGCCTTCGACGATGATCGCCTTTTGGCCAGAGATCTTTTCATCCATGTACGCGTTCAAAACGCCGACTTCCGCTTGTTGGCGGTCCGTGGACTTCTTGGCTTGAATAACGATGATGACCGCGCACAAGATAGCGACTGGGGTGGTCGAAACAGTGACCCAAGCCAGCGACACGTTTTGGCGGAAGATCATGATCAAGATACCGATGAACAAGGCGATGTTGGTGGTCACGTTGACCGCCGCTTGGTTCAAGGTGTTTTGGATGTTATCCAGATCACTGGTGAAGCGGGCCAAGATATCGCCGTCTTCATGCCGATCGAAGTACGCGATGGTCATGCGTTCCAGCTTGCCGAACAGGCCCTTGCGCATGCGGTTAGTCGAATGCGCGACGATGCGGGTGAACAACAGCGTGTACAGAAGCTGCGCCACGCCGGTCATCACGTAAAAAGCCAACAGTTGCCACATCGACGTGAAAAAGTCGGCCTTAGACGCTTTGGCAGACGTCGCCACTTGGTGGAGGCTGTGGATGGTCGTGCTGTCTGGCAGGCTGGCCTTGATCGTCGCCGGGACGTTGGCGTTGGTCAGCTGGTGCCAGTCGCTTGGCATCGCGGCGAGCTGTTGCAGGCCGTGAATGGTGGTGCCTTTAGGCAAGTGGGCCAGCACCTGTTGGGGAACGTTGGCATCGGTTAAGGCGCTCGCCGCGATCGTATGCCCGCTAGCGGTGCTTAACTGGGTCGCAATCTGATGCAAGGCGTCTTGGGCCTGAGTGGAGCTAGCGGCGATCTTCTTGAGGGCCTTGAGCGCATCTGGGGCGTGTTGGTGGGTGAAGAAGTCGCCCACGTAGGTGCTCAGGTGCGTGATCGCATCCCCCATGATCACAGGGGCTTTGACTTGTAGGTAAGTCGCGATGAAGATCAAGATCGCGATGGCGAGAAACTGCAGCTTATACTTTTTGAAATAGAGATAGAAGAATTTGATCGCGCGTGCGGTATCATTCATTACGCTGTCGCCTCCTTGGCCTTTTGGGTGGCGTAGATTTGTTGATAAACAGGCGACGTCTGAACGAGTTCGTGGTGCGTCCCTTGCGCCACTAAGCGGCCTTCATCAAGCACCAGGATCGTATCCGCGTGCACGACGCTAGAGATCTTCTGGGCGATGATGATGGTCGTGGTGCCTTTCAGTTCCTTATCGAAAGCCTGTTGCACGAGTTTTTCAGAACGAGCATCCAAGGCCGAAGTGGAATCGTCGAGGATCAAGATCTTCGGTTGCTTGATGACCCCACGGGTGATCGACAGGCGTTGCTTTTGGCCCCCGGAGAAGTTGTTGGCGCGTTCTTCGACCGGTGCGGCGTAACGGTCTGGCAGGCGGTCGATGAACTCGGCTGCTTGTGCGATGTTGGCCGCGCGGTCCATATCGTGATCACTGGCGTCAGGCTTGCCTTGTTTCAAGTTGCCAGCAATGGTTCCGGAAAAAAGGATCGCCTTTTGTAGCACGATCGAAATGGTTTGCCGCAAAGTAGCTTGCGACAAGGTCTTGATGTCGTGGCCGCCGACTTTGACGGTGCCTTGCGTTGGGTCGAATAGGCGGGGGATCAGCTGGGCCAAGGTCGACTTACCAGCCCCAGTCGCGCCGACAATCCCGACCATTTCCCCAGGCGTCAGGTCAAAGCTGATGTCTTTGAGGGTCGGTTCTTCATCGTCTGGGTAGGAGAAGGTCACATGATCGAAGCTGACGCTACCGTCCAAGTCGATCACGTCATCTGTGGTGTAAGTCATGCTAGTCGGCGTGTCGAGTACTTCTTTGATCCGGCCCATCGACACGAACCCACGAGAAGCGAACATACTCATCATGCCCCCCATGATGATGGCGAACATGATCTGCATCATGTATTGGATGAAAGTCATGATCCCGCCGAGTTGGTCTTGGGCGATGCTGGCGCTTTGCGTCACCGTCGTCGAGACTAACCAGATCGCCACGAAAATCGCGAGTTGGGAGATGATCGTGAAAGCTGGAATCATGGTGGAGAAGGTGTAGCCGACGGCCAAGTTGTGGCCATTCAATTCATCAGAAGCGCTATCGAACTTGTTGATCTGACTATTTTCTTGCACGAAGGACTTGACCACCCGGGCACCACGCAAATTATCCTTGGCGATGCCGTTGATGCGGTCCATCAACGACTGGAAGGCCATGAAGTGTGGTCCCATGCGGCCCATCGAGAGCGCCGTGACCCCGACGATCAAGACCACCATCACGACGATGATCCACCACAATTGCGGCATGGTGATGATCGACAAGATGAAGGCCCCCACGAACAAAAGGGGCACGCGGATCAGGACTTGAAAAACCATCATCAACAGCATCTGGATCTGGTTGACATCGTTCGTCATCCGCACAACGAGGTTCTCGGACTTGTACTTCTCGATGTCGGCGTAAGAAAAGGTCTGGATCTTGCGGAAAGTCTGTTCACGCAGATCCGCAGACACCGCCTGTGACAGCTTGGCCGCCACGAGCGTGTTCAGGATCGAACCGACCAGGCCGATCACAGCGATGACGATCAAGGCCACGCCGTAATTCGAGATCTTGTCGATCTTGCCGTTGGTCGATAAGGTCATATCGGCCATCACGCTCAAGATTTTTTTCATATAACTGGGCTGCCATAATGCGGCGCCCACTTGCAACAACATGGTTGCCAGGGCCGCGATCACCAGCAGCTTGTATTTCCCGATCGCTTTTAGTATCATCTGCGATTCCTCCATAAATATGTGGTCGTGATGGACGCACAAAAATAATCGATTAAGGCGTGAGTTGCGTCCGTTCACGGTGATAGTTACACAGCGATTTAGGATTATACGCCAATCGATTATAATTGTAAATGTATTAATACGGAAAATTTTTGTTGTGAAATGACGTCAGTAACATTCCCGGTATCACTGTGCTTTGAGGACGTCGATGTCGCGCTCAACGGCCCTTAATTATGGTTCAGGTCCGCCCCGACGCTGATTTTACCGTTTTTATCAGTCACCGATTCGGCCCCTGAAATGCCACCGGAGTAGTTTTGAGTCAGGTAGCTGACGCTAGGCACTAGCCCGACCGAGTAGGTGGCATTGCCCTTCGGGAGCAGGTAGCCGGCCACGTTTTCGCCACCTTGGGCGTCTAACTTGGCGAAAACGGTGAAGACTTGGTCAGGGACGGCACTGGTGGCAGTGGTTTTAGTGAAGGTGGTGATCCCGGTATTGTTCACGCGGATCAGCTTGGACTTGGACGTGAAGAAATACAGGTTGTCCCAGACATCGCCGGCACCCAAGGCGTTGCGGCCGATCTTCACGCCGCGTTGGTTGGCTTGTTTTTGGCGCAAGTAATAAGCGGTGTTGCGGTATAAGGTGGCCGGTTGGAAGCGGGCCAGCGATTCGAGGCGCCCGCGAACATAGGCGTTGTCTTGTACTGTCACCAACTGACCATCCTTGACGGTGGCTTGCGTGCCATCGGCTGCCTGCCAAGTGCCCGCGACGGCCTTGGCGGTGAGCTTGGCGGTGGCCGCCGCTTGGTAGTGGCGACTGAAGACGGTGCCGCGCGTCACCTGACTGGTGGTGTCGGCAGTCGTGTAGGCAATGTTCAGGACGTATAAGTGATCGCCGGCCGCCAAAAAGCCCGATTGGATCAAGTTGGCGCCATTAGTGGCTTTGAGGTAAACCAAATCGCTGTAGTGCTTGATCCTGGCCTTTGCGCCCATCGCCTTAAGCGTCGCGTTCAGCTGCGTGAGCGTGGCAAACTTGAGGTGCTTGGGCATACTGTCGTTATCCCGGGTCGCTTTTTTGAGCGTTTGATACGAGGTCGTCTGCGAATAGGCTTGCATGTTGTAAAACGTGCCGGCATTGGTGACCCAAGGTCCTAGCGTTGTGGTCTCGGCCTTCGTGGTTTCGCCGCTTAACTGACCGCTAGGCGCAACGGTAGCCGTCGTCGTGCCCGTTTCGTGCCAGACGGAATCTGCTTGGTGGACGATTTGAGTGGTACGTTGGTGGACTTTGCTGGTCGTGGCCTTAGTCGCTTGCTGACAGCCTGCGAGTAAGGCCATGACCGTAAGCGCGATGATGGCGCGGTGCCATTTTAACATGTTGTGCCCCCTTGAGGTGTTCATGGAATTCAGTGTACGCGCTTGGTGATGGGGGATGTATGACAAAGCAGAAGTTTAACTTAATTTTAGGTGCCAATATGTTTTTTTCAGCTCGTAGGGAGTTCATGCCAAAGGAAATGGGTGAGCAATTTTCTGGAAAGATTTATAGAATGAAGGAGTTAAGACATCAACAGTTGAAAAATGTAACTACATCAAGAAAACTTGCTACAAGCGCTTTCTTAATCTCTAAATTAAAGAATGCATAACAGATATTGTTCTTTATCAACACAAGAATAAACAAATATATTAATTTTTCCCTTGACGTCTTTAGTAGACGCGCGTATCTTACAATGTGTAAACGGTTACACACGAACTTCGTCATTTCCGTTTATTGGAGGAGGAGGGTATGGCAAGGTTATGGAAAGTACATATTAGCTATTTACCGTTACCAATATATATATTGCTACTCACAAGCTACGGAATCTTAACATATCGGAGAGACTTGCCGGATGATTTATTGACTGCGGTCGGAATACTGATCGTCTTTTCGTTATTACTTGAAGAAATTGGCAGACGTTTACCGATTATCCGTTCATTAGGCGGCAAGGTCTTGTTAGTCACTTTTCTACCAGCGTACCTTGTATATCGTCATTGGATTCCGAAACAATCAATCAAAATTATTGACGACTTTATGAAAAACACGGACTTCTTAACTTTGTTCATTGTTTTGATTGTCGTTGGCAGTTTGTTGAGTATGAGTCGGACGGTGTTGATAAAGTCGACAGCTAAGATCTTCCTGGCACTAATTAGCGCACAGATTGTTGGGATTCTATCCGGAATCGCGGCTGCATTAACGGTGGGATTCGATGTTAAAGAAGCATTGATTTTCGTTATCATTCCAGTGATGGCAGGCGGTGTTGGAGAAGGAATTTTACCGCTCTCTATGGGATATGCCGCATTATTCGGCGCTTCTCAGGGGATGTACTTTGCGCGTATGTTGCCATGTGTTTTTATGGGCGGGTTGATCGGTGTTTTGTATGCGGGGATTCTGAACCGTTATGGACTTAAGCATCCTGAGTTAACAGGCAATGGCGTGTTAGTCAGGGAGGGCGCAAAGCAGCAACTAACAACACTAGAAAAAAAGTCGGCCACTTTGGATGAAACCTTGATTGCTTTTGTCGTCGCCGTTATCTTGTACTTCGTTTCAGTCTTGTGCCATGACTTAGTGCAGTTGCCAGTACCAATTGTTGTGTTGCTAGTGGTACTTATTGTCAAAGTGTTGGGCATTATACCCAGCACGATTGCTAGTGGTAGTCAGGGGCTGTATAACTTTACGGTTCGTGCAATCGCTCCTTTATTGCTATTTGGAGTGGGGGTTGCAATGACGCCCTGGGAGCAATTAATTGCTGTGTTTAAGGACTGGCGGATTATCTTGATCTTGTTCGTTGTAGTTACGGCAATTGTCATAACGGGGTATGTCGTTGGTAAGCTAAGCGGACTCTACGGTATTGACTCTGCAATCGTGATTTCATGTTGTAGCGGTCAAGGTGGAACCGGGGCATTGGCAATCTTGGCAGCAGGGGAACGGATGACATTAATGCCATTTGCGCAAGTCTCAGTGCGAATCGGTGGTGCGTTGGTCGTGACGATAGCGTTGAAAGTATTACGACTAATTGGATAGGAGTTTGGGCTATGAAGAAAATTGCGGTGATTGGGAGTGCGAATACTGATTTAGTCTTTACAACAAACATTATCCCTAAGATGGGGGAGACGGTTTCTGGTGAACGATTTGAGATGAATACAGGGGGCAAAGGTGCTAATCAAGCGGTTGCCATTGCGCGGCTTGGAGGTAATGTTACGTTCTTTGGTTCGCTTGGTGGTGATCTATTTGGAGAAAAAATAAAGCAGGAGCTTAAAAATGAAAACGTAACCATATGTATCCATGACAGCCAGATGCACTCAGGTGTCGCACAGGTGAACCTGTACGATCACGATAACAGTATTATTGTGATCCCGGGTGCCAACGCAGATTTTGAGGAACGATTCTTAGAGGAAGTTGAAGCGAGACTGGATGAGTTCGATTTCTTTGTTTTTCAATTGGAAATTGACATCAATGTTGTGGATCGCTTGGTAAAAAAAATCAAGATGTTACCGAATAAGCGCATTCTCCTTAATCCGGCACCTGCTCAGCGATTAACCAAATCGCTACTAGAAAATTCGGATTATATTACCCCGAACGAGTTTGAAATCGAACAAATTGGCATTGATGCAGATTCTACTGAAGCGGCGTTACGACGGTATCCAGGAAAATTGTTAGTCACATTAGGCGCTAAAGGAGTTACCTATTTTGATCAGCAACAACAAGTTGTGACGTTAGTGCCAGGCTTAACCCAATTAAACGTTCAAGATACAACGGGAGCAGGTGATACCTTTACTGGCGCGCTGTCATACGCTCTAGTCAATGAGTATTCTTTGAAAGATGCAATTCGGTTTGCAAACGTTGCGGCAGGACTTTCTATTACTAAGGTAGGGGCGCAAGCGGGAATGCCGCGACTGAAAGACGTTGAAGGGATGCTACAGCGCTGAAAGGGATGAAATAATGGATATACACGGAAAGCTTAAATTTATAAAAAGTAACTGGTTGCTATATGTCTTTATGATTCCCGCAATTGTTTACTTTATACTTTTTCGAATTTGGCCGTTGATTGAAATGAAGCTTGCCTTCGAAGATTATCGCATTGTTGGCAATAACGTCTGGGTAGGGATGAAATATTTCAAGTTACTATTCAGTTTGTCAAGGGCGGTTTTGAAATGCAGGTTTATGGCGGTTTAAAAATGTAGGTTTTTGGCGGTCAACCAACACCTTTCAACCGGTATGATTTGCCTGTGATCTTGACGACGTGGACATGATGAACCAGCCGATCCAAAATGGCGGCCGTCACTGTTGGATTCTGAAAAATCTCGACCCAGCCAG
>JALCQM010000066.1 GCA_022651245.1 Lactobacillus sp.
AAGTTCGGGTAACTCCTGACTTGGAAGCGACTAGTCAGTACGTATAGTGGCTTTTGTCTCAGACTATCCAAATAAATTGTGATCGCCTCAGAGGTTACGAGGGCTGAGGCACTTACAAGCCTGCGAATTTATTCGCAGGTGGTTGACGCCAAAGCGGCAGTTGAACGGGCGCTAGACGACTGATATCGCCGAACAGACAAATGGCGCCTCTTGCAAATCCAAGTGCGGATTGTGCAAGAGACGCCATTTGCGCTGGTTTCAGTGCATAAACAAATAAGGTAAACAAGCGATCACGGCCAAAATCGCACAAACCAACCAGAAGGTCACTACGATCAACGTTTTCTGCCAAAAATCGCGCCATTTATTGCGCTGTCGGCGTGCAGCCTGAAGGTCGCCATTTTGCGTGAAGGCGAGGATCTCTTGGTAGGTCTTGATATTGGCGCGGCGTTTGAGGCGTTCCACTTTGAGGCTGGCGACCATGCCCACACTCCACAGTAAGAACGGCGGCACCGCCCACCAATAATCTGGGAGAAACAAACTAGGTGCGATCGCTAAAAGCGCCAACCCAACACTGATCAGCATCACCTTGGTATACGTGTCCATCTGTTGTTGCATGACTGTTTTCTTCATTTCGGCCACATCTCCTTTGACGAGTTCGTCGAGTGAGATGTCGAATGTCGCGCCGAGCAAGAGCAGATTCTCCACGTCTGGGTAGCTGTGGCCCGTTTCCCAATTCGAAATCGTCTGGCGGGTCACGTAGATCCGCTCGGCGAGTGCAGTTTGTGACAGGCCTAGCCGCTTGCGGTGGTGTTGAATCTGGTTGCCGAGTTCCATTCGCTCATCCCCCTTGTATCGTCGCAGGTATACGCTTAACGTACCATCTAAGGCCGTTGGCAACAAGCGCTTTGACTGCCAAAAGTCGTTGGCAACGCCGGTGGACCGGGAATGTAGGCGCACTTTTCGGCGCAGCACGCGCAGAAACTAAAAACCGCCGCAGCCTCATGATTCCAAATCCGAATCGAAAGGCCGCGGCGGTGTTGACGTTGATTTCTAGGACCGTTAGTGGGTGATCACGAGTTTGCCAGTGACGTGGCGGCCGGCGACGCGTTCTTGCGCCGCTTGAACAGAGGCGGCGCTGAAGGGTAACGTTTCGATCGGCTGCGTGAGGGCGCCGTCGGCTAGGTGCTTGGCGAGGGCGTCAAGCATAGCGGTCGTCCCGTGTGTGAATTGGAAGGCGACAGATTGCGGCTGGGCGAGTTGCGCCGCGGTGGGCTGCGCGGCGACTGTGATCAATTTGCCTGTTGGCTTCAGTGTGGCTAGGCCACCGTCGATGTCACCCACGGTGTCGAAAACGCCGTCGTAGTCGTGCAATACGTCTGCAGGTTGCACTTGGTGGTAGTCGATGACCTGATCGACCCCGAGTGCTTGGAGCAGTTGTGTATGCGCGGGTCCCGCCGTCGCCGCAACGTAAGCGCCGCGTAATTTTGCCAGTTGGACGGCCAGTGAGCCGACCCCACCGGCGCCGCCTTGGATCAGCAGCTTTTGCCCCGGCTGGACGTTGAGGCTTTCGGTAATGGCTTGATAGGCGGTCATCCCTGCGATCGGCAGCGCGGCCGCTTGCGCATCGGATAGGGCCGCCGGGGTTTTGGCCAACTCAGTGGTCGGGGTGACGCAAAATTCGGCGTAACTGCCATTATTACCGGCGTGATTGCTAGGGAGTCCCCCGAAGACGCGGTCACCGACCTGATAGTCCGTCACGCCGTCGCCGACTGCGACGATGACGCCGGCCATGTCCCACCCGAGGACCAAGGGGAACGACCAGTTGTCAGAAAATGGACTGCCTAAAAGGCCAAGTTTGGCGGCGACATCCATGGGGTTGATGCTGAACGCTTTAATGTTAATCAAGACTTCACCGGCGTTCAGGGTCGGCCGCGGCATATTGGTGAGGACGAAGCGGCTTTGTGGGTTGAGTGCATCAATCGTGATGGCTTGCATCAAAATACCTTCTTTCACTTTGGCGATTGTTTCAATGAGAATTCTTGAGTATTCTAGCATTAAGACAACGGCGCTGCGGCCTCAACTTTTGGCTGATGTTGCGGCGGCCGACAAATAGAAAGAAGTGTCGTGAAAATGCCCAATCACCAAGCACAACGAATGACGCGGACGCTTGAACAAGCGTTATTAACGTTATTGGCGCAGTTCCCATTCGAATCGCTGACCACACAGCAAATTGCGGACGAGGCCTTGATCCACCGCACCACCTTTTACGCGCACTTTGACGACAAGTACGCGTTATTGGCCGCAACGTTGCAAGCACAATTTGATCAAGTTGTGGTCAGTCCGGATGAGCTGACCAAACAGCCGTTCAAGACTTTGGCTAGACTGTCTGCCAATGGTTTAGCTGCCGTCGTCACTAAGCAGCGTGCGGATGAGGCGTTTCAAAGCGCGATGCTGCACCTGTTTTTCAGTGCCCTAAGCGAGGCGGCTGGTCAGCCGACTCGCTTGGCCAACTACCTGTTGATTGGGCGGGTCAAGGCAGTGGTCCATTGGGTGCGCGAAACCGAGCAGCCGGAGAATGTCTATACGGCCGGCGAAAAGCTGGACAGGTTAATGGTGCAAGCAGAACACAGCGTCAGTCAACGGCTCTTGTGAAGGCTGGCAGCATGCAAAAAGGCGCCGGGTCAATCACGATCCAGCGCCTTTTTGCGTGACGCTTAACGCCAGCAGACGGTCATCGGCTGACGCAGGTGTTGTGGGTGTTCGGCTTCGTCGACGAGGGCAATGGCCATGTCGGCATAGCTGATGATGGATTGGTGCAGGCGATTGTGCAAAAGAATGTCGCTGCCAACCTGATAATGGCCAGTCCGTGGCGCCATGCTGAGGTAGTTATACGGTGGTGCCACATAGGTCCAGTCGCAGTCGGCGGCAGTGAGCGCTGCTTTGGCCTTGAGGTGCCAGTCACTCGATTCGCGTAGGCTACTTGGCAACTGATCGGCCACTAAGTGCTGCTTGGTTTGATCCGTATACAGCGTGGCCCCGGAGCCGACCACGATGAGGTGGACCGCGGTCCCGGTCAAAATAGTCGCCAAGTGCTGGTAGGCTTTCAAGTAAGCCGGCTTATCTGCACTGGCGAAGCCGCAGATGATCGCGTCGAAGGGCAGGAGATCGGCTTGGGTGAGTTGGAAAAGGTCGCGTTCTAATGTAGGCACGATTTCCCGTAACCTGTCCGGATGACGGACGATCGCGGTCGCAGGCAACTGCCGGCGAGCGGCTTCTTTGAGGACGGCGCGGCCAGTTTTGCCGGTTGCGCCAATAACACCTAATTTCAAAATCATCACATCCTGACTAATGTTTGTTGATATTTTGTGGTGAGCCGAGCAATTTCGTCTTGATAGCGCGAGACGTCAACGTGGGACTGCCAACTGGGGGAGACGACTTGCGAAACCATCATCCGCAGGTAGTCTAGCAGTACCGTGTGCACGTCAAGCCGGTACTCGACAAGCCGCTCGTTATTCATCAGTGCCGGGACGATGGACTCGACTTGGATACAAAATAGCTCGGGAACGATGCTGCGGTTGAAGGCGCCGAGTGCTTGGCCAGTGGTGAGGAACTGTTTGAGGTTCAACATCCACTCCCGGTACCGGGTCGCGAATTCTTGGGCCCGCTCCGGCATCGTCCGGGTGAGATCGGCCCGAAAAACATCAGAGCTGGATGCGACTAGCGTGACGAGTTGGAGAAACACGGTCGCAAACGCCTCGACGAACTCTTCTGGCGCAGTTGAGGTGGGCAGCTTCTGTTGCGCCATAAATTGGAAGTAGCGATCAACGACCGCCGCGACGACCGCGTCTTTGGATGGAAAATATTGATACAACTTTGCCCGACTAACGCCCATGATACGGGCAATCTCGTTCATGGTTAAGCTCACAAACCCAGTTTGAACGATCGTTTCGTTCACCGCCGCGATCATTTGGGCGCGGCGGGTGGCTTCGTCTGTCATTAGAACGCCCCCTTTTCGATAGCTCTAGCATAGCCGAAGTGCGCACAAAAAACAATATAGACAAAAAACATTTATTTTGTTGATTTTGTCAAACGTGCCTGTTATGCTTAGGCCAATAAAAATTAGTCGAATGGAGGAACGAACATGACAGAAACAGTTTTGGTAACGGGTGGGACCGGATTTGTTGGGAGTTGGGCCATCGTGCGCCTTTTGGAACAAGGTTATCAGGTCAAGACGACCATCCGCAGTTTGCGCAAGGAAGAGATGCTACGAGACGCGATTGCCCAGCAGGTGGACGCGAACGCGCGCCTGAGCGTGGTCGCAGCAGATCTGACTGCTGATGATGGGTGGACGGAAGCGATGACAGGGGTCGATCGGGTGTTACACGTGGCGTCGCCGATGTCGACAGAGAATTCGGCGGACATCAACACCTTCTTAGGCCCACAGCGTGACGGCGACGAGCGGGTCTTGCGCTTTGCGGCTGCCGCCAACGTGAAGCATGTCGTGATCACCTCGGCGGCTGCCGCGGCTAAGCCAGCAGAAGGCAGCGCGTCGCTGGTTTCGGATGAAACCGTGTGGACGCAACCCAACGATCCGGTACAAAACCCGTATCAGCGCTCCAAGGCCATTGCCGAAAAAGCCGCGTGGGCGTGGGTCAAGAATTACGATGGGGAAATGCAAGTTTCGACCGTCTTGCCGACCGCCGTGTTTGGGCCGGTCTTGATGCCGCAGAATAATAGCTCGCAGCAATTATTGCTGCGGATGCTCAAAGGCCAGTTGCCGGGCGTTTTCAATATCGGCTTTGATATTGTCGATGTCCGTGACTTGGTTGATTTAGAGATCTTGGCGATGAAAGCCACCAATTCCGGAGGTGAACGCTATCTGGCGGTCAGTGAACACCTTTCGATGAAGGCCATTGCACAGTTTTTCAAAGCCGAGTTGCCAACCCTTGGCAAACGGGTCAAAACGCTAACGATTCCGGACTGGGTCTTACGCTTAGTGGCCCGCTTCAATGCGAATGTGGCCGTGTTCATCGGCTTATTGGGCCGTGATTTCCGGTACACCAACCGCAAGGCGACCCAGGAATTAGGGTGGAACCCGCGGCCGGTGACCGAAACGCTACGGGACTCGGCACAACGGATGGCCGAACTAGATTTGCTCTAGATTTCCGAGATACACGTAAGGCCCTTGTCAAACCTGTTGCTTGAGGTTTGACAAGGGCCTTTTTGAGCGCGGTCATTCGTGGGATTGGCGTGGCGTCGGCTTGGTCCGCAGTAATTCGACTGACAAGCAGGCACTGATGAGCCCCACGACTAACAGGGAGATCAGCGGCCAGAAAAAGGCGATGATGATGCCCACTGCGTAGCCGCCATACAGCCACCAGCGAATGCCTTCGCGATTGGCGCTATCGCGCGGTAAGCCAGGATTGTCTTTTAGCACCGACTCGTCCATCAGTTGAAAGGCGATGGACCAAAGGAGTAATACGGCCAGGTAACAGACCTCGGGCAAGGTTTGATTGGCATGCTTGCCGACCCATGCGGTCGTGACCGGCACCAGCGTTAGCGTAAATAGCCACAACCCGTTGAGCATGAACGTGCGCGTAGAGATGAACTTCGCCTTGTTAAAAACATTGTGGTGTGAAAACCACACCATGTAGATGATCCAAAAGCTAAAAATATAAGCGATAATGATCGGCCAGTCTTCAGCTAAAGCATGCAGAGAGACCTCTTCTGGGACATGTAATTCCAACACCATAATCGTTGCCGCGATCGCAATGACGGCATCAGTAAATGCTTCTAATCGTCCTTTATTCATAGACCCTTCCCCCCTCGTCTCGTATTATAGGCGAAAATGTGGGTCAGTGCTTAGTGAATCTTGATAAGCGGGCGTCTTTGGGGTGTCAGGACGTATTGAGGGGGGCTTCGTGATGTATGCGCCCAAGCGATGCCCGGGGACTGCGGGGCAAGGTGTTAGCTGCTTGAACTTGCTTGGCTAATGATTGTAAATGCAATCGATTTTAGTTGTGTCGGGGATGACTCTGCCGGTATACTCGTGGTGGAGGTGTGGCGATGTTTGATGTGATCCGGGAGATTGGGGCGATCACGCGCCTGATCCAAACCAAGAGTAACGCCGCGTTTCGGGAGCTCGGGTTGGACAACAACGGCTTTTTGTATGTGATTCGGGCTTGTGAACAGCCTGGGATGTTCATGGGGGAGTTGGCCGATGCGTTGCAGATCGACCGCACGACCGCCTTTCGCACCTTGAAGAAAATGGTGGCAGCCGGCTGGTTCGAGTTGCGTGCAGATACGACGGATAAACGCTTGCGGCGGGTGTATCCGACGGCGCAGGCGCAGGCAGTCTATCCACGGTTGCATGCGTTCGAGCAGGCGCGTTCCGAGTATTTGCTCAGTGATTTGACCCCACGGGAGCGAAAACGGCTGACGGTTTTGCTCAAAAAGCTTAAGGCTGAACGTGACTAAGTCAAAACTGGTTTAGTTGCGAGTCAAAGGCCCGTGCCAACGCGCCCTGAATTTTGGGGAGTGGTTTGGCACGGGCTTTTGGTGATGCATTTTGCGCAGTGTTGGCGCACAATCATGCTATACTGAAGCCGATCAGGAAGGGGATGGGGGCATGAAAAAACGGTGGTGGTTGCTTGCAGCGGCGGTTTTAGTTCTCGGCGGTGTGGGCTTGTGGCAGCGACATGAGCAGACACAGGCGGTCAGCGGCGTGCCAACCGTTTTCGTCCATGGCTTTGGCGGAACGGCCAATTCAACAGGTCAGATGATCCAGGCCTTAACGCAAGCCGGCGTGACCAAGCAAACGATGCGCGTCACGGTGACTAAGACGGGAACACTTAAGGTTAAAGGCGGCTTGTACGGGCAGAATCCCAGTGTGCAAGTGGTGTTTCAAGGGAACCGTGACGGGCGCCAATTCACCGGCTGGCTGCTTAAAGTTTACACGCTGCTTCACCGCCGGTATCACGTCCAACGGGTGAACGCGGTCGGCCACTCATTAGGGGCGCAGGCCGTGGTCGAAGCGGCGATGCGCCATCCGGCGGTCAAAATGGCCCACATCGTCGCGATCGCGGGCCCCTACGATGGTATATTGGGGATGAACGATCGGCCACACCAAATCAAATTAACTGCTGCGGGTAAGCCGACGCCAATGCGGTCCACTTACCGCCAGTTGCTGCAAGAGGCGCCACAGTTTAAGGCGCAAGCAGTTTTGAATCTCTATGGCGATCTAGGGGATGGCAGTGCTTCAGACGGCCGCGTGGCGGTGAATTCGGCGCGGAGTTTACGGTATCTGTTGCGGCATTTTGAGGGTCCATATCAAGAAATCGTGGCGCGTGGGGCCACGGCGCAGCATAGCAAGCTGCACCAGCACAACGCCACGGTGGATAAAGCCTTACGCCGATTTTTGTTTGGCGAATGACCGGTGCCACCGAGGCTATATTCACGCATGTTTAAAAAAACAAGGTGAGCAACTCAAAGTCACGATTGATCCGTTTGAATGATGGCTGCAAAATCCCGCAATACCGGGATTTTTAGCTTAAATTGACAGAATCGAAAAAATAACGAAAAAAGTTTCGGGAAGCGCTTGCAGAATGAACGAGTCCATGCTATACTTTAATCAGAGTTAAGGAAGGGATCGCGGATCTCACAGGACAAGCTCGAAAGTGCAATATGCAGTTCAACACAGACGATTAGAGCCAGGTACAGTAACTGCTGTGCCACCACCAAATGGAACCAAGAACCGTATCCTAGATAAAATCAACATGGAGGCGCGAGTCTAATAACAAGACTTTACGATCCAAACGGAACAATGGGTTTCCAATAGATGTTTATCGGGTGCACGTAACTCACCAAACCTTGCCAGATTATATGGCCACATCAATGTAACAGCGACTCATTGAACCGTAAAAGTGAATATATTAGTTAGAGGTGTCGAAGTATTTCAACTGTAGTAGTTAATGAAACACCAGCATGTATCGCAGTACCGCGACCATCCTTAACTTGAGGGCTCCGAATCACGAAGTAAGTGAAGCGGAGCCTATTTTTGTGCGTTCTTTGTGTCAGACGATGGTGACCGGCAGGAATTTGACGAAATCTAAGCTTACTAGTTGACAAATCTCATGAGTGTGGTAATCTAGCGTTAATCAATTTCTTAGGAGGTTCTCATCATGATTAAGATGCTCAAGTCCAACTTGCATGTTGCGTTTAGCTTCGCGTTTAGACAGTGATCTGTCTGGTGCGAGGCTCATTGACTTGAGTTTAGACCACGCAGATCGACCTCGACTGCGTGGCAAATCGTGACGAAGAATCGTCCCCATTTACCCCGTAGTCGATTATGGCTACGGGGTTTTGTGTTGTTAACCGCCAGGATACATATTTAGGAGGAGTTACCATGAAAGTTCAAATGTACTCAGTTCGTCCCGATGAAGCTGCCGCAATCAAGAAGAATGCTACCGAATTAGGTGCCAGCATCGATACCGTCAATCACGACTTCACGCCGGCAGATATCGCTAACCTCGCCGGCCACGAGGTCTTGTGTCTCGCGCAACATGGCGCGATCGGCAGTGCCGCTGATTACGCCAAGATTGCTGCGGCAGGCATCAAGCATATTGCTTTACGGATCACTGGTTACGACATTATCGACTTGGCCGCGGCGGCTGCCAACGGCATCAAGGTGACCAACGTGCCAGCCTACTCGCCACGTTCGGTTGGGGAAATGACCTTGACCCACGCGATGGTGTTGGTGCGTCACCTCAATGAAACCCGCGCCCGCATGGCAGCTGGGGATTATAGCTGGGGCGGTATGGAAGCCGAAGAGATCCACACCTTGACCGTCGGCATCATCGGGGTAGGTAAGATCGGTTCTGCGGTGGCTCGCCTGTTCTACGCGCTAGGCGCGACGGTCATCGCCAACGACCCGATTCACCGGCCGGAACTCAGCGACATTTTGACCTATGTGGACAAAGATGAGCTGTTGAAGACGGCAGACATCGTCACGGTGCACACGCCGCTTGATGACACCACACACCACTTGATCGATGCGGATGCCTTAGCGAAAATGAAGACCACGGCAATCGTCTTGAACTGCGCCCGCGGCCCGATCGTCGACACGGACGCGTTGATCGCCGCATTGGAAAATAAGACGATCGCCGCCGCAGGGTTGGATTCGGTCGAAGATGAAAATGGCATCTTTGGGGATAACTTGACAGGCAAAGAGGTGCCAAACCCACGCTTGTTGAAGTTACAAACGATGAGCAACGTCTCGCTCAGCCCACACATGGCTTTCTACACGCGCCCAGCGGTCGAAAACATGGTGGGGATCGCCTTACACGACGCGGCTACCATCGCCAATGGTGGGGTCAGCGAACACGAAATTCGGGGGTAAGTTTTTATGAAAAATGCCAAAACCGTTACGATGAACATCCTGAACGGGTTATCGATCGGGATCATCGTTGCGTTGATCCCAGGGGCGATCCTCAACGCGTTGGTCAATGCGTTGTTACCGACTTGGCCGCAGTTGGGGTTCATCACCGTTTTCACAGGGGCTGCCCAAACCATGATGCCATTGTTATCGGCGGTGTGCGTGGGGATGTTGGCTAAATTCACGCCGATCCAGACCACCTCGTTAGCGCTGGCTGCGCTGATCGGGGCTGGTAACGTCACGGCAGCCAAAACCGGCTTCTCCTTGGCCGGCACCGGTGACATCATCAACACTGGGATCACCTTGGCGATTGGCTATGTTTTGATCTTGTGGCTCGGCAATGCCTTGAAGGCGTACACGATCTTATTGATGCCTAGTATCTTGCTGATCGTAGCAGGGGGCCTCGGCCATTTGACCTTAGGCCCAGTCAGCGCCTTCACCCAGGCAATTGGCGTCGTAGTCAAGAACCTGACCGTGATGCAACCGATCGCGATGGGCATCTTGATGGGGATCGCCTTTGGCCTATTGATCGTCAGCCCGATCAGTACCGTTGGGATCGCCACGGCGATCACCTTGGCTGGTATCGGCGCCGGTTCTGCTAACTTGGGCGTGGTCGGCACGCAGTTTGCCTTGACCGTTTACGGTTGGTCTGCGAACTCTTTTGGTACTTCGATCGCGCATTTCTTGGGTTCACCAAAAATGCAAATGGCGAATATCTTCAGTCGGCCGAAGCTATTCTTGCCGATCTTGATCAATGCCGGCATCATGGGTGGCTTAGGCGCCATCTTCAACATTCAAGGCACACCAATGAGCGCGGGCTTTGGGTTCGCCGGTTTGATCGGACCGTTGGCCGCATTGGACGGCATCGGCCACACCACGGCAGGCAGTCTGATCGAAGTCACCTTGTTGTTCCTGATCATTCCGGTGGCGCTGGCGATCGTCAGCAACATCTTGTTCACCAAGATTTGGCATTACCAAAAAGCCAGTGATTACGAATTGGACTATGCGTGATCTTAGTCCCTAAACAAAAACCTCGTGTCACGATTTGTTCCTTGAATCGTGGTGCGAGGTTTTTTTGCAGAAAATGTGTGGTTTTGGACTTTTCTTGTTCCAACACTGAAGGCGATGCGCAATCTGTGCTTAAGTTTTGGCGGTGTTTCCGCGCATCTGAAGCGACGATGTCATGTATACTGTATAGGTTCATGAACAATCATGATTAAATAGGGGGAGTAACAGATGAAACGGGTATCCTTGATTGGGACAGTGATCCTGCTGCTGGCAATGACTGCCTGCAGCCGTAACGCTACCACCAACGACAAGCATAGTTCTCAAGCGACGACAGCGGTTAGTACCAAACAGTCGGGTAAAAAGGCGTCAACTAAGGCTGCGACCAGCCACTCAACTACTGCGCCAACGCGCCAGCCGAGCACTGAGGAGAAGATAGCGATGGTATTAATGGCACCAGGCGCCGCGAAGTACGCCACCGATGCGAGCACCATTTTGCAATCTAATACGCCGGACACAGCAACGCCAACTAACCATGCGGTATATGGCACGGTCCCATCTGGCACCACAGGGTATTCCTTGAGTGCTAACGTCAGAAATGTCGCTTCCTTTGTGGTGATTTCAGGGGATCAAGCCTATTTGTACGCTGGCCAGGCTGCCTTAAAATACGAAGACCTGAAGGCGCAGGCGCTCAATGTCAATTTGCAAACCACTTGGCAAAAAGCGTACAAGAATACTGAGCTTTCTCGCTTGGCCGCACTCATTAAGGTCGGCACCAATCAAGACTCGGCGCCGGTGACCCAGACGACACCAACGCTAAAAATCACCTCACCACAAGCGGCGATTGCTTATGCGATGCAGCAATATCCCACAGATAGCGGTGTGAAAATGTCTTATAGTGTGATGATGAGTGGCGACATGTCCAGCTTCACGACAAGCTTGAATCAGGATCATTATTATTGGCTACGAGGCAAACACGAAGGCTCGACTGCAGGCACAGGTGCAGGCAGCTATGACGACTTTGACTTACTTCTGGATGCAGATACGGGAACGTCAATTCGCGACACGGAGCCCCAATTTCAAACGGTCATGTCTGCACGGCTGGATTAAGTTGTGAATCCTGTTTATCCGGGCAGTTCGAACGCTCTTGCAGATTGCCACAGCACGGCGGAGACGAGGACTGTTAGGAAGAAGAGCGATGGCGCACAATCAGAATAACGTAAGAAGGGAGACTGCCTCGCATCGCGCGACCCAGTCTCCCTTCTTTAGCGGCTGTACATCTGGCTGAGAAAGCGGGCTTGCGGCGTTATTCGAATTCACGGTGGCTTCTTTAGGGGCGCGTTCTAATTATTGGTCTCAATGGCGTACGGGACTACCAAGACCTGTTTTGTCCGTCTCTCATAACCGCGCCACGCTCGTTTTAATGCAGCACAAAGACCCCCAACGCCACTAGACATTGCGAGCCTTTGAAGCTTCAGTTGTAAGTACCGCGGCGCCAAATCGTCGCGGGTGGTGCCCACAGGCACGGGGACAACGGACAGTGGCCGGGCCAAGCCGTGAGCAAAGAGGGACCGAGGGCAACTG
>JALCQM010000067.1 GCA_022651245.1 Lactobacillus sp.
TGGACGCCAAACACATGAAGATGAACAAACGGCTGGCGAAGAACCTTCATCGCTCGTTGTTTGGGCGCTTCAAGGTGCTGATGCAAGACAAAGCGACTTGGTATGGCCGGACGTTGGTACTAGTTGACCGCTTCTTTCCTAGCACGCAGCAGTGCAGTCATTGTGGCGTGGTCAAGACTGGCGTGGATAAGTTGACTTTGGCTGGCAATCAGTATCATCACACGAAACATCACGAGTTTCATTGTTATAGCTGCGGTATCCGGTTGGACCGGGACCAAAACGCCGTATTGAATTTAATTCAGTATGCACAGGGGCAGGCTATGTCCTAACGATTCAAGAGCTAGTCACTGTTGCCAAGGGGTATCCCGCGGTAAGAATACTAGTGTTGACGGGATCAAATAAAATCAGAATGGACAACTAAGAAAGGAAATATATAATCCTTTACTAGTGTCAATGGACATTCTTCCACGTTTTATATAGCAGGCGCCGGGATGCAGGATTTGACCCAAAAGCTTAAGTTATATGCCGTCACGGATCGGCAATGGTTGGGCACACGCACGTTGGCAGATTGTGTCGCCGACGCGATCGCAGGAGGCGTGACGATGGTCCAGTTACGAGAAAAGCAGTTAGCGCAAGCCGAGTTCATCGCAGAAGCGCGTGTGATCAAAACCGTTTGTGCGCAGGCGCAGGTGCCGTTTTTAATCAACGATGACCTCGAAGTGGCCATGGCAGTAGACGCAGACGGGCTCCATGTCGGGCAAGATGACTTGGACGCCGCAACGATCCGCGCGCAATGGGGCCAAGAGAAGCTCGTCGGCGTTTCGGCCCAAACGGTTCCCGAAGCGCTCGCGGCGCAAGCGGCTGGCGCGGATTACTTAGGTGTCGGCGCAGTGTTCCCCACGGCGACCAAAACTGATGCCGTCGCCGTGCCGCTCGCCACGCTACAAGCGATCACGGCGGCGGTCACGATACCAGTGGTGGCCATCGGCGGCATTCATCGCGATAACCTTTTGCAACTACAAGGCACCGGTGTGGTCGGGGTGGCGTTAGTGTCAGAGCTCTTTGCGCCGGCTGATATTCGGCAAAACGCGCAGCAACTGGCACAATTGACCGCCAAACTATAGTGGCTAGACCACGACAAATAAAGCGCGCAACCCGATGCAGCACTGAGGGTTGCGCGCTTTATTTTTTTAAGTCCGGTCCGTCCGCCGTAGAAGTTGCGGCTCGGCGAAGCGGAGGACTAAGAAGTTGATCAGTAGCAATAGCGCCGTCGAAATGAAGACGACGTTATAGTCGAAGACCCCGGCCAAGGCGCCGCCGAGCAACGCCCCGAACATGTTGCCTAACGCTTGGAAACTTTGGTTCCAAGAAAAAATGGCGCTGGTGATCTCAGGCGGGGTATTTTTGGTCAGTAAGGTTTGGATTGTGGGAAACAAGCCGGCGTCAGAAACCCCGACGAGTAATCGGAGGATCCCCAAGCCGATGACACTACCGATGAATCCTTGGGGTAAGTAGACTAAGACGGCGAATAAGTAACAACCAATCAAAACGCGACCAGAGCCGTGTTTATCCCCGTAACGACCCAACCGCGGTGCCGCAAGGATGTTCGAGATCCCTGGGAGCGCTGCGATCACGCCGGCCACGACGGTGATCGCCCCTTGATTGTGCATCAGTTCCTTGATGTATAAGCTGATGATCGGCGAAATCGAGGCGTTCCCCGTTTGGACGATCATGGTTGAACATAATAAGATGATGATCAACTTAGGGTCGGTGATCTTGTCTAGCAGGTGCTGCTTAGGGGCATCAGGATTTTTTTGTACCGGGACGAAGGATTCTTCTACCATGAAGGCGGACATCAAGCAGACGATCGTCAACAAACCGGCGGTGATGAAGAAGGTATTGCGGATCGAGAAGACTTGCGCCAAGAAGCCCCCGACGATCGGACCGAATAACATCCCCGAAGTGGACCCCGTCACCAAGGTGCCTAAGGCGAGCCCAGCTTTTTTGCGCGGTGTCTGCGAGGCGACCAAGGCCTGAGCGTTAGGAATATAGCCGGAGAAGAACCCTTGGAAAAAGCGGCAAGCGAACAACGCCCAAACGTTAGTCGAAAAGCCCATCAACAGCATCGCAATGGCGATCCCTAAACTCGCGCGGATCAGCATCACTTTGCGCCCGGTGCGGTCTGCGAGGCTGCCCCATAACGGCGAAACGATCGCGGTGATCAAGAACGTGACCGCATAGATCGCCCCGCTCCAAAAGGTCAGTTGTTGTTGGGTGAAGTCGCCCATTTCGCCAACGTATAGCGACAAGAAAGGCATGATCTCACTAAACGCGATCCCGGCCACAAAGGTACAAAACCACAGCACATATAAATTTCGCTTCCACGGCCCCTTCGCCCGAGCTGCGTCATCCATCAACTTCGCCTCCTGATAAGTGTCATATCCTACTATTATGGCACGCTTGTCAACTGAGATGAAATAGTCTAGCGACCAAATTGGCGGGGGTGCGCTGCTGACGGTTCTCGACGCATAAAAAAGCACCGCCACCGCAAGTCGACAGGCGACTCACGGGTGGCGGTGCTAGGCGCAACAAAGACACGTCAGGTTTCCCCAAACGTGTCCCGGGCAATTCCCCAAATGAAGAGGCGCGGTTGCCGACCCGCGAAAAGCTTTGGTTACGGTGCCTGAGTTTGCACTCAGGACTGGGATAACAGCGGCCTCACGCGGGTTGATCCCGCCATGAGGGTCATACTACCAGATGTCCCGCCAGTGCCCAATCAGTTCTAGGCCATTTTCAGGATTTATCCCTTAGCGCGTGTGGAGGCCGACAAGGATCATCGACTGGTACCCCCACTGTTACAACTGGGAAAGCATATGGAGTGGCCACCACCATACCCAGCTGTATAAGCTAAGGTCAGTATACCAGCTTTTGCCGATAATGGAACCCCTTACACTAACTTTTACAAAGTTTTTACAAACTAGTGATGACAGGGGCTTAGATGAAAAACCAGCCCCACCTTTTGCATAAATAATATAATACAGGTAATGTGAGCCTGCTCAGTGGGTGGTGACGTAGTGACCGAGGCGGGTGACGGCTTCTCGTAGCTGCGTCTCGCTGGCGGCGTAACTCAAGCGCACGTAGCCTTCCCCGGCGTCACCGAAGGCGGCTCCGGGGATGAGCGCCAAGTGGTCGGCATGCGCCAACGCGGTACAAAAGGCGGCACTGTCTGCGGCGAAGCGGTCGGGCAGACGCGCAAAGAGGTAAAAGGCGCCTTCTGGGGCGATGGCCTGAAACCCTAAGTCTGCCAAAGCTTGGCGTAAGTAGTCGCGCCGTTTTTGATAGATCACCCGCATTTTGGCGCCGTCGTCTGCACCGTTGACCAGCGCCTCGATACCTGCGCGTTGGGCGACGGTTGTGGCGGCCGTGACGGTATACTGGTGAATTTTTTTCAGTGCTTGCGTGATCGCCGCAGGAGCGAGCAAAAAACCGATCCGCCAGCCCGTCATCGCGTGTGACTTGGAAAGCCCAGAGATGATCACCGTGCGCTCTTGAGCGAAGCGCGCGATCGAGACGTGGGCCTGGTCGTAGGTCAATTCGGCGTAGATCTCGTCGGCCAAGATAAAGAGGTCGTGACGCCGACAAGTGGCGGCGAGTGCTTGCAGCGCGTCTTTTTGGTACGTGATGCCAGTTGGGTTATTCGGGTAGTTCAAAATGATGCCGGTAATGTGGGCTTCAGGATGCGCGGCGATGGCGTCATCGATCAGCTCTGGCGTCAGCCGAAAGGCGTTGGCGCGGGTGTCGATGATAATCGGGGTCACGTGGTGTAGCGTCAGCAAGGGGATGTAGCCCGGGTATACCGGCGCCGGCACTAAAACAGCGTCTCCTGGGGTACACAGGCCTTGCAAGGCGATCGCGATCGCTTCGGTGGCCCCGACCGTCACTAAGATCTCGTCGTCAGGATCGTAATGTAAGGCGTATTTGCGCTGCCAGGTGGCGGCGACGGCGGCGCGCAATTCTGGGTCGCCGGCGTTGGCCGTGTAATGGGAGTAGTCGGCTTGGATCGCTTGGATCGCGGCTTGTTTGATGTGTTCAGGCGTGGTGAAATCCGGTTCGCCGAGTGTGAGGCGGACCATGTCAGGAATCCCGTTCACGGCGTCGTTGAAGCGGCGGATTCCACTGATCGCAATATGATTTAAAGCTGGGTTCATAAGCAAAAGCTCCTTCGGATAGTGATTGCGTTTAGTGTGACTTTAGGGGGTGCTTTTGTCAACTTGGGCAAAAGTTAATCAAACCTAAACGTATGTTGTGCTTTTAAAAAATGTCCGATATACTAAAAAGTGAAATAGTTAAGTGTACCTAAAATAGGAGGTATTTATGCTTTCAATCCAAGACCTCACAGTGGCTTACGATGACACACCAGTCTTAACTGATGTTGCCGTGAACTTTAACGCAGGCAAGATCACTGGGATCATTGGACCCAACGGTGCAGGGAAATCCACCATGATCAAAGCGGCTTTAGGCTTGATCAAAGCCAAGGCCGGAACCGTCACTTTTGCCGGCCAACCGCTCAAAGCGAGTCAGCAAAAAGTGGCCTATGTTGAACAGCGCAAGGAACTTGATTTGACCTTCCCCATCGCCGTGCGCGATGTCGTCACGACAGGCACTTATGGGAAGTTGGGGCTATTCAAGAGCCCAGGTAAAGCAGAAAAAGCGGCGAGTCGCGACGCCTTGGCGCAAGTGGCGTTAACTGAATTCGCCAACCGTCAGATCGGTAACCTTTCAGGCGGCCAACTGCAGCGGGTGTTCGTCGCGCGGGCGATCGTCCAAGATGCCGAGCTGATCATTCTCGACGAGCCTTTCGTCGGAATCGATTTACAAAGTGAAACGGCCATCATGACGATCCTGCGGGCCTGGCGCGATGCAGGGAAGACGATCGTGGTGGTGCATCACGATTTGAATAAGGTGTCGGCGTACTTCGATGAGCTGGTGATCTTGAATCACGGGATCGTCGCCGCTGGCCCGACGGCGACGGTGTACAATGCGCAAAATATCGCTGCAGCTTTTTCTAGCGACCTGTCGGCAGTCTTATTTACGCCTCAGGAGGTGACGTCATGACCACAGTGACCACGTTCATCAGCGCCTTAGGTAAGTACGATTTCTTGCAAAGTGCGCTACTCACCGCCATCATGGTCGGGCTCATGTCAGGGATCATCGGCAGTTTCATTATTCTGCGGGGGATGTCTTTAATGGGCGACGCCATTTCGCACGCGGTGTTACCCGGCGTCGCGATCGCGTATATGTTAGGGATCAACATTTTGATCGGCGCGTCGGTGTTTGGGATCTTGGCCGCCTTATTGATCGGCTTTGTGGCCGCCCACAGTAAAATCAAAACAGACACCAGTATCGGGGTGGTGTTCTCCGCTTTTTACGCCTTGGGGTTCATTTTGATCTCCATGGCAGAAAGTGCCACGAACCTGCACCACATCTTGTTTGGTAACATTTTAGCCGTGAGTGACCAAGACATTTTGACGACGGCGATCGTGTTGGCCATCGTGATCATTTTCGTGGTTGCCTTTTATAAGGAACTGTTGATCACGAGTTTTGATGAGACCTTCGCGCGGACTTATGGGTTAAACGTGCAGTTGATCCATTACGCCTTGATGTTAGTGCTGACGTTAGTGACCGTGTCGGCGCTACAAACCGTGGGGATTATCTTGGTCGTCGCCATGTTGATCACGCCAGCCGCAACGGCGTTTTTATGGACTGACCACCTGGGCAAAATGCTGGTTTTGGCGGCGACCGTCGGGGTCCTCGCGTCGATCGTCGGCTTGTATCTGAGCTATACGTTCAACTGGGCGTCAGGGCCTGCGATCGTGATCGTGGCTGCCGCCATGTTTTTACTCTCGTTTATCGTTTCTCCCAAGCAAGCTTTTCTACGTTTTCGACGCTAAACCTGCCAAGGAGGGGACTCTCCAATGAAAAAATTAGTGTTGACCATCGTGGCCGTTGGGGCCATGTTAGCCGGCGTTTTCGCCTTTGTGCAGCAGCGGCAAACGCGGCCGCAAACGCCAAAACCGGCAACGCAATTGCGGGTGGTCACGACCAACTCGATCTTAGAAGATATGGTCCACCAAGTGGGGCAAGAGCGGATCCAACTGTATAGTATCGTGCAACGGGGCACGGACCCGCATGAATATGAGCCGCGGCCGAGTGATGTCTCGGCGACGGCGGAAGCGGACGTGATTTTTCATAACGGCTTAAATCTCGAAACCGGGGGTAACGGCTGGTTCAAGAAGATGGTCACGACGGCGGGCAAACGCTTCGACGGCGACGTTTTTGCGGCTTCAACAGGCGTCACGGCGCAGCATTTGACCACGAATGTCGAAGAAGTTGACCCGCACGCCTGGCTCGATTTGAACAATGGCATTCAATACGTGCGCACGATCACGAAGACCTTGACGCAAAAGGATCCTAAAAATGCTGCCTATTATCAAAAAAACGCGGCTGCGTATACGGCTAAATTGGCGCGCTTACACCGTCAGGCCCAGTCCCAGTTTCGCGATATTCCCGAACAACAACGCTTGCTAGTCACATCAGAAGGGGCGTTTAAGTACTTCTCCGCCGCCTATCACGTGACGCCAGCCTATATTTGGGAGATCAACACTGAGGCGCAAGGCACACCGGAGCAAATGCAAGCGGTGCTAGCGAAGATCGACCAATCCGCAGTGCGCCATTTGTTCGTCGAGACCTCGGTATCACCTAAATCGATGAATAAAGTGGCTAAGGAAACGGGCTTGAGCGTGTATTCGAAGCTGTTTACCGACTCGCTGGCTAAACCCGGTCAACCTGGCGATACGTATTATACGATGATGAAGTGGAACCTCGACCACATCCATGCCGGCCTGGCCGGGTGACTTCTGGCTTGCTAAAATGCACACCACGCGACCGGCCGTCACCCGTCGCTTCCAGGTTATTGTGGCGAAGGCCCTTGTCTAACCACGCCTTGAACTTTCAGGGTGTGGGTAGACAAGGGCCTTTTGCGTTCAGCAAAAAAAAGCCGCGTTTTTTGGGTAAAACTTGATCTAGGTCAAGTTTTGTTCCCGAACAGGACGGTACACTGTATTTGTAAACAAGGGAAGGAAGGAATCATGATGACGAAAAAAATTACCTTACAACTCGATGAACTCACTTGCCCGTCGTGCTTGACGAAGATCGAATCCGCGGTGAAACAGCAACCTGGTGTTGCTAATGTGAAGGTCCTGTTCAATGCGGCTAAAGTGAAGGCGGATTTTGATGACAGTCAAAACTCGGCCGATCAGCTAGCCGACGTCGTGACCAAGTTGGGCTACGAGGTTCAAAAAGTCAAAGTGAAGGATCTCTAGGGGGGACAGTCAAGATGAACGAAACGATTGAAGCGCAGTACCAAGCAGAAGTGAAACAAGCAGATATTGATCACCACAAGCCAACGGCAGGGGCAATGACGGGTCATATCGTGGCGAATATGTGGTATCTGGACGTGAAGTACCATCAGTTCCTGTGGTTCGTCAAGGGCCCGCAGGCGTTTGACTTACAGCGGGTCTATCGCGACTTGATCGCGCAAAACCGCGCGCAAATCGATGAACTCGGGGCGGTATTGTTGGATGAAAATCAGCTGCCGCCAAGCACAGTTGATGAATTTACCCGCTATACGAAAATTGAAGAAGAGCCGCGCTTGAAATACGCAGATGCCACGAGTTTAGTGGACACGACGGCGCATGATCTGACCTTCGCCAACCTCTTCATCGATCGGGCCATCAAGTTGGCCCAGCGTGAAGACCGGCCAGCTTTGGCAGCGTATCTGACGACCCTCCGCGGCGCCAATAACCGCAACATCCGCCAGCTACAAGCGTTCTTAGGCAAGACGGCCTGGGAAGGATTGGTTGAAGAAGATGACGACGAAGACGACGATTAAGCCGTTTTCAGCCAAAATATAAACGACCTCGCCCCACGATTGCTCGAATCGCAGGGCGGGGTCGTTTTTTAAGTGCTTGTGCTAGCAGCGACTAAGCAAAAAATGCAGGCGTTCTTGTAACCGTTGCTTGATCGGGGCGGTCAACGTCGTTTGATCAAAGACCAAAAGCGCGGTATATAACGTGCTTTGAAAAAGGTCTTGCAAGGCTTGCGCGAGGTGCGTGCTGGTGGTTTCGTCTAGCGCTAGCGGCGAAGCAGCGCACGCCTTGGCGACGCGGGAGCTGAGCCCACTCAAGGCCTGTTCGATCCGGCTAGCCGCAGGTTGGGATAACCGTGAGCGTTCGCGAATCGTAATGATGAACACCTGGTAGCCTTCGGGACTGGTCATCAACGCCCAGACTTGTTCGAGGAGCGCTAAGAGGCGTTGCTCGAGCGCTTCACGGGTGGTGATGGTGGTGCAGTCGCAGTCAAGTGCAGCGATTTTGGTTGTGAGATCGCTTTGGACGATCGTTTCAAGGAGCTGCTGTTTGCCTTTGGGAAAATAATAATACAGCAAGCCATCGGCGATCCCCACGGTTTGGTTAAGTTCTCGTGTCGTCGTGTCGGCGAAGCCTTTTTCCGCGAATAAGCGCTGGGCGGTGGTCAGGATCTGCTCGCGCCGGTGATGTTGATTCATCAGCTACCTCCTAGTCAAAAACAGGGAGCCGGTTCGTTAACCGTCTCCCTGTTTGGCTTGTCTTGTGTCAAGCAAGCATCATTCGCGAATCACTAGGACGGAAACTGGTGCATGCTTCGCCATATAAGCGGCCTGGCTACCGAAATGCTTCTTGAGGCCTTTTTTGGCTTCGGCCCCAATGATCAATAAGTCAGGTTCGTACTTAGGAATCAAGGTCTTGACGATCGTTTCACCAGGATCGCCTTCTGCGATCACGGCGCGCACGTTTTGAATGCCCGCTTGTTCCGCCAGGTGGCGGTAGTCTTGGATGTGTTGTTCCAATTCTGCGCGTTCGCCGTGGACGTAATCCTTGTCGAGCGCTTGGTAAACGGAATAATCATCAGATTCTAAAATGCTGGCGATGATCAAGGCGGCGTTATCGGCTTTTGCGCGGTGGATCGCGTAGCGGAAAGCGGCTAGGGCATCAGCAGAGTCATCGACCCCGACCAGGATTTTTTGAAAGTCTTTAGCAGCCATTAGTCTTGGCCTCCTTCATAAGTTGGCATTGCACGGTTACCACCATTGGCGGCTTGAAGCTCACGGAGGTGCTTGTCACCGCGGTATAAATCGATCGTGCACCATGTCAATAAGGCGAGCACTAAGACGATCGCGATGTAGGCCCCGATGTGCGCAGCGTTAATGGCCGATGCCGAGGCGTGATCCCCTAAGAAGCCGGCAAAAGCATCTGGCAAGCTGATCAAATTCAGGTAGGTTAAGCCGATGACGGAGATCCAGCCACAAACCTTGACCCAAACCACGTTCTTAAAGCGATCGCTCATTTCAGCTTTTGAGTCGGTCATCATGAGCAGTGGCAACATGGAGAATGGTAAGGCGAAGGCCAAGAAGACCTGTGAATTGTTCATCAAGTTGTTTAACGCGGTGTGCTGGTCGATGACGCTCAAGCGCGATGTGGTTGCCACGCAGATCAACACAGGAATCACAGAAATCAAACGGGTCACTAACCGCCGGGCCCATAATGGCATCCGCATGTGAATGAACCCTTCCATGATCACCTGCCCGGTCAGGGTACCGGTGATGGTGGAATTTTGACCACTGGCCAGTAACGCAACGGCGAACAAGATAGACAGAATACCGGATTTCGCCACGGCGATCAACACGCCGTTGGATAGCATCGAAGTGTTGGACAAGGCTTCATACAAACCGAAGAAAGAAGGATCTTTAACGGCACCAGACTTAAAGACCGCGACCCCCATGATCAGCAACAAGGAGTTAACAACGAACGCCAATGACAATTGGATATTGGAATCCCAAGCGGAGAAACGAACAGCGGTTGCGACTTCTTCATCGTCATCGTGGTTGATCTTCCGGGTTTGTGACACCGCAGAGTGCAAGTACAAGTTATGTGGCATCACGGTCGCCCCGATGATCCCTAAGGCACCAGATAATGGGTTCATCCCGGCGATCGTCGGGTGGCTCGCAATCGTACCTGCGGTTGGGACCAGGCCTTTGATGACCCCACCCCAATCAGGGCTAGATAAGGCGACTTGATAAACGAAGACCAATAAGATCACCATGATCAAGCAGACCACGATCGCTTCGATCTTACGGAACCCAATTTTCGTCAGGAGCAATAATAGCAAGACGTCAAAAACGGTGACGAAAACGGCGATGACAAGTGGAATATTGAATAGCAGGTATAACGCGATGGCCGCACCGATAACTTCGGCGATATCAGTCGCCATGATGGCGAATTCGGTCATGATCCAAAGAATAATGCCTAATGTCTTGCTCGTCCGGGCGCGAATCGCCTGAGCGAGGTCCATTTGCGTGACAATTCCCAGTTTAGCCGCCATGTATTGTAACAACATGGCGATTAAACTGGAAATCAAGATGACGGACATCAGTAAGTACTGGAAGTTTTGCCCCCCGGTGATACTGGTTGACCAGTTACCTGGATCCATATAACCGACGGCAACCAAAGCCCCGGGACCTGAATAAGCAAATAAGGTGCGCCAAAACCCCTTTCCTTTCGGCACCTCCACCGTGCCGTTAATTTCTTCAAGCGATGGGCCGTTAGCGTATTCGATCAATTTATGACGCTTAGGGCTGTTTTGTTGGTCTTTCAATTTGAACGCTCTCCTTTCTGAAATCACTTTTAGTGTACCCGAATATTTTCATAAGTAAAGGGAAAGTTTAGCATTTCCTAAAATTTTTATTTGAGCGTTCAAGCCTTTTTGCGGCAAAAACTAATAAAAAAACACGATCCCTAGATGTAGGTTTCGTGTTGACTAACTCTATTTAAAGACTCATCATGGGGCGGTGATTACGGGCAGGCTAATCTTTTAAAGGTGTGCGGCAGCGTAGGCCAGCATGTCGGCATTTTGCTGATTTAATAACGGCGGTAAGGCGTCGAATGGCCAGTACTTCAACCCTAAGGTTTCTTCTGTCGCGGTGGTCAAAAGTGCCCCGCCGGTGGGGCGAACCAGGTATAACATGGCAATTGTTTGGGCGACGTCACCGTTGGGGTAGCGGGTTTCGCCGCGATCGAATAGGTGCAGTTCACGCACGATCGCCACGTCTAAGCCACTGTCTTCTTTGTATTCGCGGTGCAAGCACGCCGCGTAGGTTTCCCCATATTCGAGGTAACCGCCAGGTAAGCTCCAGTTATGCGTGTCGGTGCGTAGATTCAACAACACCTCCCGCCGTTGATTGAGTAAGATACCGGCGGTGCAGTTGAGAATGACGGGGGTGTGGCCGACCAGCTCCCGTAGCTGTTTGATGTAACCATAGGTCATTGAATCATCCCTTTCTGCCTTTACTGTACCGGAAGCGGTTGCGAGGCGCAATTGGGATACCGGTTTCAAGAAACGCGGTAAAAAGTGTACAATGACAGTAATTACAATGCGAAATGAGGATCACAGATGGCAAAATACACGATCAATGATGTGGCAAAAGCCGCCGGTGTCTCGAAGGCAACGGTTTCGCGCTATTTGAATGGTCGCTTCGAGCGGATGTCTTTGGCGACTCGCCGTAAGATCAAAACGGTCATCGCAGACCTTGGTTACGTGCCCAACTATAACGCGAGTGCTTTAAAGTCCAAACGCTCCCACCAGATCGGTGT
>JALCQM010000068.1 GCA_022651245.1 Lactobacillus sp.
TGACGTTTGGAGATGACGTCGTGGCCAGGACGGTGAGCTAAACCCTCACCAGAATGGTTACCAGTCCAAGCCCCGCGAAACCAGCGGGCAACCTAATCAAAACCCCGGCATAACGCCGATCGCGGCATGGCAAACCGCGCACCTGGGGCACCAAGTGAACCGCCCGAGACACGTTAGGGGAAACCCAACGTGTCTTTGTTGTGCAGAGCGCGACTCAGCACGCTTTTAGGGGAGTGTACAAGCCAGCGTGACGGGAGTCGGCGAAGCCGGCTGCTGGCGCGATGGCTTGTACGCCTCCCCGTTGTGCTGAGGAGCGCGTTTAGAGCGTGACTCGAGGCGGGTTTAGGAGAGTGTGTAAGGCAGCCTGGTCGTTGTGCGGCGTCAGCCGTGCAGCGGCCGGGATGACTTACACGCCTCGCCGTTGCCTTGAGGAGCGCGTTTAAACTAGAGCGTGAGCTGATGCGCATTTAGGCGGGTGGATAAGGCAGCGTGGCACGATGCGGCGTTAGTCCTAACATTAAGAACTCGACCGCTTCTTGTGTCACTTTTTCTTTATTGACGGGCATATCATCCATGATCACGTTGGGGATCATGTAGCCGATCAAGACCGAGGTCACATACCGCATGATGCGCATGGATTCCCACTGCACCAACTCCCCTTTGTCCTGGTACACCTTGAACACGTCGTTGAACGACGCGCGCAAAGCATCCGCCAACATGTTGGTCATTTGCACCAACAATACCGGATTCTTGCCAATTTCTTGGATGAAGATCTTCATCTCCGGCCGATTCGCCATCACAAAGTCGATGCGATCACGGATCCCGTATTCCAACAGGTCTTTAAAATGCGGAAACCGCTTCTTCGCCAGCTCGGTGACGAAGGCGCCTGCAGCTTGCGGGATGACCTGGTTCAAAAAGGGCTCTAAGATCGCTTGCAAAAGGCCTTCCTTGGTGCGAAAACGCTTGAAGATCGTGCCTTCTGAAACGCCTGCCCGGTGGGCAATATCGGCCGTTGATGTGCCATCATAGCCTTGCTCGGCAAATAGCGCCAAGCTGGCATTCAAGACGGCTTGTTGTTTCCGTGACAAACCCCGATTATCGAGGGCCTGGCCAAATATTGTTTGCATATCTAACACCATCTCACTCATCATCCTCAATTGGCTTCTTGCTATTAAATATAGCACGGGATGACGTGCAAGAAACCGCTTTTGTGCATTTTTTATAAAATTTAGCCGACACTGACCGTTGCTTCGGCCAAATGCTTATTAGCCGTGGCCAGCATCAGGCGGATCCGGTTGAGTTGGTTGACCACACTCGTCCCTGGATCGTAGTCGATCGGCGAAATATTGGCGCCTGGGAACTGCCGGCGTAGCTCCTTGACCATTCCCTTACCCACAATGTGGTTCGGCAGGCAGCCGAAGGGTTGCATGCAGATAATGTTGGGCACGCCCGACTTCAACAACTCGATCATTTCACCGGTCAAAAACCAGCCTTCACCGGTTTGGTTTCCCAGGCTCAAGATCTTCGATGCGTCATCGGCGATTTCTTTGATCGCTTCGATGCCGGTGAAGCGCTTAGAAGCAGTCAGCGCCTTTTGCATTGGTTGTTCACACCAACGGATCAGGCCCATCGCAAATTCTGCGAAGTATTTCGCGCTTGCCTTAGCGCCGAGGTGCCCATACTTATACAGCTGATTGTACAAACTGTAATTCATGAAGCCGACGATATCTGGCACCACGGCTTCGGCGCCTTCTTTTTCCAACAGCCGAACCACGTCGTTGTTGGCGATCGGCGAATACTTCACCAGAATCTCGCCGACCACGCCGACTTTTGGCTTGGTGACGTCACGCAGCGGGACGGTATCGAAGTCCTTGACGATCTGGGCGACGTTCTTCTTGAACTCGCGGAAGGAGCCTTTTTCGACCGATGGGCGCACCAGCGCGAGCCAGTCTTCGTGCATCTTGTCGATCATCCCCGGTTCGGTTTCGTACGGCCGCGTGCGGTAAACCACCCGTTCGAACAAGTCACCGTATAAAAAGGCGATGGCGGCGCGCTTCAACAGCGGCAGCGTAAACTTGAACCCAGGCGTTTCTTCGACCCCTTGGTTGCCCAAACTCAACGAAACCACTGGAATTTGAGCGAAGCCGGCGTCTTTGAGCGCCTTGCGGATCAACGGGATGTAATTCGTCGCCCGGCAACCGCCACCGGTTTGGGTCATCATGACGGCGGTCTTGTTCAAGTCGTACTGGCCACTTTGCAGCGCCTCGAGCATTTGCCCGATCGAGATAATCGCCGGGTAGCAAGCGTCGTTATTGACAAACTTCTGCCCGACATCGACCGCCGCATGGTCATCCATCGGCAAGTTGACCACATGGTAGCCACTAGCCTGCAAGGCGACATCGACGAGCCCGTGTTGATGAATCGGCGACATCATCGGCAATAACAAGGTGTACCCTTCTTTGCGCATATCCGCGGTAAAATCAATTGGCTTTGGATCCGCCGACAGTTTTTCTGGCATGATCTGCCGCTTGGTCCGCTCACTCACCGCGGCCTTCAAGCTGCGCAGGCGAATGCGAATGGCCCCCATGTTGGTGCCTTCATCGATTTTTAGGCTAGTGTAGAGCCGGTTGTACTGGTTCATGATCTCTTCGATCTGGTCGGCATCGATCGCATCGATCCCGCAACCAAAAGAGTTCAACTGCACAAATTCCAGTTGTGGGGTCTTGGCCGCGATCCGCGCCGCCGCGTACAAGCGGGAGTGGTAAGTCCACTGGTTGACCACCCGCAAGCCTTGCACATCGCCGAGATGGGCGATCGAATCTTCGGTCAGCACGTGGAAGCCTTCTGCGGTCATCAACTGGGAGATCCCGTGATTGACTTCCGGGTCCAGATGGTAAGGCCGCCCGGCAAGCACGATCCCGTGTTCGCCGGTGTCGCGTAACATACGTAGCGTATCTTCGCCGCGGTTGCGGATCTTCAGCTTGAAGTTTTCGAGTTCTTGGTAGCCGGCATCCAAGGCGTCAGCGATTTCTTGTTCACTGATGTCGAGGTCTTGGAAGCATTCGTACAGGTTCTTCACGCACGCCTTGCGGTCCGCCAAGTTGAGGTATGGGTCGCGGTAGTCGATGCTGCCGTTGGTGATCTCATCCACGTTGTTTCGGATCACTGCCGGGTAACTTTGGACGATCGGACAGTTGAAGTGGTTGGCTTGGTGCGCGTCTTCTTCGACTTCATACACCACCGCCGGGTAGAAAATGCGCTTGTAGCCTTTGTCGATCAACGCTTGAATGTGGCCGTGGACCTGCTTGGCTGGGAAGCACACCGTATCTGACGGGATGGTTTCCATCCCTTTTTCATACTGCGCTTGGTTGCCCTTCGGCGACAGTTCGGCGCGGATGCCTAGCTTGGTGAAGAAGGTTTGCCACAACGGGTAGTTTTCGTACATGTTCAAGACGCGCGGAATCCCGATCGTCCCGCGGGTCGCTAACTTCTTGCGCAACGGACGGTAGGCAAACAGTAACTTGTACTTCTCTTCGACCAAGTTGACCTTACCGTTTTCTTTGGTGAGGTGCTGGCGCAAGCCGCGGGCCTCCCCTTTTTCGCAGCGGTTACCAGTCACGAAGCGCCGTCCGTCGTTGAAAATGGTGATTGTCAGCGCACAGTTGTTTTCACAGCCGCCGCAGTGCATGTACTCTTTGGTGAAGCTCAAGTCATCGAGCTGGTCCACGTTTAACAAGGTGGTATGGTCGCCGGCAGTGTATTCATCCTTGGCGATCAACGCGGCCCCATAGGCCCCCATCAAGCCAGCGATGTTTGGCCGGATCACGTCCACACCGGCAATTTTTTCAAAGGCGCGTAAAACCGCCTCGTTATAGAACGTGCCGCCTTGGCAGACGATATGGTGCCCCATGTCCTCGGCCTTGCGCATTTTGATCACCTTGAACAAGGCGTTTTTGATGATCGACACGGATAAGCCGGCGGCAATATCGCCGATGCTGGCGCCTTCTTTTTGCACCTGCTTGACCTTAGAGTTCATGAACACGGTGCAGCGCGACCCGAGATCACTCGGGTTCTTCGCCAACAAGGCAGCCTGAGCGAAATCCTTGATGTCATAGTTCAAGCCGGTAGCAAAAGTCTCCAAAAACGACCCGCAACCACTCGAACACGCTTCGTTGAGCTTGATCGTCGACAACGCGTCATGGTTGATCGTCATAGCCTTCATGTCTTGGCCACCGATATCGAGGATGAAATCCACGTCCGGCTGGAAGTAATGCGCGGCCCGGTAATGGGCGACGGTTTCCACTTCACCGATATCCACCATCAAGGCATTCTTGATCAAATGCTCCCCGTAGCCGGTGACGGCAGTTTTACCGATCGTCACTCCGGCTGGCATGTGGGCATGCAAGTCACGCAGGATCTGTTTGGTTTTCTCTAACGGATCCCCGTCGTTGGAATCATAGTAGGTATACAAAAGCTTGTTGTCATCGGACATCAAGGCCACTTTCGTCGTCGTCGACCCAGCATCGATCCCTAAAAACGCCACCCCTTGGTAGCTATCCAGATCCCGGGAATCGACGCGCGCTTCGGCGTGGCGCTTGCGGAATTCTTGCAGTTCGTCGTCGTCCTTGAACAACGGCGCCAAAGTCGACGTCGGGTGCATCCCCGAATCATCCCCATGGACCAATTTATCTTCCAAGCCAACCAACGTCGTGACCGGCTGGTCTTCAGCATATAACGCCGCCCCTTTAGCCACGAACAACTGTGGGTCTTCAGGGAAGATCACTTGTTCCGGCGTCAAGTGGAGCGTTTCGATGAAGCGTTCGCGCAGCTGGTCCATGAAGTACAACGGCCCACCTAAAAACGCGACGTTCCCACGGATCTTGTGTCCCGCCGCTAACCCGGAGATGGTTTGGTTGACCACCGCTTGGAAAATGCTGGCGGCAATATCTTCTTTATGCGCGCCATCATTGATCAACGGCTGCACGTCGGTTTTGGCAAACACCCCGCAACGGCTAGCGATCGGGTACAGCGTTTGCGCGTTGCGCGCCATTTTATTTAAGCCATCGGCATCAGTTTTCAACAACGTCGCCATTTGGTCGATGAACGCCCCAGTCCCACCGGCACAAGAACCGTTCATCCGCTGCTCGAGGCTAGCGCCAAAGAAGGTGATTTTGGCGTCTTCACCGCCGAGTTCGATTGCGACATCGGTTTGGGGGATCAGTTCTTCGACCGTCTTCGTGCAGGCGATCACCTCTTGGACGAATTTCAGTTGCAACAAATTAGCCAGCCCCATCCCGCCAGAGCCGGTGATGGTGCAGGCCAGTTGAACATTCGGGCCCAATTCTTCGATCGCTTCGTCTAAGACGCGCTTGCTGGCCGCTTTGACGTCCGAATAATGCCGTTCATAGCGGGCAAAACGGGTGTGATGCGCGGCATCCATGACCACGAGTTTAACCGTCGTCGAGCCAACATCGATGCCACCATACAGGGTCTCTTCTTGCATCTTCTCACCTCAAAAATTAAATTGATCACCATGGGCACGATTCAATCGCGACCACTCGATTAGATAGTAAGCACTCACTTGCAACTCAGTGTACACCTAACTAGGCTATAAAACATAATTTTTGGGTCAGTTTCAGACAATTTGCACAGTCGTCACATTTAAGTAAGATATCACCAATTGATCTGTGCCTTTTTTGCGTAAAAAAAGGCCCCCACCAAGTCGGTTGACTCGGTAGGGGCCGCTATTTTGGCGGAGTCACTGGCTCAGCCGATATGTCGCCACTGTTTATCCATAATGATCCGCGCCGCCGCTAAGCCTAGCGGTAAGGCGACGACGATCAACAACGCCTTCACCAGCCAGCTGGCGCCGACGTCGAAGTGGTTGAGGCCGAGGTTAAACATCGCACGGTACATGTACAAACCTGGCACCATGATCACGATCGCCGGCACCGTCAATGAGATCCGCGGATAGCCGAGCCGCCGATTCAAGGGGCTCGCCAGCAGACCGGCCAACAAGGCTCCTAAAAAGGCTGCAGCCGCAGCTGGCATCGTCAAATCGACCAATTCTAAGCGCAAGGTGTTGGCCAACGCACCGACCACGCCGGCGATCGCCGCCATGCGCACCGGTGAATTAAACATGATCGAAAACCCAAACACCCCACACCAGCTAGCGACCAACCGTAGCCCTAACAGTAACAACGGGCTCAAGCCTAACGGGATAAAGTTAGCCGGTTGCAGATGCACCAGCATCGCCACGACCCAACCTGTCAACGTCGCCACCGTGATCACCATGATGGCAAACGTCCCGCGTTCCAAGCCCGAGCGCATGTCTTGCTTGGCAATATCTAATCCGCTGGTGATAAACGGGAAGCCCGGGATCACGAACAACATCGCGCCAATATACCCGGCTTCATGCGCCGCAGCGACGTTCAGCCCCCACGCCAAAAAGCGAAACGCCAACAGGTACACGACACACGCCGCAGCCACCGACACCGCCGTCGACGCCACGACCGTCGTTTTATGCCCGCCCATCACGCGCCGCACGTAATTGCCCACGCCGGCGCCTAAGAAGCAGCCGAACATTTCGATCGGGCCCCCGCCGAGCAAAAAAACGAAGGCGGCACACGCTAGCGCTGAAGCCAAGCCCGCCTGCACGGCCGTAAAGTTCCCCGGTTTGGCTTCGATCTTGTCGAGTTGGTCGTGGATCTGGTGGGCGGTCAAGCTCAGCGCCGACGCCTCAAAATGCGCGACGTATTGTTCCAACGCCGTCAACTTATCGGTATTGACGCCACTCGCCGGCAGACTAAGGGTCTGGGTGTAGTGGTGCCCATGGTCAAAACACGAATAAGACAACGAAATCAACCCGACATCGGCCGAACAAGTCAGCCCTAACGCCCGGGCGATCGTATCCATTGCGGCCCGGACACGCCAGGCCCCGGTGCCGCAGCTGAGCATCAATATCCCGATGCGGCCGACGATCGCCGCCCGGGCGGTCAAGCTCGCCTCTCGGATCGGCATATCCTTAATCGCGAAGCTATGCCAGTGAATCGCCATATGGTGTTGTGAAGATGGGGCAAAGTGATATTGCCGGTTATTTTCAGCAGCCAAAAGCCCTTTTTCCTCCCGTTAACTCTGAATTAAGTATCCCTTTTACGGTAACACGGAACCGGTGGCGAGGAAAGTTTTCATTTTGTCGCGGTCAGCTGCTGATCACGATCAAACCAGTTGGCCAATAACGCCAACACCACGATCACCACCGTGCACCAGTAAACATCGTGCAGACCCGTGTACAAAATGTGGCGTAGTTGCGGTAGCGCCGTTGCGGACAACTGCCGCGCTTTTTGCGGGTCGATCAGCTGGTTGAGCATGTCGAGTTTCAGCCCGGGATGCGTCGCCACCCCTTGGGCCATACGCAAGTTCAGCAACACCCCGTAAACCGACACCATCAACGTCTGCCCCAAAGTCCGGCACAAGGTGTTGAAACTGGTCGCCACCCCGACTACCGAATCGGTCACGACGGCTTGTACCCGCACGGTGGTGGTGGTGATCACGTTCCCGAAACCAAAACCTAACCCACAGGCGATCACTAAAAAGGCCCAATACGGCGTCGACTGCGGGACCAAGGCTAACGCCACGCTTGCGAGCAATAACACGCCTAGCGCCAGCGCCATAATTTTTTTAGGCGTCGTCACGACCAGCAGGCGCCCGGCCACGAAGGAGCCAACGATCCACATCAACGAACTCGGTGTGATTGCAAAGCCCCCTAACGAGGCGCCTAGCCCTAAGATGCCTTGCACCCACATCGGCATGTACGCTTCGTAGCCGATCACGAACCCCGAGATCAACGCGGCGATGACGTTCGTGATCACGAACGCCCGGTTTTTGAACAGCGCCAAGTCAATGATCGGGTCTTGAGCCCGGGTCTCTTGGTGGGCAAACAAGGCCAGTGCCACTGCCGCGGCCACCAACCAGCCCACCAAGGCCCAAACACCATGCGGGCCGGCTAAAGCCTGGAAGCCTAACAGCAAAAACAACAATCCCAACACGAGCCACAAGGTCCCTAAGAGGTCGATCGGTGCTTTTTGCGGTTGGTAATCCTCGTGGTGATACAAGGCGACTAACACCATCGTCGCCAACCCGATCGGCACGTTGATAAAATAGATCCAGTGCCAGGACAGTTGATCGACGATGAAGCCGCCTAACAACGGGGCGACCAATGCCGCGATCCCCCAAGCCGAACCGTTGAAGCCTAGGACCTTCGCCCGTTTTTCAAAGGGATAAATATCCGCAATGATCGTGAACGTGACCGGCATGATGGCACCGGCGCCGATGCCTTGGATCGCCCGCATGACGATCAACACCGGCATCGAATTCGACAACCCCGACAGCAGCGACCCGGTGACGAAAATCGCCAAGCCCACCAAAAAAACGGGCTTGCGGCCGCTGCGATCGGCGAGCTTACCAAATACTGGCGTCGCCATCGCGTTCGTCAGCAGGTAGATCGAAATGATCCAGTTCATCAATTGCACCCCGTGAAGCTCCCCAACGATCGTGGGCAACGCCGTGGAGACGATGGTGCCTTCAATAGCAGTCATGAACGTCGCAATAAAGATTGCGATGGTCACCGCCACCACATTCGTTTGTTTCTTTGGCATATTCCCGTCCTTTTCATTTTTCCCAAAAAAAGAAGGCCACCACCACCGGATTCCACCGGTAATGGCCGCCTCTTCTCTCGTTTAACCTAAGTACTTGGCTAACCCTGACACTTTGTCGAGGTGTTCCCAAGGAAGATCAACATCTGTACGTCCAAAATGACCATAAGCCGCCGTTTGCTTGTAGATCGGCCGGCGCAGGTCAAGCATTCGAATGATCCCTGCAGGGCGCAGGTCAAAGTTTTCGCGGATCGCGTTTTCGATCACGTCTTCGGCTACCTTGTTGGTGCCAAAGCAGTTAACCGATACCGACACCGGTTGGGCAACGCCGATCGCATAGGCCAGTTGGACCTCCATGCGGTCTGCTAAGCCGGCTGCCACGACGTTTTTGGCGATGTAGCGCGCCGCATACGACGCAGACCGGTCGACTTTGGTCGCATCCTTACCAGAGAAGCAACCGCCGCCGTGCCGGGCGAACCCGCCATACGTGTCCACGATGATCTTGCGCCCGGTCAAACCAGAGTCCGCCTGGGGCCCGCCTAATACAAAGCGGCCAGTCGGGTTCACGTAGATCTTCGTCTGCTCGTCTAACAAGGACGCCGGGATCACCGCCCGGATCACTTGTTCTTCGACATCTTTGCGGATCTGCTCGAGCGTCGCTTCCGGATCGTGTTGCGTGGACACGACCACCGTATCCACGCGTGCCGGCTTATCGTTATCGTCGTATTCGACGGTCACTTGGGCCTTGGCATCCGGACGTAAGTAGCTGATCTTGCCTTCCTTACGCAACGCAGCGATTTTTTGCATCAATTGGTGCGATAAGGCGATCGGCAGGGGCATGTACTGTTCGGTTTCATTGATCGCATACCCGAACATCATCCCTTGATCCCCGGCACCGATCTTGTCCAGCGGATCGGCTTGGCCTTCACGCGCTTCATAAGAGTCGTTGACCCCTTGCGCAATATCAGGCGACTGTTCGTCCAGCGCCACCAAGACCCCAACAGAGTCTGGATCAAACCCGGAATCCTTGGTGTAGCCGATTTCGCGGATCGTCTCGCGCACGATTTTTTGAATGTCGACGTAAGCGGTCGTCGAGATCTCCCCAACGACCAGCACCAAGCCAGTGGTAACGGTGGTTTCACAAGCCACATGGGCCTGTGGATCTTCTGCCAAAATGGCATCTAAGATCGCATCGCTGATCTGATCAGCGACTTTGTCTGGATGTCCTTCTGAGACGGACTCCGACGTGAATAAGTGACGTTCCTGCATTTTTTTGTTTCCCCCTTAAAATTTCGGTTACAAGGCATGTCCGCCAAGCGGACCCCATCGGGAAGTGTATTGCAACTTTATAAGCATAACATTTTTCGCTAAAAATGGCGAAATAACTTTACCTACCGTCGCGACCTTTTGTACCATAGAAGAGATTACGAAAGGACCGGATTATGTCAGCTAAAAAACTCCTCTTCGGCGCCTCATGCTTCGTCCAGGCGGCCGCTTTCCCTTTACTTTACACCTGGGGGCGTCACACGTGGTCGTGGCAGCTTGGTTACGCATTAGCCATGACCCTCGCCTTAAGCCTAGTTCGCACCCACTGGCATGCCAGCTGGTGGCTCGCCTTTGGCACTGGCTTTGGCCTCTTAGCTAGCATCGGGCAGTGGCGCCTTTTACCATTGATCATCGCACAAGTTGGCCTCGCCTTCTTACTGAATACGCAAACGCTTAGCCCGCGCTGGCAACTTAGTTTGTGGTTCATCCAAGTCTACTTTAATCAAGCCTTGTTGCTGTTCATCTTGATGCGACTCTTGACGCCGACCAGCCTCCTCGTGCTCGCCTTGTTGAACCTACCACTCATCCTTGCCGTCTGGAGTGACCACCTTCCCCTTTGGGTGGACATCCTTGGTCTGCTCATCTTGATCGCGATCGGCTACTGGACACAGCAACTGACACTTGTTGCCGCTGGCGGGTTACTCCTGATCCCCAGCGTGATCAGCCCCCGCTTTATGCCATTGCGTCCCCTCGTTTACGTCTGGGCCAGCATTTTGATCACGGCCCTTTTCACGCTGACCCGGTTACACGGCTAAGCTGTTTTGAGTCTCAAGTCATGGCCCCCTACCAAGTAACCTTGGCCGGGGGCTTTTTATGTGCCAACGCTCAGCATTGGTCATGCCAACAAAAAAAGCACGCCCCAACGTGGAGAGTGCTTTGATATCCGGTTCCAACGAGACTCGAACTCGTGATCTCCTGCGTGACAGGCAGGCGTCCTAACCAACTAGACCATGGAACCGTAATTAAGATAAAAAAAATGGAGGATATAGGGCTCGAACCTATGACCCTCTGCTTGTAAGGCAGACGCTCTCCCAACTGAGCTAATCCTCCAACTAAGTGACCCGTACGGGATTTGAACCCATGTTACCGCCGTGAAAGGGCGGTGTCTTAACCACTTGACCAACGGGCCATTTGCAATCAACGGAGAGTAAGGGATTCGAACCCTTGATACGGGTAAAGCCCGTATACATGGTTTCCAACCATGCTCCTTCGGCCTCTCGGACAACTCTCCATGCAACTCCGGATGTCAGGCTCGAACTGACGACACCCTGATTAACAGTCAGGTGCTCTACCACTGAGCTAATCCGGAATAAGTTACAGCGTGGCGACTTCCTACCCTCGCAGGCAGTTGCCCACCAACTACTCTCGGCGTAGAGAAGCTTAACTTCTGTGTTCGGCATGGGAACAGGTGTATCCTTCTCGCCATCGCCACCACACTGTATATTTAACTGAGAGTTTTGCACTCTCAAAACTGGACATCATTGTTTGTTTTAGCCGTGAACCGTATTTGCTCACTAGCGCTTACGCGCTTTGGTTAAGTCCTCGACCGATTAGTACTGGTCCGCTCC
>JALCQM010000069.1 GCA_022651245.1 Lactobacillus sp.
TGGCGGAACAAGTAACCGCTGCGCAGGTAAACGGCACCAGGCGTGATGGCGTAGCGCCAAAAGCGGTAGCGGTACGGGATCAAAAGCAAGTGCCCACCTGTATGTAAGATCGCTGCCACAAGCGGGATCGCGATTAGCCACAAAGGCCACTGCCATAAATGGTAGGGGATGAGTAACCCTGCTGCGATGAGCAACCAGATGCCACCAGCGATTGCGGCGCGAAGCCGCCAAACTGTCACGATCTGTGGGGGGAGCTGTGCTTGCATAATACGCCTCCGTGCGCGCTTGATGACACGCAAATTAAGGGTTCTAGGCCGTGAGCGGCCTAATCGCAGTGTGCTGAGAACATCAAAACGCCTCTAGTGCACGTCCCAAAATTAGTGGGCGTGATCTAGAGGCGCCCGAGGACTTGTGGTCGCATCGATGATTGCTGTGTTGCGTTTAGATGAGTGGGATGTAGATCAGTTCGATCAGCTGTTTATGGCTGGCGAAGTTGACGCCGGTAATATGTTGCTCTAGGACTTTTTGGTATTCTTCAAGAACGTCGTATGGTAGTGGGGTTAAAAGGTGCAAGTCATCGATGACGTCCGCCACGCTTTGCGTCGTGTCGAAGTTGATGAAAATGTCGATCTTGCTCAGGCAATCGGCCAAAAGGTCGGTCAACTGTGCGTCTGGTTTACCGTTAGGGTCGGTGATGACGACCTGTTGGTGATTTAAGGGTTGGTGGTCAAACTGGATCATTTTCAAAGCCGTAAAAACATTCATATCATTCACCTCATCGCAAACGCTACCGAAATAGATACCCTGATTTTACCACAATGGCGGTGTTTCGACAGGAAAACTCGGAGAGGCAAGGATTCCCCGTATTTTTGCAAAATTTTATCGGTGCTGATTGCCAAGGAAGCTTTAATCGACGACCCGTTTTCCAAGGCAAACCAGTTCACGCAAAAAAAGCATTACGACCCAAGTCGCCATGGGGCGCAATGCTTTTTTGTCACGCTTGTTTGGGGAGCCGACGCCCTAGTACCCAGCCGCAGGCCCCAATGATTGCGAAGAAGGCGAAGGTCACGGCAAAGCCCACGGTGGCGTGACCGCTGGCAATTTGCACCTGTTGTAGCAAGACGGTGGCAACCGCGACGCCAAGAGAGCCGAGAAGCTGGCGCACCGTAGTGGTGACGGCGGTACCGTCGGATAACCATTTTTGCGGTAGGGCATTGGCCCCGGTCGTTACGGCTGGCATCATGACGAAGGCGTTGCCGGCTTCGGTCAACATTGACAAGGCGATCGCGCCGATCAGCGGTAAGTGGCCAGCGAATACGGCTAGCAGGAGAAAGCCGCCTGTGATCAAACCCATACCCAATAAGACGACGCGTCGCGGGCCGAACGTATCGAGCCACTGGCCGGCGCGGGGATTTAAGACCGCGAGTAAGGCGGCCGCTGGAACCAATGATAGGCCAGAGACTAGTGGGCTAACGTGTAGAATGGTTTGGAAGTACAGCGGCATCATGATCGTCGTGACGATCAAACCGATGTAAGAGATCCCCGTCAGCCAAACCGCTAAGTGAAACTGCGGGGTCAAAAAGACACGCAGTTGTAGTAGTGGGTGCGGATGCCGTAGCTGACGCGTGATAAAGCCCCACGCAGCCACTAAAGCGACGATGGTCAAGCCACCGAGCCACCAAGATAGCCCTTGAGCGGTTGCCGTCGATAGAACATACAGTAAGGCGGGAAAGCTTGCCGCCAAAATGATCGACCACCAATCTAAAGTAGTCGGGGTCAATGGTATGACGTCTTTGATCGTTCGCGTCGAGACGAGCAGCACTAAAATGGCGACCAGTAGAAATAAAACGAAAAGGGCGCGCCAGGAAAACCAAGTCAATAAGATGCCAGAGATGATCGGACCGACCGCCAGCGCCGAACCCATCACTAACCCGGCGGTCCCCATGACGGCTCCACGTTGGGCTTTAGGCGTGATCGTGAGTAAGACGGTTTGGAAGCTGGGGAAAATGATCCCGACGGCTAACGCCTCACATAGGCGCCCAATTAGCAGTAGCGGAAAGTTAGGCGCCCAAACGCACAAGGCCGTGCCAAGGGCGAATACCCCCACGACGCCTTGAAATAGTCTTTGAAACCCAACATTATTCAGTAGCCAAGGGGAGACGGGAATCATTAAACTCATCACCAGCATAAAGCCGGTGGTCAGCCAAGAAACCGTGCCTGCACCTAAGCCAAAGGCACGCATGAACGCCGGATAGGCAGTGCTCAAGGCGGATTGGGAAATGGACATTGAAAAAGTACCAGTTAACAAAGTGGCGATGAAAGCTCGCCGTTGATTCTTTTCTAAAATAATATCGCCTCCAAAGTACGCCTCTAGGATACGCTTTTTAGAATTGATATCAAAAAGAACCGTGTTAGTTAGAGGGGGGTCTAAGCTTCGTCAGTGCGTTTTAGCTCCTCCCCTAAACCCGCTTTGCTTCGCTCTATTATTATTGGGCACACCAAAGACACGACCGGTTACCCAGATCGTGTTCCTAGTGGCTTGCGCTAGACGCGTTGGCAGTTTGCCCGCCGTAAGCGCCTGTCGGTCGCCGTTTTTAGTGGTACGTTAACGCGAGTTCAAGTGGTACAAAACCGTGACCAGCCCCCTGGAAACGGTTGGTACTGCACAGTTGCCCATGCATCAAATCGTCCGACAATCATTAGGTTGCACAGACGCCCGTAGTACGCCCAGTGCTTCATAGCTAAAGACACCTCGCAAGGTGGGACCCTGCCAGGGCTGTACGCCGCTTTTGATTGCTGGGGAGTCGCCGAAGCGAACAGATAACCCCAGAGAACAGTGAGGATTCTCGATATGCGGCCGCATACCGCTTACTGCCCACACGATACCGTAAATGAAAAATACCACCGAAAGAAAGCGCTGTCAACTTTTTTGCTAGGTACGCGAAATTAAGGTGATTTTCCAGGTATAGTTGGCATGTTCCCAGTAAACATGTATATTTAGCAGCAATCGTAAACTTGTGATGAAGAAGGCGAAGATGCATGTACACTTATTGTCCCGATTGCGGGACCAAGCTCGTCCCTAAACTTGCCGGTGATGATGGTGAGGTCCCATACTGCAACCAGTGTGACCGGTTTTGGTTCCCTAATTTTGCCGACTGCGTGATCATTTTGGTGGCCAATGCCAAGCATGAGATCGTATTGGCGCAGATGCCATACCTTTCAAAACGCTATGAGTCGCTGATCTCGGGGTACATTAAACCGGGAGAAAACGTGGAGCAAGCGGCGATTCGGGAGGTGCGAGAGGAATTGGGAATAGGTGTCGCACAGCTTGATTACGCGGGGACTTATTGGCTACCGAAGCACCAGATGATGATGCATGGTTATATTGCGTTGACCAACGAGCATGCCCTCCACCTTTCCGATGAACTGGGGACGGCTAGTTGGGTACCGGTGGCTTCGGCACCAGCACGTATGTGGCCACCTAGCCCCGAGAATTCGGCGCTGGCGATTTGCCAGCTGTATCAAAAACGCTATGCATGAGAAAAATGACGCCCAAAGTCGATTTAGCCTAGCAGACAAATGGCACCGCTTGTGAAACCCGAGGGGGTTACAGGCGGTGCCATTTGTTTGTGCTGGGAATTTATAGCGTAAGGGACACAAGGCAGTTGCAGGCACTTAGTTTAAGAACAATGCGACTGGTACCGAAAAGGTCCCGGCGGCTTGCCGGTTGCCGCCAGGTTCGCCAGGCAGCGTGACCGTGAACTGGATAGTGGCGCCCTTAGGGGCATCGCTTAAGGCGCGGAGGTGCTGCGCGGAATCGCGATAGCGGGTCGTGAATTGGGACTGGAAGCGTGCGGTGAGCGCATCGCCGTGACGTGTTTGGGCCAGTTTAGTGCCGCTGAGGCCTAGCGTCAGTGAGCCAATTTGCCGACCGTTGACACGCAGGCTGGCGTCGGAAAGCCAAGCTGCTTGGGAATAAGCATGTGCTTGCTGAGCCGTAAGGGCAGTCGGTGTGAATGTCGTGGTGTAGTCGACTAAAAAGGCGTTGGGCGTCACGAGCAACTGGGTCAAGGCGGTGGTGACGTTTTGGCTAACGTGATGGGTCAAGGCCAAGGCATGCTGGGTGGTCGTAAAGCGTTCGGGCTGCAAACCAGAGAACGTTAGCGCGTGTTTGGTGCCGTTAAGCGCCTGGAAAGTGAGCGCAAACGAGGGAATGTTCGCAGTCGTCGTGACTGGTGGATAAAAAACCAGAACCTGGCGATAGTGCCCTAGGGCAACCTTACCGGCGGCATGCTCGACATCGCCGACGGGGGCGCCTGTGCTGAGTTTGACGGTTACCGGGTTGCGCGCAAGTTGATCAGGATCGATATTGGGACCGGAATAGTCGACTAAAACTGCGATCAAACCGGCTGTTGCCAAGGTGCCCATAGGCTGCACTTTAATGCCAGCCGTGGTTTGGGCAGGCGTGTTCAGCGGCCGGTACCGTTGGGCGTCTGCAAGGTCACCGAGTAGCTGATTGGCAGTTGGATCTAGTTTTTCGACCGGGGTCGCTGGCCGGTCAAGGATCTGTTTGAAAGCGGGGATGAGTCCGCCTGCCTGAAGTGCGGCTGGCGCAGTCAAGCCGCAAACGAATAGGAGTAATGCGACAGCGAAGAGGACTCGGCGCACGTTGTGTCGTCGACGAAGTGGTTTGGCCGTTGCCAGACCCGCCTGAATCCGTTGGGTCACCCGTGCTTGTGGGACCGGTAAAGTGTTAAAAGCGTGACGTTCATTTTCCCAATTGATAGCCATGGGCGACAGCTCCTTTCTGGCGTAACAACGCCAATCCGCGATTCAACCGGCTTTTAACGGTTCCTAACGGCAGGTGCAATACCGCAGAGATTTCGGCTAACGGCCGATCGTGTAAATAATAGAGGACGATCACTTCCTGATAGCGTCGTGGCAGTTGCGCGAGGTCACGCTGCAAATCTTGATGCAAGTCACTGGCACTTGTCGGGTCTTGGCTGCTGGGCGTTGGTGGGATGGCGGGTAATTTGCGCATTTGTTTGAAGGTGCAGTTGAGCGCGATCCGAACCAGCCAAGTGTCAAAATAAGCGGGATGTTTTAGCTTATGAATGCTCAGCATTGTTTGTAGGGCCACTTCCTGGACGACGTCTAAGGCGTCTGCTTGGTTGTGCAGGTAAAAAAATGCGGTGCGGTATAGCTTGTCTTGCCTGGCTTGAAGCAAGGTTGCCAAGGCGTTTTGGTCTCCGCGCAGGGCTTGTTGCAACAGCTCTGAATCAGTCATCAGCTCACCTCCTTGATGTCTGTAACACTCATTAGTGCGTTGGGCGGGACGAAAGGTTCCCAATTAGCTCAATTTTGCCATAATTAAAGCTCCGGAACGCAAAAAAACCTTTACCACGTCATGCCGAAAGTGGCTTGTGTGGCAAAGGTCTCGGTGGCGATTGCGGTTAGTGGTTGTGTTGCCAAACGGCCTTGATCCCGGATAAGACCAGTGTCGGGATGGCGGGTAGGAAGATCACGGCGAGGTACAACCCACCGCTTAATGGGGTAGTGCCCATCACGGTATTAAAAAACGGCAGCAAGGTCACTAACAGCGAGGTGCTGGCGGCAAAGGCCACGGCAATCAACAGCTTGCCATTGGCTAATGGGTTGCGGTGATATAAGGTCCGGTGGCTGCGGGCGTCAAAAACATGCCAGAGTTGGCCGAAAACTAAGGTTAAAAAGGCGATCGTCTGGGCTTTTTCAGCAGGCATTCCGGCGTTAGCCGCCCACAAGAAGGCCAGGTACACGAGTGCGCCCATTACGATCCCGCGCAAGAAGATGCGCCCAAGCATCCCATGAAGGATCGATTGGTCAACGTTGCGCGGCGGTTGGCGCATTAAATCGGCTTCTGGGACATCATAGCCTAGCGCAAAACTTGGCAAAGCGTCCGAGATCATGTTGACCCACAACACCATCAAAGCCGTCAATACTGGAGTGGTTGCGCTGACTTGACCGACGGGCCGAGTCATCAACACCACGCCTAGGAGTAAGGCTAAGACCTCGGCGACATTTGTCGTTAACTCGTGGCGCATGAAGTTCTTGATATTGCCAAAAATTGTGCGCCCGGCTTCGACGGAGCGCGTGATCGTGGTGAACTTGTCGTCTAACAAGATCAGATCCGCTGCATCCTTAGTCACCTCGGTGCCATTGATCCCCATGGCGATCCCAATGTCGGCGGCGCGTAAAGCGGGAGCGTCGTTGATCCCATCCCCCGTCATGGCGACGACTTCGCGGTGTTTTTGCAAGGCGCGGACAATGCGCTGCTTGTGCTCTGGGCTGACACGCGCATACACGCGTACAGCGGCAACGAGGTTGAAAAGGGTGACGTCGTCCATTTCAGCTAAGGCGGCGCCTTCGATCACGGTGGCTTCAAGGGAGTCGACGATACCTAGTTTCAAAGCGATCGCCCGGGCGGTAGCGGCGTGATCCCCAGTGATCATGACCACCGCAACGCCGGCTTGATGCAAGGTCGCAACAGAGTCGCGGACTTCTGGGCGCGGCGGGTCGATGATCCCAGCGACTCCTAATAAGGTCAGGGATTGTTCTAAGGCGGCGTGATCACCGTGTAGCGCGAGTGCTTCGTCGATATCGCGGATCGTGACGGCAAGGGTGCGCAAGGCGTCGTTTGCGAAGCCCAGGATAACGTCTTCGACGGTTTGGCGCATGGCGGCTAGCGGTTGTCCTTGGTCTGCGACAGCGACTTGGACGGTTTTTTGGAGGATCACATCAGGGGCCCCTTTGGTCAGCACTTGATAGCGAGTGCCATCTTTGATCACGACGCTCATCATTTTGCGTGTCGAATCGAACGGCAAGACGCGGACGATATCGATGTCATGGTCGCCGTCCTTGTCCAATAGGTGGTCACGGGTGATGCCGGCCTTGTGTCCCATGACCACCAAGGCCACATCGGTGGGGTTGCCGTAAGGTTGGAAAATACCGTCTGCGTCTTCGCTGACCGCGGCTTCATTGTTCATGACGCTGGCCACCATAAACCGGTGGTAATCGGCGGCGTCTGCGTCAGGCGTGATCTCACCGACAGGGTCATAACCGCTGCCTTCGACGGTAAAAGCGGCCCCGTTGGCCCAAAAACGGGTGACGGTCATTTGATTTTGGGTCAGCGTCCCGGTTTTATCCGAAGCGATGAAACTGGTTGCGCCTAAAGTTTCAACCGCGTTCAGCGACTTGATCAAGCCGTTGTTGCGGGCGAGCATCGTGGCGCCGATCGTGAGTACGATCGACAAAACCGCCGGCAAGGCATCTGGAATGGCGGCGACGGCTAACGCGATCGCCGTCGATAACGATTCGGCGACCGCAGTCAGTGATAGCGTGCCAGTGGTTTGGTAGGCCTTGAATAGCTCTAAGCCGAGGGTCAAAAAGACGATCGCAACGACCATTAGCCGTTTGGTCAATTTAGTAATCGTCCGTTCGATCGGCGTTTTTTTAGTGGGCACGCTAGCCAACAAGTCGGCAATTTTGCCGAGTTCAGTCCGCATCCCCGTGGCTACGACGACACCTAGACCGTTGCCGTGGGTGACCATCGCACCGGAGTAGCCCATGTTGGTGCGGTCACCAAGCTCGACGTCAGTGAGCGCGTGCGTTTGTTTGCTGATCGGTTCGGCTTCACCAGTCAGGTGGGCTTCGTTGGTTTGTAATTCTGCAACATGTAGCCAGCGCACGTCGGCTTCGATGAAGTCGCCGGTTTTGACTTTGAGGATGTCACCAGGGACCACATCCTGGGCGGGTACTTCTGTCCAGACGCCGTCACGTAAAACGAAGGCGTGATGATCCGCCAGCGTTTTTAACGCCGCGAGTGACTTTTGGGCCGCTTGGGCTTGCCAAAAAGACAAGCCGGCATTGACCGCGATCAACAATAGGATCGCGATGCTTTCATAGATGGCCGCCAAACCGTGGGCGGGATCGCCGCCACCCCAAAAATCGTACGCCGCGCTGAGCCAAGCCAACGCCACCGCGACAAACAAGATAATCACGAGCGGCTCCTTGAAGGTCCGAACAAACTGACGCCAGGCCGGTGTACGCGGTGGTTGCGCCAAGGCGTTGGGGCCAATTTGCGCCAACCGGGTCTGTGCTGTTGTTGAAGTTAACCCAGTGCGCCGAGACGTCGTCAGTGTATCAAGAACGTCTTGCTTATGTTGTAAGTGGGGGTTTTGCATAAAATTCTCCTTAAAGTGCGCGCCATCGTGGTTTTAGGTGTGCGTCAAAAACAAAAACGCAAGCTCAGGATGACTTCCTCCCCAGGAAGTCGATCTTGAAGCTTGCGCCCAACCGAATGTGTTTGATTATGTTAAGCATAACGAAATGCGAATGCCCGTGTCAAGGCGTAAGGGACCGCTAAAACTAAAGAGACCGCGATAAGCATCGCGGCCCCTTATTGAAAGAAGGTGGGTTCACGTCCACCCTTCGACGTCGAGAATGCGTTTGACCAAAACGCAACGTCGAGGCATGACCCACCGACTTCGGGATCACAGCCGGTGGTCACCCCTTTAGTATATCGAGATTTTGCGAAAATGAAAGCGCTTTTGATACGGTACTAGTGTCTGCAGGAAAGTGCGCTGTCCCTTTTTCTTTAACTAATGTTCGGATTTAACGCTGTAATTAAATAAGCCTTTACCATTTTTCCAGATTATTATATGATAATAGCCGTTGTTTCAGGAACAAAGTTCGTTTTTTGGAGGCTATTGTATTGAAAGAGAAGTTACTGGCTTATTTTGAAATCGAGCAGTTGAACACGACGATTCGCCGCGAACTCTTGGCGGGCTTCACAACGTTCATCTCGATGGCCTATATTTTGTTCGTTAATCCATCCGTACTGGGGGCTTCGGGGATGGATAAAGGCGCCGTGTTCACCGCGACCGCGTTGGCTTCGGCGTTAGGCTGCTTGCTGATGGGAATCTTGGCGAAGTATCCGATTGCCACGGCGCCTGCCTTGGGGATCAACGCCTTCTTCGCCTATTCCGTTTGTATCGGCATGAAGATTCCGTGGGAAACGGCGTTGGCAGGTGTCTTTGTGGCCAGTTTGATCTTTATTTTGATCACGATCTTCAAGCTGCGCGAAATGATCATTGATGCGATTCCTGCCGATTTGAAATATGCGATCTCTGGCGGGATTGGGTTGTTTATTGCTTTTCTCGGGTTATCTGACGGCGGTATTATCGTGGCGAATAAGTCGACCTTGGTCGGGTTAGGTTCCTTGAGCGTCAACACTACCTGGTTAACGATTTTTGGGTTGGTCGTGACGGCGATCTTGATGGTCAAAAAAGTGCCTGGTGGGATCTTCATTGGGATGGTGTTGACGACGATCTTAGGGCTGGTCACCGGCTGGATCAAGGCCCCAAGCGCGATCATTTCGGCAGCACCGTCGTTAAAGCCAACCTTCGGCGTGGCCATCCAGCATGTGGGGGATATCAACTCGATCCAGCTAGTGGTCGTGGTTTTGACTTTCCTGCTGGTGACCTTCTTTGACACGGCGGGCACTTTGGTGGGGTTGGCCAACCAGGCCGGGTTCATGAAAGACAATAAGATGCCGCGAGTCGGGAAGGCCTTGGCATCTGACTCTACTGCCATGCTGGTCGGCTCCGTGTTAGGGACTAGCCCAGTTGGGGCGTATGTGGAATCAAGTGCTGGGATCGCAGTTGGCGGCCGTAGTGGCTTGACCGCGGTGACGACCGGGATCTTGTTCCTTTTAGGCATGCTGTTTTCACCGCTGTTGGCTGTTGTCACGACGCAGGTGACCGCGCCAGCGTTGATCATTGTTGGGGTCTTGATGGCGCAGTCGCTTCGGGAAATCAAGTGGGATGACATGGCGATTGCGATCCCAAGTTTCTTGATCTTGTTGGGAATGCCATTGACGTATAGCATCTCCGACGGGATCGCCTTAGGCTTCATCATGTACCCGCTGACGATGTTAGCCGCCAAGCGAGGTAAAGAAGTGTCGCCAATCATGTATGGCCTTTTCTTCGTCTTCATTGGTTTTATGTGGATATTGAACGCAGGCTAAAAGAATTTAGCCCAGCGCATAAGCAAAGCCCGCAACAATGCACTATGCCCTGTCAAGTTGACAGATGAAATAATATAAAATTTTGTCTGTTTCTAAGCGGCTTCACCCCAGTATTCATCTGGGGTGAGGCCGTTTCTTTGTGCCGACCGATTGTGGTGATTGA
>JALCQM010000070.1 GCA_022651245.1 Lactobacillus sp.
TTCAATCACCACAATCGGTCGGCACAAAGAAACGGCCTCACCCCAGATGAATACTGGGGTGAAGCCGCTTAGAAACAGACAAAATTTTATATTATTTCATCTGTCAACTTGACAGGGCATAGTGCAGATTGACTCGGTGGGGGTCTTTGGCGCAGAGGCGTCACTGTACGGTTAGGTTTCGGCTTTAGCACGAGGTTTTCAATGGCGACTGCTAAAGCACACCGGTTGATAGGATTAGCGATAAACGGTCTAGACCTTATATTGGCCCTGGTTGCGCAAGACCGATTTTTCTTTAGAAACAGTAATGCTTTAGCGACTTGACCCTATTGACGCCTCAAGCGGCGTATAATAACGCCCGAAGTGCTGTTTACTGGCGCTTATGGAGGATGATTAAGGGACTGTGGTATAATCCATCTGTGTGTCTATTTAGGTGCACAGACGATGACTTGTTGAGAGGGTTTGATTATGAGACAAAAGACTGAGTGGAACGGGTTAAGACGCCTGTTGACTATTGTTGGGGACGTCGCACTCTATAACTTTAGCGTTCTCCTTGGATTTTACGTACGATTTGGCAGTGTTTTACCGGATCGCAATTTCTATACTTATGAAAAATCGGCAATCTATATTTCTGTTTTATTCCTGCTGATCAATTTTTTGCTTGGGGTGTACATCTTTTATAACCGGCGAATCAGCGATATCATTTTCAACACGATCTTAGGCCAGTTCCTAACCACGATCGGATTGATGATGATCACCTTCTTTGGCCGGCTGTTTGCCTTCCCACGGTCAGTGTTAGGGTTATCGTTTCTGATTAGTATTGTGATTTTAGGGGTTTGGCGCGTCTTTATTTACTACATGTACATTCGCTTCACCAGTGATCGGCGCGTCGCGGTCTTGTCTTATCAAGATGAGTTGCCCGCGATCATTGAGAACTTTGATTCGGCCAAGAATAATAAGCATAAGGTCACCATTGTGATTACGGATCATTTCTTAGAAAATGCACGTCGGGTCATGCCAGAAGTGGATATTTTTTATCTTACCAAGAGCCTGCATGATGATGATCGTCGCGAGATTATCGATATGCTGATCAAAGAGAACAAGGAAGTGCTGTTACCGTCAACTTTTGATAACTTGTTGATGCTGGGCCCGAATCTGATGAACTTCGAAGACGAAAGCGTCATGGGACTGAGTGCCTTTCGAATTTCACCAGAAAATGCGTTTTTGAAGCGCGTCTTTGATGTGATTGTTTCGTTTATCTTGTTGATTCTTGCCTCACCATTCATGCTGATTTCAGCACTATTGGTGAAGCTAACCTCACCAGGACCCGTGATCTATAAGCAGACGCGGATCACGTTGAACCAGCGTGAATTCAGTATTTATAAGTTCCGCACGATGGCGGCGAATGCAGAGGCCAAGTCTGGCCCGATGTTAGCCACGAACAATGATTCACGGATCACGCCAGTCGGCAAGTATATGCGTAAGTTTCGACTGGATGAATTACCGCAGATCTTTAATGTTTTGCGTGGGGATATGTCCATTGTTGGCCCCCGGCCTGAGCGCCCATTTTTCGTTGATCAATTCAATGAAGAAGAGCCGCATTATTACTTGCGGCATAATGTCCGTGCGGGGATCACAGGGTACGCCCAAGTGTACGGTAAATATGCGTCTGACTACCGCAGCAAATTGAAGTTTGATCTCTTGTACATTAAATGCTACAGCTTGTTCCTTGATGCGAAAATCTTACTGCAAACAATTAAGATCTTGTTTGATAAGATGTCCTCTGCTGGGGTCGACGAAGATGAGGAACCGAGTTACAAAAAATTACACGAAATCGTTTCAGAAAACGATATCAAGCATCTCGATTAAAAATTAAGGCGACGCGCTGCGCCGTGATCATTTCGGAGGAATTATGAAACTTGTCATGAGCTTTAAGGCATTCACGCATGCGTTTAAGAAAAATTGGGTTCTCGTTGTTGCGTTAACCGTGATTGGTTTAATTGGTGGTTATGCGGCGGCCAAATTTTTGGTCACCCCACAATACGAATCCACGACGGCAATCGTTGTCAATCCAGAGGAGAAATCTGAAAAAGAGACGCTAGCATCGGCGTTGAACCAAAATCAGGCGGATAACCAGATGTTGAGCACGTATAAGGATCTCTTCACGCAGCAGTCGATTTTGGATTCTGTCATCACTTCTTTGCAAAAGCAAGGAAAGATCAAAGGCTCTATCGGTAATCTAGCCAATGATATTACCGTTGAAAACAACGGCGGCTCGCGTGTTTTCACCATTACGGTGAAGACGAATCACCCCCAATTGTCGGCTGACGTGGCCAATGAACTCGTGGCAGCGTTCAAGGCGCGGGTCAAGACGATTGTCTCAAACTCTAAGCCGATCACGGTGGCCTCTAAGGCGACCCCTGATACGACTCCTAAGAGCCGGGTGAAGACGTTTGCTTTAGGCGGCGCGGTTTTGGGTTTGGTGGTCGGTTTTTACATCGTGAGTGCCAAAGAGTTATTTGATCCGCGGATCGCCACGCTGGGCTATTTCAAGCAACAAGGCGTCCCTGTAATGGGTGATATCACGGATTTCAAGGCAGTTAAGTAGGTGAAGGGATAAATCATGGCAAATACACAAAATGAATTGCTGGTGGAGACGGCGGTATCACAGAATCAATTTCGCGCTTTGCGGAATGAATTATTCTTGAAGCGGCAACAAGACCCCATCAAAACGGTCTTTGTAACCAGCCCAGTCGATGGTCAAGGGAAGACGACCGTTAGCGCTAATTTGGCCCAAACCTTTGCGCAGAATGGGGATAAGACGCTGTTGATTGACGCGAATTACCGCCGTTCTGATTTGTCTGCCGCATTTGGCGGCGCAACGCAAGGGCTGGCAGACTTGTTGGCAACGCCGGCTGCTCGTGCGCAATATATTCACAATACTGGCATCACTAATCTGGATCTTTTGCCGGCGGGGACTGTACCGGAAGATCCGTCTGCACTGTTTGTGAACCCGACATTTGCGCAAGTGTTGACGGCGTTGAGCCAAGACTATGATGTCGTGATCCTGGATGGTGACACATTCTTGCAACACGCAGATATGCAGGTGCTGGCGACTTTATGTGACTTCACACTACTCGTTGTGGGGCACAAGCAAGTGAAAAAAGTGACGTTTACCGATACGTTGGCGGCTTTGAAAGCAGACCAGGTCACCCGCTATGGAGTCGTTTACAATCAAGCGCCAAGCAAACGTGCCGACTATGATTATTAAGCCGCCCAAAGGAGAATTCGCGTGACTGTCATCAAAGATCTATCCCAAGCAACGCCGGAACAAATGCAGGCCTTGCAAGCCAAAGAACTCGAGATTTTAAAGTATTTAAAGCAAGTTTGTGACGCTAATGGTTTGTCATTTTTCCTGGCCGGTGGTAGTTGTATCGGCGCTTTGCGTCATCACGGCTTTATCCCTTGGGATGATGACGTTGACGTCTTTATGATGCGTGAAGATTATGAGCGCTTGGCCCGTGACTGGTCTAAAATGTCACCGAACCCGCAATATGCCCTATGTCGCTCTGATGCGACCCATAATTATCGCCACGCCGCAATGACGCTGAACGATAGTGAAACGACATTTATTAATTTCCGCACTGCCGACCAAGATGTGAATCAAGGGATTGGAATTGATATTTTGCCCATGGATCGACTGGCAACCTCCGCTTTTGCGCGGTTCAAACAACGTGCCAACGCGGTGATTTTTTCGATCTATATTAACCAAAGACTACCAGATCATCAAGGCAAGCTGTTGCGAACGCTAACCGGGTTACCGCTCGCATTAGTGAAAACACCAGCGCGACGGTACCGGTTGTGGCATAATGCGGAAGCGCGGATGATCAAACCATCGTTGCGGCCTTCAGATACGGCAGTAGAATTGGTGACGGGGCTAAAAGCCATTATGCGACCACTAAAAAACAGTTGGTTTGCGCAAACAAAGCTGGTTCCCTTTGAAGATACCGAGATGCCAGTACCAGTTGGTTATGATCAGTATTTGACGTTGATTTTTGGCGATTATATGAGCTTTCCCCCGGTTGCGGACCAAAAGGCAAAGCATCATACCGTCATTATTGATACGGCGCGCTCGTATCGTGAGTATAAAGGGCAATATTATCTTGTGGAGGATTAGACATGGACTATGCAGTTATTTTTGCTGGCGGTGTTGGCCGGCGCATGAACAATGGCGCGCTGCCAAAGCAATTCCTAGAGGTCCACAGCAAACCGATCATCATTTATACGCTTGAAAAGTTTGAGCATGATGACAAGATTGATGGGATCGTCGTGATTTGCGTCTCCGGTTGGGAAGACTACTTACAAGAAAAGTTGGACCAATTCGGCATCAAAAAGGTTAAGCAGATTCTAACGGGCGGTGCTGAAGCGATTGATTCTCAGTTCATCGGCGTTCAATACGTTTATACCCACTTGCCACATGATGCCCAAACCGCGGTGTTATTGCATGATGGGGTGCGGCCGTTGATCGACACGGAGACGATCGATGCCAATATCGCCACTGTGCATGATAAGGGAACGGCCATCACCGTCGTTCCTGCCATTGAAACGATCGGCGTCGGCGCCACCCAAGGCAAGCTAGACCGCTTTGTTGACCGCTCACAATGTGTTTTGGCGCGCGCCCCACAAAGCTACCGACTTGAGGCGCTATATCAAACCTTTAAGCAAGCGCAAGATGAGGGCCGTCACGATTTTATTGATTCTGCTTCAATGATGCAACACTACGGCGTTGACCTGTATACGGTAGCGGGTAGTACGGATAACATCAAAGTCACGACGCCAACAGATTTTTATATTTTCCGCGCCATCTTAGACGCGCGTGAGAACTCACAAATTTTTGGGGGTCAGGGATGAGTGGCGTCATCGAGCCAGTTTTAAGTGCGGAATTGGACGCGTTAGTACAGGCACAAGCGGAACGGTTAGCCACCTTTTTCGGCAAGCGAATTATGATTACTGGTGCGACAGGGTTGGTTGCGCGGATCTTGACCCTGTTATTTTTGCGGGCAAATGAGCGCTTGAATTTAGAGCTGACCGTTATCGCGATCGCCCGAAATCCGCAAAAAGTGGCGCGACTGTATGGTGATTTGGCGAAACGCTCGGATTTGCAGTTCGTGTATCAAGATATTAAACAACCGTATGACCAAGTCTCACAACCGGTTGATTTTATTTTTCATGCCGCAGCAGTGACGGGGTCCAAGCAACTCATTACGCAGCCGGTTGAGGCCTTCTCGGCGCAAGTGTTGGGAATGCTGAATGTGATGACGCGGGCGCAACAGGACCATGCGCGCGTCGTGTACCTCTCCAGTATGGAGATCTATGGCCAACCGTTCGTCGATCGGCGCGCCACTGAGCAAGATGTCGGCTATGTTGATCCCTTAGTGATCCGTAACGGGTATCCAGAATCTAAGCGTAGTAATGAGTTCCTTGCGAGTGCCTATCATCATGAATTCGGCGTTCATGTCGTTAATGCGCGCTTGGCCCAGACGTTTGGCCCTGGCGTTTCCGCCGATGATACGAGAGTGTTCGCCCAGTTTGCGCGAAGCGCATTGCGCGGTGAACCGCTCGTTTTACATACCGATGGATCTTCGTTAGGCAATTACTGTTACTTACCGGATACGATTGCGGCGTTGTTGACCTTGAGTGTTGATGGGCAAGCAGGTGAATCCTATAACGTGGTGAATGAAGCGACGACGATTTCCATCAAGGAGCTGGCGGAATTGGTGGCGACGCATTTTGGTAACGGCCAAGTCGTGATCGATATTCCAGATGAGGATATGGGGTATGCCCCGCAAGTCCAATTACGCCTGAGTGGGCAAAAGCTTGAAGCTTTGGGCTGGCAGCCGACGGCAGGTCTAGTTGAAATGTTTGAACAAACAATCAAGAGTTGGGGGTCGATGACGCGATGAAAGCAACACTACCGGTAGTCACAGTCTTACTGTCGACCTATAATGGTGCGCAGTATTTAGCGGCACAAATCGATAGTATTCTGGCCCAAAAGGGGGTTCAGGTGCGACTGCGGGTCCGGGATGATGGCTCTAGCGATCAAACCGCAACGCGATTAGCTGCCTATGCCAAGCAGGAGAATGTGACGGTCGTGTACGGTCACAATGAAGGGTGGAAGGCCAGCTTTACAGACTTGATGCATGATGCGCCTGTGATCGAAGGTGGGTTTTATGCGTTTGCCGATCAAGATGATGTTTGGCACGCCGATAAATTAGTCGCAGCGGTTGCAAAGTTAACACAGCCAATGCGCCCGATGGTTTATCATGGTAACGTCGCCATCATGGATGGCAAGATGGCATTTTTAGGCAATCGCTTTTCAAAGGACTTTCACCCTAACGCGCATTTTCCGGAAAGTTTCTTGGATGGCTGGGGCGTTGGCGCCACTATGGTGTTTAATGCGACCATGTTGCGTCTGATCCAGCAATATCGGCCAGTTGAGCCGACGAATCATGACGCTTTAGTGATGGCACTGGGTAACTTGTTTGGCACCGTTGTTTATGACCCTGAAGCGCATATTTCATATCGGCGGCATGCAGGGACGGCAACCGGGTTTGGGCAGGATGCCAGTGCGATCAAACCAACGTTAATGGATCGGTATCGTCGCTATCAAAAAGGCCCGAAACATCAGTTCTCGGTTCGTGCAGCTGCTATTTTAGCAGGCTGGCAGGCACAACTGTCTCCGGCACAGGCCAACATATTGACTAAAATTGCCACCTATCAGGGGCGTGTAGGCGTCAAACTGGGGTTACTGTTCGATCCGCGGTTTCGGGCCACTGGGGCGCGCAAGACCTTACAAGTGAAGTATCGCGTTTTGATGAATACCTTGTAAGTGTCACAGCCTACTTTTTGCGGAGGATTTAGATGATAGCTTTAATCGTACTGGCCATACTACTGTTTATGGGGACGTTTACGCGCCATAATACGGCGGCTAATATTGCTGCTTTTTGCGGTTTGGCCTTCTTGGTCGGGGCAGCTGGCCCTAAGACGACTGATTATGCGACGTATGCGTCGTATTATCAGTCAGTGGGGATCGGAACGCCGTATTTTGAGCGTGGGTACACCGCGCTAGAGCAATTATTTTCAAACTTAGGCTATGATTATGCCGCCTTTCGGCTAGCGCTGGCATTTTTAGCGACATTCTTCTTGTACATTGGGGTGCGCCGCTTCACAGATAACATGATCTTCTTTGCGGTGGCCTATTACCTGTCGGTCTTGTTTTTAGACGTCATCCAGATTCGCAATTATGTCGCGATTAGCCTGATTATTTTTGCCGTTTCATTCTTGAAGGACAAAACCTGGTGGGGTGTGGGCATCGCAGTGGTTGGATGTTTGCTTGCGGCCCAGTTCCATTCGATCGGGTATGTGTTCTTGCCAGTGGTGTTGTTGCGGTTGATCCCTAAGAGGTGGCTGAAGCCAACGTTGGTGGTCTTAATGGTATTAGTCTTGTTGGCGATGATGGTGACGGTTGTCGTTGGGGCCAATTACGTTTCAGCACTGTTGGGGAAGATTGCGGGCATTGTCACCTCCCGGGCGAATTTGGCGGCGCGGATCACGTCAATGTATACGGATCGCACCAGTTTATTCCGAATCGTTGGCTTGACGTTTACTGCGTTTTCGGGGGTGATCTTTGCACTGTATATTGATCACATCTCGGACTTTTCAGAAAAAGATGATGCGACCTTTACCACGTTGCTATGCGGGTTCATGATGTCATTTTACGCACTACCGGCAGATTTTTTAGCGTATGACTACTCACGAATTCAGCGTAATGGCTTCTTGTTTTTGATCATCTTGGCCGCGTTTTACTTTGAGAAGCATCCGCAAGCGCGCTTTAAGCTTAAGCTGACAACAGGCACCTTTTTTGGCCTAGTTGCCGTTACTTACTTCTTCTTTACCTGTTACTTGTGGCGCGTCACAGATATGATTCCATATTTGTTGTTGCGCTGATCAGACGGGAGGCCGTATGTTCAAGCAAAATGTTGTGATCTGTATGTCGACGTACAATGGCGAACGCTTTTTGGCCCAACAACTCGACTCGTTGATCGCTCAAGACTATCCAAACTGGCAATTGCTCGTGCATGATGATGGCTCACATGACCGGACACTGCAGATTTTGGCAGACTATGCCCAAAAAGACCCGCGGATTCGAGTCAGGCAAGATGCGCCTCATTTGGGTGTGGTCAAGGCGTTTTTGTCACTGCTAAGTGAGCAGGACGCTGATTATTATTTTTTTAGTGACCAAGATGATGTTTGGGCGCCTAATAAGCTCAGTGAAATGATGACAGCCGCCAATGCTGCAGATTCAACTGTGCCAGGATTGTGGCATTGTGGTTTCGTGCAAATTGATGCAGATGGTGCCGTTTTAGCGGACCAAAATTGGCACTTGTTTAAGGATGCTAGTTTTAAAGGCTACTTACTGAACAATAACGTGATCGGCTGCACGACGATGTTTAATCGTTGTGCGCGTGATCTGGTGGTGAAACAATGGAATCAGCTCGATTTCTCGGCGTTATTTATGCATGATTGGTTCATTGCGTTGATCGCGAGTGGGTTAGGGCAAGTCGTTGCCTTGGACAAACCGTTGGTCCGCTATCGGCAACATGCCAATAATGTGGTCGGTGCTCAAGGTCAGCATCGCTGGCAGAAGCTGTGGGAGCGGCTGACGTTGAAAAAAAAGTTGAAGATCTGGCAGATCTGCCGGCAAGACCAACAATTTATGACGCTATATGGGGCCCAATTGACGCCGGCAGACCAGCAACTAGGCCAGTATATGGCAGATTTGTTGGTGACCTGGCGGCCGTTGGCGCAAATACGTTTTGCCAAAAAGCAGCACTTGAGTATGCATTCTAAGGCTCGGGATGCGCAGTTTAAATTGTTCTTATGGTTGCCGCTTGCGTTGCGGCAACGACTTTTCTAGGGGGTAGTATGCAGTCACAACCATTTGGTATCGTCGTGGTCGCCTATAATCCAGAGCTTCCCGCTTTTACGGCGAAACTTCGCACTTGGGCTCAGGTTTGTCCACATATCGTCGTGGCAAATAATGGCGACCCTTTGACCGTGAAGTTGCCGCAAGTGACCATTTTGGAACTTGATGGCAATCGTGGGATCGCCGCGGCGCATAATGCCGGGATTGCCAAGCTAAAAGCGGATGGCGTGGCCTACGCCTTTTTGATGGATCAGGATTCTAGCGTCTCAGGGAGCTTTTTTAATGCGATGTGGGCACAGTGGCCGGTCGTTCAAGCAGCCGTCCCTCAGCTAGGCATGTTGAGCCCCTTGGTCAAAGATGTCCATTTGCATAAGCAGTTACCCATATTTCAGATTCAAAACAATGCGATCACAACGGTGCAGCCCCAACCGGCGCAAGCGGCCTATTTGACGGAGACGCTACCGATTGCCTCTGGGTGTTTGGTGGCGGTCAGTGCTTTTGACGCAGTTGATGGTGAAAAGGCCGATTGGTTCATTGATTGGGTCGACTTTGAATTTGCCCTCGCGTTACGGCGGCAGGGACTGGCAGTGGCCACGACAACGGCAGTCGAAATGGCACATCAAATTGGCCAAACTGAGCCGCGGCGCTTTTTGACTAAAACGATCTATCCTTCGAATGCACCCGTTTTTCGGGATTATTATTACGTTCGCAATGGTCTCCTCCTGTACCGCACGTACGGTAGTGAAATCGAGGGTTTGAAGCGTTTTGTATCTAAAAAGATCACCAATCGGTTCTTATTTGCCTTTTATGAAGGCCAAACATTCAAGCGGCTTGGTCAGCTGGTCCGGGGCGTCTTCGCAGGCAGCCGCGCACGCGTTGAATAGAACGAAATAAGCGGATATTCATACAGGATAACGACCTGAACGTATAAGAGGCGGGCCCAGTGGAAAAAGAAATAAAGGTTATAAGGGGGCGCCG
>JALCQM010000071.1 GCA_022651245.1 Lactobacillus sp.
CAAAAACGAGCACCCGCTGACCGGTGAAGATATGCGCCGTGCCGGGGGCATTCTGAAGCCGTTATTGGTCCCAACTGGGGTCAAGGCCTACATGCAACCCAACGAGGTGTTGATCTTGGCCAACCGCAGTTCCAACCCGTTGAAGCGGGGGTTGGTGATTCCTAACGGGATCGGTGTGATCGACGCCGATTACTACAACAATCCGGCCAATGAAGGCGAAATCTTTATTCAAATGGTCAACTTCGGCCCACGCGACGTCGTGATTGCCAAAGGGGAGCGGATCGGTCAAGGCATCTTCATGCCTTACCTCCTAGCCGATGGCGACCAAGGCAACGCCAATGCCCGCACCAGCGGCTTCGGTTCAACAGGAATCAAATAGAGCGTGAGCCTCGGCGGGTTTAGGCGCAAATGGCAGGCAGCGTGACGCGGACCGGCGACAGCCGGGCGGTGGCGCGATGACTTACATGTAGCGCCGTTGTCGAAGGGAGCGCGTTTAGAAAGAGCGTGAGCCTCGGCGGGTTTAGGCGCAAATGTAAGGCAACGTGACGCGGACCGGCGACAGCCGGGCAGTGGCGCGATGACTTGCATGCAGCGCCGTTGCCGAAGGGAGCGCGTTTAAAAAGAGCGTGAGCCTCGGCGGGTTTAGGCGCAAATGTAAGGCAGCGTGACGCAGGCCGGCGACAGCCGGGCGGTGGCGCGATGACTTGTACGCCCCACCGAAGTACGGGGGAACGCGTTTAGAAAGCGTGAACGTCGGGGGTTTAGGCGCTCATATTTCTCAAATTCACATCGACAAGGAGGCCATCATGGCAAAAGCAAAGACCCGGTATGTCTGTCAAAATTGTGGCTATGTCTCGGCCACGTACCTCGGCCGCTGCCCGAATTGCGGTGGTTGGAACACATTAGTTGAAGAAACGACAACGCCAACCGTTACCAGCAAGGCGGCGGCGCCACGGACGACCAGTGCCGGCAAGCAGGTCCGGCCGCAGCGTTTGAATGACGTGACGATTCAAAAGGAGACGCGGGTCAAGACTGGTCTGGGCGAGCTCAACCGCGTTTTAGGCGGCGGGATCGTCCCTGGTAGCTTGATCTTGATCGGTGGCGACCCTGGGATCGGGAAATCGACCCTGCTATTGCAGGTGTCCGGTGAGCTGGCCAAAGCGGAAGCCAAGGTGTTGTATGTGTCTGGGGAAGAAAGTGCCAGTCAGATCAAGATGCGTGCCGGCCGCCTTGGTGTCGGCAGCTCGGGGATGTACTTGTATCCGGAAACCGATATGCCGAGTATCCAACAGGCGATCGACGATATGCATCCCGATTATGTGGTGATCGATTCGGTGCAGACGATGAATGTGCCCGAGATGAATTCAGCGGTGGGGTCGGTGGCCCAGATTCGGGAAGTGACCGCCGAGTTGATGAAAATCGCCAAGACCAATCAGATCACGATTTTCATTGTCGGTCACGTCACCAAAGAAGGGGCGATCGCCGGTCCTAAGATCCTCGAGCACATGGTGGATACGGTGTTGTATTTCGAAGGGGATATGCACCACACTTACCGGATGCTGCGCTCGGTGAAAAACCGGTTCGGCTCGACCAACGAAATCGGAATCTTCGAAATGCACGAATCGGGGCTCCAGGAAGTCGCCAACCCCAGTGAGATTTTTTTGGATGAACGGCTAGCTGGTGCCACTGGCTCTGCGGTGGTGGTGTCGATGGAAGGCACGCGGCCGATCTTGGTTGAGATTCAGGCATTGATGACGCCGACGCAATACGGCAATGCCAAGCGAACCAGTACCGGCATCGACCACAACAAGGTGTCGTTGATCATTGCGGTGCTTGAAAAGCGCGCCAACTTGATGCTTCAAAACCAAGACGCCTACCTGAAAGCAACTGGTGGCGTCCGGTTGGACGAGCCAGCGATCGATTTGGCCGTCGCGATGGCGTTGGCCAGTTCTTATCGGGATAAGGAGATCTCGCCGACGGATTGTTTCGTCGGCGAGCTGGGCTTGACTGGCGAGATCCGCCGGGTCAACCGCATCGAAGACCGAGTCAAAGAAGCGGCAAAGCTGGGCTTTAAAAGAATTTTTGTGCCAAAGAATAACCTGCAAGGATGGACGGCGCGTGATAAGATTGAGGTAATCGGTGTCACTAGCATTGCAGAGGCATTGAAGAAGGTATTTTAGAATCACGAAAGGAGGCTTGCTTTTATGAAAAAACGTGTGATCACCGTTGTGTTCGGCTTAGTCGGGATCGGTGTCGGTTTGGCGTTTCTCCCTGCGTTGTGGACGCTGATGGGGATCGCCGACGGCACCTGGGTCAACAACCCGTTGACCGATGCTTTGATCGGCTTAGTGATTTTTTGGATCTTGTCCGAATTAAGCGCCGGCTTCATCATTCGTCGCTTGAAGCAAGTAGAAACATTTTTAGAGAAACAGTCCCCGAGTTACCTCTTGTTTGGGAGCCTTGGTACCATCATCGGCCTCGTGTTAGCAGCCATTATTTCGATTCCATTCTATAATTTTCCTGGGCCGTTCGGTGCGTTGATCCCGATCATCTTGATGCTGTTGCTGGGGTACTTAGGGTTTCGGATGGGGACGACGCGTCGTGATGAATGGCGCAAGTTGTTGAGCATCCGGAGTAAGCCAAAAGACAACGCCGAAAGCGGCGACATTTTGGAGCGAAAAGCGGGGGAGAACTACCGCAAGTACAAGCTGTTAGATACCAGTGTGATCATCGATGGGCGGGTCGAAGCGATCGCCAAAACTGGCTTCATCGAAGGCACGTTGTTGGTGCCGACCTTCGTGGTTCATGAGTTGCAGCTGATCTCTGATTCGGCTGACGCCTTGAAGCGCGGCCGGGGGCGCCGGGGGTTAGACATCCTCAACCGGATGAAAGACGACCCTGATTTGCATGTTGAGATGTACGATGGCGACTTCGAAGACATGACGGAGGTCGACTCGAAGCTGCTGAAGTTGGCCAAAATGCTCGACGGAATCGTGATGACCAATGATTACAACTTAAACAAGGTGGCACAATTCCAAAACGTGCCAGTGTTGAATATCAACGCGTTAGCGAACGCCTTGAAGCCGGAAGTCTTGCCGGGTGAGGGGATGACCGTCAACGTGATCAAGGCGGGGACCGAGCGCCAACAAGGGGTCGCCTACCTGGAAGACGGCACGATGGTGGTGGTCGAAGACGGCCAGTTCTACATGAATCAGCCGTTGAATGTGATCGTCACCAGTGCGCTGCAAACCGCGGCTGGGCGGATGATTTTCGCCAAGCCGGAGCACCAGCAAAAGTCGCTGAAAGATAAACCTGAAGGCAAGCCGGCGAGCAAGTCGGCTAAGAACCAAAAGCGGCGTTAACCGTATAGCAGCAAGTGAGCGTGACCCTGCCACCTTTGGCAGCCGGCACGCTTTTTATTTTGGCTGAAATTAAAAAAATGCTTGCGATCATGCCCAGTAACATAGGTGCGGGCGGCCCCTAAGAGGGGCGGTGAGCATTTTTTTGTTGGCAGCGGTTTTCAGAAAGCGTAAGATAGGCAATTGGCAATTATTTAAATTTGTGTTCAAGATGGCGTCGGTTGACGTGGCTCGCGGCACACTTTTTGGAGGAATGACTTACCATGCAAATGGATCCAGATCTGACGCCAGCCACTAAATCGATGAAGTGGCCGGTTTTAACTTTTTTGACGTTTACCACGATCGTTGGCTTCGAAGACGTGATCTACCCGTTCCAAAACCAAGGGTTATCCGTCGTTTTCTCGTGGCTGTTCATGGCGATCGCCTACGTTTTACCTTATGGCATGATTTCGGCGCAAATGGGCTCGACGTTCAATGAAGCCGGCGGTGGGCTTGCGAGTTGGTCGCGGCGAGCACTCGGCGATGGCGCGGGGTACTGGACGGGCTGGATGTTTTGGGCCAGCTTGATGCCTTACACCGTCGACGTGGCCAACTCGGTCATCGTGTCGCTGTCTTGGACGGTGCTCGGCGACAATACCTTGGATAAGTACATGAACAACGTCTTGTTCGGGGTCTTCACCTTCGTGGTGATCGGCGCGTTCTTGCTGTTCCAAAACTTCGTCCAGCGGTCATTAGAGATCATGGGGATGATCGCAGGGGCGGCGATGTTTATCATGACCGTCTTGTTCGTGATCATGACGGTGGTCGGGTTGCGCCAAGGCATTCATATCGCCACGCAGCCCTTCGACTTGAAGGCCTTCATCCCCCATTTTGACACGCATTACTTCGCCACGACTGGGCTATTGGTCTTCGCAGTGTCTGGGGCGGAGCTGGGCGCGGCGTATGTGACCCGGCTGCGTGATCCGAAGTCGGAATTTCCTAAGGCGATGTACTTGTTGATCGTCTTGACGGCCTTTTTGACCATCTTCGGCTCGATCGCGTTAGGGGTGTTCTTCAATGCCCACCACCTGCCGGACGATTTGAAAATGAACGGGGCCTTTTATGCGTTCGAGCGCCTCGGTGAAAGCTTGGGGATGGGGAAGTGGATGCTACATATCTACTCGTTCGTGTCGCTGATTTACATGCTGTCGCAACTGGCCGTCTTGTTGGATGCTTCCAGCCGCGTGCTGTCTGCTGACCAGTCGGACCGCTACATGCCGAGTTGGATGCGGAAAATGGACCGCTCTGGCCGGCCGATTCATTCGTACACGTTGACCGCTGGGTTATGCCTGTTCTTGTTGTTGATGTCGGGCACATTGCCGAGCATCAACTCGATTTTCAACTGGCTACTGAACCTGAACGGGATCGTCACCCCGTATAAGTCCTGCTGGTTGTTCTTAGGCTTCATCGCCTTGCGCCTGCATCAAGAAGACTACAACTCCCCCTTCGTCTTCATTAAAAACCGGCGCTTGGCGCTGGCCGTCGGCGTTTGGGGCTTCGCCTTCGCCTTCGTCTGCGCGAGTTTAGGCGTTCTCCCGCAAGAAGGGGCCGTGTGGTCTGGCTTGTGGTGGCACGAATTATTCTTAAACATCGTTTCGGTGGCCGTGTTGTTTGGTGTCGGCGGCATTATGCCGTTATTGGCCCACCGGGAACGTCAGGCCAAAGGGAACGCCTAAGGTAGCTGCAGGCTGAGACATACGCAGCGCCCACAACCCAAGCGCCATTGCGTCACGATTTGCTCATTGAGTCGCGGCGCAATGGCGTTTGTGTTTCTGGGCGTTGCTTTTGGAACGCGACGATGGCTTTTTGTCTCGGGCGCTTGGTTTTGCCAGCCAACGCCGTGTCGGGTACACTGGTGGTAACGCTTTAATGGAGGGACCATCATGACCAAACACCGCTTGCTTTGGGCAGTCGCGCTCATGTCACTGATCGGCTTGGCGGCCTGTCGCCAGCAGCCAGCTAAACCGGCCGTACAGCACAGCCAAGCTGCCAACCCAGTCACGCACAAGGCACAAACAACGACGGTGACGTTAACAGGCATCATCTACCGGCTCGACGGGCAGGCACTTTTCTTGTATGGACAGGACATGACAGCGATCAAGACGGTCGCCGCGCTGCAGGCGTATTTTGCAGATGGGGTGGCGATCAACGAAGGTCCTTACGCGACTGCTTCTGATAAGGTGCAAGTCGCGGCGTATGTGCTCAAACCCACGCCTAAACTAACGCGCGCTTTTGCGCCGAACACCACGGTACGACTAGTCGTTCCGTTGGCCCAAGCAGCCGTGACTAGGAAGCTGTGGGTGGACCTGCAAAGTGTCACTGGGATCCCGACAGCTAGCACCCGGTAAGGCCGTGCGTTGACTGGCGCGCTGTGTTACACTGATAACGCATTGTTTAAATCAAAATGGAGGCGTAATGCATTGGCAGATCGACCAATTCGGGTGCGCTATGCACCAAGTCCTACCGGCCATTTACACATTGGGAATGCCCGGACGGCACTGTTTAACTACCTTTTTGCACGACACAACAACGGCACGATGGTTCTGCGGATCGAAGACACAGACACCAAGCGTAACATTGAAGACGGCGAAAAGAGTCAGATCGAAAACCTGCACTGGTTAGGTATCGACTGGGATGAAGGTCCAGACAAGGGTGGCGACTTCGGGCCGTACCGGCAGTCTGAACGCAAAGACATCTACATGAAATACATCAACCAACTTCTTGAAGAAGGTAAGGCTTATGAGTCTTACAAGACGGAAGAAGAGTTGCAAGCCGACCGTGAAGCCCAACAGGCTAACCACGAGATGCCGCATTACGTTTACGAATATGAAGGGCTGACTGAAGAAGAGAAGCAAGCCAAGATCGCCGAGGCGAAGGCGAAGGGCTTGACCCCGGTCATCCGGTTCCACATCCCGCAAGACAAAGCTTACGAGTGGAACGATATCGTTAAAGGCGACATTTCCATCGACGGGAACACGATCGGTGGCGACTTCGTCATTTTGAAGCGTGACGGCATGCCGACGTATAACTTCGCCGTAGTGGTGGACGACCACCTGATGCAGATCACCCACGTCTTGCGCGGGGATGACCACATCGCCAACACGCCTAAGCAGATGGCGGTTTATGATGCCCTCGGCTGGGAGATCCCAGTGTTCGGCCACATGACCTTGATCATCAACGGCGCGACGGGCAAGAAGTTGTCCAAGCGTGACGAAAATGTCTTGCAGTTCATCGAACAATACCGCGAGCTCGGGTACTTGCCAAACGCGATGTTCAACTTCATCACCTTGCTCGGCTGGTCACCAAAAGGCGAAGACGAGATCTTTACCAAGAAGGAATTCATCAAGATCTTCGATGAGCACCGCTTGAGTAAGTCGCCTGCCCGTTTTGACCAAAAGAAGCTGGAATGGGTCAACAACAAGTACATCAAGGAGACCCAATCCTCCGAGTTGACCGCGTTGGCGTTGGAGAACCTGATCGAAGCCGGCCGCTTCGCCAAGGACCCAGACGCCCAGACGATCGAATGGGCGCGGCAGATGATCAGCTTGTACACGCCGCAGATGAGTTACACGCAACAAGTCGTGGACTTGTCCAGCATCTTCTTTGAAGACCGCATGGCGCTCACAGAAGACGAACTGAAGGAACTCGCTGACGACAACGCGTTGCCAGTGATTCAGATGCTGAAGGCGCGCCTGGAGAAGCTTGACCTCTTCACCGCCTACTTCATCAACCAAGAAGTGTACCAGATCCGCTTGGCGACTGGCGTTAAGGGCCGCAAGCTCTACATGCCAGTCCGGATCGCCGCCACCTTCCATATGCACGGCCCACAGTTGGCTGAGACGATGGAATTGATGGGGCGTGAAAAAGTCATGGCGAACATCGACCGGGTCTTAGCGTTGATGACGAAATAACGTGGCTTAGCCACAATCAAAATCCCCTTGGTTCGCGAGCACTTGTCGGCTCGTGAGGCAGGGGGATTTTGCTTGCGTGGCGACTGGCTAAGCTTACTTTTTGTAAATGTTGTGTAAATGTTCGTGTAAGGGGTTCCATTATCGGCAAAAGCTGGTATACTGACCTTAGCTTATACAGCTGGGTATGGTGGTGCGCACTCCATATGCTTTCCCAGTTGTAACAGTGGGGGTACCAGTCGATGATCCTTGTCGGCCTCCACACGCGCTTAAGGATAAATCCCGAAGATGGCCTGGAACTGATCGGGCACTGGCGAGACATCTGGCGTACGACCCTCATGGCGGGACAAACCCGCGTGAGGCCGCTGTTATCCCAGTCCTGAGTGCAAACTCAGGCACCGTAACCAAAGCTTTTCGCGGGTCGGCAACCGCGCCTCTTCATTTGGGGAATTGTCCGGGACACGTTTGGGGATACCCGACGTGTCTTTGTTGCGCTCGGCGTGAGTCTGTCTCGGCTCACGCTTTTTTAATGCGACCACGGCGCTGCATGTCAGTCGTCGCGCCACCGCCCGACTATCGCCGGTCTGCGTCACGCTGCCTTACATTTGCCCCTAAGCCCGCCGAGGCTCGCGCTTTTTTTGTGCTGGCGTGCGCGATTGACCGCCGGGAATTCTACCTTCCATCTGGGTTAGGCACGCTGTACAATAGGGCCAATATCTTTTTGGTGGGGGGCAATGATGGGAATTACAGCACATATTCCGGCCGAGCTGCGCGCTTGGCAACCTGAATTCGACGCGTTGCGGCACGACTTGCATCGGCATCCTGAAATCGGGCTGCATGAGGTGCATACGGCGCAGCTGGTGGCGGCAAAGTTACGGGCCTGGGGTTATACCGTGGCCGAGGGGATCGGTGGCACCGGCGTTGTCGGTCAGTTGCGCGTCGGCACAGGCGCGAAGAAGGTGGGCTTGCGCGCCGACATGGATTGCTTGCCGCTGACCGAAAAAACCGGGCTACCGTATGCCAGCCAAACGCCAGGCTTGATGCACGCCTGTGGGCATGATGGCCATATGGCGACGATGCTAGCGACGGCGCGGTACTTGGCCTTGACGCGGCAGTTTTCTGGTACCGTCAACGTGATTTTTCAGCCTGGGGAAGAAGGCGTGCACGGCGCGCCTAAAATGCTGGCCGACGGGTTATTGACCCGCTTCCCTTGTGATATGCTGTTTGGTTATCACAACTGGCCGCACCTACCAGACGGCACAATCCATCTGCAAGCAGGTGCGGTGATGGCCTCGTCTGATCGGGTGCGCCTGACGATCCATGGGCATGGTGGGCACGCCTCGGCGCCAGAGCGCACCGTCGATCCGATCGTGGTCGGGGCGGCGCTGGTTTCGAGTTTACAAACCGTCGTGGCGCGCAACGTGGCCCCGCTGAATGCCGCGGTGGTGACCATCGGCAGCTTCATTGCCGGCCAGGCGGAAGCGTACAATGTGATCCCGGACACGGCGACGCTGTATCTCAGCATCCGGACGCTGGATAAGCAGGTGCGTCAAACCGTATTGGCGCGGATCCAAGCGCTCGCTGATGGGATCGCGGCGGCTTATGCGGCGACAATCGACTGCGAGTGCTTCCAGATTTCGCTGCCGGTGTGCAATGCGCCGGCGCCGACCGCTTTGGCCCAGTCTGTGGCGACGCGGTTGTTCGGCGCGGAGAAGACCTGCACGGACTTTGCGCCGGTAATGGCCAGCGAAGATTTTTCCTTCATGTTGGATCAAGTCCCCGGCTGCTATGCGCTGATGAGTGGCGGCTTGAACAAGCCGTATGTGCACACCTCGCACTTTGATTTTGACGACGCGTTGATCCCGCAAATGGCGACGTATTTTGCCAGCGTGGTGCAGACCTACTTGCACGCGTAACGGAGATGGTGTAATCTGGAAGCGTTAACTGAATAGATTTCTTCGGGGCAGGGTGTAATTCCCGACCGACGGTGACTGTGCAAGCAGAAGTCCGTGACCCGCGATCAGCGGTGGACCCAGTGAGAGTCTGGGACCGACAGTGAAAGTCTGGATGGGAGAAGAAGACGAGTTTTCATACCATTAGTGGGCACTTTTGAGGTGCTCCTCGGATGAGATCTTATTTAGCTTTCAATCATGGGACTGTGACATAAGTCCCGAATAAGACGCCACTTGATGAAAATCTTCGGATTTTCGTCAGGTGGCGTTTTCGGTATAATATTAAAAAAGAGTATCGGTTGCCCCCGATACTCCACGAAATCACCC
>JALCQM010000072.1 GCA_022651245.1 Lactobacillus sp.
TGTGATTCCTAGTGCCGTGGGGCCATACGTCTACCTCATCATTGCGCTGTTGTCCACACCACTGATGCTCTTGTTCACCAACGATACTTGGTACTACGCACTGGTACCGATCGTCGCTGCCTTTTCAGCGAAGTACGGCGTGGCGCCGGAAATCGTCGTGGCGACCTTGTTCATGAACTTCGGGGCGATGATCTCGCCAGTCGCACAACCACAGATCTATGTGGCGACCGAGCTGTCTGACGGGATGGACCTGTCGACGTACGTCAAGTACACCTTCCCGAAACTGTGGGTCTTGAACGTGATCTGGGTGGCTGCCGGGTTCTTGCTCGGCGTCTTCCGTTAAGCTCGCAAAAACCGGTTTAGCCCAAAGTTAAAGAGGCGTCTCTTGTGAACTCCGCAATGGGGGTTTCCAAGAGGCGCCTCTTTTTGTCTGTCTATGGCCTTTGACCCTTGTCGGCAGCGGTTATTTGGCTTTGATAAAGCCTTGGTAATCGTCGAGTAAAAAGGCTAGGTACAACACCACGAAGTCTTTGAGTTCGCGGGGGTTGTAGCCGGTGACCGTGTGAATGCGGTTGAGTTTGTTTTGGAAGGTGTTCTTGTGAATGAACAGCTCGGCGGCACCGTGAATGATACTCCCGTTGTTGTTAACGTAGGCGTTAAGCACTTGTTTGAACTCGGCGAGCTCGCCTTGAGGGATCTGGCGCAGCACCGAATGGAGAAAATCGGTGGCGCGGTCTTGCGGGATCGCGGCTAATACCAGTTCGATGTCCAAGTCAGAATACTTGCGGATGGCGGCTTTGTTGGTGAATTGTTGCCACGAAGCGACCGCGGCAGCGTCTTGGTAGCTCAGCCAGTAGTCATCGATATTGGTGACGGCGCGGCCGATGCCAATGGTGAACGGCTGTGCAAACGCTTGTTGAACTTCAGATTGAATACCGCTGAGCAACCGGCTGTCCGTGTGCGTCGGGCCATCTTCTAGGATCAAGCACAGCTGTGAGTTAGCAATCGCGTAGAAACTGTTCGGGTACTTAGCCAGATACTTTGGCAAGAGTTCTGCCAATTCGGAAAAACTCGGGTGGGCATCGGCGACAGGCAAGAAGCGGCCGACCAAAACCCGGCGGGAACAATCGGCGTCGACTTCGAGGACGGTCATTAAGTAATTGATCAAAGAGTGGTCATGTTCCCGTGTGATCAGCTGACCGATCAAGGTGTCAAAGTTGTTCTGGCGGTTGTAACGCGTCATTTGACTCCAGTTCTCCCGGATCAAAATTTCGGTCATCTTCTTGATGATGTTGCCTAGCGGCGCGACCACTTCCGGGGCCCCTGTGATGCCGATCACGCCGACGACGGACTCGTTGAATAGGATCGGCAAGTTGGTTCCGCGGCGCGCCCCATGGAATTCGTCGTCGCTGGTGATCACCACCGGAACGCGCTGCTTGACGACTTTCAAGGCGCCATCATGGAAGGTGCCAACGCGCTTGGCGTCGGTGCTTGCGATGATGGTGCCTGTGGTGTCAAACAAGTTGATTTCGTGGTGAATGATATCTTTTAGGCTATCAACGATCGTATTGGCGATCTTAGGTTCTAGTTTCATAGGCGGCCTCCTTCGTACGAATTCAGTATAGCGCTTTACTGAAATAGTACAAAGAACATTTTTTTACTGAAATTAGGCCGTTAATTCAGTGAGTAGCATATTCACTATGCGCACCTTTGAACATATACTGGAAACATAGTTAAGGGCTTGCGAAGAAAACAATCGGAGGGAAAAACATGACAGTACCTACAATCACCAAGATGGATGTTGTGCCGGTCGCCGGCTATGACAGCATGCTTTTGAATCTGAGTGGGGCGCACGGGCCGTACTTTACGCGGAACATCGTGGTGCTGACCGATTCACAAGGCAATGAAGGCGTTGGCGAGGTGCCAGGTGGCGAAAAGATCCGCCAAACGCTTGAAGATGTGAAGCCACTAGTCATTGGCCGCGCCTTGGGTGAATATAAAAACATCGTCAAGGAGATCCATGATAAGTATCAAGGTCTCGATCAAGGCGGCCGCGGGGCCCAGACCTTCGATCTGCGGACCACGGTGCACGTGATGACCGCGGTGGAAACACCGTTGTTAGATTTGTTAGGCAAGCACTTTAATGTGCCAGTCGCCGCGCTTTTAGGCGATGGTCAAGTGCGCGAGCAAGTGAAATTCCTAGGCTACTTATTCTATGTCGGTGATAAAGGTAAAACCGACCTGCCATATCTCGATCACGACGATGACAGCGATGCTTGGGGCCGGATCCGGCGCCAAGAAGCACTGACGCCAGAAGCAATCGTCAAGCAGGCCCAAGCTGCCCATGAGCGCTATGGGTTTCAGGACTTCAAGCTAAAAGGGGGCGTGTTATCTGGGGATGAGGAAATTAAGGCGATCAAGGCCTTGAAGCAAGCCTTCCCGAACGCGCGCATCACGCTAGACCCCAATGGCTCTTGGTCCCTAGACGAAGCGGTGCGGTTGTGCCGCGGGATGCAAGGCATTTTGACCTACGTCGAAGATCCTTGTGGAGCAGAAGGCCGCTTCTCCGGTCGGGAAGTGATGGCCGAGTTCCACCGGCAAACTGATTTGCCGACGGCGACCAACATGATCGCAACGGATTGGCGGGAAATGAAGGCGGCGATCCGCCTGGATTCCGTCTCCATCCCGTTAGCCGATCCGCATTTTTGGACCATGCAAGGGTCTGTCCGTGTCGCCCAGTTATGTAACGACTTGGATCTGACTTGGGGCGTCCACTCCAACAACCACTTCGACATTTCCTTGGCGATGGTTGCCAACGCCGCGGCCGCAGCGCCTGGGCGGGTTAACGCCGCGGATACGCATTGGATCTGGCAAGATGGCCAAGGCCTGTGCAAGCAAAGCCCGCAGATCGTTAATGGTGAAATCACTGTCAACAAGGTCGGCTTAGGGGTCGAATTAGACCACGAGAAGTTGGCTGCTGCGCATCAGTTGTATGAAGAAAAGGCGCTTGGTGGGCGTGATGATGCCAAGCAAATGCAGTATTTGATCCCAGGCTGGCAATTCGATCCAAAAAAGCCAGCGCTCGTGCGTTAGGAGGCACATTATGACTGAATTTGACACATCGCGTATCAAAGGGATTATCGTTCCGATTTTGACGCCCGTCGATAAAGACGAAAACATCGATATTCCTAAGCTCAAGTGGATGACTCGCCACGTGATCGACCACGGCGTGCATGGGATCTTGGCGTTTGGGTCTAACAGTGAGTTCTACATGTTTTCCGATGATGAAATGTTGGCCGCGACTCAGGCGATTTTAGACGAGGCAAAAGGCCAAGTCCCAGTCTTCTTCGGCATCGGCCACATTCGTACCAAGCAAGCTGTGGCGTTGGCAAAGCGGGCGGCAAAGCTAGACGTTGAAGCGATTTCGGTCTTGCAGCCGATGTTTATCCAACCGACTGAGGACTCGCTGTACCGGCATTTCAAGACCATCGCCGAAGCCGTGCCAAACACCAAGATGTTGTTGTATAGTAATCCTGGTCGGGCCGGTTACACCATGAGCGATGACTTGATCGTCAAGTTGGCGCATGACGTCGACAATATCGTCGGCATCAAGGAATCTAGCGGCAACGTCACCAAGTTAGAAGAATTGATCCGTCGCACCCAAGACATCAACTTCAAGTCGATGGCGGGCAAAGACACGATCGTTTTCCCTGGCTTGGCAGTCGGGGCCGCTGGGGCGGTATGCTCGACGGCGAATATGTACACCGAATTGGTGGCGGGGATCTACGATAAGTTTGAAGCCGGCGATATGGCCGGTGCCTTAGCCAACCAGTTCAAGCTCAACCCGATTCGCCAGTCGCAAGATGCCGCCAGCTTCCCGGCGGCGACCAAGGACATGGCCAACTTGATGGGCATGGACGTCGGTCCGAGTGTGCTGCCGACAGAAGCGACCACCGGGGCAGTCTTAGAGAAGATGAAGCAGGCAATGAAAGACGGCGGCTATCTCGACTAGATAGCCCAACCGGTTGGAAGGAGGCGTCCACAATGAAGCATGCGCGACACGTTGTCGTAGCCATCGATTCGTTCAAGGGCAGTGCCTCGAGTCTTCAGGCTGAACAACAAGTAGCCGAAGGGATCGCTAGGGTCGATCCTGAGGCCAAAATCACCCAAGTCCCGATCGCCGATGGCGGCGAAGGGACGGTAGCGGCGTTGACGACGGCGCTACACGGCCGGGTGTTGCAACGAACGGTGACCGGCCCCCTCGGGGAAAAGGTGCAAGCCGAATTCGGGATGTTAGACGCACACACTGCCGTGGTCGAAATGGCCCAAGCCAGCGGTATCACGCTGACGAAGCAAGTGCCAGCCGACGCGTTGCGGGCGTCGACGTTTGGGGTCGGCGAGCTGATCCAACAGGCGATCGCTGCCGGCGCCACCGAGATCTATCTCGGCTTAGGCGGTTCCGCGACCACGGATGGTGGTGTGGGGATGGCCAAGGCGTTAGGCGTGGCCTTTACCGATGCCAAAGGCCAGCCAATTCCATGTGGTGCCGAAGGTTTGGCTAAGTTGGCCCATATCGATACCAGCCACATGGTGCCCGGCGTGGCCGACGTGACGATCAAGATCTTGTCGGATGTCACCAACCCGCTAGTCGGCCCACAAGGTGCGGCCGCCATCTACGGCCCACAAAAAGGGCTGACCGATGGCGCGATCCCACGGGTGGACGGCTGGTTACGCCATTATGCCGAGCTGGTGCACCAAGCCACCGGCATCAATGTCGCCAACCGGCCTGGTGCCGGGGCAGCCGGCGGGCTAGGCGCAGGCTTGATGGCCTTTTGTCACACCGAGATGTATCAAGGGATCGACCACATCTTGACGCTATTGCGGCTAGATGAGCAGCTGGCGACTGCGGATTACGTGATCACTGGTGAAGGCCAAATGGACGCGCAGTCGGCCAACGGTAAAGCGCCGGTCGGCATCGCCAAAGCGGCGAAACGCTTCGGCTTACCCGTGATCGCGTTAGTCGGGGCGCGGGCCGATGACCTCGCGCCGGTGTATGCGGCAGGGATCGATGTCGTTTTGGCGATTGGCAACCGCCCGCAATCGTTGGCCACGGCGATCGCTGACACGTTGCAGAACTTGACGATCGCCGGCGAGACGGCGATGCGAATTTTTAGCTTAAAAAAGAAAGGTGAGTAATCAATTATGGCGAAATTTAAAGTAGGTTTTGTTGGCTTAGGGATCATGGGCAAGCCCATGGCGAAGAACGTTTTGAAGGCAGGCTACGGGGTCGTGGCTTTTGACTTCAACCAAGCGGCTGTGGATGAAGTGGTCGCTGCCGGCGCTGAGCGTGGGGAAAGCGGCAAGGATGTCGCTGAAAAGACCCAAGTGGTCGTGACCATGTTGCCCAACTCACCGAACGTCGAAGCAGCCTTGTTCGCTGATAACGGCATCGCAGCCGGCTTGTCTAAGGGCAAAGCGGTCATCGACATGTCCTCTATCGCCCCGAAGGCATCACAATCCTTCGCGGAACGCCTGGGCAAGTTAGGGGTCGAATTCCTGGACGCGCCAGTTTCTGGTGGTGAACCTAAAGCCATCGATGGCTCGATCGCGATCATGGTCGGCGGCCCGCAGGCGACCTTCGATGAATATAAGCCACTGCTTGAAACCATGGGCGGTGACGTCAACTTGGTCGACACCGTGTATGGTGCCGGCAACATCACCAAGTTGGCTAACCAAATGATCGTGGCGATCAACATCGCGGCGATTTCTGAAGCCTACACCTTGGCCAAGAAGGCCGGCGTGGATCCGGAATCTGTTTACAAGGCGATCCGCACTGGTTTGGCGGGTTCTGTGGTCATGGATCAAAAATCCAACAAGATCTTTAGCGGCAACTTCGAACCAGGTTTCCGGGTCGAACTCCACATCAAGGACCTGCAAAACGCTTTGGATACGGCGCATGACATCAACGTTTCCACGCCATTCACCGCCGAAGCGATGGAGATCTTGCAGTCGTTGAAGACGTATGGTCACGAAAAAGAAGACCATAGTGCGATCGCAGAATACTACGAAAACATCAACAACTTGAAGTTACAAAAGTAAGGTTAGGGACCTTCACCTCGCAATTTGGTGCGCGAGGTGAAGGTTTTTTTTGACGGTGGCGTGACAAAACTGTTCGTTGTTTTGCCTAGGGTTTGCGCGTATCTTTAGGCTGAGAAGAAAAGGGGATGAAGGGATGAAAGAACAATCGGAAGCGACACAGACCGGCAATCGCTATTATGGCGTTGGCGGGATTCACGCAGTCGTGGCCTTTTTTGCCAACTATGTGAACTTCACCGGGCGTAGTACGCGCAGGGAATACTGGTGGTTTCAACTTTGGAATTATTTGTTTGCGGTCATCGTGTATGGCGGTCTTTTATTGACGTTGTTCGGCTCTTGGCGTCAGCTTTTGACTGGCAGTACGCCGGAGTTGCAAGGCGGGCAAATCGCGGTGCTGCTGGTGCTGATCGTGTTACTGTTCGTGGTGTCGATTGGCCTGTTTGTCCCGTCCTTGGCGCTAGCGGTACGGCGTTATCGGGATGCCGGGATCCACTGGGGCGTCTTTATTGCCGTGCAGGCCGTCAGTTTTGTCGCGGCCATGAGCCTCGAGTTGGTTCATGGTTGGCCGGTGATCGTCTTGGCCGTGATCGTCGTTGTCATTTGGCTCGTGAATTTTGTGATCACGGTTTTGCCTAGTAAGCCGCTGTCTTCTGCGGCGTAATCTGTCGTTGCTTGGCCCTTGGTCTCGATTTTGCGAGACCAGGGCTTTTTTTGAGCATAAAAGTCGCCTTTTGGTGCCCCTGTCGGTACACTAACCTTCAAGGGAGGTGGTCGCGATGGCGAGCACAAAAGGGCGCCTCAAAGGGGCAGGGTGGATCGTGGATGCAGCAATCAAAACGGTATTAACGGCAGGGGGCAAAATCAACCAGCTACCATTGTTGGCACTGGCGTTTGACGAGTACCGTGACGCCAAAGGCAACGAATTAGATGCGCCTGGGGAGCAGATCTGGCTCCAATATGAGGCGCCGCTGGTGCGTTTGCCCAAACGGGTGAACGTGGGGGACCGGTTAAGCGTCTCCGGTCAAAGTGAGCTGGTGTACGCACTAACGACGCCGCAATCCGCGCGCCAGGTGCGTCGTCAGCTCCAAAAAAGTCGGCAGGCGCTGGCTCAAGAGTTGCAAGTTTGGCTGGGCAGGCGGCAGTTGACGGGTGCGCGGTGGCGCCGAGATGAAGCAAAGGTGAAGGGCCTTGCGCCGGCGTGGCTTGCCGCGCACCTTTCGCTGGACCAATGGCAGGCGCAAGTCCGGCGGCTTTTGACCGGATATGGGGCGCACACCCGCCACGCTTTAGTGGGATTGCAGCACCGCCAAGTACAGGCGTGGACACAGGTGTTGACCGAACTGGGTGTGCAGCCGCTGACGATTTTGGTGCACCTTAGCGATGTCCGCTACCGGTGGTTGACTAAGCCTTTGCCAGGGGTTATCGGGCGGCGGGCAGAGGCGGCTAAAGCACAGGACCCGCAATACTATCGGGAATTGGTGTGGGAGGTGATGGCCAACCGCAACCAGCGGCAACAATTAGGGGTGCCACTGGTTGACCTCGATGGGATGAGTACCGCTTTGCGGGAGCGGTACCAGGCGCATTTTCCACAACCACTGGCCTTTCAAGGGGGGATACCAGATGAGTGAGACGTTTCAAGCGGCGTTGTATCAAGGGACAACCGGGGTAGCGTTTTTCCCCAACGGAACGCATATGCGTGGCGATTTTCTCCAATTCTTCTTGTGGCGCAACCAAACCACCCCACAACAAGTCGGGCAGCGGGTGCTACTGCCGTTTAGTGGCCAGTTTCTGCGCACTGTCGGTGCCGCCGAACCCCGTATCGGGGACAATTTCACCTTGATGGGCCAGTTGCACCCGGCGTTTTTCACCACCCAGGCTGGGGCGCGCCAGGCGTTATTGGCAGCCGAAAGCGCGTATCAGCGGCGGCTGGCCGATCAGTATCAGCGGTGGCAACACCACCACACCAAAAAGACGCCGTTATGGCAGCAGCGTCTACACCAGTTGACTGCCAGTTGGCAGCAGTATCAACGGCGCGAGCTGACGTTGGCGGCGCTACAACGAGCGCAACTCGCGGTGATGCAAACCACTGGGCCACAAAGCGCAGCGTTTGGCCGGTTTCAACAAACCCAAGCAGACATGGCGGCGGGTTATGCGCGCCAGTTGGCCGCCGTCGCCCGCCCGTTTATGGTGGTGACGCTTGAGCGGCTCTTGCACCGTGATGCCGTCGGGCCGCTAATCAACGGTTTCTCGTATCTGCGTTATGAGGCGAAGCGGCAAGGGGATCCTGAGTATTTGGCCGCCGTGTTCGCCCATTTGCAAGCGCAAGCGGTGCTCATGGCCCAAGCAAATTATGGCGAAGACCAATTACTGGCGCGGTTTATGCCGAGTGACTGAATCCAGATTAGGCAAAAAAATGCCCTCGTTCCGCGAGTCAAGCTGATATCGTGGGACGAGGGCATTCGTTTTTTGGGGGGCTAGGGGGAAGCCAGCGATTGTTTTGAGCGCACGCAAAGAACACGGACGGTTTCCCGCTCGTGCCCCTTGCCGCTTGCTCGGCGGCTTGTGTTGCGACTCATTTGGGAGCCGCGTGATTGCCAACTTGAATAAGCCTAAGGGTCGTCCCCTTCGTGCTTAGGTGGAGCTTTTTGCCTTCGACCGAAATCGAAGTTTCCGATTAACGC
>JALCQM010000073.1 GCA_022651245.1 Lactobacillus sp.
CCCGCGCGGCCTTGGCAGGGTCTTCGCCGGCGTTGACTTTCAACATCACATTAGACATCTGCGCCGGCGTCCAATAGAAGCGATCCAACATGGTATACGCTTGTGGGGCATCTTTTTTCAGCCCTTTGCGCACGATCGTGTGGATGTTTTCAGCCTTCCCATACACGCCTTTAGGATCCTTGAGAAATTTCAAGCGGTACTTGGTGAACATCCAGTGCGGCTGCCAGCCGGTGATCACGATCGGTTGTTTGTGCTTGATCGCCTTATCCAAGGTCGACGTCATAGCCGCGGTCGAACTGGTTTGCAACTGCCAGTTGGCCTTATCCAAGCCGTATGCAAACAACACCTTCGTGGTACTGTTCATGACCCCGGCACCGGCATCGATCCCGGTGATGGTGTAGTTGATCTGCGGTCCCAACTTCTTATTAGCGTCGTAGCTCGCCGGCCGGCTCGAACAAGCGGCCAGGCCGACGACGACTAACGCGAGCACTAATGCTTTGAGTTTTCGCATCCCCACACCCCCTCAGACCTTGTTGCGGTTGAGGGCTTGCGTGACCCGATCCAAAATGATCGCCACGATCACGATCGCGAGCCCGGCGGCAAAACCGCCACCAGCGTCGTTACGGCCAACGGCAAAGTAGACCTTCGTCCCTAAGCCCATTGCCCCGATCATAGACGCGATCACGACCATCGATAAGGCCAGCATCATGCTTTGGTTGATCCCCGCCATGATCGTCGACTTGGCCAGTGGCAACTGCACTTTGAACAGTTTTTGCCATGGCGTCGCCCCGAAACTATCGGCGGCTTCGATCAATTCGTCTGACACTTGGTGGATCCCCAGTTGCGTCATCCGCACGGTCGGCGGCATCGCAAAAATCACACTGGCAACGACCCCTGGCACCATCCCGATTCCGAAAAAGGCGACGGCTGGGATCAAATAAACGAAGGCTGGCATCGTCTGCATGAAGTCCATCAAAGGCTTCACGACGACTGCGACTGGCCGGCTCTTAGCTGCCCAGATTCCTAACGGCACCCCGATGACGATCGCGATCAGACTCGCCGTCAACACTAAGGTCAACGTCTGGGTCATATCGCGCCAATACCCTTGGTTCCAAATGTACAACAAGCCGAGCAACTCGAAGAGCAACAAGCCATACCGTTTGGTCTTGCGGATGACCCACCAGGTTCCAGCCACGATCAAGACGATGAATACCGGAATCGGTAACAAGTCGAAGACCCACTGGAACGCATTGACGATTGCCCCTAAGAAGTTCGTGATCGCGTAGAAAAAGCCTTCAAATTGGGTCAGCCACGCGACAAAAGCATCGACCCACTGCGCTAATGGTAGTTTAGACATTGACGTTCACCTCGTTTCCTGACAAGGCCCCTAAGACGGCCCCGCGAATGATGATCCCTAAGAGCCGGTGATCATCGTCCACCACCGCATACGGGATCGGCGTACTGGAAACGGCGTCCATCAATTCGGCCAGCGGCGTATCCAAATGCGTCGTCGGTACCGTATCTTGAACCAGCGGCCGGATGTCTTTTTGGCCAGCTTCGATCGCTTTGCGCACCGACTTGGCATCGATGATCCCGCGCAAATGCCGCTTCGAATCGACCGCGTAGAGACTTGAGATCTCATTTTCACGCATCCGCCGGGCGGCCAAACGCGGGCCATCCTTGTCGATGTTGACCGTCGTGGCACGCACCATGACGTTCCCGGCGGTATACACTTTGCTCCGGTCGACGTCTTCAATGAAGCGCTCGACATAGGCGTCCGCCGGTTGGCTCAAGATCTCTTCAGGCGTCCCGATCTGCACGACCTGGCCATCTTTCATGATCATGATCCGATCGCCGATCCGCAACGCTTCATTCAAGTCATGCGAAATGAAGATGATTGTCTTGTGCATGTTTTCTTGCAAGTCTAGTAGCTCATCTTGCATGTCCTTACGGTTCAATGGGTCCAACGCGGAAAAAGCTTCATCCATTAATAGGACTTCCGGGTCGTTCGCCAACGCCCGTGCTAAACCGACACGCTGTTGCATCCCCCCGGATAACTGGGCAGGATACTGGTCTTCATAGCCTTTCAAGCCAACGAGCGCTAAGGCTTCTTTAGCCTTTTGGGCGCGATCAGACTTGGCGACCCCTTGAATCTCAAGGCCAAACTCGGTGTTTTGTTGAATCGTTCGGTTAGGCAACAACGCGAAACTTTGGAACACCATGCTCAACTTTTGTCGCCGCACGGTTTGTAATTCTGCCTTAGACATCTTGGCGATATCTTGACCATCGATCAAAATACTACCGCTTGTCGGATCGATCAGGCGGTTGATCATCCGGATCGTCGTCGACTTCCCAGAGCCAGATAAGCCCATGATGACAAAAATTTCGCCATCATTAACCGTAAAGTTGGCGCGGTCCACCCCCACGGTCACGTCGGTTTCAGCCAGGATCTCGTCTTTGGTTTTGCCTGCCGCCAGCATACTTTGGGCGGCTTTTTGGCGCTTACCAAACAATTTAGTTAGGTTCTTGACCTCGACTTTGGTTGTCATTAAATTCCTCCCTCTGTGAGTTCAAACTTTTTTCTTGCGAAAGCATCATAGACTATGCTACGCGGCAAATCGTCCTAAATCAAATTGAGTTTCTAATCTTGAAAATTTTCTCATATTCTTCATACTCCGTGAATTTACAGAATGATCCCACTAAAAATACCCGAAACGGCCACATTCCGGGTATATCTTGTAATTTATTTCTTATTATTACTTTAAGCAATCTTGTCAAGATATTATGAATTAGAGATGAGTATTTTCTAATTTTCAGGAGCTGCGACTTCTTGAAACGGGAGGGTCTCATCGAACGCAATTTGATGGCTCAGCGTTATTTTATCCGGGCCAGTTTCGCATACTAGCGCTAATACTTGCACCCCAGCAGCCTTGGCGGCAGTAATTGCTGGCGCTAGTTCGGCAAAGCGTTCATGATAGATCGTCATCTTCTCGATTCCTGGTAACTGCACAACAAATAATAAGTAGCTGGCATACCCTGCCGCTTGGGCTTGCGTCAAGGTGTGCACATGTTTCAGGCCACGGGTGGTGGGCGCATCCGGGAAGGCGGCCAACGTCTGGTTCGCCAGCGTGACCCCCTTGGTTTCCGCAAACCACTTTTGCCCGTTATCGTCGCGACCAGCAAAATCTAATCGCGAATCACGCCAAGTCGTTTCGGGATGTACCGCCAACGGTTCCTGGCATCCCGGTAGCACAAGGCTGCCATCGCGCAGTGCCGCATTGACGACACGGTTCGGCGCCAAGCTGTCGATATTGATCCAGCGACCATCGCGTTGAACCGCCAACACGTCGTACGGAGTTTTGCGCGCCGGATTATCCGCCTTGCGCACACTGATGGGGAAACCCGGGACCAGCAGTTCCTTGTTCCGCCCCGTATTGCTCAGGTGTGCCAGCTGTTCTTGCCCTGCCAACGCGACTTTGACGGTGAAGCGGCTGATCCGCGCGATCACCGTGGCGATCGCCACATTCGTATATTGCATAATTCCCTCCACATTAAAAGGCTGCGCCCGGTCGGCACAGCCTTTTAATTACCTAACGATAATGACCGATGCTTCGGCTTCACGTGCGATTTCACCAGCAACATGCCCGATATGGTTATGCCCACGGCGCTTATGCGACCCTAAAATGATCAAGTCAGGTTTAAATGCTGGCGCGACCTCCTCTAAGATCACGTGCGCCGGTTTACCTTCGCCGATCAGCGGTTGGACATCTTGAGCGCCGAATGCCTCAGCCTTTTCGACGTAAGTATTCAGGTGCGCTGCGATCTCCCCACGCCGCTCACTCAATAGGTCTGGCGATAGGGATTGATAGATGTTCAAGTCGCCAGTTTCAAGTACCGACACGATCCCTAATGGAATCGCGTAGATCTTCGCCAGCGTGCAGGCATAATTAAATGCCTTGCGCGATGATTCATCGTCATCATCATCAACCGCCAGCAATAGGCGGTTATAGTGCATGGATTCTACTTCGAACTCTGTTTCAGTTGCCATGGTGATACCTCCTATGAATGAAAGATGTGGGGTGCTGCTTAAGTTGAGCTCTGCAAGCCAACGGGGTTGTGCCGCTCTGTGTTTCAGTCGAGCTCTGCCACACAACGGCATCGCATCTAAGTCGTCTCGGTCACGCCGCGTCCCGCGACGCACCCAAGCCGCCTTAGCCACATGCCTAAATTCGTGTGGCGCCGCTCTGTGCTTTAGTCGAGCTCTGCCAAGCAACGCGGTTGCGTGTAAGTCATCCCGGCCACTGCACGGCTAACGCCGCACAGCGACCAGGCTGCCTTACACACACCGCTAAATTCGCTCGGCGCTGCTCTGTACTTTAGTCGAGCTGCGCAAGGACAGCGGAGAGGCGTATAAGTCATCGCGCCACCCTATGGCTTCGCCATAACGCGTCACGTTGCCTTATACACTCTCCTAAGCCCGTCCTTGCTTCGCTCTGTGCTTAGGCGTCTCCTTTGTTTTCTGCGAAGAATTGCTTATAGCGGCCCACGTAGTTGTGGAACATGTACCGCATCAACAACCAACGCTTGAGGCTCATATCCTTATTATAGAACACTGTGGTCCCAAAGCGCTTGTCAGCCAGTAATTGCAGTGCGCGCGCTTTGTCGGCGTTGTCCTTGGCGTACTTCTTGAACACCGACTGTGGGACGCCCAACCATAGCTGATGTTTGTTTTCGTCCTTATTCCCGTACACCGTCGGCTGCTCTGCCAAAGTTTCGCTAACGTAATCAAGCACCGGCCATTGCGCCAAGTTATAGCCGTTCAAGGTCACGAAAAAGCTTGAGCGCCCTTGACGAATGTTGATTTCAAACAACTTGAAGGTATGATCGCGTTCGTCATATTTCATATCGAAATTGGCAAACCCAGTGAACTTGATGTCTTCCAAGAATTTCTGCATTTTTTTATACAGGTCTTGGTTATATTCTGGAATGATCGCAACATAATTCCCGATGGCAGCGGGTGTTGGGTCTTCAAGCAAAGGATGGCCGAGGCACATCATCTTAACCTGATGGTGTTGATCGACATAGGCGTTCAACACGCGCATGTGGCTGTCATCGCCTGGCACGAAGTCTTGCAAGATCAAGTCGCTGGTGTAGCCATTGTCGTAAATCTTCGCAATGATCGTGTTGAGTTCCACTTGCGAGTGGATCGTGAAGGCTTTTTTACGGCCTTCGAAGTGGATCAGAAGCCATTCGACCGAATTCGTCGGCTTCAACGCCACGGGAAATTCGAAGGGCGTCGAAATCTGGGCGCCAGATTCGTACATGGCCTTGGTGACGATTTTAGTTTTAGGATATGGCAGATCATATTCGTCGCAGACTTGGTAGAAACTTTCCTTCGAGTTTAGCCGCTTCAAGAGGTCGTAATCCACATATGGGCAGACGAAGGTCTCACTCAGCTCTGGCTTATGCTTAGAAACCAGTTCAGCGTACCCATCCCCACATGCGATCAAGATGATCTTCTCTTGATGATCCGCATACTGTGCCGCAACCTTGCGCATGTGCTCGATAAACGTCGGGTCCGAGTCAAAATCCGGGATCAGATGCACATTAACAATCTTGGAAAAGCGGGTCGGTGCGAGCTGCTCTTTGGCATACACGTCAACCACCTGGCCGGTAAGCTCATGAAAAGAGCGGGCCATGCCGTAAACGTTCATGTCGCTCCCAAGCAACACCGGCGTAAAACTGGGAATATCTGTCATTCTATTTTCTCCTAATCCATAACGTCTCTGCGGACGGTTTCAATTGGCATTATACCACAGCAATCAGCGCCATCCCAAAGCCTTCAGACTCTTTACTGAAAACACACAAATACTGTTACCAGCTTTTCCATCTCACCTTTTCTCTCGGTTAACGCTTCCGCAATTGCGACGAACCAGCGCCTTATGCTTAGATGATGACGGCTACCAGCGCTACTTTGCGCACTTGGGTAAAAATCCGCCACAATTTTGCACTAGACCCAGTCCACTGATTTTAATACCCATAGAATGCTCCCCTTCTTTTTCATCAGATTTTGACCACCCACTGATCTCCTTATATACAAAGAGGCAATTTACCCTCGAAAAAGAGAGCGATCTCATCGAATTTTAATATTGAAAAATAAATTTTTCGTCGTGTATGACATGCGCCGCAACCGGTACACGACAATTAGCCTAAAAAATTGTGCGTAGACGCCTCTCTTTTTTGGACCTAAATTGCCTCTTTGTATATAT